>NZ_JARACS010000004.1:0-310235 GCF_028765525.1 Aliivibrio sp. S2TY2 | reverse complement strand
CGATCGTGTTCCTTCCTAGTTATGATTCGCCCTACCGAACAGTGATAAGGCGCGCCAGAATTTGCTATTTTATGCGTCAATTGCTCTTGACGCAAGGGTATTGAGTATTTTATCCGCGTTCAGCGATGATTCTATCGGCAACATTCTTAGAAACTTCACCATATTCGGCGAATTCCATAGAGTAAGACGCTCGACCTTGAGTCGCAGAACGCAAAGATGTTGCATAACCGAACATTTCAGAAAGTGGAACTTGAGCGCGGATTATTTTTAATCCAGCAACGCCGTCGTCCATACCTTCAATCATGCCGCGGCGACGGTTTAAGTCACCAACAACATCACCCATCCAGTCTTCTGGAGTGGTTACTTCAACTTTCATCATTGGTTCAAGAATAACAGGTTGTGCTTCAAGCGCACCTTTCTTGAATGCCATTGAACCCGCGATCTTGAACGCCATTTCATTGGAGTCAACATCGTGGTATGAGCCATCAAACAGCGTCGCTTTAACGTCGAGTACAGGATAACCTGCTAACACGCCGTTATTCATTTGCTCTTCGATACCTTTCGCTACTGAGCTGATGTATTCACGAGGAACGGCACCACCTACAATTTCGTCTACAAAAACGAAACCAGCATCTGGTTCTGATGGTTCGATTTTCAGCCATACGTGACCGTATTGACCGCGACCACCAGATTGACGTACGAATTTACCTTCCACTTCCGCGCTACCACGGATAGTTTCACGGTATGCCACTTGAGGCTTACCAACGTTACATTCAACACTGAATTCACGCTTCATACGGTCAACGATAATATCTAAGTGTAGCTCACCCATGCCAGAAATCAGTGTTTGACCTGATTCGACATCAGTTTCTACTTTAAAAGATGGATCCTCTGCCGCTAGTTTACCTAGTGCGATGCCCATTTTTTCTTGATCTGCAAGTGTTCTTGGTTCTACTGCAATTTGAATTACCGGTTCTGGGAATTCCATACGCTCAAGAATCACTTTTGCATTTTGATCACACAGAGTGTCACCTGTTGTTACGTCTTTTAAGCCAATCGCTGCTGCAATATCGCCCGCACGTATTTCTTTCACTTCTTCACGCTTATTAGCATGAAGCTGAACGATACGGCCAAAACGTTCACGCTTTTGTTTTACTGAGTTATAAACACCGTCACCAGTACTAACAACACCAGAATAAACACGCATAAAGGTTAGTGAGCCAACAAATGGGTCTGTCGCAATTTTAAATGCTAACGCTGAGAATGGTTCATTGTCGTCAGCGTGACGCTCAACTTCATTATCATCCTCATCCACACCTTTGATTGCAGGAACATCAATCGGTGCAGGTAAGTATTCAATCACAGCATCTAGTACCGCTTGAACACCTTTGTTTTTAAATGCAGAACCACACGTTGCCAATACGATCTCGTTATTTAATGTACGAGTACGTAGTGCCTCTTTGATCTCTTGTTCTGACAGCTCTTCACCTTCAAGGTATTTGTCCATCAGCTCTTCTGAGGCTTCAGCCGCTGCTTCAACTAGATTTTGACGCCATTCATCTGCAAGCTCAAGCATATCGGCTGGGATCTCTTCATAAGAGAAGGTCATGCCTTGATCTGCTTCATTCCAGTTAATGGTCTTCATCTTGATAAGGTCAATAACACCTCTGAAATCATCTTCTGCACCAATATTTAATTGGATAGGAACAGGATTTGCACCAAGACGGTTTTTAATTTGGTCTACAACACGTAAGAAATCCGCACCTGCACGGTCCATCTTGTTAACAAACACGATACGAGGAACGCCGTATTTGTTCGCTTGACGCCATACAGTTTCAGATTGAGGTTCAACACCTGATGAGCCACAGAACACAACAACAGCGCCATCAAGCACACGCAAAGAACGCTCTACTTCGATAGTGAAGTCAACGTGTCCAGGAGTATCGATGATGTTAATACGGTGATCTTGGAATTGTGCATCCATACCACGCCAGAAAGTCGTAGTTGCTGCAGAGGTAATTGTGATACCACGCTCTTGCTCTTGCTCCATCCAATCCATGGTAGCAGCACCATCGTGAACTTCGCCGATTTTATGAGAAAGGCCAGTATAGAACAGAATACGCTCAGTAGTTGTAGTTTTACCTGCATCTACGTGAGCACAGATACCGATATTACGGTAGCGCTCAATAGGTGTATTTCGAGCCACGGTTGTATCCTCTTATCTTAGGGATTATTGCTATTTCCCAACGCATATGCATTGAAATAGCGATAATGGCTAAGTGTATTACTAAATGGGAAATAAAGAAGTAAGGTGCAGCAAGGACTGCTGCACCTTCGGTATTACCAGCGGTAATGAGCGAATGCTTTGTTAGCATCAGCCATACGGTGAACGTCTTCACGTTTCTTAACCGCAGTACCTTTGTTCTCAGACGCGTCTAACATTTCGTTAGCAAGACGTTGAGCCATAGATTTTTCACCACGCTTACGCGCAGCATCAACCATCCAACGCATAGCAAGTGCGTTACGGCGAACCGGACGTACTTCTACAGGAACTTGGTAAGTTGAACCACCCACACGGCGAGATTTAACTTCCACCGATGGACGAACATTTTCAAGAGCTTCTTCGAATACAGCTAAGTGATCTTTACCAGATTTCTCAGCCATTAATTCTAGTGCACCGTAAACGATTTTTTCAGCAGTTGATTTCTTACCGTCAACCATTACGATGTTTACAAATTTTGCCAACAGCTCAGATTTGAACTTAGGATCTGGAAGGATCTTACGTTGGCCTATTACGCGACGACGTGGCATGGAATTTCTCCGTTGTTGTCTTCAGGTTATCCAAAACTTTTCAGTTTCTTCAAATTACAAATATTTAGTGTTTGGCCTTACTTAACGGATTCCATTAAGACTTAGGACGTTTCACACCGTACTTAGAACGACCTTTCTTACGGTCGTTTACGCCTGCACAGTCAAGTGCACCACGAACAGTGTGGTAACGCACACCTGGTAAATCTTTAACACGACCACCACGGATAAGAACAACTGAGTGCTCTTGAAGGTTGTGACCTTCACCGCCGATGTATGAAGTAACTTCAAAGCCGTTAGTTAGACGAACACGACATACTTTACGTAAAGCTGAGTTCGGTTTTTTTGGAGTAGTAGTATATACGCGAGTACATACACCACGTTTTTGTGGACACGCTTCTAGCGCAGGCACGTTGCTTTTAACAACTTGCTTTGCACGTGGCTTGCGTACCAACTGGTTAATAGTTGCCATTAAAATAGCTCCTGATTAGAGGTTCGAAAACTTTTGAAAAATCTATATCCCTATGGAAATAGGGACGCGAAATTCTAAGGCTGAACGTGATATGTGTCAAGAAATATACAGCACTATTAATAAACAATTTAAAAATAATTTTGCTTTCTTGCTCATAGCCCCGGATTACCAAGTCACCACAGGGGAATATTCTTGGGTAAGAGAGACAAAAGAAGAATAGCTAACCAGTTGAATATTATCACTAATTAAGCTTTTCAAACCTCTTGCCTCCATATCTTCTTGTAAAAAATAGCATTGCTTAAGAGACAGGATCATTAAATGATCTTTATGATCCAACATGCCTGCATAAACGCAGTCTTGTGTTAATAAAAATACATCCTGCTCTACATTTACCGGTAATTCTTTACGATAAAGTGCTTGTAAATTATCTGTATTAGTTAAGATATGCAGCATAATTTAAAACACCATTACTTGAGCGCATTGCGCTAACTTCTCATTAATCTGTTGATTGGGAATAACATCAACATCAATGTTTAGATTATTTGCCTGTAATCCACGATTTGATAACGCAGTTTGGCACACAAAGATTTCTTCTAGATCGTACAGCGCTAACATTTTAAATCCAGAGATATAATCACGAGATAATATTTGTTCTGGTTGCTGATTTTCAAGCAGTTGCAATACACCATCGCCAATAAAGAAAATATGAATGTCTTCACTGTATGCTGACGCAGCAAGAATGGCATCTAACCCCTCTCTGCCTTTTGTCGTGGAGTGCGGTGAACTTTGGAATACAAATCCAATTCGATTCATTACTAACCTACTCTGTTGAACGTGAAGAATTAAAATTGAATAACGCGATCAAACGTTAATAACGCTGTTGCTAATCCACCTAATCCAGCCTGTTTAAACCCAGAAGCCAAATTATGCTGCTCGACTTTATTTTGTTCCGCTTCTTCGTAACCAATGACACCACGACGCAATGCTGCTGCAACACACGTTTCTAACTCGACATTATGTGCTTTAGCCAGAGCTTGCCACGCCTTAGTAATATCGAATTCATCATTAGCCGGTAAAATCAAAGAGGAAGCATTAAGCACACCATCTTGGTAAAAAAAGACTTTTTCTAAAATCTCACCTTGCTCGATCAAGGCTTGTGCAAACTGAAAGGCCTGTCTAGAAGCTTGAGTTCCATAAGCTGAACCATTAACAACTAATCCATAACGCAAACTCACTTTTCGCCATCCTCTGTTTTTCTTTGGCGAATATAAAGATAGACCGTATGTTTAGATATATTTAGTTGATCAGCAACGCGGTTAATCGCATCTTTAATATCAAAAATACCTTTGTCATATAAATCCATAACAATCTGTTTATTCTTCGCGTTATTACCGACTTCTTTATCGGCATTAATTTCATCAATGGTACGTTTTACGGTTTGATCGACTAACTCATCAACATCACTGGCAAAGTTTACGCTTGAAGCGGCTTCATTCGCTTCTTCACTCGGCATGAATGAATGCAGTACTTGAGAGAAAGGTGCATCAAGGTTGATATTGATACAAAGCAAGCCAATAATTCGATCATCGCCATTACGGATAGCAACCGTAATCGACTTCATCAATACACCACCCTTAGCACGAGTGAAGTAAGAGCGAGAAAAATTACGCTTAGAACGCTCAATATCTTTAAGCATTTGTAGCGCTAAATCAGTGATAGGTGAACCCACTTTACGGCCTGTATTTTCTCCGTTAGCAATTCGAATCGCAGATTTATTGATGTCTTCAAGTGAATGCAAAACGATTTCGCAATAACTACCAATTAAACTCGCAATGCCATCAACAACGGCTTCGTAAGAGCGCAGAATATGATGATCAAATTCAGTAAATGACACCACCTCAGATAGACTCTCTTCTGCGATATTTTCAATATTCATAATCTACCAACGTAAAATTGTCGGCTTAACATTACTTGCTAAGACTTACGACTTAAAATAATTACATCAAGTTTATCAGAATATTTGCATGAAAATAAAAAACCCCAGCAAGTGCCGGGGCTAATTCAGTGATCTAAAACAAAGTTTAGATTATTTAATTCTAGAGATAATTATTTTGCTGGTTTTGCAGCATCTTTAATCTCAAGCAACTCTACATCAAATACCAATGTAGAGTTTGCAGGGATAGCTTGATTACCTTGTGCGCCGTAACCTAATTCAGCAGGAATCACAAACTTGTACTTAGAACCAACATTCATAAGCTGAACACCTTCAGTCCAACCAGGAATTACTGCATTCAGTGGGAATGTCGCTGGTTGGTTACGATCGTAAGAGCTATCAAACTTAGTGCCGTCGATTAGTGTACCTGAGTAATGAACAACTACCGTATCAGTATCTTTAGGTTTAGGACCTTCAGCTGGTGTAATTACTTGATATAGAAGACCTGAATCCGTCTTCATTACACCATCTTCTTTTGCAAATTTCTCTTGGTATTCAGTACCCGCTTTGATATTTGCTTCAGACTCAGCCGCCATTTTTTGCTGTGCAATCTCAGCAACACGCTGATCTAGATTTTGAAGAGCTACCTGAATTTCTTCGTCTGTTAGGCGTTCTTTGCCATTAAACACATCAGTAACACCAGCAAGTACATCTGCTTTCTTAAGGTCTAAGCCAAGTTCTGTTTGCTTTTCTAAGTTCGAGTTTAGGTATTTAGCCAGTGATGCACCGATTGCATAACCTGCTTTTTCATCATCAGATGCGAACGTTGATGCAGTTACACCTTCTGCTGACGCTTCAATTTTTGCAGGTAAGGTAGTTGCTTCTGCTTTTGGTGCTTCTTCTTTCTGACAACCAACAACAAAGGCAACAGTTGCAGCAAGTAACGATACTTTAAAGATAGATTTCATTTCAAAACTCCGATTATTTGAGGTCTTGCCTCAATTTCTTATTCAATTCTTTAGATAAAGGTGAGAAATATACTTCAGCACAATATACTAGTAGTTATAGACACATTACAAACGAGTAGTTCAATTTGATGCGCGCTATATCTCAATACATAGCAATTTTTGTCATTACGCTGACATTATCAGGCTGTTTCTTTAGCAATTCAGACCAACAGCGCTGGGAAGTTGCCACCCAAGGTACGACAAGTTTCGCGTTAAGTCGCGACGCTCGTTTCGGGCTGTTCTTCGTAAAAAAAGGCTCTAATGCCATTAATACTGACAGTGACACGAAAAGCGGATTACACTTTTGGGACTTAGTTGATAATAAAGAGCTTACCTATTTTGGTGCTCAAGATCAGCATGATTCGACGGTTTCTCATATTACCATTTCCGATAATTCTCGCTTTGCGGTTACCGCAACACAAACCAATTTTGCTGTTTGGGATTTAGGTATGGGCATTTCTGAAGGGTTATGGTCTATCTCAGACGGCATTATTCGAGATATTGATATTGCGAGTAATGGCCAACAAGTATTGCTTGGCTTATCCAATGGCAAGGCGATCTATATCGATTTAGCTACTGGCCGCCGTTTGGAGTTCCTAGCTCATAGAGAAAAGGTCAATTCTGTTGCTCTCTCAGCCAATGGGAAATTTGCTTTATCAGGTGGTAATGACCATTTTGCTTATTTTTGGGATACGCAAACAGGTCAGATATTACATGCCTTTGAGCATGAGAAACGCGTAAATCGCCTCGCACTACAGCGAGATGGCAAATACGCCTTAACCGCAGATGGTGGAAATGAAGCCTTTATCTGGCATTTAAAAACGGGTGAGAAAATATCTAAGCTACGTACCTTTGCTCGTCAACAAGTCTTCTCTAGTGCTCGTTTTAGTGACGATGGCCATTATTTAATGACAGGCTCTCCCTCTGGTAGTGTCATGTTATGGGACACGTTATCAGGTAAGAAGAAAGAACAATGGCGCTCTGAACCATTAAAAGATGCACGCCCACCAACAGCGGTAGTGTATGATGTCGCCATTGATAAAAAACAACGAGTCGTTTCCGCTACTTCAGCCGGAATAGCTCAAGCTTGGTTGATAGAATAATGACGACAGATATTAAAGAATTAGAAGATAAGATCAGTGATTTAGAATACAAAATGGCATTCCAAGAACAAACCATTGATGAGTTAAACGATGCCTTATCACAACAACAATTACTGATCACGAATATGCAAGTTCAAATGAAGTTCATGGTCGGTAAGATGAAGACGATGGATTCATCGAATATGGCGGATGCGTCAGAAGAGACACCACCACCGCATTACTAGAAATAGATTTCAGAATTCAGATCGGTCGCAAGCTCCCTTGCAGAGTTCAGAGGTGATCGTTGTAATTACAACAATCACCTCTGAATTCTGCTAGCGCAGCGATCTGAACTCTACTTAAAAAAAAGACCACAGGCTCAACACCTATGGTCTTTCTAATTCTAAGCACAACATCCAGCTCTGCATTTGCCTTTATAGACTCTAGTTAGCGCAGCGTAGAGTTTCTAGTTAATAACTGAAACCTCACCACATACGCCCCTGAACCCTTTAAGCGCAGCGATCTGAACCCTGCTCTTAAGATTACTTAGCGCAGTTGCCTTTACCACAACATACGTGCTCTTCTTCGTGCTCATGATCGTGAGAATGGCCTTCGCCACCACAACAACCACCTTCGTGATCATGATCATGATCGTGACCACCACAGCCGCCTTCTTGGTGGATGTGACCGTGTGCCGCTTCTTCTTCAGTTGCTGCACGTAGTGCTACTACTTCAACATCAAAATCTAGCGTTTGGCCAGCAAGCATGTGGTTACCATCAACAACAACTTCGTCGCCATCAACTTCAGTTACTTCTACAGGGATAGGACCTTGGTCTGTATCAGCAAGGAAACGCATGCCAACTTCGATTTGATCAACACCTTGGAAAACGTTAGCAGGAACACGTTGAACCATCTCATCCATGTGCTCGCCGTATGCATCTTCAGGAGTTACAGTGATGCTGAATTTGTCGCCTTCAACTTTACCTTCAAGCGCTTTTTCAAGACCAACGATTAGGTTGTTGTGACCATGTAGGTAATCTAGTGGTGCTTCAACCGTTGATTGATCAACAACAACACCTTCTTCCGTTTTAACTTGGTAAGCAAGGCTAACTACAACGTTCTTTTCAATTTTCATTTTAACTCCGGATGCACTTGGCATTAATGGATGGTATTCATTTTCCGCTAAGATACCGTTATTCAGGTTTAAAAACACCAATAACTTCATCTTGCGCGTGTTTGGTTTGTTCTATCGACTTTGGGGCTTTGCGATCCACATGGCCGCACTCCACGCATTCAACATGTTCAATATTACTTTCTTGCCACCAACGTAGCGTATCAGTCGTACTGCATGATGGGCAAACCGCACCTGCAATAAATCGTTTTTTCACGGTTATTATCCTTGTGCTAATGGGACCAATCTTAGTCAACGTTGGTATTAATCCCAATCGTTCTGATTTGATCGTTCGCTTTCCATCTCTAAACCAAAAATCTCTTCCAACTCTATTCGAGCCGCTTTCGCTTTAGAAGCCAGCACCTTGTCGTCTGAGTGCAATGGTAACAATTCTTTTAGCATAGCAACATCTAACTTTTTAAAATGAGATTCGGCGCGCTTTGCTTGATAAGGGTGCATACCCAAAGATGTGAGGGTTTGTCGGCCTAAATCAAGGGCTCCATAAAAAGTTTCTCGTGAAAAGTGATCCACCCCTTGATTTAACAACTCATACGCTTCAACTCGACTTCGCGCTCGCGCTAAGATTTTCAAATGAGGGAAATGCTGTTTACACAACGCCACAATTTCCATTACTTTTTGCGGATCCGTCTTACAAACCACAATCGCTTCGGCTTTTTCGGCACCCGCTGCTCGTAATAACTCTACTTGCGTCGCATCGCCGTAATACACCTTATAGCCAAACTTTCTTAATAGTCGTATTTGGCTTGGGTCACTCTCTAAAATGGTCAATTTAATTTTATTCGCAAACAGTAAACGTCCAACAATCTGACCAAATCGACCAAAGCCCGCAATAATCACTTTTGGCTGAGTCGCATGAGTAAAATCCGATTGCGGCATTTCGTCTTCGCTATTCAGTGTTCTCGTAAACCATTTATCTTGAGCGATGAGTAATAATGGCGTCGTCATCATCGACAAGCTCACTACAACTAATAGAAATGCCGTCAATTCTCTACTTAATAGCCCTTCCATTTGCGCAGCCGTAAATAGCACAAACGCAAACTCACCACCTTGACTTAAAATCATCGCCATCTGACTGCGCGCTTTCGCTTGCGTACCAAATAATCGAGCTAGGCCATAAAGTAGAAACCCTTTTGATGACACCAATATCATCACAGCAGCCAATATCTCAAATGGGTATTGCAGTAATAAGCCTAAGTTAACCGACATCCCAACCGCAATAAAGAACAACCCAAGTAATAAACCTTTAAAGGGTTCAATCGCCACTTCTAACTCATGACGAAACTCACTTTCCGCCAATAGTACCCCAGCAAGAAAAGCCCCAAGCGCCATTGATAAACCAAGTTGCTTCATTGCAGCAGAAACACCAATGACCAATAACAAGGCAGCTACGGTAAATAACTCCCTCGCACCACTTTTTACAACATAGCTAAACAGTGGCCTTAATAAAAAATGACCTAACGTAAAAATACCGATAACGCCAGCCAGTATCCACAAGCCATCCATCCAGTTACCGCTCGCTCCTCCTGCTAACACAGGCAACACAGCAAGCATTGGGATCACTGCAATATCTTGGAATAACAATACGGCAAAGCCCGATTGACCACTTTCTGATGCCGATAATTTTCTCTCTTCAATCACTCGCAAAGCTATCGCGGTAGAGGACAAGGCTAAGCCCATGCCTATCACTACACTCACCTGCCAAGCCAGACCGTAAAACATCATCGCGGCGGTAATAACACAAGAGGTCACCACCACTTGGCTACCACCCAAACCAATAATGGGTTTTCGCATCTTCCATAATTTATTTGGGTTTAACTCTAAACCAATCAAAAAGAGCAGCAACACCACCCCAAATTCTGAAAAGTGCAAAATCGCATCCACATCAGAAATTAACTGTAATCCCCACGGGCCAATGGCAATACCGGCTAACAGGTACCCCAACACGGCACCCAAACCAAATCGCTGCGCTAAAGGTACTGTAACCACGGCAGCAGCTAAGAAAATCGAACTCGTATGTAACCACTCTCCTGCCATTAAATGCCTCCTTTGGGGTTCAATAACCACGCTCGATAGTCATCAATAAACTGCTGACGCTTTTCAATTGTGATTTTTCGAGCCCAATATTGAACAGACGGCGTCAACCACTCCATCTGACATAAAGCAGCAGTGATCTTAAAAGGAATTAAAATCTCATCCATCGTATGTTGATTATAACCCGTCTCAGAGAACGCCTCTTCAATGCCTCCTGCGGTAATCACACTGCGCCACTGTTTTCCTTTTAAAGCACTGCCATTACCATAAGCAAACCCTTTCCCTAATACGCAATCCATCCACTCCTTAAGTAAAGCAGGACATGAGTAAAGATACAGTGGGTGTTGAAATACGATAATGTCATGTTGGGCAAGAAGCTCATGCTCATAGATAACATCAATAAAGAATTCAGGGTAATGCGCATAGAGATCATGCACGGTGACATGGGATAAATCATGATAAGCGGATAGGATCGCCTTATTGGCAACCGAGTGTTCTGGATCAGGATGAGCGAGGATCACTAATATTCTAGGTAACTGAGTCATAAATTCCTTTTTAGACGTCTCTTCTTATTATTTTAAATGGGGCTTTTACTCCATCATACAGACTATTTCTATATCGACAATCTTCACGCTTACGCCTACTATGCTCCTCGTATTCACTATTTTTCCAACAAAGAGAAGCACACCACAGCATGATTACGTTTTCAGACATTCAATTACTTCGTGGCGGAAAGCCCTTATTAGAACAAGCCTCTGCCACCATTCACCCAGGTGACAAAGTCGGTTTAGTTGGAAAAAATGGCTGTGGTAAATCCACTCTTTTTGCTCTCATCAAGGGCGAGTTAAGTGTCGATGCCGGTTCAAACCGTGTTCCTCATAACTGGGAAATGGCGTGGGTAGCTCAAGAAACACCAGCTTTAGAGCGCAAAGCGATTGATTACGTTATCGATGGTGATCGTGAGTTTCGTGGTTTAGAAACACAACTGGCAAAAGCCGAAGAAGCAGACAACGGCACCCTAGTGGCTGAGCTGCACGGAAAAATAGAAACCGTTGGCGGCTATACCATTAATTCTCGTGCGGCAGAGTTGTTAAACGGTTTAGGCTTTTCACAGCAACAGATGGAATGGAATCTAACTCAATTCTCTGGTGGTTGGCGTATGCGTTTAAACTTAGCGCAAGCCCTAATTTGTCGTTCAGATCTATTGCTACTCGATGAACCGACCAACCACTTAGATTTAGATGCCGTAATGTGGCTAGAGCGTTGGCTACAAAACTACCCTGGCACCTTAATGTTGATTTCTCATGACCGTGATTTTCTTGATCCTGTTATCAACCGTATTATTCATGTTGAGAACCAACAATTAAATGAATACACAGGTAACTACTCGTCATTTGAAGTGCAACGTGCTGAGAAACTGGTACTGCAACAAGCTAAATACCAAAAGCAACAAAAGAACATGTCGCATATGCAGTCATACATTGACCGCTTCCGCTATAAAGCGTCAAAAGCGCGCCAAGCACAAAGCCGTATTAAAGCGTTAGAGAAAATGGAAAAAGTGCTACCAGCACAGTTAGACAACCCATTCAGCTTTAACTTTAGAGAACCCGATGCACTACCAAACCCAATTCTAATGATGGATGAAGTGAGTGCTGGCTATGAAAACAACACCATTCTAGAGCAAATTCGTTTAAACCTAGTTCCGGGAAGTCGTATTGGCCTCTTAGGGCGAAATGGTGCTGGTAAATCAACACTGATCAAATTACTGTCTGGTGAGTTAGCCCCACAAAGTGGCGTATTCAACTACTCTCAAGGCGTAAAAATTGGTTACTTTGCACAGCATCAATTAGAAACACTGCACGTAGAAGAAACCCCGCTGCAACACCTAATGCAAATTGCCCCAAATCACACCGAGCAACAACTGCGTGATTACTTAGGCAGCTTTGGTTTCCAAGGTGAAAAAGCATTAGAGAAGATTGGGCCGTTCTCTGGTGGTGAGAAAGCACGTTTAGTATTAGCACTGGTGGTATGGCAAAAACCAAACATGTTACTACTCGATGAACCGACCAACCACCTTGATTTGGATATGCGCCAAGCGCTAACCATGGCACTGCAAACCTTTGAAGGTGCAATGGTTATCGTCAGCCACGACAGATACTTACTTCGTGCAACCACAGATGATCTGTATTTAGTTCATGATCGCCAAGTCGTCCCTTTTGATGGTGACTTAACCGATTACTACAAGTGGCTAACAGAGCAAAACAAAAACGAGCGTAAAGAACAACTTCAACAAGATAAACAGGACAGCCCAAGCACTTCAACCAGCTTAAGCGCCGCTGATAAAAAAGAGCAGAAACGTAAAGAAGCGGAGTTCAGAAAACAAATTGCACCATTGCGTAAAGAAGTCACTAAGCTTGAAAAGAAAATGGACACATTGAACGAAGCATTAAGCCAAGCCGAAGCAGAGTTAGGTGATGTATCTTTATATGAAGCTGAAAACAAAAAACGCTTAACCGAAGTACTAGCCATTCAAGCCTCTGCGAAATCAGAGCTTGAAGAAGTCGAGATGGAATGGATGGATCTTCAAGAGCAAATTGAAGAAAAAGAGAATGCCGCTCAGCTGTAATACGTCTATCAGTACATCACAAAAGGCCTTACTGACCAGTGAAGCCTTTTGGTCTTTCTCGCTCTCTCACTACAAGAAACAGGGCGTACAACAAGCCGCATTAGAACTGCAAGATAAGCATCATGGTAACGTTAATCTTGCTTTGCTGCTTACTTGGCTCGATTCATTTAATATCTACTTTTCACCCTCTCACTTTTCGTGTCTTGAAGTGTCACTTAGCCAAAGTGACGAACTACTTCAAACCTATCGGCAGTTAAGAAAAAAAATCAAAAAAGCTCAAGATCCAACCCTCTATCAAGACGCATTACGGTTTGAACTTCAAATAGAAAAACAACAACAAAACGATCTCATCACCGCGTTACTACGTATTCCATTACAAGTAAAAACAACAGAGAAGTCACCGAGCTTATTAAGCGATTACTGCTCAAGATTAAACGCAAGCTCCCTGCTTCTTTCGCTAGAACTCACATCACGACTAGGTAGCTAAAGATGCTTGACATTTTCACACCAGCAAAGGGCTTATCCAACGCTCATATTCAAACGCTTCTGCCACGATTGATACGCAGAAACCCACTGTTTAATGCCTATTGGCAGCGTCTTGAATTACCTGATGGGGATTTTGTTGATCTTGCATGGAGTGAAAACCCAAATAAAGCAGGGAATAAACCACTCTTCATCTTGTTTCATGGGTTAGAAGGCAGTTTCGAAAGCCCGTATGCAAATGGGTTACTCGCGGCCGCTAAACAACAAGGCTGGCTTGGTGTCATGATGCACTTTCGAGGATGCAGTGATGTACCAAACCGTTTAGCCAGAGCCTATCATTCTGGTGAAACCGAAGACGCACGCTTCTTTATCCAAATGCTTGATACCCGCTTCCCTGAACGAACCAAAGTCGCAACAGGGATCTCTCTTGGTGGTAATATGTTGGTTAATTATCTCGCCAAATATCGCACTAACACCTTACTCAATGCCGCGACGGTTATCTCTGCCCCTCTTGATTTAAGTGCTTGCTCGGAGCGTATTCAGCAAGGGTTCTCACGAATTTATCAGAGCTACTTATTACGCTCATTGAAAACCAATAGCATAAAAAAAATCAATGACAGCCGAAAGGCGATTGTTGGCTTAAATAAAGAGATGATCGCTGCCATTCCTGATTTACTGCAATTTGATAATTTACTCACAGCCCCAATGCACGGTTATGAAAATGCGCAAGACTATTATCAACAATGCAGCGGTTTACAATTTTTAGAAAGCATCGATATCCCAACTCGGATCATTCACTCTAAAGACGACCCATTCATGACAGAAGCCGTGATCCCTACTCATCCCTTGCCTAACTGTGTACACTATCAACTGACAGAGCATGGTGGCCACGTTGGTTTTATTAATGGTTCATTAACCAAACCAAACTTCTGGTTAGAGACGACGGTAAATCAGTGGTTCCAACACGTTCTATAATTTTAACGCCACTCATGGCTATTCATTAAACGGATGAGATAAGCAGTATGATCATTCCTTGGCAAGACATTGCACCAGACACACTAGAAAATTTGATCTCCGAATTTGTACTTCGCGAAGGAACGGATTACGGTGAAATTGAGATAAGCCATCAAGAAAAAGTAGACCAAATAAAAGTATTGCTAAAAAATGGTGAAGCGATGGTGGTTTTTTCAGAATTACATGAAACGGTTGATATTCAAACCAAAGCCCGTTTTAATCCTAATCTCACCAATCATGAATTTGAATAATCATTTTCAATTAATCACAAATTTCAAACGATAACGTATCATTTAATGCAACCCTGTTATAACATCTTGGCTATTAGGCTTTGATGCCAAGAATCACAGACAGGGTTTGTCATGTCCGCAAAACATCCAATTATCGCCGTTACCGGTTCATCCGGAGCAGGCACTACAACGACTTCTGAAGCCTTTC
Source organism: Aliivibrio sp. S2TY2 (assembly GCF_028765525.1). NCBI lineage: Bacteria > Pseudomonadati > Pseudomonadota > Gammaproteobacteria > Vibrionales > Vibrionaceae > Aliivibrio > Aliivibrio sp. S2TY2. The sequence continues at coordinate 295,148 of NZ_JARACS010000004.1, read as the reverse complement.
GTAAAATGTTCAACATGATGAATATCAAAGCATCATGGCTTGAAGGGGATAGCTTTCATCGATTTACGCGTCCTGAAATGGATGTTGAGATCCGTAAAGCCAAAGAACAAGGTAAGCATATCAGCTACTTTGGGCCTCAAGCGAATGACTTTCCGGCTCTAGAACAATTCTTCCGTCAATATGGTTTAGATGGCACAGGACAATATCGCCGCTATCTTCACACCTTTGATGAAGCCGTTCCTTTTAATCAAATGCCGGGCACTTTTACTCCATGGCAAGATCTTCCAGATAATACCGATGTTCTTTTTTATGAAGGGCTGCATGGTGGTGTCATGGATGGCGATATTGATGTATCGCAGCACGTCGATTTACTGATAGGTATGGTGCCGATTGTAAACTTGGAATGGATTCAAAAATTCGTTCGAGATACGCGTGATCGTGGGCATTCACGAGAAGCAGTAATGGATTCAATTGTTCGCTCAATGGACGATTACCTCAACTACATCACGCCACAGTTTTCTCGTACGCATATTAACTTTCAGCGCGTTCCTACGGTTGATACTTCAAATCCACTCAATGCCAAAGGCATTCCAAGTTTAGATGAAAGCTTTGTGGTGATCCGTTTTCGAGGCATCCGCAATGTAGACTTTCCTTATCTACTTGCCATGATTGATGGCTCTTTCATGTCTCGTCATAACACGCTTGTGGTTCCTGGCGGAAAGATGAGTTTTGCGATGGAATTAATCATTCGTCCTCTATTACAGCAACTCATTGATACAGGGAAAATCGGCTAACTTATTTCACTGATATTCCCTTTTTCTCTTCAAATTTGGGGTTCTTCCAAAAATAGTGAATAATAGAGGCTCTATTCACTATTTTTGCGATGCTATGAAAACTTCTCCTTTTGCTATTTGGCTCAGTGCTGCTCGTCCAAAAACCTTACCGCTTGCGCTTGCTTCTATTATGACAGGCTCTGCATTAGCGTATTGGAACAACCACGCCTCAGCTACCATCACTCTCATGGCATTTGTGACTGCAACCTTATTACAAATCTTATCTAACCTTGCTAATGATTACGGTGATGCCGTAAAAGGCACCGATAATGATGATCGTCTTGGTCCACAACGCGCCATGCAGTCAGGTCTTGTTACTCAAGAGACGATGAAAAAAGCCATCGGTATTAATATTGTACTGACTATTATTAGTGGCCTAGTTTTAGTCTTTTCGTCGCTACATCAAACCATGGATATCATTGGCTTTATTGCTCTTGGTTTGCTTGCGATAGGCGCCGCTATTGCCTACACCATGGGTGATAAACCTTATGGCTATCGTGGTTTGGGTGATATTTCAGTATTCATTTTCTTTGGTTTATTGGGTGTCGCTGGTACTTATTATCTGCACACTGGTCATCTCTCTTCAGCACTTTTCTTACCTGCTATCGCTTGTGGTTTATTAGCGGTCGCTGTATTAAACATCAATAACCTGCGTGACATTGAGAACGACGAAGCGTGTGGAAAAATGACATTAGTGGTTCGTATGGGCGGTGACTGGGGGCGTAAATATCACGCGGTATTAATGGCGTTAGCTTTTCTCTGCCTAGCCATTTTTAGTGCCACCCAAATTCACTCACTGGTAGGTTGGTTATTTTTATTAGCAGGCCCATTCGCGCTTTATCATGTAATTTCTGTACTGCGTGCGCCTAATGGCGAAGCCATCCGACCAATGATGGGAACCGTGGTGCAATGTGCGTTATTCACTAATATCTTCTTCTCTATTGGCCTATATTTATCAATATAACGTGAACTTCAATATATTGAATGAGGTCTAGTGTCATAAAGTTCGCATAACTTGTTACCCATCATAGTAATGACTTATTAAGCACGTATATTAAGTCATTACTAAAAGCTATTAACACCAACCAAAAGGTAGACATCATCATGGAATATAATACTTCAGCCCTTTGCGACATTTATTTAGACCTTGTAGATGTTGTTGAACCTATGTTTAGTCACTTTGGTGCAAAAACCTCTTTCTCTGGCCAAATTACGACCATCAAATGTTTTGAAGATAATGGCTTAATTAGCCGCGTTCTCGATGAAAAAGGCGAAGGCCGAGTGCTATTAGTCGACGGTGGCGGTTCATTACGTCGTGCATTGATCGATGCCGACTTAGCAGCAAAAGCCGCTCACAATGGTTGGGAAGGCTTGGTTATCTATGGTTGTATTCGTGAAGTGGATTATCTAGAAGAAATTAATATTGGTATTCAAGCTCTAGCCTCTATTCCTGTTGGTGCTGCAAAACAGAACATTGGTGAAGTGGATGTCGCGGTTAACTTTGGTAGCGTGACTTTCTTACCTGAAGATCATCTGTATGCGGATTCGACGGGGATTATTATTTCTCAAGAGCCGTTAGAAGAGATGGGTGAGGAAGCGTAGAGCAGACGGCTTCGCCTTTAGAGCGCTTCGCTTAAGACGCAACAAGCTGCTTAAGAGGTTAGAAAGCGAGAGTTCAGATCGCTCTGCTTGCAGAATTCAGAGGTGATCGCTGTGGCTACAGCAATAAAGAATGATTCTCCCCCTTATACGATAAGCCATTGAAAGCGAATAGGTTAATACAAGGGGGAGTTAGAGGGGGTTGGTTATGCATATTATTGCCATTCAGATAAACCAAAACTCATCACTAACAACCCCTCCTAACCTCCCCTTATATCAACATCACCGATCTCAATAATCTATCTATCAAGGGGAGGAACTATAATTGTGACCGCTTTAACTACCACTATCACCTCTGAACCCTGCAAGGGAGCTTGCGACCGATCTGAAACCTGAACCCTGCTCTTAAAACAAAAAAACCGCAGATGCTTTCACACCTACGGTTTCAAATTCTTTCGCTAACTAAGCCTTAGTTAACCAATTCTCAATTTTTGATAAGTAAATCTTTCATCTTTAAGGCGGAGGCGCGGAGCTTATGATAATAAGTGAGCACCGACAACACAGAAGATGGAAGAGTTACGACTCAAAAAATAGAATTACTCTACTTCGTCCATCTTACCTAACAGACCACGGATACGAGCTTCAAATTGCGCTTGCTCATCACGTGCACGCTGAGCTTCTTGCTCAACTTCAGAACGACCGTTATTTGCTTGCTCAAGATCTTGAGTTAGCGTTGCGTTCGTTTCTTTTAATTCTTCAACTTCCATTTGTAGCAGTGCGATTGTATCTACTGCCATTTGAACTTTAGCTTCTAGTTGTTCTAATATTTCTAAAGACATTCCTGCCACCTTAACTGTATTCGTCATTGAATATGCAGCGAATTAACTACTCACTACAAACATGTTTTCTATTCTACTCAGCAAATGCAATTCTGCCATAGTGTTATTGCTGAAAATGCATCATTTGAACAAAAAAACGGCACATTTTACCAACATCTGACGTTCTTTCTTAAGATTAAAACGAACTTCATACTAAAACTAGATTTTTCAATTCATTATTTGAGTTAAAGCACGGCTTCTCTTCTATAAATCAAACGGATGAATTCTAAAAAAATCGAATCTTTACTCAAAAAGCAAACGTTTCCCTTTTTGTTATGCTAAAATCCTCGCGATTTTTACTTATTCATCGATTTATTCGGAGCAATTATGAAACGCGATTTAGCAATGGCTTTTTCTCGAGTTACTGAAGGTGCCGCATTAGCGGGTTACAAATGGCTTGGCCGCGGTGATAAGAACGCGGCTGATGGTGCTGCCGTTGAAGTAATGCGTACACTTCTGAACAAGACTGACATCAGTGGTGAAATTGTTATTGGTGAAGGTGAGATCGATGATGCGCCTATGCTATACATCGGTGAAAACGTAGGTACAGGTGGTGATGCTGTAGATATCGCTGTTGACCCAATTGAAGGCACTCGCATGACTGCGATGGGCCAATCAAACGCACTTGCAGTATTAGCTGCGGGTGAAAAAGGCAGTTTCTTAAAAGCCCCTGATATGTACATGGAAAAACTGGTTGTTGGCCCAGGAGCAAAAGGCGCCATTGATTTAGCCCTTCCTCTAGAAGAGAACCTAGTAAACATTGCAAAAGCATTGGGTAAACCATTAGATACTTTAGTGGTGACTACTCTAGCTAAGCCTCGCCACGACGAAGTAATCGCAAACATGCAGAAGATGGGTGTTCGTGTCTTTGCAGTACCAGATGGAGATGTCGCCGCTTCTATTTTAACTTGTATGCCAGATAGCGAAGTTGACGTAATGTACTGTATTGGTGGCGCACCTGAAGGTGTGGTTTCTGCTGCGGTTATTCGTGCGTTAGATGGTGACATGCAAGCGCGTCTTCTTCCTCGTCATGAAGTAAAAGGCGATACTGAAGAAAACCGTATTCACGGTGAAGAAGAACTAAAACGCTGTGAAGAAATGGGCGTTAAAGCGAACGTTATCTTAAAGATGAGCGATATGGCTCGTAGTGATGATGTTGTTTTCGCAGCTACAGGTATCACGAAAGGTGATTTACTAGAAGGCATCACTCGCCAAGGTAATATTGCAACGACTGAAACGCTACTTATCCGTGGTCGTTGTCGTACGATCCGTCGCATTAAGTCTATTCATTATCTAGAGCGTAAAGACAAAGAAGTTAGAGATATTATTCTTTAAGAGCTTCGTTCTTTGATAAATTTGAAACCGCGGGTGTGAAAGCATCTGCGGTTTTTTTGTTTTAGAGAGTTCAGGTTTCAGATCGGTCGCAAGCTCCCTTGCAGGATTCAGGAAGATCAAAAGCGAGTCCCCCTGACCCCTTTAAGCGAAGCGATCTGAATCCTGCTCCTCCCTCTCAAAAGTGAGACACCCCTTCAATCTCTCCCATCACACTTTCTCAAAACCTGAAAACCCCAACTAAGCTGAATCTATTGATACAAAAGACAAGGAGTCAGCCAATGCCGCATTCATATCATCACATCGACATTCCCTCATTCGATGAACTCAAAGCATTAGCAGAAAAATCCCCTGAACAATTAGAAGCCTTACGACATCAACTTAGTATGGAGTTTATTGAAAGTGTACCGGAAGCACATCAAGGGCCCCTGCTCGCACAGCAAAGCCACATTGAGCGTATTATTGAAAGAGGTAATAACCCTAATCACATCAATATATTATTAGGGAGAGAGCTTGGTAAGCAGTTTGTACGTTTTGCTAATTCATTAAATAAACCCATTGATGAGCATCAAGCGGCAGACATTATTCAATTTCCGAATGCCAATAATCGCTCATCAAATAATACAAAGCATTAAAAGAGGGTTTGTTTTATTTTCTATCCTACTTTTTGAAAGCTCTCTTGCTCCATATCTCTCACATTGATGGTTAAACTATCAATGTGATTGGCTTGCTCTACTAATACATCCATTAATCCGCGACTTAATTCTCGTTTCTGCTCTGGCGTTCTTCCCGATAATAACTCTACCGTTATATGAATAAAATCAGCACTGTTACCCTTATCACCCACCAACCAAGAATGAACGCGGATCGCACGAGACTTCACATCATTAACTGAAAACAACTCTGAATCTATCGCCACCTGATGCAGATCTTCTAACAACCCCTGCGTATTTAAACGATCCTCAGCTGAGTTTGAATATTCCATGATTAAGTGCGGCATTATTACTTCCTTTTCATACTGCGTTAAATGAATGATTATTTTTCCATCATTCAGTGAAAGCGCGTAAGTTACAATCTCCTCAATATAAAAGTGCCTAATGAATCACACTTAAGAACGAGCGAAAATCTCATCTATTCAGTTAATAATCTTTCGCACTTCGAAATAAAAGCGCTAAAATTATGCATAAAAATGATTTTAGACACTAAATCTGTCGTAAAATCTGTTATATTTTTACGCAAGTTTTTTACATTAATTTGAATTGGAGAGAATCCTATGCGTCATCCTGTAGTTATGGGTAACTGGAAACTAAACGGCAGCAAAGAAATGGTTGTTGAACTACTAAACGGTCTTAATGCTGAACTTGAAGGCGTTACAGGCGTAGACGTTGCAGTTGCTCCACCAGCACTTTTCGTTGACCTTGCTGAGCGTACACTTACTGAAGCTGGCAGCGCAATCATCTTAGGTGCTCAAAACACTGATCTAAACAACAGCGGTGCTTTCACTGGCGACATGTCTCCAGCTATGCTTAAAGAGTTCGGTGCAACTCACATCATCATCGGTCACTCTGAGCGTCGTGAATACCACGCTGAATCTGACGAGTTTGTTGCTAAGAAATTCGCATTCCTAAAAGAGAACGGTCTAACTCCTGTTCTTTGTATCGGTGAATCTGAAGCACAAAACGAAGCTGGCGAAACGGTTGCAGTATGTGCACGTCAACTTGACGCTGTAATCAACACTCAAGGCGTTGAAGCTCTTGAAGGCGCGATCATCGCTTACGAACCAATCTGGGCTATCGGTACTGGTAAAGCGGCTACAGCTGAAGATGCACAACGCATCCACGCTCAAATCCGTGCTCACATTGCTGAGAAATCTGAAGAAGTTGCTAAGAACGTTGTTATCCAATACGGCGGTTCTGTTAAGCCTGAAAACGCTGAAGCTTACTTCGCACAACCAGACATCGATGGTGCTCTAGTTGGCGGCGCAGCGCTTGACGCGAAAAGCTTTGCAGCTATCGCTAAAGCAGCAGCTAAAGCAAAAGCTTAATTATAAGTTTTAGGGACTAGGACGCTTCGCTCTAGGGGCGAGGAAGAACTTGGTTCTATGAACAATTTTAAACCGTGGGTGTGAAAGCATCTGCGGTTTTTTTTGTTTTTAAGAGCAGGGTTCAGGTTTCAGATCGGTCGCAAGCTCCCTTGCAGGGTTCAGAGGTGGTCGTTGTAATTACAGCTATCACCTCTGAACCCTGCAAGCGCTGCGATCTGAACTCTGCTCTTCCTGAAACCTGAAACCTAATTCATTGCCACGCCAATAATACTCGCTCTTATAGTCTCTATTTAGCGCAGCGTATAGCCTCTAGTTTCAAAGCATAAAAAAACCGAGGCACTTACGAATAAGTTAACCTCGGCTCTCAATTTGAACGCTTGTCTATTTAGACAATAGGCTCAGGGGATGATTACATCATGCCGCCCATACCACCCATTCCGCCCATGCCACCCATATCTGACATTGCAGAACCTGAGTCTTGTGGCTTATCAGTAACCATCGCTTCAGTTGTGATCATAAGACCCGCAACTGATGCAGCGAACTGAAGTGCAGAACGCGTTACTTTCGTTGGGTCAAGAATACCCATTTCGATCATGTCGCCGTAAACGCCAGTTGCTGCGTTGTAACCGTAGTTACCTTCACCAGCGCGAACGTTGTTAGCAACGACTGAATCTTCTTCACCCGCATTCTTAGTGATTTGACGAATAGGCGCTTCCATTGCACGAAGTGCTACACGGATACCTACGTTTTGCTCTTCGTTGTCACCTTCAAGGCCTGCAACTTTAGATGCAGCGCGGATAAGTGCAACACCACCACCAGCAACAACACCCTCTTCAACCGCAGCGCGAGTGGCGTGAAGTGCATCTTCAACACGGTCTTTCTTCTCTTTCATCTCAACTTCAGTCGCAGCACCAACTTTGATTACTGCAACACCGCCAGCCAGTTTAGCTACACGCTCTTGAAGTTTTTCTTTATCGTAGTCAGATGTTGCGTCTTCGATTTGTTGACGAATTTGAGAAACACGGCCAGAGATGATTGTCTCTTCACCAGAACCATCGATGATAGTCGTTGTTTCTTTTGTGATAGTTACACGCTTAGCTTGACCAAGATCTTCAAGAACGACTTTTTCAAGCTCTAGACCAATCTCTTCTGAAATTACAGAACCCGCAGTTAGAACCGCGATGTCTTGTAGCATAGCTTTACGACGGTCACCAAAACCAGGCGCCTTAACCGCAGCAACTTTAACGATACCACGCATGTTGTTCACAACTAGAGTAGCAAGCGCTTCACCTTCTACATCTTCAGCGATGATAAGAAGAGGACGAGATGCTTTTGCTACGGCTTCTAGCGTTGGAAGTAATTCACGGATGTTTGATACTTTTTTATCAACCAGCAAGATGAATGGGCTTTCTAGATCAACAGAACCCGCTTCTTGGTTGTTTACGAAATATGGAGATAGGTAACCACGGTCAAACTGCATACCTTCAACAACGTCTAATTCGTCTTGCAGCGCTTGGCCTTCTTCAACTGTGATAACACCATCACGGCCTACTTTATCCATCGCTTCTGCAATTAAGTTACCCACTGTTGAATCAGAGTTAGCAGAGATAGTACCTACTTGTGCGATAGCTTTAGTATCTGCACATGGAACAGAAAGCGCTTTTAGTTCTTCAACTGCTGCAATGACTGCTTTGTCGATACCACGCTTAAGATCCATTGGGTTCATGCCAGCAGCAACCGCTTTTAAGCCTTCAGTAATGATAGCTTGAGCAAGAACTGTTGCAGTTGTTGTACCGTCGCCCGCCGCATCGTTTGCTTGAGATGCCACTTCTTTAACCATTTGTGCGCCCATGTTTTGGAACTTGTCTTCAAGCTCGATTTCACGTGCAACAGAAACACCATCTTTAGTGATAGTTGGTGCGCCAAATGATTTATCTAAAACAACGTTACGGCCTTTAGGACCTAATGTTACTTTTACCGCGTCAGCCAGAACGTTTACACCTTCTAGCATTTTGATTCGTGCGTCGTTACCAAATTTAACGTCTTTAGCAGCCATCTTTAATTTCCTTTTTAAATTCTTTTCTTAATATCGTTTATTATTCAACAATCGCTAGGATGTTAAATTCAGACATGATCAGCACTTCTTTGCCTTCGATCTTCTCTGCTTTGATATTACCTTCTGCAAAGATCACTGAATCGCCAACTTTTACGTCTAATGGTTGTACAGAACCATTCTCTAGGATGCGGCCTTTGCCAACAGCTAGAACAGTACCGCGAGTTGATTTTTCAGCCGCTGAGCCAGTTAGCACGATGCCACCTGCAGATTTTGATTCAACTTCTTGGCGTTCAACGATCACACGGTCATGTAAAGGACGGATATTCATTGGTCGTCTCTCCTGATAATTTTCCATTTAAGAATAAAGTGCCATGATTTGGCTTTGGTTTATTAATGGGGTTTTTAGGGGGGGATTGCAAGGGTTTATGGCTAAATATTTAAAGAACTAGAGCAGGATTCAGGTCTCAGGTTTCAGGAAGGTCAAAAGCGAGTGCCCCTGAAGCCTGCGAGCGAAGCGCCCTTTAACCTTAAGCAACTTGTTGCGCCTCTGCTCTTACTGCTACACTATCCATCCCACCACCACTCGAGAAAACCATGCTAGATAAACACGGGTTACTCACTCAACCTATTAGCGATGTGCTTCGTAAACTCACGACGCCTATGGTCTTTGGCATGGTTGCCATTCTGCTATTCAACTTGGTGGATACTTTTTTCATATCACTGCTTGGTACAGACGCCCTTGCCGCGGTGAGTTTTACCTTCCCGGTTACCTTTGCGGTCAACTGCATTACCATGGGCATTGGGGTTGGTTTATCTGCCTCTATTGGGCGATTACTCGGACAAGGCAACAGCAGACACGCCGCTCAATTAACGACACATGGATTAATCTTAGCCGTCATTCTGATCCTCATTGCTTGTAGCATTGGTTTTTTTACCATAGATCCCCTATTTCGATTATTAGGTGCAGAAGACAAACTGCTGCCATTGATTCACCAATACATGTCAATTTGGTATCTCACTATTCCGCTGCTGGTTATTCCAATGTCGAGTAACAGTGCCATTCGCGCAACGGGCGATACCACCACTCCGGCAAAAATTATGATGCTGGCAGGATTAATCAATGGCGTACTCGATCCATTACTTATCTTTGGTTATGGGCCTTTTCCTGAACTTGGTATTCAAGGTGCAGCGATTGCCAGTGGCATCAGTTGGTTTGGTGCTTTATGTGCCTCTTTTTACGTTCTAACTCGTAAAGTAAAACTGCTCGCGCCAGCAAAACCATCAGAAATGAAGCAAGATTGGCATCAGATATTAAAAATCGGTTCACCGGCAGCACTATCAAACGCATTAAACCCTATCTCTGGAGCCATTTTAATGATGATGCTTGCCAGCCAAGGTACGGTTGCGGTCGCCTCTTATGGAGCAGCACAACGAGTCGAGTCATTAATGTTGTTGGTGATAATGGCACTTACGTCTTCATTAAGTCCTTTTGTGGCGCAAAACCTTGGAGCCAAACAGCCAGAGCGAGTCAAAGAAGCGATTTTCTTAGCGATGAAGTTCTCTGTATTATTCCAACTATTTCTCTATATTTTGATTGTTCCGCTGAGCATTCCGCTATCCCATCTATTTAGCCAAGATGATGCCGTACAACATAGCTTATGGATGTATCTGATTTGTGTGCCATTCAGCTATGGATTCCAAGGCATTGTAATGGTGCTTGTGAGCAGCCTAAATGCAATGCAAAAGCCGTTACATTCTTTCAGTTGGAGTTTCATGAGGTTGTTTGTGTTTACTCTGCCAACAGCGTGGATTGGTAGTCACTTTTATGGAGTGGAAGGGTTGTTTGTAGGGATTGCGATTGGGAATGTGATGGGTGGGGTAAGTGCGTGGATGTTTGTGAGGCATAGTAAGTTGTTGGAGACTATAAGATCTTAGGGTTCAGATTGGTCGCAAGCTCCCTTGCAGGATTCAGGAAGATCAAAAGCGTTTATCCCTGAAACCGAGTTCATCATTTACAACCCCTCCTAATCTCCCCTTATATCAACATTACCAATCTGAACTCTACTCTGCTTTGGCTCTTCCTGAAACCTGAATCCTGCTCTTCCTCGCTCTACTATGGCCCATTTTCAAACTTTGTAGTAAAATTACACAAAGTTATTTATTCGAATTTATTAAGTTATTGACGAGGAACACCTTTATGTCAGCTAAAAAGCCTATGGCTCTAGTTATTCTTGATGGTTACGGTCACCGTGAAACTCAAGCAGATAACGCAATCACAAACGCAAAAACACCAGTTCTTGATGGCCTAATGGCAACTCAGCCAAACACGCTAATTTCAGCTTCAGGTATGGACGTTGGTCTACCTGATGGTCAAATGGGTAACTCTGAAGTAGGTCACACTAACATCGGCGCTGGTCGTGTTGTATATCAAGACCTTACTCGCATCACTAAAGCAATCTCTGATGGTGAGTTCCAACAAAACGAAACGCTAGTTAACGCTATCGACAAAGCAGTGAAAGCTGACAAAGCGGTACACATCATGGGTCTTATGTCTCCAGGTGGCGTTCACTCTCATGAAGATCACATCTACGCAGCAGTAGAAATGGCAGCAGCACGTGGCGCAGAAAAAATCTACCTACACTGTTTCCTAGACGGCCGTGATACACCACCACGTTCAGCTGAAAACTCTCTGAAAAACTTCCAAGAGCTATTCGCTAAACTAGGCAAAGGCCGTGTTGCTTCTCTAATTGGTCGTTACTACGCAATGGACCGTGACAACAACTGGGATCGCGTACAAAAATCTTACGACTTAATGACAGAAGCAAAAGCAGAATTCACATTCGCAACCGCTGTTGAAGGTCTTGAAGCGGCTTACGCTCGTGAAGAGAACGATGAGTTTGTACAAGCAACTGAAATCAAAGCAGACGGCGAAGAATCAGCAGCTATCGTTGATGGTGATGCGGTTATCTTCATGAACTACCGTGCTGACCGTGCTCGTGAAATCACACGTGCATTCGTTCCTGACTTCGATGGTTTTGCTCGTAACGTATTCCCAGCAATCGATTTTGTTATGCTGACTCAATACGCAGCAAACATCCCTCTTCTTTGTGCATTCGCTCCTGCGTCTCTAGCAAATACTTACGGTGAGTGGCTATCTAAAGAAGGTAAAACTCAACTACGTATTTCTGAAACTGAAAAATACGCACACGTGACTTTCTTCTTCAACGGTGGTATCGAAGACGAATTTGAAGGCGAAGAGCGTCAACTAGTAGCTTCTCCAAAAGTAGCGACTTACGATCTACAACCTGAAATGAGCGCACCTGAGCTAACTGAGAAATTAGTTGCTGCTATCAAGTCTGGTAAATACGACGCTATCGTTTGTAACTTCCCTAACTGTGACATGGTTGGCCACACTGGCGTATACGATGCAGCAGTTAAAGCGGTTGAATCTCTAGATGAGTGTATTGGTAAAGTGGTTGACGCTATCAAAGAAGTGGATGGCCAAATGCTTATCACTGCTGACCACGGTAACGCGGAAATGATGATCGACCCTGAAACAGGTGGCGTTCACACAGCTCACACTAACCTTCCTGTTCCTCTTATCTACGTTGGTAGCAAAGCGGTTGAGTTTAAAGAAGGCGGCAAACTGTCTGATCTAGCTCCTACTATGCTAGCTCTGACTGATACAGCAATTCCTGCTGAGATGTCTGGTGAGATTCTTTTTAAATAAGAAAAGAGCAGAGCGCTTCGCTTTAGACGGACTTCGTCCTTGAGACGCTACGCTTAAGAAAATCAAAATAAAATGCCCACAGGTTTATCGCCTGTGGGCATTTTTTTATCTTAGGTTTCAGGTTTCAGGTTTCAGGTTTCAGGAAAAGCGTAAAGCCAAGATCACAACAAAGAGCTGAATTCAGAAGAGTGTGCTGAGCTAACAGCACCAAAGAAAGTTCTCCCCCTTAAACGCTATAGTAATGAGATCGATAGCGTTAATACAAGGGGGAGTTAGAGGGGGGTGGTTACACCATATTTAATGATACAGATAAACTAAACTTCATCACTAACAACCCCTCCTAGCCTCCCCTTATATCAACATTTCCAATCTCAACCGTTCATCTATCAAGGGGAGGAACAATATTGTGATCGCTGAATCCACAACGATCACCTCTGAATCCTTTAAGGGAGCTTGCGACCGATCTGAACCCTGCCTTTACTTAATACCCCTTCGGATTATTCGACTGCCAGCGCCATGTATCCTCAGTCATATCATCAAGAGACAACTTCGCCTCCCACTTCAACTCTTCACGCGCCTTAGCAGGGTCAGCCCAACACTCGGCAATATCACCAGGACGACGATCTACAACTTGATATGGCACTTTCGCACCAGAGGCTTTCTCAAACGCAGCAACCATCTGAAGAACACTATTACCATTACCCGTACCTAGGTTATAGATATGCAGACCCGCTTGTTGGCCTTTGTATTTTAGTGCAGCTAAGTGGCCATCAGCCAAATCCACCACATGGATATAATCACGAACGCCCGTACCATCAACCGTTGGATAATCATCACCAAATACAGATAAAAACTCACGACGGCCAACAGCCACTTGAGAGATAAACGGCATCAAGTTATTTGGAATTCCTTGAGGATCTTCACCCATAGTTCCTGATTTATGAGAGCCAACCGGGTTAAAGTAACGTAGTAACGTTACACTCATTTCAGGATGTGCTTTTTGGATATCCGTTAGACACTCTTCAACCATTAACTTACTGCGACCATAAGGGTTAGTTGCTGAGGTTGGGAAATCTTCACTAATCGGTGTTGATGCAGGATCACCATAAACCGTTGCAGATGAACTAAACACAATACTGCTCACACCCGCTTTACGCATCGCTTCAACTAAAACTAATGTACCCGATACATTGTTATCGTAATACATAATTGGCTTTTCAACCGACTCACCTACCGCTTTCAAACCAGCAAAGTGGATCACGCTATCAATTTGGTTTTCAGCAAAGATGGTTTCTAAAATTTGAGGATCACGAATATCACCTTGGTAAAACTTAGGCTTTACACCCACCAAAGCTTCAATGCGATCAAGCACCACTTCTTTACTGTTGTATAAGTTATCTAGAATGATTGGCGTTAATCCCGCTTCAATCATTTGTACACATGTGTGGCTACCGATGTAACCCATTCCGCCAGTGACTAATATGTTCATTGTTTTTCTCTGTTTTAAATTTATTGAATAAGAGTCTATACGCTGCGCTAACTAAAGACTAGGTTTCAGGACGCTTCGCTTGCAGGCTTCAGGGGTACTCGCTTTTGATCTTCCTGAAACCTGAGACCTGAATCCTACGCTTTTGCTTTAGTATTTATTCTCAACCACTTCAATAAACTCAGCAATAGACGCTTTCGGCAACGCATTAATTCCCGCCGCCGCTTCACGCCCACCACCGGTTGCAAACGAACTACAGATCTCACCCGCACCTTGCTTATTATTTAACGGCGCGCGCAGTGACACCATACACGTGCCATCGCTATTTTGCGTTAATACCACATGAGCAGAATCAGGAGATTGATTTGCTAAAAGATTACCATAAACACCGCTAATACGACGTGCCCACGCCTCATTTGGTAACTCAAATAAACTCAGTTTCTCACTTTTGTACTGCGCTTCAATCGCCAACGCATTATCCATATCCGATTGATACGCCGCTTGCAGCTGGTAAAAAGGCGACGCTTTATCCGCAATCACATCAAAAGGAGAAGTGTATTTTAATAAGGCTTGGTATAACTCAGCAGGATCAAAATGCAGATCATCCACCTTTGCCCCATAGCCATTATAGTTGATTAACGTACCCAACTCTTTTAGCTGTGACTTTTGCTCAAAAGATAAACCGGCAACACTTGCCAGCTCATCCGCCTTAGCAATTAAGTTATCGCCATAAGCCGCAGTAATTGCCCACTCATGGAACTGGCCATTTAATAGCTTATCAACGATTAACGCAGTACAGGTATTAGCATCTAAATCGATATGAGCAGATAGATTCTCGTGCTCTGGAACATCACCCGCACGATGGTGATCGGCATAAAAGACCTCAGCGCCAGAACTTAGAGCAAGCTCTAGACCTACCCTATTCTTTTCCATTGAGATGTCTAAAACTGTAAGGTTATCACCCGCTTTGGCATCCACTTTAGACACTAAGTTGATATCACGTTTAACACCAGTGATTAAGGTGGATTCTTGAGGGTTAGTCAGACGAAGTTGAAGAAGTGCGATGATGCCATCAGCATCACCGTTAAAGATGTCGTAGTTCATGAAAATCCTTTTTAAGAACGGGAAGAGCAGCCCTATGGTCCTACGGTCCTGATTGGGAGTCAAGGTTAGGTTGAGGACGCTACGCGCAGAGGTTTCAGGTGCACTCGTTTTTGAACTTCCTGAAACCTGAGACCTAAACTCTGCTCTTTCCCTTAACTATTATAGTAATGAGAACAGTATAGTTTATACTGAGAAATTAAAACCAATCGTCATCGAAACCAAATAATTCTGAAGGGTCCATTCTCAAAAATTGAGCCTCAAAGCGAGAAGAATTAACTCGATCTTTTAAATGCAGCTGTAATTGTTTAACCGTTTTTATCTCTTGGCACTTTTCAAATAACGCTTTCGTTTCTCTCAGTAACATATCTCTGTACTGTCTTAACTCTTTTTCACGAACCGCCTTGTTACCACCACCAAATTTTCGCCAAATAACATTCTTTAAATCATCTCCATATTGAAGTTCTTGATGCTCGATATTTAATTGCATAATTTTTTCTTTGAGTGTCGCTTGCAAACGCTCAATCATATCTTTATCCATCACCATCTCATGATTAGGAAGATACTGCTGAGCCATCAATAGCAAGGCGATCACATCTTTCTCTTTCTTGGTTTGTGATAACTGCTGCATTAAAATACTTTTTTCTGACTTCTTGATTTCATCCATTTCTCTATCAGGATGCAGCTGCTTTGCCAATTGGCGATAGAGCTTCGTTATCTGTTTATCGCTGAAAAACGCTTTACTGGTCTCATTATGTGACGAGTCAACATTTGCTTGACCATTCCCTTCAGAGAAAAAGTCATCTGCTCCCCAATCAATCTCGTCCTCTCCTTCTGAGTGCTCGCCTTCCATTTTTTCTGCTATTAATTCTTGTAGATAATCATGAAACTTCTGGGGTTCCTTAACCATCTCCAATAACTCTTCATCACTGAGATCAATATCATAACCGAGCATCATAGACATCTCCTCACGGAAATGACCTAGCTCCTCATCTGTAATCGAATCTGTTTCGGATTGGTTTGCTGAATCAGCCATAAGCGCTTCAGTAAAAGTATCACGTAACTCTGTCGTGTTAACCGTATTGAATGGGTTCGCCTCTAAAATGGCCAACTCTTCTTGTATCCAATCGTACAGCGCTTCACGTTGCGCCCCTTTAATTGTTTTACGCGGGATAAAAGAAAACAAATGATGGATCCACTTCTCAGTTGCAAAGCAAACTTCTTGCTCTTGCTCTTCTGTGGACGTTTTGAAGTAGTGATAAAAATCATCTAATTTAGCTTGATAGCGTTGATTACGTTGTCGCTTTTTCTCAACATCGTCCCATAGTTGATTAAGCTTACTCTTTTTGGTTTTAGTAGATTGCGTGGTCGTTAAAGAAGAAAGAGTTACAGTAGTCATGGCTGCGATACGGTTGAGAATGATGACAACACTCTACCTTTAATCGACGTATAAAAAAATTAAATATTTAAAATTTGAATAAAGACCACTAATCTGGAAGGGAGGCTGGGAACGATCTAAATTATTTCTTTAAAATTAGCTTAAAAATAAAGCTAAAAAAGCAACGGCAATCGCTATCACCGCTAAAATCTTATTTGAATTTGATTCAATTCTTTTTTCTAAATTCTTTTCAACTTGATAAATATCCGCTCTTGTTGCTATCTGTGTATCAAGAATGGCCCAATGAGAATCAAATAATCCTGTTTTATTTACTGTTTCATTCATAAGTACACCTTAAAGCCTTGGTCAATAAATAGACTATAACAAGAAACTATACGCTGCGCTAACTAGAAATGAGACCGCTTCGCTGCTATAAAATCAAAAGCAAGCTCTGAATTCAGCTCTTACATCTCTACTGTTTCAGGTTTTAGGAAGATCAAAACGCCCTCCTTGAAAACTAGTTCAGCGCTAAATAATCCAGTCCAGACATAGCAAATTTTTCTAAATCATCAAACTTTCGCGCACTAATAATAAATTCAACCGTTGATTGATCAATATTGAGGTAATCATGCACTAGAGCATTACGCATACCAATAATCGGCTTCCAATCCGTTGCTATCACTTCTTGGATATTATGATCTTGCAAGCGCTGAAAAGCACTGTAAGCATCAGCAGGGGAAACACCAATAACGGCTTTACTCCAATGCTTAGCTATACCAATGCATGCTTCTATTAAAATTTGAATAGTTCGCTCCGCTGCACGATATTCATAACGATTAAAAGGACGTTCAGCAAGGATCTCGTGTAACCCTTCAAGCTCAGAAATAACAAGTGCCACATGCTCTTTCATCGATTGTGTATAAGTATTATCCATAAACTTTATAATGATATTGGTAATCAAGTTCCCATTTAGACAAGATTCGCTGTGTTACAAACAACTCTTTAGACTGATTTCGTGATAGCAACTGACGACCAGTGGTTAAAACAGCCATCGCTAACGGAATAGGGGCAATCTCAATATCTAATACTGAAATTTTTCCTTCAGGCAACCCAAGAGACTGAACCCAATCAAGAGCTAAGCATTCAGGCCGAGTTCGCCTCTGTAGTGGATCTTGCTCAAATTGTCGAAACAATACAGCCAAATCATAATCACTTTCTTTACTCGCATTCCCTTTTGCACGTGAGCCATAAAGCCACATAGCTTCAATATCCTCATCCATTTTGGCCAAACTAACGATAGAATCAATCATACTCAATCCATTATTGCTGTTTATTTGAATACTATAGCATGAATAAGGATTCAGGACGCTACGCGCAGAGGTTTCAGGGTACTCGCTTTTAATCTTTCTGAAACCTGAGCCCTGAATCCCGCTTTCCTCTACTATCTTAATCTTTGGATCTCTTCAATACTTAAACCGTAAGCAGGTGGCGATATAATCATGAATAATAAAATTGACATCAATTCCAAACAAAAACCACATTTTAAGTACTCTCAGACACTAAATTATTTTCCATTCGATTAGTGGTATACTTAACTCAGTCAGTAGAGTGGATCACTTTTCATGAGTAAGAAAAACACAACAACGCCCCATGATGGGTTGTTTAAAGCCTTTTTAACAACGCCTGATACCGCTAAAGATATGTTGGAAATACACTTACCAACACATCTGAAAACGTTATGTGACTTATCAACATTGAAACTGGAATCAGGTTCTTTTTTAGAAGACGACTTACGTCCGTATTATTCAGACGTGCTCTACTCAATGAAAACAGAATGTGGTGACGGCTATATTTATGCTCTTATTGAGCACCAAAGTAGCCCTGACGAGCACATGGCCTTTCGTATGTTCAGATATGCTATTGCAGCCATGCAAAAACATCTTGATGCTGGAAACAAAAAATTGCCTTTAGTCGTTCCACTGCTATTCTATCATGGTAAAACATCACCATATCCATACAGCATGAATTGGTTAGATTGTTTTACTAAACCAGAAATGGCGAAAGCGCTCTATAACAATGATTTTCCATTAGTAGATGTTACTGTAATGGATGACAGTGCGATAATGCAGCACAAGCGCATTGCACTATTAGAGCTCGTCCAGAAACACATTTACCAAAAAGACATCAATGATATTCTTGAATCGTTAGCCATCTTATTATTAAATGACTACCATACAGACAGCCAAGTCCGAACCCTGATTGAATACTTAGTAACGGTAGGGGAAACTCAGAACGTGAATGCGTTATTGGAAGAGTTGGCGCATCAAGTACCAAAACATGAGGGCACACTAATGACTATAGCAGAGCAACTAATTCAGCAAGGAAAACAAGAAGGACTTTTACAAGGCGAACAAAAAGGACTTCAACAAGGCCGCCAAGAAGGCCGTCAAGATACATTAAAAGAAATGGCTCGTAACCTACTTTTATCAGGTGTAGATAAAGCCGCAATCATGAAAGCAACAGGATTTAGCTCTCGTGAATTAGAACTTATTTCTCATTAATACATTCCGTCATAATGTAATAAGAGAACTAATAAGCTCGAATTCTGCACCTAGATCATAAGCTTTCTTTACTTCAACGCTCAGAAAAGCACTCTTTTCAATTTAGATAAACTCATTATTTAGCCTCTTTCATTCGACTGCGAGCTAACTAGAAAAGAGACCACTTCGCTTCTATAAAATCAAAAGCAAGAGCTCTTCCACGCCTCAATTATTGAATTGACGATATTGCTGAGATATATGTGAATCAATCGTCGAAATTGACGCGTTTGATATACCGAGATTTAATGCCTCTTGTTTGAAACTCCGAGTCTCATGATAAATCTCTTCAATCATATTTATCAGAGGTGTGACATTCGCGTACCCAGCATGCCCTGCCATTAATTCTAACGCTTTAGCTGTTGGTAACCGACCATTACCATTAAACGAAGTCATGTGTTCTTTATAAGGGGAAGGACTATAAACAATGTCGTAAAATGGCGACAATCTCCAATTATCGTTATCATCAGCGAGAAAAGCAAAGTTCTTGCTGTGATCATCCTGATTAATTGTGATGTAATTAAACACTGCTCTTTTTACGATTAAAGGTGTATTAAGCATTTCTTAATACCTCCTCAATACTCGTCGGTTCTTGATTAGATGGCTTTGTTAAATTGTGTATATCGTTAAGACTACCAACGCTTTCAAGCAACATGAGAAACTGTCTTAAAGATATATTTCCAGTATTTTCAAATTTTCGAATTGTGCTATAAGGCACGCCAGAGCATTCAGCTAATGCTTCAACACTGAGTTTTTGTTGTTTACGACGTTGTTTAATAAAATCTTTTAACTCAAGTTGAACATCAAAAGCGGTATAAAGAGATAGCATATCAAACCCAACTGTTACTATAGTGACAATATTATAGTGTTTTCTTACTAAATTGCCATCACTGTGGCAATTTAAGGTGGATATTAGAAACTATAAAGAGACAGACGCAACAAGTTGCTTAAGGGCGCTACGCTTAAGGCGGACTTCGTCCTTGAGACGCTACGATTGAGGAAAGCAAAAGCAGAGTTCAGAAGTGATCGCTTTTGCTCTTTGCTCCTCCCCCTTACTAAGGGGGAGGCTGGGAGGGGGTCAAGAACGAACAGCGCGTAAATCAAGTTAACTATGCACTCGATTCTACCTTTATCGAAATTACCCCTCCCTAACCCTCCCCTTACTAAGGGGAGGGAACAGTATATTACTCGCTGTAATCACAACGATCTCACTAAAATCTATTGAAGAATAAAATTCGGATACTATACGCTGCGCTAACGAGAAACGAGACCGCTTCGCTCCTATAAAATCAAAAGCAAACGCTGTACCCGCTTTTGCTCTTATCGTTTCTAGTCTCGCAGCGTAGCCGTGATAAACCTTACATAAAGCTTCGCTTAAACTTCTCATGGTTTTCGACATTCGACCTCAAATCTTCTTTATCCCAAATTTGAAGCTCCCACGGAAAATAAAAGTTACTTCTATTTTTAAAATAGATGTGAAGCCCTTTATAACCTTCCTTATCGCGCAAATACCAGTTTTTCAACCCAAGCTCATCTTGCCAGTTATCCAGCTCTTCCATCACCTCTGCGATCTCGGGCTTGGTTAATATAATCCTTGCCCCAAAAATATCATTGAGCCAATTGTTCACCGGGTACTGATTATCACGCTCACTATAACGTGCAATTTTATCATCGATACTTTCTCTTGTTTTTACTCGATAAAAGTATTTCAACTCAATATGGGAAGTCATAAGATAATCATTGATGCTTTCATGAAGCACTAAGCGGTATTTATAGATATGAGAGGCAGGAACATTCGAGATTGTCCTAGATAGCTTCACTTGCTCAAACATCCCCTGATTAAAGCAAGACTCTGAAAACTCTTTGTGAATTCTATTTATCTCTTCAATGAGTTTTTTAACTTGCTCTTTCATCCCACCTCCACGACTTTCACTGACTGATGAATAATCTAACATGACTAAATATGGATGAAAGTATAGCAAGTTTGGGGATGGAAGCAAAAGCAAGTGCCGCAGCCGCTTTTAGCTCCTCCCCTTTATCGATATAACGACTTGATTGACAATATCAATATAAGGGGAGGCTGGGAGGGGTTGGTTATAAAAACGAAAAAACTAGGTTTCAGGACGCTACGCGCAGAGGTTTAAGGTGTAATCGCTTTTGAACTTCCTGAAACCTGAGACCTAAACCCTGCTCTCCCTCTTAATCACTACCAAACAAATCGCGGGTATACATCTTACCCTCAACATCTGTCACCTCTGTGCTCGGTAAGGATACCTGAAACCTCGCTTTGCTTTTCTGTTTCACTCTTTTGAAAACACTAAAAATCTGTTACCTTCTACACATATCTCATCAACTTTAAAGGTTCCAATGAATATCGATGTAACCTTCTTAAATCGTTGTATTACCGCTCTTGAGCAAGCTCATACATTATTGATAAAAGCAGAACCTCAGAGCATTGAATATGAAATATATCGCTCTGCCAGTGTAAAAGAATTTGAAATCATTCTTGAACAGTCAGGTAAGCTATTAAAAAAAGTAATAAATCCCTATTTTCATAGTGTAAATGCAGTTAATAAGCTTTTCTTTAAAGATATCTTTCGTCATGCAGCACAGTTTGAATTGATCACAATTGAGGATACTGAGCGTTGGTTAGAATACAGAGACAATAGAAATAATACAGCCCATGATTATGGTGTTGAATTTGCAAATCAAACCCTCGTGTTAATTCCTCAATTTATTATTGATGCCAAAACACTCGCCAACCTAATTAGCCACAGCAAACATGATTAATATACGAGAAAAAGACAAAGCGACACTGATTTCAATCGCGCAAAAAACACTTTGTAAAAACACGAAAGTATGGGCTTATGCTAGCCGAGTAAAACAGACAAATCATGAAGCGAGTGATTTAGATATAGTCCTAATTACGCCTACTAATATGAATAATGACCTCATCGAATTTAAAGAAGCCCTACAAAACTCAAATATTCCCATTTTTATTCAAGTGTTAGAATGGGCTAACATTCCCCAATCATTTCAAGAAAACATTTTGCATAAATATGAAGAGTTATATGTAGTTATTTAGAGTAGGAACGAGAAAGCTCCTCCCCTTCATCGAACTAATCACTTGGCTGAAAATGTTGATATAAGGGAAGGCTGGGAGGGGTTGGTTATAAATGATTTAAGATTATACGCTGCGCTAACTAGAAACTTATATGGACTCCCTAACAACGTCAAGTGAGTAATTTGATAAAAACATGGTTAGATGCGGACTTATATACGGGCTACTTTTGAAGGAGCTACCTTCGCCCTAAGATGTTTTCGCACCAATAAATCAAAACTAGACGACGGCTTTTTATGCCATAGTTTCTCACTGATTTTTATTGGTTGGTCTTACCTGTTTTTTCGCATTACATTGACGTATTCGGGCTAAGCCTCAAGCAATTGAGGCTTATATTCGGTGTTGCTTATTAGAATGGCGTAAGCCGTTCTTATATTTTTATTAATTAAAGCGACAGCTGCTACTTTTTTTCCTCTTCGCTCAATTAGTGCTTTTAGCCATTGTTCCTTTACTGTTCTTGCTGCTCTTTTCGATAAAAAAGATACCACTGACATTGCTCCATTAAATAAAACACTGCGGAGTCTTTGTCCTGAGCTTTTCTTAGCAATACTACCAATATTTTCTTTTCCTCCAGAGCTGTGCTGAACTGGAGTGACACCAATACAAGCAGAAGCTGCTCGTCCATTGGTAAACGCTTTACCATCACCTAGTGCAATAACTAAACCAATAGCTCCTAAAGGTCCTACCCCTTCAAGTTTCATGAACTTTTGGCACTGATGATTTTTCTGAACTTCGACCTCAAGTTGCTCTGTTATTGAATCTAAATGTTCAACTTGATGGCGGTAATTTTCCCATTGGGAAAATAAAACAGCTCTTAATGAATGAGGTAGCTCATTTTCTGCATCTTCAAAAATATAAGGCATTGCTTCTCGAAGTGCTTTATCGCCTTTTGCTATCGTTATTCCAAACTCTCCAAGCAATGAACGAATTTGATTTGAAATGGCGATACATTGAGATTTCTGTAAATCCCTTATTCGTTCTAAAGATTGTAAGCCTTGCTCATCAATCGTTAGTATCCTGGTTGGCTTTATCGTTATTTGTGTTGCTGCAACGGCTATTGCCAAAGCATCATTTCTATCTGTTTTTTGTGACGTTCTGAATGCTTTTACATGACGAGCATGCATCGCTTTTACTGGCAGACCTAGCTTTAACGCAAAGCGCGACCAATACTGACTGGAAGCGCATGCTTCCATAGCGACCAAGCAATCTTTTTCCCTACTAAGCAGCTCTTTTAATCCTTTTCTAGAGACTGCTTTGTTGTAAGAGATCTTATTTTTTGACGTAACCTTGCATACCTGAAGAACATCTTTTGCCAAATCAATAGCAATGATAGTAGGATTACTCATGTGTGGACTCCTTTGGTTGCTTTCTTTGTCGAATTCAAACCGTACACCCTCAAAGGGAGGGAGTCCATACATCTAGACCGCTTCGCACCTATAAGATCAAAAGCAAGCGCTGTACCCGCTTTTGCTCTTATCGTCTCTAGTCAGCGCAGCGTATAGCTTCTAGTCTCGCAGCGAAGCGTCCTATTCTTGCTCAGCCTTCCACACCAAATCACCAATACCATCAACAGGCGCAAAACCAGTTGGCGCATCTAATAACAGCTGGCGAATCCTTTCATGGTCAAAATCATGACACGCCGTATCTAGCTTATCCAACAACGCATTGTATTCATCAAGGGGCAAAAAGTCTTCTTGTGCCGTCATGATCCGCTCATGTGCGGTTGAATCGACATTGTCACCTATCAATAACTCTTCATATAACTTTTCACCAGGACGTAGGCCTGTGTATTTAATCTCAATATCACCGTATGGGTTCGATTCATCTTTTACTTCCAAACCAGAAAGGTGAATTAAGTTCTTCGCTAAATCCACAATCTTAACCGATTCACCCATATCAAGAACAAAGACATCACCGCCTTTCCCCATCGCGCCCGCTTGAATAACCAATTGCGCCGCTTCAGGAATGGTCATAAAGTAACGAGTTATCT
Source organism: Aliivibrio sp. S2TY2 (assembly GCF_028765525.1). Taxonomy (NCBI): domain Bacteria; kingdom Pseudomonadati; phylum Pseudomonadota; class Gammaproteobacteria; order Vibrionales; family Vibrionaceae; genus Aliivibrio; species Aliivibrio sp. S2TY2. The sequence continues at coordinate 271,003 of NZ_JARACS010000004.1, read as the reverse complement.
CTTCATGCGTTACCGTAATAGGTTCACGGTTTTCAATTTGACGCTTAAACACCGGCACAACAGAGCCAGACGAGCCTAATACATTACCAAAACGCACCATACAAAAACGCGTACCTACACTTGCGTCTTTTGCACGGATCTTATTTTGCTGATCTGCCAACGCTTGCAAACCTAACTCCGCCATACGCTTGGTCGTGCCCATTACATTCGTTGGACGTACCGCTTTATCCGTTGAGATTAAAACAAACGACTCCACTTTTGCTTCAATGGCAGCACGCGCTGTGTAGTTCGTACCAAAAACGTTGTTACGCACCCCTTCAACGACGTTATATTCAACCAATGGTACGTGTTTATAGGCAGCTGCATGATAAATGGTTTGAACTTTAAAGCTTCCCATTACTTTTGATAAACGGTTAATACGTTGAACCGAACCAAGCAGAGGAATAATTTGAGTATCTAAGCCTTCAGCCTCAACAAGCAAAGATAGCTCTCTATCAATCTGATATAAGCCAAATTCAGATAACTCAAATAAAACTAACGCTTTAGGTTTATTTCGAATAATTTGACGACACAGCTCAGAGCCAATAGAGCCCCCCGCCCCTGTGACCATAACTACTTTATCTTTAATGTTTGCTTCCATTAAGGCTTGCTGTGGTGCAACGGGATCACGCCCTAAGAGATCATCAATAGAGACATCTTTTAACTCATCAATACTTGCGTTACCCGCAACAATATCGGACATATCAGGAACCGTCAGTATCTCTACAGGTAATAAAGAGATAGTATCAATCACCTCTTTACGGCGGCGACGAGACGCACTCGGTATCGCCAATAATATTTGCTTAACACCATGCTTGACTATAACGCTCTCTGCACACGCGGTGGTGTAGACATACAAGCCCATCAGCATGGTATTTTGCAGCGTTTCATCTTCATCAACAAAACCCACCACTTTATGAGTCCTTGATTGACGAAGCGCTAACGCTAGTTGACGACCCGCGCTGCCCGCACCATAAATTAATACCGGGTTGCCTGTTTTATTTGATGATTGTGCAACCAAGCTACGAACAATAAGACGGCTACCGCCAACACTAATCGCTAAAAAAGATCCATAGATAATAGGCACAGAGCGAGGGATATCCGCATCAAACAAAAACGCTAAGCCTGCCATCGCAACCGCAGACAAAGCAGTGCCTAACCCGACTAAAGCCAGTACATGCAAACCTAGGTATCTTAATACTGCTCGATATAAACCTAACTTTGTGAATATAAATAAAGTTAAGATAGCAGTACTAACTAAAACATACTGACCTTCGACTGAAGGTAAGGCCTCAATCTTTCCAATGCGAACCCAGTAAGCACCAAGAAATGAAATACAGATAAAGAAGAAGTCAATCAATAAGCTTATTAGGCGTTTTTTATAGCGAGGAAGTGACCAAATGACGTTTAAATTAGACATAATAAACCGTTTATATTTTTATAAGAAAATTCAGCAAAGTGAATGATACGGATTAGATACAAAAAATCCCAGAAGTTATAGTGAATAGATCACCTTTCTGGGATTTTAAATTTATTTCACGTAAATTATTTTACTGCATCACCAGAGCCGCTGCCAGTTGCTGTCATAATGATGTATTTAAAATAATCTTTAATGGTTAACGTATCAATCATCTGCTTGTCAGTTTTAGCTAACAATTGTGGTGTAGACATATCGATATTTTGAACTTGAGCTAAACCAGTCACACCCGGTAAAACATCATAAACACCTAATGCATCACGCTCTTTAATTAACTCTTCTTGGTTAAATAAGTTAGGGCGAGGACCAACCAAGCTCATTTCACCTTTCACAACATTGATTAATTGCGGCAGTTCGTCAATCTTAGTTTTACGTAGAAAATTACCCAACTTTGTAATCGAAGCATTGCTCGCTAGGTGACTAGCTACTGATTTAGTTTCAACAGACATGGTGCGAAACTTAATCAATTTAAATGGTTTCTTATTACGCCCTACTCGTTCTTGAATGAAGATTGGCGAGCCAGTATCAAACATGCCAATAATAGTTACGATAAGCAGTATTGGCCATAAGAAAAGCAGGCCGAAAAAAGCGGCTAGGAAATCGATAATGCGTATCATTTTTTGTTCTCTTTATTTAACAAGAAAGCTTCAGCAGTTTCTTTGAAGCCTTCTTCTAATGTTTGTGGCGGTTTCCAATCAAGTGTTTCTTTTGTGTGTGTAATATCAACCTGCAGTGAACCTAGTAATCTATCGACTACATCTTGTTTCCCAAAAATACTGCCCGCCAATTTGTAACACCATTTAGGGATAGGAAGCTGCCATTGAGGCTTATTGAGCGATTTAGCCATTTCACGCACCATTTCTGATGTTGATACATCATGGTCATCAGACACTAAAAATACTTGATTAGCAGCTTTAGGGTGATCAATGCATGTAATAACAAGGTCAACTAAATTGTTAACAGAAACTAAACTGCGTTTATTATTAATAATACAACCAAACGGTAGTGGTAGCCCTTTCGATACTAAATTTAATAAAGACGCAAAATTTGCTTTTACACCAGGGCCATAAACTAATGTTGGTCGAATAATGACAACCTCTAAACCAGTCTCTTCAGCAAGCTCTAACAGTTGTTCTTCCGCTTCTGACTTAGACTGTCCATAAAAGTCCTTAGGATTGCGTTCATCTGTGGATTTAAATGGTTTATGCAACTTATTAGACTCCCCATTCACTTTAATCGAGCTAATGAAGATAAAGCGTTTAACACCTTTAGTAACCGCTTGTCTTGCTAAGTTTAATGTACCTTCAGTATTCACTGATCGAAAGTCATTAAGAGGGTCACTGGATTCATCATTCATTATGTGCACGCGAGCAGCGCAGTGAATAATTACATTAACATCAGTAAGGGCTTTACTAAAATCAAATAAATTATTAAATTCCGATTGATGAAAGTTAAAAACACTACTCTTAGGTGATTTTCGTCCTAATAATGAAAGATGACAATTTTCTTGTAGGACTTTGAATAAAGAAGACCCAACAAAACCAGAGTAACCGGTAAGCAATATTTTATGCATTATTTTTACTTCTTAACTGAATGATAGATTTCGCCATTTCTTTCATTATATGTGTTCGAGTATAATTATTTATAAACTCACTTCTATCTGTATATTCAAGATTAAGTTTATCAAGTGCAGATAGTGCCCCTTTAGCATCTCCTGGATGAAATACCTCGGCATTAGATACTTCATCAGTGATAAATTTGGCTGCATAGCCGCTTACGCCAGCGAGTATAGGTTTACCAGTGGCTGCATACTCGAATATTTTAGAGGGTAATACCTTTTTAAATGCAGGATAATCATTCAAATGTAAAAACAAAACATCTGCACTCATGTATTTATCTGATAACTCTTTTCTCTGCACAGGAGGAAGCAAATTAACATTTTCAACATCCGATAAGTCTCTTTCCAAAATAGGTTTTCGGCCACCATCGCCTATTACAGTAATCTTGAACTTCCTATCTAAGCCATTAGCTAAACCAGGTAGTATTGTGTGTAACCCCTGACCTTCACCAATATTTCCCGCATAAAGAATTATATTTTCCTCAGAGTTATTTTCAGCTCTTGCGTCTAATCCAAGAAACTCATCATCAATACCATTGGTAAACCAACTGTATTTGGCTTGCTTAAATCGTTGAACAAAGTAACTTTCAAAACCCCTTGAAACTAAATTTATATGCTTTGCAGCATTAAATGTATAGCTTTCAATCAGCGATAAAATAGGTTTAGCAAACAAACTAACTTTGGGATTTAGTACATCTTTAATCGTATCAACGAAGATATCTCGAATATCTAAATACAACGGTATTCTTTTCTTTTTTGCTAAACGAGCACCTAAGAATGCAGTGAATAGTCTAGAGCTAGTAGCAAAAACCAAATCATATTTTTTATTTTTAGTTAACTTTATCGCTTCAATATAAAATCGAGTAAATGACTTTATTTGGTCTAACATTCCACTATTATGAGAAGGTAATTCAATTCGATTTATGGTTACATTTTCAACCTGATCAAAACAATTAGCGGTAGCAGAAAAAGAAGCATAACGGTTAGGCATTGTCGTTACTATTTCAATTTCAACATTATCATGCTGTTTTAATTGTTCAATTAAAGACGTTGTTCGGAATGAACCAGCACATAGATCTGGCTGATAATAAAAAGATAAAACTAAAATACGCAAAATTAATCCTCAATTATACTAATAATAGTATCTAGTTTATTATCAACTAAATCCATTCTTAAATGTTTATTATTAATGAATACACCGAACTCAGGGTGATAAGTGCCATCTAATATTTCAATTCTACTTGTACTATGTATGGTTAATTTAACGTTACTTTTAGTTACTAGTTTAATAATCTGTTGAGTAATTCTTTCTACCTCAATATTAGGATGAAGATGAAAGAAAGCACAAGCTTGATTAACTTGACCAATTAATTCGTCTTTAATCTGAATTTCTTGATTATTAGTAGCAAAACAACGAGAGTGAGTGACTTTACCTTTTAAGCGTTGATAACCATTATGTTCAGCCTGCAAACAAACGTCATTATCATTTTGACTCACTTTTACTAGCTTAGAGTATGCACGACGGGCAACCCTAAAGCCTGACCACACTTCAGAAGAGTTTTCACCATCAACAACCACTGTATTATGAGCAGCTGTTTGTCGCTGCCTAAGCCGCTCTTTACTTACACCATATAAAGAGGTGCCTGAATTAACAAATACTCGCTCACAACCAACTGACAGCTCAAAACTCAAGGTATCTGCGTGTGCATGTCCAGGTAAATAATCCGGACCTACATTGGCGTGATCAATAATTAATGTATAGATAGACGAAGATATTCGGCTATAACCGCTATGCTCATTGGTGATCAAGTTTGACAAATTATCTACAATCTCTAATCCAAGGGATTGGGCATAATCAAATATTTGTTGGGGTTTAGCTGCTATTCCAATCGCTGAATCATTGAAGAAACTGATTTCACCATCAGGGTGAACCATCGACTTCAGCCAAAATAAAGCTTTAGTCGCGACTTTTTTCCAATAAGATAAACGCTGTACTAATTTTGTATGTTGGCTTGTATTAGCTAAGTCAATTAATTCAAGAAGATCCCACAACAGAATCTCATGATACATAGGGGACAGTTCAAAATGCGCACCATCAGCTAAAAACTGCTCAGGAACTTCCCTATCAAGTAATTTCAAGCCTAAATCTAAATAGCGTTCAGCTTTTCCATCTGAAATATAACAACCAATAAAAGTTAGCGCTTTAGCATTAGCAAAAAGGTGGTTACCTAAAATATGGTATTCAAGCTGCTGCGATAATGCACTTGCTTGTTGAAGCATACTACTAAGGTATTTCTGTTCAACACCATCTTGCTTACTAAACCATTTAATCCAATTTAATATTCTTAATGACAGTGGATAAGGCTCCCAACCGTTACCAATACAAGGAGGATTTTCTAATATCCAGCGATTAATATAATTGAAATGTAATTGCTCTCGCGAAGAAAAATTACTTGCATTTAAATCGTCAAAGTAATGGAGATTGTATAACCAAAGCTTTTCTTTAGTGGGATCATTCCAACTACAAGCAGTGTCTAAACTCCCAGGTAAAGATAAGAACTCAACGCTATTTTTATCGAAAATACTCTGCTTGTAGATTGCAGGTCCACTCCAGCGCCAATGCTCATTCAAAACCGGAATAGTAAGTAATTGTACATTAGGTTTTTTAAAACGATAAAGTAAGCGAAACCAAAACTGTTCAAACTTCAAGTACTTCAAAGTGTGAAATACTTGAAGTAATTTTTCTATTTTAGACCTCATTATTTACGCCACCTAATGATAAATGAATCATTTATCAATGAGTTAATTATTGCAATAGCTGCGCAAGATTAAGAAGATTCTCTTTACGGAAAATCATGCGCTGCCCCTGCAGTTTACATCCCACGAAAATTTCGCTTAGCAGTAAAAATCGGTGTTAGTTACTTTATTTTCAAAGAAAAACACAAAAACCGAAATAGACACACCTTAAATTAACTGTATTTTCGCTAAAGTATTGTCAAGATAATACTTAGCTAAAGCAGTAGTGGTAGATTCTATATAGCAACGTAACTCAGGTGCATTACCCGAAGGACGAAGATGAATAACATCTTCATTATCACAAGTTAAGCGCAAGCCATCAGTAATATCTACATTTTTAATCACTGCATTTTCAAAACCTAGCTTAGCCATTAATAACTCCGGATTAGCTTGACCATCAGCTAAAATTTTCAGGCTCTTTTCCGTTGCGAAATTTTGAATACGACCGCTATCTGTCACTCGTCTAGGTAAAGCCTCAACCAGCTGAGATATACCTGCATTACCTGATGCAACTAGAAGCATTAATGCTGGTAATACCGCATCACGAGTTGGTAATGCTTTTAACGTTTTTCCATTAACTTCAATATCACTACCAAGTAAATAGCCACCATTGGCTTCAAAACCGGCAACAGAATCATAAATTTTAACGAGTGATGAAAACTCGGCTATTACATATGGCGAACCAATCTTTGTTCGCTCGACGTGTTTAAACGCCTCTAAAGTCTCAATCACAGTATTACAACTAATAGGTATTGAAAGTGCTTCAATGTTCATCGCACGTGAACACAACAGACCAAGAATATCACCGCGCAGCCACTTTCCGCCCTCATCAGCCAAAAGTGGACGGTCACCATCACCATCAGTTGAGAAAATCGCGTCCAGTTGATATTGCTTAGACCAATCTAGAGCTTTTAGTTTGTCAGATTCAGCTACAGCTTCAGTATCAATTGGTACAAATTCATCACTACGCTCTAATGAAACAACTTCAGCACCAAGGCTTGTAAATAACGGCGCATATAAATCACGACCAGCACTTGAGTGTTCATAAATACCAATACGTTTACCACTAAGTGATGATGCGTCAAACAACCCAGTATAACGAGATATATATTCCGTTGCAGCACGTTCGCTTACAACTAATTCAGGTAATTCATTAATTGCAGTAAATGATGCATCTGTGTTTAAAATCGCTTGCTCGTCGGCTTTACTAATCTCACCATCAGGTCGATAAAACTTAAGACCGTTGCGGTCAAAAGGAATATGACTACCAGTAATCATGATACACGGAATATTGTCTTGCATAGCGACATAAGCAAGCGCTGGTGTGGGTATCACACCATAATAATCTGCTTCAAGTCCTAATTGCTCTAAAGCTTTAATACAAGCTTGGGCCATCACTGGACTGCTTGGGCGATTATCAATGGCAAGTGCAACATTTTCAAATCGAAACTTCCCTTGCATGCATTTTATAAATGCGTAAGTGAAAGCTGCACATGTATCAGCAGTGAACTGCTCGACTAAGCCACGCGCACCACTCGTGCCAAACTGAATATTTGACTTTCTAATTACTTCTGAGCTAATTAACATAAGAAACATTTACACTTATTGCTGAATATTTAAATAAATATAATTAATTATAGACGCCTTGAAATAAGCGAATATAATTCGAACTATTAAATACGACCATACCTATCTTCAAAGCGAACTATATCATCTTCTCCCAGGTACGAACCCGTTTGCACTTCAATCATTTCGAGTGGGATCTTTCCAGGGTTCTCGAGAGCATGAATTGTACCTAAAGGTATGTATGTTGATTGATCTTCAGTCACTAAAATTACTTCATCACCATTAGTTACACTTGCAGTACCAGCAACAACAATCCAATGCTCGCTGCGATGATAGTGCTTTTGAATAGAAAGCTTTTGACCTGGGTTAACCGTAATTCTCTTGACTTGATCACGATCCCCGAAATCAATCGAATCATATTTGCCCCAAGGACGATAAACTTGACGATGGATCTTATATTCTGATCGCTCAGTGTCTTTTAGTTTCTGAACAATAGCTTTAACGTCTTGCACCTGTGATTTATCAGCGACTAAAATGGCATCTTTGGTTTCAACTATCACTAAATTATCTACCCCTACGGTAGCAATTAACTTATTTTCAGAATACACGTAGTTATTCGTCGATTTAACCGAGATCACATCACCTTTATGAGCGTTCTTATTGCAATCTTTTGCAGATACATCCCATAATGCCGACCAAGAACCAATATCACTCCAACCAGCATCAATTGGAACAACAACAAGATTACCTGACCCATTAACTGAGCAAACAGGTTCCAGCACTGCATAATCAATAGAGTCCGACGGACAAGCTTCAAAGTTCTTTTTATCTACACGTATAAAATCTAAATCAACTTGGATTTTACTCATAGATCTTTCACAAGCTTTAAGCATTTCAGGGTTATGTTTTTTTAGTTCATTTAAGTATTGCGAAGCTTTAAACATAAACATACCACTATTCCAGTAATATTCACCCGAATCAAAATACCTCTGAGCGGTGGCTAAATCCGGTTTTTCTACAAAACTATCAACTTTAAACGCTGTATCATTCTGTGAAGAACCACGTTTAATATAACCATATCCCGTCTCAGCGGACGTCGGTACAATACCAAACGTGACTAACTGGCCTGACTCTGCATGAACCAAGGCTTGATTCACTGAAAGCTGAAATGCCACTTGATTCTCAATCAAATGATCTGCGGCAAGTACTAATAATATAGGTTCAACCTCTGAATTCGCTACTTGCTTTAGAGCTTGAAGAGCCGCGAGCGCGATGGCTGGTGCTGTATTCCGACCAACCGGTTCCAAAATAATTCCTGAATGTTCAAAACCACCCAAGCGAGTTTGCTCTGCCGCAATAAAACGATGCTCTTCATTACAAATAACCAGTGGTGACTGGTAGTCAAGCCCATGCAAACGAGCAAAGGTTTGTTGTAGCATAGATTCGTCACCTACAACTTTTAAAAATTGCTTCGGATAAAGCTCTCGGGATAACGGCCAAAGGCGACTGCCTGTACCTCCAGCCATAATAATTGGAATTAACATACTACGTTCCTGTTATTTATTTTGATAATTTTGGGTTAGTCATAAATAGTATTCCCTTTTTTAGCTTCTGTAAGAATAACATTTGTCAATTCAGCACCATCAACATAAAAAAATGGTGTTAAGTACAACTTTCTACACATCCAATATTTACGATCTAAATACTTTTTTACAAATTTATAAGGGTTAGCTTTTCCAACAATTGAAAGATTATGAGCTTTTGTTGTCAAATTAAAAGTTTCACCTTGATAGTTAACACAGGACTTAACATAGTTATCTTCATTATATATATTTACAGGATACTCATTACGCATAAAGTCCTCTGCTGCATGAACAAATGACAAATAACTCATAGGGACACCTATCCCTAGTACTTTAACATTCTTTTTTAATAATTTTTTGAATGGACTAAATTCCGAAAAAGGATATAGATAATTTTCGTCATCATACATCAAGTAAGATGATTTAAGCCCAATAGAAGCGATAGATTTCGTAGGATGTAAACTTCTTATTGCATCTGGATGTTTTCTAACACATTCAGAAAACTCCCCCATTCCAGACTTAGAAGTTAGGTAATTATGGGGGGATTTCCTCAAGAGATATTTATCAGAACTCATAGCAGGAAAACAAGGCACACTAACACTACCAGATTCACCAACAACACCTAATAATAAATCTAATAATTTTTGTGAAGTCACGTCAGTGTTTACTAAGGACAAAGAAGCATGTATAAAAACATGATCTCCTCGTTTTATATTAAAATCTTCACAAATTATTTTCATTAACTCTTTCTCGCCAATTTTAGGCAAGTAAATATTTATTTTTTTTTTCGCGTTAAACTCAAGCTTCTTTAATTTCTTCTTAGTATTGGAATTTATAAAAGATGAAATGAAATTACGTATCATAACTCTCATATTTAACCCTCTATGATGATATTTGTCTTATATTGACACTCTAAGGCCAAAGGTGTAAAAATCAAATAATTGGAGTTACCATTGCTCACTGGAAAAAAAAACTGCCCATACTGAAAAAACCTCATTGAAAGCATGTCTTTCTTACTAGAATAAACAACTTTTCGTTGTTTAACACTCCATATCTGGGAGCTTTTAGCCTTATTATGTTCGCTAGGTTCAATCACTGTGCTAAAATAAATATCATTTGCTGTTTTATAGCCATGAAACACTGAACTACCTACTTCGAATAACTTACTCAACTTCCCTGTTTTCCTATCTAACGAATAAATGAAATTAGATTCATTAGGTGTATCAGAACCAAAATAAATAAAACTCTCATCAAAAACCAACTCAACCACTCTTGCTTGTTGATCACCAGATAAAACAACCTCCAAATCTATTAAATTTTTTGATCTAAAAACAAAAGACTCGGAATTAGAGTCACCAGTTGTTATCCAAAAACAATTTTGATACTTGTCAAAATGAATACCATGTATATGCCTAATCCAAGGAATAGTATTAATCTTATCCCATTTGTATTCATCTAAAGATAACCTATATATTGATACAGGTTTCCTTTCAGGATTTGAGGTATATTCACCATAATAAATATTATAACCATCATATGCCCAAACTAACGGCCTAGAACCTATAAATGAACTTTTAAACCACAACTTCCTATTTTTTACAACATAGCAAGACTTATTAAACACTATAAAAAAGCCATCTTCAATAGAAATAACCTTGCTACAACCTAACCGAAATAAGCGAGTTAGAAATTCAAAATTCAACAAAAAAGCAACAAAAAAGTTAACTTTTATTTTGTAGTATTCAGTAAAAGCACTTCCAGGACCATTGTTGATATATATTATATTTTTCTTCACACCAATACAGCAATCATTACCAACATAGTGTGTTATGATATTTTTATTTAACATAAGACATTACAGCCTTTAGTTTTCCTGATGCTGTCCTAGGTATTATATCTACATACTCAATTTTAAATATAACCCTAGAGCCTAACTTATCTATGATATTGGAATTAAGTTTTTCTTCATCTTTTTTACTATATCCTAATTTTTTTATGACTTTAAATTCCAAAGACAAGTCTTCATATTGAACGACTTGCCCCTCTAATATGTTAAAAGTATCTTTCCATATATGATCAAGTCGCCCTATCTTAACACCGTTATCAAGAATGATATAATCATCTTCTCGGCCAAGAACTTCTTTTATTACGCGGCCCTTTCTATTACAACTACATTCGTAATTATCAAAAAACAGTACTTCATCATTAATCTCATAATTAACAAGAGGAAAAGCTAAGTTATGATAACTACTTCCGGAAAGTTTATATTTATTATCTTCAACATGTGTAAAATAAACATCAGAGAAAGCCTCATCAATATGAAGTGAACCATGTTCGCATTCAAAAGCATTGATAATACCTTCAGTCGTACCATAAAGCTGCACAACTCGACATGAGAATACAAACTCCATTAATTCTTTTTGATGAGAGGACAGTTTTTCAGAACTAACAGATATGAATTTAATTTTACATGCGCTTGCAAGTTCTATAAGATTATTTTCAACGATCAGTTGCGAGAATAAATAAAGCGTTGAAGGATAGGCATGAATACACTTTACTTTACTTTCTTTTATTTTATTTAAATAATCAAATACAGTTTCACTTGATATATGATATTGACTCATTAATAGTTGCTTTGAAAAATAGCTACTAATCCAATACGGTGGGTTATTCTTATCTACGGATATAATTGATTTCCCCACAAAATATACAAACCAGTCATTATGATCGACGTTATGTATTTTCCTAAATTTCCAATAGACAGCCCATAAGTTATCTAAATATTCTTGCGAAACAGGATACCTTAGAGCTTGCCCTGACGTACCGCTGGTAAATAAATCCTTTGTAAAGTACTTATCATTAAAGATGCTATCAAAGTTTTCTACACACAATGATTTATTCCTTGTCATTCCATTATCATTAATTATTTTTTTTCTAGTAACCTTGTCTATTGGAAAAAAATCTTGTTTTTCGTAGAAAGGAATCAATTCAACAACTCGTTTGTTCCATTTCATTCTATCATTAAAAAAACCTATAACATTAACAATTATAAACTGGATGACATACGGCAGTTTTAAGTATAAAGATGTCATAATACTTCCTTAAATCCTATTATTTCAAGATAATCGTCAACAGAGGTTAACTTATACGTATTTTCATTATCGTTTATTTTTATACCAGATAGCTTTTTAAGAAATTCACTTTTACTCTCATGCTGATATAAATAACAAGCTTCAGGTCTAAGTACAGAATCTGAAGCTAATACAGGAGTTCCTACACTTAAACTTTCAAGTACAGCTATAGACTGGCCATCGGTAGATGTAGGTCTAATATATATATCTACGCTTGCAACTAAATCTAAAAAATTCATCGGCGAATCATAGTATATTATTTGACTATCCTCTTTTAAAAAAGAATAATCTTTCCCCAAATCTAAAATTACAAGCTTATAATCCAACTCCTTTATCTCACTTAACATAGAAAGAATAAAGTCAACTCCATATACGTCTTTACCATCAATTTCCGTCCTTTTATTTGAATAAAGCAGAATACATTTAGGATAAAAATTAACTTTTTTAAATCCTTTATGCTTAGCAGAAGATAAATTCTCTATCTTTAATATTGGTGATACAATAAAAACTTTATTATTAAAGACAGGCCGAAGCTTTCTATATACTTCTTTATTTAAAACTAATATTCGATGAGATAGTTTACCGGAAAAAAAATTAAATAAGTTTTTTACATTAAAATGTTGACCATGAACAGTATGAATTACTTTTTTCTTAAAAATAAAGCACACTAATGAATATAAAAACCTCTTATAAGATCTTGAAAGGTTAAAATGTACAAATTCCGCATCTGAAAAAATTATTTTAAAAAACTCAAGTGGCGAATAAAGTATTACATCTACTTCATTTCTCGAGCTCAAAGCATCAAAGTAGTTCTTAATACTGACTGCGACACCTCCAAAAGGAGGCGGAATCTTTCCAACCAGAATAACCTTCTTACAAGCCATCAAATACCTCATTGTACATTGCTAATGAGTTACCTTCTCTATATTTAATATAAGAAAAATTACAACTAAGAATCGAGCGTTCTTCATTCATTATATACCCACATTTATACTGATTAATATTTTCGTGAAAAGATGTTAAAGCAGTTGTGGTTATAACATTGACATCACAAGATAAATATTCAGCCAGTTTTATTGGAGATGCTACATTATTTATCATATTATCTTCTCTTAGCAGCACACCGAATTGCATCGCAGAAAGAAAGTTTTGCATTTCAAGCCGATCTTCAATGGATTTAATGACTGCATTTTTTAAAAGAAAATATTCTCTTTCTGATATTTTAGCTAAGACTTCATCAACATTTCGAGTAATAATATAAATTTTACAAGCATTATTATACTTTTTCAAATTATTAAAAAACAGTAAGGTATCATCTATCATTTGCCAAGTGGATAAACCACCAACGTAGCAAAAACTATTTTCTATTTTATCTCTTTTTATATATTTTAAGTCTGATGAGCAGTATAAAACTTCAGTTTTATCTTTTAACCATGGATATTGCTTAATATATACATCCTCCATATGGTCTGAAACAAAAATGATATCATGAGACAACGTCAAGCCAACAGCATCGATTAATTGTAATAAGAAAAACCTTAATATGGAATGTCTTCTTTGATAGCTTTCATGCGCACCGGAACCTTGTAACCACAAGGTGACCTTAAAATTAAATATAGAAAATATAATTGCAGAAATAGGATTATCAACTACTATTTCTTTTCCTACTCTTAGAAAAGACGTATGGTCAATAATATCCTTCACTGAAGAGCAGTTCGCTAGGGTACTATTTTCAAACTTCCTGATTAATAGGTTGTTAAAAGCATGCCTAACAGCTTTATTGTTTCTAGATGATCTCATCCAAACTAACATGATCTTTCTTTTCCTTTAAAAGTAACATTGGTAGTATTAATATAAATAATGCAGAAATTCTTACTGTCCACCCAAAATTTAAAGCAGTTAGTGTTAAAACAATAAGGAATGTAGCGAAATATTCACCTTTTTCTAATGCTACTTTTTTCATTAAAAGATAATACAAAAAAATATAAAAAATAACACCAAATTTTAAAATAACATTCGATACATTATGCAAACTATAATATCTTTTTATAGATCTCTGATCGACACTAAAGTCGTCATCTGGAAAAGAGCTTTGGTTAAAGTTAAAAATAGCTTTTGTTTCTTGAATATAACCACCAAGTACATTTCCAATTAATACTTCATATATGTTTTTATCCAGTACATTGATCAACTCTATAACCCTAACTTTAGGTGACCATGGTAAGTAATCATAGTCCAACGAAGATAATTCGACAACAGCATTAAATTTCTTCACTAAAATGTCATTATCAACCACATCGAGCTTTAAATTTTCTGATTCTAAATCCGAACTTCCAAATAAAGCACCTCCAACAAATAAAGTTAAAAAAATCATTCTTACGGCTTTGAACTTCACATAGAAACACATCGGGATTAAAAATATCAAAACTAAGATAACTTGAGAGGAGATACCAATTTTAGTAATAATATATATGTGTGCAATTGTTAATAGATAGGAGTAAATTTTTAATGACTTTACACGTGAAAAAAAACACAACATCAGTGACATTGGAAAATAAAGGAACTGCATTTCATCTAACGCTATTGGAGTAATATAATATCCAGGCGAAGCTCTATGTTCAAATAGAGATATTTCTGATATCAACAATAGCAAGTTAGTTACAACCCAAACGAGGTTACAAATTAACAGCGATTTAAATACATCTATCTTTTTAATCATCAAACTCCATATAGCAAGGAGCGTCATAAATAAAAGAAAAAATGTATCTTTCATGATGAACTTTTCATGAACACCATCAAAAACACCTGGTCTAGAAAGATTAATCACAATGGAACTTACTAAAAAAACACCAACGATTGAAGAAAAAACAATCAAATATTTCTTACTGTTAAGATATGTGAAGTGTTTATACCTGACTAAATATACACAAACTATGAAAAAGTAACTAATGAAATACAAATAACCACCAACGCCAGGAATATTTAACAAGTTACTCCATGGAATATAACCAGAGGAGAACAGAAAAATCACCAATAACATTAAAGTGTGTTTCTTGTATAGACAGTAAGGTATTAATATTAAATATACAAAAAGTATTGCGATATACCTAAAAGATTCAACAGATAATAAAAATAATAAACTTATTGCCACTATACTTGAAATTTGAAAGGCTGAATCAAAGTAGTGTTTCTTCGGTAGGCTAATCATTTAAAACAGCTTCACCATAGTCAAAATTTGATATTTGCCTTTTTATCTCATATATATTCTCTTGAAAGCCTTCATATTCTTCAGATGAAACACGTTTAAGGGATTCATATAAATCCACTTGGGCATCATAACTTATCCCGACATTATTGATTACCGTTATTATTTCATTTTCATAATAAAAGCTATCTTTTTCAATAATCATCGGTTTACCTAAATTTATGCAGTCAAAAAACGTAGCACTAGCTCGAAGAGCATAAGATTCCTTCTCTAAATTCATATATATATAATCAGATTTCACAATCTCACTTTGCAACAAATCGAATGCTATCATTTTATCATTTGATATATTAAAACCATACTTTTCAGGCAAGTACTTAACGTCTTCAGCCAGTACCCCCAAATGCTTGAACTTAATGGTGCCTTTATACTTATTGACTAACTGATAAAACTTTTCAATATTTTTGTCTTTACTGCCTATTCCTATGAAAGAAACAATCAATTCTTCACTACAGTGTCTAATATTCCTATGTTTCTCATCGTATAAATAAGGCAGCGGTATAACTGAGTAATTCACACCATGTAACTTATTTAACTCATTCATTCTCACTTCAATATGCTTACCTAATATTAGATACTTTATTTTCTTTGAATTAAGTATTTTTAACCATAATTCGAAACATAGCATTTTTTTCAACCATGAATATCGCCCCGAACAGGAGTTTCGATTTAATGTTGTTAATATTGCATGTGGAATAAGTACAATTTTTTTTCCACAAATAATATTTAACAATTTAATGACAACTTGACTTGTTTCATTTACGGAAAGAAATAAAAAAACAGAACTTTTATTACTCGTAATAAAAATTCGAGAAATAGTTATCACTTCATTAAAAACTCTTTTAAAAAAATTATCTCTCACTACCTTAATAGGAATAAAGTTGACTTTTTTTTCTTGTTCAGGAGTCATTCTCAGCAACGTTAATACTTCAATCCCATGTTTTTTATCTGCATAAAAATTTATTCCGATAACGCTCTTGTCATCAAGCAATGACTTTAGAAAAGTTATATTATTTATTAGATGTTCTTTCCCTATACAGAATGGTTCGATTACATTAACTTTCACTTATTCTTTCTCCATATAGCTACATTCAGTGTGTAAACAAACATGTAATAAATTATTAAATATGCAATTATTTTTAAAAATGCGGAGGCCACCGCAATTTCTATAGTAATAAAGCTATCGACTATTAGATAGCACAGATATGCGATAAAATAAAAAGGTATGATTGTTTTTATTTGACTGTAATCATATAGACCATCACTCTTACCCATATGAATAACAATCAACCAAGAAATCATAAAAGAAAGGGCTAAGCACTGAATATAAACATTTGAGTCAAATAGACACGCCCCAAATAAAATCAAAATAGATATAATATGCTTAATAATATCTATTCTAAGGTATTTTTTTGTTTTCCCTAAGGCAGTTAATCCAAGCATATTAATACTGATAAGTGGTAAGAATGAATATCCAATTGCCATGTATTTAATAATAAAAGATACGTAGCTCCAGTTGTCATTTAGCACTACCGAAACAAATTCATTTGAAACTAAGCTAAATGCAAAAAAAAGAGGTAGTACATATGTAGAATACACCCTCACCTCTTTTTCTATTATAATATTGATTTCATTACTTTTCTTACCCACCATTTTCACATAAATATATCGTTGGATATATGTAAAAATCGTAACGTTAGCAGTGGAAAGGTACATATTACTCTGATAATATGCTCCTAATATTGATTTATCATATACCTTACCTAACATCATATTTGATATATTATTAACAAATGAGGCAAGAACCGATCCTAAAATTAAACTCGAACAAAAACTCCAACTTCTAGCAATAAATTGAATGTCAAAATATAACTTAGGCCTCCAAGAGGATTGGAAAAAGAATATGAATGTCGATGTTAAGTTTTTTATTGTGATTAGTGCAATAATTGCCCATACCTCATATTCTAGATGAGTAAACAATATTGCAAAGCAAGCCCCTAACAAAGATGATATAAGTAAATTAAATGCTATATGCCTATTTTTTCTTTCTATAATTAACTTTGTTTTAGGTACAATCGCTATAGAAGAAATTATAATATTTGATAGCATATATGGTAATATTTTTATTACTTCAGCTTCATAAAACCATGTGGAAATACATAAAACGAAACCACTAAATAGAAAAGATATGAAAAGAGTTAGCCAAAAAATACTACTTTCCATCACATTATTTAGTGATTTCTTTTTATATATTAAGTATTGTGTATAGCCAGATTCACTTACGGCTTGGCCTATTGCTACAAAAACCATAGTCATTGCAATCAAACCGAACTCAGACGGTTGAATGATTTTAGCCATGTAAATATTAGCTAACAATGTTATTAATTGTGAACCAAACTTTTCAATTAAGATCCATAACATAATTAATTTTTCATAATACCCTTTGTATCAACCAAATAATCAGAATTAATTGTCTTGGCTTTAAACTCTTTATGGTCTACTAATAATACATGAATATCTACTTCTTCACTTGCAAAGTCAAAATCACAAAGTTCAACATTAGTTAGTGATTTTGGTAATTCATGGATATTTGGTTCTACAACAATAACTTTACCTGCATGCATATCAACAATTTGTTGAGTAATCAACATCGCGGGACTCTCTCGTAAATCATCTATATCAGGTTTAAATGCTAAGCCATAGCAAGCAATTTTTACCTCTTTTGCTGTTTTATTTGGATTAAATTGTAAAAAATCAGCAATAGCTAATTTAACTTTATTAATTACCCAATCAGGCTTAGCATCATTTACTCTACGTGCAGTATGAATTAACTGTGCCTCTTCTGGTGTCTTAGAAACAATAAACCATGGATCAACAGCAATACAGTGGCCGCCAACTCCAGGCCCTGGTTGTAATATATTAATACGCGGATGGCGATTCGCTAATGAGATCAATTCCCAGACATTAATATCTAGCTTGTCACAAATAATTGAAAGCTCGTTAGCAAATGCAATTTGAACGTCACGACAGCTATTCTCTGTCAACTTTGCCATTTCAGCTGTTCTAGCATTTGTAATAACACAATCACCTTTAACGAATGTTTTATAAAGTTCAACACTACGCTCGGAACATTTATTTGTTAAGCCACCAATAACGCGATCATTTTCAACAAGTTCACGAACGACATGGCCAGGTAATACACGCTCAGGGCAGTGTGCAACATTTACATCAGCCTCTTCACCTACATTTTGAGGAAAGGTTAAATCTGTGCGTTCCTGCGCTAGCCATTCTGCCATTTGCTCGGTAGCACCAACTGGCGATGTCGATTCTAGGATTACTAAGTCACCTTTTTTAAGTACTGGTGCAATCGCTTTACTTGCAGCCTCAATATAGCAGAGGTCTGGTTCAGGAATTTCACCTTCCGCACATTCTTTAAATGGTGTTGGTACCGCAATTAAAAATGCATCTGCTGTTTCAGGTGTCGTAACCGCCTTTAAATAACCTTCTGTTACGGCTGCATGAACAAGGATATCTAATTCTGGTTCAACAATGTGTATTTCACCTTTATTAATGGTATCTACAGCATGTTGATTTACATCGACACCAACCACTTTTTTCTTGCGAGATGCAAACATTGCTGCCGTTGGCAGACCGATATAACCTAAGCCTATTACTGAAATAGTTTCAAATGACATTTATTTATACCTAATAATTATTTGTTTAATTCTTCTAATATTCTCTTACAAGCTTTACCATCACCGTATGGATTATGTGCATAGCTCATTTCTTCATATGCTTGAGTATCGGTAAGTAATTTATTCAATTCAGATGTGATTTTCTCAACACTTGTACCTACCAACTTAACAGTACCTGCATTTACCGCTTCTGGACGCTCTGTTGTATCACGCATTACCAAAACCGGTTTACCTAATGATGGCGCTTCTTCTTGAATACCGCCCGAATCAGTAAGGATGATATTTGCTTGCATCATTAGGTAGATAAACGGTAAATATTGTTGCGGTTCAATCAATTTAATATTGTCAATTCCAGATAATATACGATTCACCGGCTCACGCACATTAGGATTTAAATGCATTGGGTAAACAATCTGTGTTTCTGGATGCGCTTGTGCTGTCTGAGCGAGAGATTCACAAATGCGTTCAAAACCACCACCAAAACTTTCACGTCTATGCCCTGTCACTAATATTAATTTTTTAGACTTATCTAAGAATGGAAACTGTGAAGTAAGGGACTCATTTAATACTACATCTGTATCTATTTTATTTTTTACCATTAACAATGCATCAATCACTGTATTACCGGTTACTGATATATCATCTGGATTAAAATTTTCTCTGAGAAGGTTTTCTTTAGAGGTTTCCGTTGGTGCAAAGTGATATTTTGTTAATACGCCAGTTAAGCGTCGATTTGCTTCTTCCGGCCACGGTGAGTAGATATTACCCGTACGTAGACCTGCTTCTACATGGCCAACTTCAATTTGCTCATAATAAGCAGCTAAGCTTGCAGCAAATGTTGTTGCCGTATCACCATGAACAAGAACCACATCTGGTCTAAAGTCTTGTAAAACAGGTTTCAACTCTTGAATAATACGAGATGTAACATCATTTAATGTTTGACCTGCTTTCATTAAATTCAAATCATAATCAGGCGTAATTTCAAACAACTCTAATACCTGATTAAGCATCTCACGATGCTGGGCTGTCACACAGCATTTTGACTCAAAGCGATCGTCCGCTAATAAAGCATGAACTAAAGGCGCCATTTTAATAGCTTCAGGGCGAGTACCAAAAACAGTAAGAACTTTTTTCTTTGTCATAATTAAGCCTAAGAAGATTGAAAAAGTAGAAATGATTCAGTTATAGCAAACAACCAAGACACGCTACCGCCCGCAGGTGATCGCGCATCCCTGGCGCATGAAATTCATTGATGTGAGTTTTGGTAGAAGCTATTACGCAGTGCTAACTAAAACGCTTCGCTCTAAAAACAATAAAATCAAAAGAAAAAAGAGCCAAATAAACGACTCTAGCTCTTATAGTAGCGAAGCGAACTAGTCTCTAGTCTTCTGCATTTTAGCGCTGCATTTTAGCGCTGCATTTTAACTCATTTATTAACATAATTCATCTTTTCACCCCTTAATATTACGCTTTAATTTGCCATTATTTGTAATATCATGCGTATTTGTGCGCTCTGTATGTATTGGTTTCCTAATCGATACATCGTGGGTTTATCTGTTCCATTAATGACCTCTATATCAATAAACATGCTGGCGTTTCTCAAAACAGAACGAAATGCGTATTCACCGTGCATTGATAACTGCTGGCAAATGTATGCTTTGCTTATCGGAGTCGGGTAGACTTTCTGCATTAGCTCTAGTAGCTCTCGCGGACGGCCATTAGCTAATGTAATATGTCTTGCTAAAATTTGTTGTTTTTCAGATTGTTTTAATATCTTCATTCGCGGTCCCTAGCTTATTTATTCGGTCTTATTTTTGTATTTACTTATTGTTGGTTTTCTCTAACATGGCTTGAATGCGGTGCTCTATTGGCTCTTTTGTTCCGCTTTTTCTATGAGCGTCCACCAAAACATCAATGTGCCTTATCGGTAATCCAGTGGTTGATGCTGACTTTTCTATTGGATAATAAGTGGATTTATGGCTTTTGGCTGTAGAGGAAGAGAGAGCTTTGCCGCTGCGTCGTAGCCAGTTGTTAACAAAATGCCCTAACTGCTCAGGCGGGCGTTGTTTATTCGGGTGAACGACTAACCAAGCACGTATAGCATTTAGCTCGTCCATGACCTTTAGATTAGGATAACTTTGCACTAGCACTTAATAAAACTCATCGTAAATGGCTTGTTCACCTTGTGTGGTCGGCAAGCTGATAACGGCTTGCGTTTGTTCCTCTTTCTTTTTTTCATTCTGACTGCTTATGTGTGCAGTTGTGACCCCCTCTGTGAGTGTCTCTACTTCCCCCTCCTCAGTGCGTAAACTGCACACCTCAATATGACTGTCTTTTGGAATGCGCAGTTGATACAAGTTACTTCGCTGTCGCCCTCGATTATCAAACCGCTTTACTCGCTCAACAAAACCTAAAGTTTCTAATTGTTTGATGTGATTTTTTGCGGTACGGACAGAGAGTTCACAATATTGCGCTAGGTAAACGTAGGAAGGAAAGCACATACCATGAACATCTGCGTTATCCGCTAACTTAAGTAGTATTAACTTGCTGATGGGTGATCCGGTTTTTAGTGCCATGCATGCCGAGACTAAATGGTGACTCATCTGTTTCTCCTCGTATAAAAATAATGACTCATGACTTAACGGGAGATATTCGAATGAGGGATTTGTTTTTTATCTGCTTCTTATTCTTTTGGTGCGCATTTCTCATTTGGTGTTACTCCGTTAACGTCAGCACATAGAAAGCAACGCTCTCGCTCGAAAAACACACAATTCAATATTTTTTACGCATCCCTTTTTCTGTTTTTATTTATGCCAATATCTTGTTTTTCATAAGGATAATATTTTACGTTTTATTTATCCCTACTCGTTAATTTCACAATACAGTGGCGCTTCGACTGTACAAAATCACAGTAAATCTACACAAAAAGGAGAGGTTATGACCAAAGCGATACCAAGATTCATTGCTCTTTATTCTGCTACGTCTGCCAGTATTGAAACTCATCAAGGAGGTGAGCTTTTCTCACGCTATGAGGATGGACTATCCCCTACCCGTGAGGATTTTTTACACCATTTACTTGATGTACAACGCTCATCCACTTAGCTTTTATGTCGCTTATTTACGTTGGGTTGATACTAATCCCCGTTATTTCTCGGCATTAATCCAGGCGCTGCATCAACACCTTTATCTGCCTTTATCTTTAAGCCGTCAGCATCAACACGCTGTGGTATTGGCTACCCTCTATTTTTTATTAACGGATGCGGTGCTAAACCATGAGTATTATCAAGAGGGGGTGACTCGAGCAGTCTCAATTTCAGAGGCGATACGCTGTTATGGGGCTGCTTATTCTTGTGATGAGGTTGATGCGGTACTGGTAGAGGCGGTTCTCAATCAATACCACTGGTTAGCGCAGGGTTATCATGCGTTTGTGGCAGGGTTAGAGCTAGATGAGATAAATACCGTAGTGACGATAAATAACACTAAGGGGAAGCATGATGCATAACCCTCCTCTTCGTTACATTACGGTACATTGCAGTGCGACTCAGGCTGGCGTAGATATTGGGGTTGATGAGATCCGTCAATGGCATCTAGCACGAGGTTGGCGTGATATCGGCTATCATTTTGTGATCCGTCGTTGTGGTGTGGTAGAGCTTGGTCGCCCACTGTCTAAAATGGGGGCTCATGTGCGCGGTCATAATAAAGGCGTAAGCGCTTAACTAACCACACATATTAATATGAATCATGCTTTGCCATAGTATCTTTTTAATCGGAGGTATTATGAATCAGCAAAGTAAGCCCGATCATTGGGCTAATATTTTAGAGCAGCAGAAAGAAAGTAACCTATCTATCAAGCAATTTTGTATTGATAATGAAATAAGCTACCAAACCTTTTATTACTGGTCAAAGAAGCTCAGCGAATCAGAAGTCACAACAAAAATTCACCCCATTATCGTGACAGAGCCTACACAAGAGCAGTCAAATATTGTAGTGCTGACATTCAATAATGGCCTTCGTGCTGAGTTACCAGCAAACCTTAATTCCAAACAAATCAAACATTGGATTGAGGCATTGCAATGATACAGTCAGGAAAGGTTTACCTCGTCGTTGGCGTCACCGACATGAGAAAATCCACTGATGGCTTATCACTCATTGTCGCCGAAACGCTGGAAATGGACCCATTCAGTGAAGCCTGGTTTATTTTTTGTAATCGCAATCGAGATAAACTCAAGATCTTGTTTTGGGATACCAATGGCTTTTGGCTTTATTATCGGCGCTTAGAAAAAGGGACGTTCAAATGGCCAGTACCCAATGTTAATGGTGCGCTCCACATTAGCAGACAACAACTCAACTGGCTTTTATCTGGACTGACTTTATATCATGCCAAAGCTCATAAGCCGTTATTTAACCTAGAAGTGTGATCGCTGATAATGATCATCAAATTGGACTTGAACGATCCTTTTTCGATGTCACACTTAGGGTAATTAAACAATCTTGAGCTAAAGCATGACCGATCTTCCTGATGATATTGAGCAACTAAAAGCGATGCTACTTGAACTTCATTATCAAAATGAAGTCAAAGAGAAGCTGCTTGTCGCCAAACAAGAAGAAGTCGCTGAATTAAAAACTCAAGTTGAACTCTTGATTGAGCAATTAAACCTGAATAAATCCAAGCGCTTCTCATCGCAAAGTGAAAAAGTACCAAAAGGTACTTTTAATGAAGCTGAGCAGCAAAAGTCGCTTCCTAAATCTAACGATGAGAAGAAAAAAACAGGTCGCAAGCCTCTACCAAAAGAGCTTGAGCGTGAGATACACAAGCATGAACTCAATGCACCTTATTGTGAGTGTTGTGACGAACCATTGCACGAATGTGGTGTAGAAACCTCAGAAGAGCTTAAAATCATTCCTCAAAAGGTCAGTGTTATTCGTCACGAACGCACTAAGTACGCTTGTCGCCAATGTGAAAAAACACAAACCAAATCCAAAATCATCACCGCACCAAAGCCCGCTAGCATGATCCCAAAAAGCATGGGAAGCGCAAGTGCTTTCGCGGCGGTAGTCACCGCAAAATACGTAGATGCACTGCCACTGTATCGTCAGGTAGATATCCTAAATCGATCTGACATTGATATAAGCCGAGCAACGCTTGCTAATTGGTGTGTTCAGTTGGGTAATAAAGTGAAACCAATCATTGATGAGATGAAATCAAGGCTGCTTAATGAAAAACTTATCTGCGCAGATGAAACCACAGTACAAGTGCTACGCGAAGAAGATAGAAAAGCGCAAAGCAAATCTTATATGTGGGTTTACCGTAGTGGTGAGTTCATTAAAAACCCTGTTGTTATCTATGATTATCACCCAAGCCGTGCAGCAACGTGTGCAAAAGACTTTTTAGGTGATTACTCAGGGTATTTACTCTCTGATGGCTACAGCGTATACGACACATTAGATGCCGTGACACAAGCAGCGTGCATGGCACATGCCCGTAGAAAGTTCACCGATGCACAAAAAGCGTCACCCTCTAAAAAAGCGGGAAAACCCGAAAAAGCCCTCAACTTCATAGCCAAACTTTACGGTGTAGAAAGAAAGACAAAGGGATTATCCGCAAATGAACGACAGAAGATAAGAAAACAGGAAGCTGAGCCAATATTGAGTGAATTTAAAGCGTGGCTTGATGTTCAAAATGTCTTACCCAAAGGGGTATTAGGTAAAGCTATCGCCTACACTCAAAAGCAATGGCCTAAATTACTCACCTATCTTGAGGATGGTGATATCAGCATCGATAATAATGTCACAGAAAGAGACATTAGGCCGTTTACCACAGGTAGAAAAAACTGGATGTTCTCGACTTCTGTCGAGGGTGCGAAGGCGAGTGCTAACTTGTATAGCTTGGTAATGACATGCCGCGCTAATGACATTAACCCGTATTATTACTTCCAGTATTTATTTACGGAGTTACCTAAACGTGATCCAGCCGATGATATGTCAGATCTTATGCCGTGGCTCGTTGAAATGGGTGATGCCGAGTAAAGCATCACTAGTTCATTGAGCGCTTACGGTTTGATTGCTCAGTTGCAACACCAATTTGAGATTAAGGATGAGGATGTGAGGGGGCATAATGAGTGGGATAGTGGCAAGGCGTGTCCGGTGATGCTGATTAAGAACTAAACGAGAAACTAGAGACTTATATGGACTCCCTAACAACGTCAAGTGAGTAATTTGATAAAAACATGGTTAGATGCGGACTTATATACGGGCTACTTTTGAAGGAGCTACCTTCGCCCTAAGATGTTTTCGCACCAATAAATCAAAACTAGACGACGGCTTTTTATGCCATAGTTTCTCACTGATTTTTATTGGTTGGTCTTACCTGTTTTTTCGCATTACATTGACGTATTCGGGCTAAGCCTCAAGCAATTGAGGCTTATATTCGGTGTTGCTTATTAGAATGGCGTAAGCCGTTCTTATATTTTTATTAATTAAAGCGACAGCTGCTACTTTTTTTCCTCTTCGCTCAATTAGTGCTTTTAGCCATTGTTCCTTTACTGTTCTTGCTGCTCTTTTCGATAAAAAAGATACCACTGACATTGCTCCATTAAATAAAACACTGCGGAGTCTTTGTCCTGAGCTTTTCTTAGCAATACTACCAATATTTTCTTTTCCTCCAGAGCTGTGCTGAACTGGAGTGACACCAATACAAGCAGAAGCTGCTCGTCCATTGGTAAACGCTTTACCATCACCTAGTGCAATAACTAAACCAATAGCTCCTAAAGGTCCTACCCCTTCAAGTTTCATGAACTTTTGGCACTGATGATTTTTCTGAACTTCGACCTCAAGTTGCTCTGTTATTGAATCTAAATGTTCAACTTGATGGCGGTAATTTTCCCATTGGGAAAATAAAACAGCTCTTAATGAATGAGGTAGCTCATTTTCTGCATCTTCAAAAATATAAGGCATTGCTTCTCGAAGTGCTTTATCGCCTTTTGCTATCGTTATTCCAAACTCTCCAAGCAATGAACGAATTTGATTTGAAATGGCGATACATTGAGATTTCTGTAAATCCCTTATTCGTTCTAAAGATTGTAAGCCTTGCTCATCAATCGTTAGTATCCTGGTTGGCTTTATCGTTATTTGTGTTGCTGCAACGGCTATTGCCAAAGCATCATTTCTATCTGTTTTTTGTGACGTTCTGAATGCTTTTACATGACGAGCATGCATCGCTTTTACTGGCAGACCTAGCTTTAACGCAAAGCGCGACCAATACTGACTGGAAGCGCATGCTTCCATAGCGACCAAGCAATCTTTTTCCCTACTAAGCAGCTCTTTTAATCCTTTTCTAGAGACTGCTTTGTTGTAAGAGATCTTATTTTTTGACGTAACCTTGCATACCTGAAGAACATCTTTTGCCAAATCAATAGCAATGATAGTAGGATTACTCATGTGTGGACTCCTTTGGTTGCTTTCTTTGTCGAATTCAAACCGTACACCCTCAAAGGGAGGGAGTCCATACAACTAGACCGCTTCGCTCCTATAAAAACAAGATCAAGAGCAGAAGCGCACAACTGCTCTTGACCTTTCTAGTTTCTAGTTTCTAATTCAGTATCTTCCTTTCTAAACGCAAATCTAACCAGTACAACCGCAACCCCCAACATACCACCTAGCAAGGTCGCTAACACACAAATCAACGCACGTTTTGGTCCGGCTTTCTCTTCTGGGATAACCGCTGGGTCTATGGTTTTAAAAGCAAACTCCGCTTCAACCTCTGCCAACATTAAGTTTTTGGTTTGGTCTTCAATTAACTGATAAAACACTGAGCGCATGTCTGAGATATCGGTTTTTTGTAGTTGCTGCTCTAAATAGCCGATATTGCGTTTGGTTTCAGTAAGGGATTTATCTTTCATCCATAGGTTCAAATCAGCCACTAACCATTCTACCCATTGCTGAGCAACAATTGGCGAGTAATGCGTTACCGATAAGGTCACTAAACCTGAATCTTTCGAATCAGCGGTGCTAAATACTTCTTTAAACTCTTTATGCGCTTCCCAATCGGTTGGGATCACGGATTTACCCGGTGCAACTTCACGTACCCATTGCTTGGTTTCTGTATTGTATAACTCTGGGTCTATGACTAATTCACCAGAGCCTTCATTCCACTCAGTGCTTGCCAGTAATGGCACTAATAAATCATGCTTGGTAATAAAAGCATTAATAAATTGTCGAGATTGCAAGGTAGCTAATGACATCGCTTTACTGTCTGTACCACCGCCGCCAATATTAATACCGGCTAATGAGGCTAAGCCGCCTAACTGCCCTGCCATTGCCGCAAGGCCACCGCCGCCACTGCTCTCGCCTGCGGGGGCTAATACCACTTCTGCTTTATAAGTGTTTGGTTGTGATAAAGCAAATAGCACACCGCCAACGGCAAAAATAAAGGTGGTTGCGATGATTATCCATTTGCCTTTCCACAGTGCGCTAAAGAGCTCACGTAGGTCGATCTCATCGTCGGTGGGCATTGCCTGTGGAAACGCTAAATGTTGAGGGTGTTGAAGTTGTTGTTTTTCATTCATGCTAGAAACTAGAAACTAGAGGCTAGAGACTATAAAAGCTTGGTTTATTTGGCTTTTTGAGTCTTTATACTCTTTGTTTTCCTTATATTTATTGTTAAAAAAGTAAGAGAAGGTAGGAGCAGGATTAAGGCAGGAGCAGGGAAAGAGATGATCTTACCTGCTCCTACCCGCTTTTATCTGCTTTTACCTTTTCTTCCCTGCTCCTACCTGCTTTTCCCGCTTTCGCCTTCTCTTCTTGCGCTTTCCTGCTTGGCTTTTATTAGGCCTTTTAGCATTGCTGATACTTGTTTTGCTTCTATCACTAACTCTTTAGCTTTATTAGACTCTAAGTACTCGATTTCAATTCCGATATAAATCTGAGTGATTAACTCTGCTAATGAAGCGTTGGCTATATTAAAAAAGCGTATTTTTTCTTTTATGCTTTCTCGCTCTTCACCTTCAGCAATATTAGAAGGAACAGATAAACCCGCCCTTGTTATTTGATCTTTAAAACCAAAATCTTTTAAGTTTTTTGTGAGTTTATAAACAGTACAACTTAAACGACAAGATCTTTTCCAAACATCAAGATTTTCAAAATTCATCACAATCCCTTCTATAAGAACAAGTAACAGAGCAAGTCTTTTCCTTAAACCTGCTCCTACCTTAAACCTGCTTTAATCTTTAATCGCGCTCCACGCTACACCGATTTGATACAAGATCTGCGTTGCTGAAGTTAACGTACTTAGGCCATCTAGGTAATCGGTATCTAGCGGTACGATGATGGTATCGCCAGGGGCTAGTGGCTTATCGCTGCGGCTAAACCAGTATGAGTTATTTGGGATCATCACTGAGCCATCTGCTCGTACTACATAAATACGATCAGTATCGGCTTGTTTTTTGGTGCCACCCGCAGCTTCAATGTACTCTTCCACTGTCATGTTTGGTTCAAACAGTTGGTTTGAGGCAAACTGAACTTCACCCATAATGCTTATCACCGGGTTTCTTGCTGGAATGTACAGCTTATCGCCTTTTTCTAGCATTAAGTTGGCAATTTTATCCCCTTCGATCGCTCTTGGGATAGAAATAACCATGCGGCCCATCGCTTCTGTTTTTGCTAACTCATCTGCAATTAACAGTGCATCAGATGGCTGTGTTGTATATTGCGCGCTTGACGTTTGGCGACGCATCGCTAAGTTACCAATCTCTTGCTTTAGTTGCATGTTTAAGATTTTTAAACGCTCTTCCTCTAAGCGTTTTAATCGTTCACGGCTAAAGACTGATCCATCAGCGTATGCATATTCTGTTAAACCACCGGCACGCTCAATCACCTCTTGCAACGTCTCACCACGGGTAAATGAGTACGTACCAGGGAACATCACTTCACCTTGCAGTTCAATGGTGTACCCTTCTTGCCAATTTGGTTTGGTTTTTACAATTACACGATCTTGACCTGTTAAAGTAAAGTTCTGTTCACCATCTACTGATAGTGCCTCTCTTAACGAGATTTTTCTCTGTTCGGTAATAAGCTCACTGCCGTTTACGTCACGAACCGTCCATTCAGCACTGTCTAAATACGCTTCTTCCGTTAAGCCACCTGCGGCAGTAATGACTTGTTTAATAGTTCCTGTTTTTGATAACGGGTAGATACCTGGGTATTTAACGGCTCCGCTGATTTCAATTAATGGGGCTGGGTTATCTAATGTCGCTTGTGATTTTAAACGGTCAATAATTGGCGTTAACAGCTTTTCGCGACTCTCTTGTCTTAGTTTTTCACTTTTAGATACCGTATCACCGTCATCCGTTTTTAACTTGGTTGCTGATTCTGTTTTTATTAGCGCGCCCGTTGCCGCGTCAATGGTTTCAATACTGCGCTGCTGTCCTACCGCGTTCAGGTCATTAACCCCATTCATACCTTGTTGAGGAGAAAGCGATTGACTTGGGTGTTGAGATAACGCTTGATTTTGATATAACTGAGCTTGCGCTAATTGCTGCTCGGCTAGTTTTTTCTCTTCCTCTTTACGCTTTTGCTCTCTTTCATCGGCGTAAGATCCAAACCAATACTCTAGATCTAACCCGCTATTGAACACAAAGATTTGATCACTTTCTTGCAGGCTCAAGTTTTCTTTTGAGTTAGGATTTGCGATGGCTTCACCTAGGTTAAATTGCAGCACTTCAATATCACGCTGTTTATTGATTTCACGTACAATTAACGCGTAGTTTAAATCGGCACTTTGTTTTAAATCGGTACGAACAGAAGAGACAATATCGCTCACCTTCATGCCTTTTTTAAAGTTGTAGGCGCCTTGTCTTGCAACTTCACCACGCAGTGCTACGGCATTATTTAATGACTCTGCCGCTTTTGATACCACCACTTTATCACCATCTTTAATGATGAAGTTTTTACCCTTTGATGTGCTCATGTCTACGGTAAATTGCTCGTAGCCATTTGACCCCATGCGCGTAATATTTATTTTAGATAAAAAAGCATTTGGCTGTAAGCCACCACCAAAAGAGAGTAAACGAGAAAGAGTGGTTTTGCCTTTTAATTCATAAATTGCAGGGCGCTTTACTGCACCATCGAGCTCAACGCTTGAGTTTTTGGTTGGGATATACAGGGTATCGCCACTGAGTAATCTAACATCGCTGCGTGAATCGCCTTTTAGCAGTAAGTCATACACATCAAAGCGCTCAACCACTTTGCCTTTACGCTTAAGTTCGACATGACGTAGGCTGCCTGATTCTTTAATTCCACCACTGGCAATCAATGCTTGGGTCACGGTCGTTAGCCCGTTGACGTTATAAGCCCCCGGTTGTGTGGCTTCACCCACCACATACACTTGCATAGTTCGCATTGCGCCCATTGAGACCAGTACATCTACCCCTAACATTTTCTGTTTGATGATGTTGGTTAAATGGGTTTGCATATCTGCAAAAGTTTGGCCTGAAACGGCAATAGGACCAAACTCAGGGAAGTTTAAACGGCCTTTTCTATCAATAACTAGGTTTAGCTCTTCGCTGCTTTTACCATAAATTTGAATGGCTACTTCATCACCCGGTGCCATAACATAATCATTAGGTACTGGCAGGTTATCAACAGGCGTTAATGTATCGACTTCCCCTGCAAACATCTCATAACCAAAAGGTTGTAATTTACCTTCCTCTTCCTCTGCCAGTTTTTTCATTTGCTCGTCATACGACAATTCTTTTGGCGCATTGGCTCTGATTGGGTCTTGAGGAACCGTTTTCGTTGCGCTGCCTTTTGATGAGCTAGCTCCGGTTAATACACTGATATCCACCCCATATTGGCGAGCGAGTTGCTCTTGCTGGGATTTTGGTAATTTTTGAAATTGAGAAATTTGATCAGCGCTTGGCGTAAAGGCGATAGCACTGGTGCTTATCATGGCAAATAAGCTAGCAGTAAGTGTTTTTTTCATCATCATTGATATTCAATACGCTTGTTAAAATCAGTTAAAAGATAAAGATTTAAAAAATAAAGAGTTAAAATCTAAATTCGTAACCTAACGATGCATTGATTTGGTCATCGCTAGTTGTGGTGTTCATTTGTGTGTAACCAAGCCCTAAATGCACCATGCCTGAGGCGGCCGGTAATCGGTAATTGGCTTGAGTCGTATTACGTTGGTTATTATGGCTACTTTGGGTACCGTTCCATTCTGATTGTTGATAACTCAAACTTACGTTATGGTCATTGCTCATTTGTACATATAAAGCAACTGAGTAACTATTATCAAAATCATACGTTGTCTTGGCTACACTTAAATGCGTTGATGGGTAGCCGCTTGAGTGAGAGCTAAACGACCCTTCATGATCTGAGGTGCTTTGTTGAGATTCAAGTACTAAGCGTACCGTTTGTCCTTCAATATTCACACTGCCACTCCAACCTAATAGCAAGGCACCTAATTCTGTGGTGTCCTCGGTTGAGGCAAACTCAGCATACACGCTGTGATACAGTTTGGTTTGGTTCTCAGCATCGTCATTAGAGAAGTTTATCGATGGTAAGGTTAACTTCGCATCAAAGGCGGCTTGCTTAATGCTGTCGTCTGAATGACTGCTGTTATTACTATCAAACCAGACTTGATACGTTAACCCATATTCAAAAAATGAAAAGGGTTTAGATACAAAGCGTGTCGCATTGTGGTAATTAAATTCTGCGTCATCGGGTTTTGCGACGAAGGTTTCAATATTCCAGACACCAAATAGCTTATTTTGTCCAATATAACTGGCACTGATATCCGGTGCGGCTTTGGCGTAAGACCCAAGAATTAGGTTGTGTTGCCACCCTTGTCCCCACCATCTATCTACCGTTCCGATAAAGAATAACCAAGCGCCTAAATTAAGTGATAGATAGGAGTCATCCCAGCGAATATCATCTTCACCTTGATAACTTGAATAGCCAGTCGTCACTCGAAACGCATAGCTAGTATCAAGGTATTCATAACTTGCTGACGCGCCCCACTTATCTTTACTAAATTGGCCAAAGCCCGTTGATGGTGCCTCTTCATTACTGGCGATAAATTTAGCTGAACGTTGACCTCGATTTAACTTCGCTGAGTTCATACTATAACGTAATTCTCTTTGCGCTTGTGTCACAGACAAGTCATGAGACACGTTATTGTTGGTAATGTCATCACCAAACAACGACCAGCGCAATGGGTATTGATTGGTCGGTGAGGCTATCACACCAGAATCAGACAGCACCAACAACGAGGAGCGTAAAAAAGGATCGTTCGCTTCTAGCCAAGGTGAAGCTACGGCAGAAGGGGTTACTAATATCGACGAGAAGCAACACGCTAATGCCGTCGCTATTGGCGTGAGGCTTCTTTTTTTATTGGTGACTGCATTAACCATGTGATTGTTCATTAGAATCGGTGCGTCCAATTGCCCCATGCGGCTAGGTTATTATCGTCTTTTTGGCTGCTTTCTGGGTACTCTGAGTGCGTATACTCTGCGGCAAGTTCTATTTCCCCGATACTAATAGGGAATAGGTAGCTTATATCCATATTCCAGGCGTTTTCGGCTATTGGTGTGACTTGATTACCACCATGCCCATCACCTTTATTTAAGTTGTCTTTATTTAATTCTAGGTACCGTACATTCGCCTTCCAACGATGGCCTGTTTTGTGCGCAAACCCAATAAAACCTAGTGTGTAAGTATTGGCGTCATTGTCGTAGGTTGAACCCATTACACGCTTGTTATAGCGATACCCTGTTTTGTAAGCACTGTGTTCATAAGCACAACCGTAAACACCACCACAACTTGGCATGGTTTCTGAGTACTCAAAAAATGTGGTTATGCTTTGATTGGCATATTGATAGGAAACATCAGCACCATACAGGTAACTTTTAGCTTGGAAAGGCGGAAAGCGATCAATACGGAATGCATCTTCACCCATTGATTCCCAATATACGCTGTAAGGTACGCCATTAAAGGTGTCTCCCCAACGAGCATCAACTGAAGCTAACTGGTTTGCAGGGTTTTCACCAGACCATACGTTGGTATCACCCGTAAACATGCGCCACCAGGTATCGAGATTACACGATTTTTCATAGCCTGATTCTGGGTTATTTCCACACAATTGCGCGGCACGAGAAACGCCAAATTCAAAGTTAGGATGCGGTTTAATGGTGCCTCGGAATGTCCATAACAAGGTGTCGTCCATGTAACGTTCATCGTCCATTTTGCTGACACCGGTGGTCATTGTCCATGGCCCTAACCATTCTAATACGGGTACATCAAACGCTTCTGGATTGTGACGAGTGAGTGATAAGCCAGGTAATGGACGTGCATTGGTGCTTTTTAATAAGGTGGTATCCCAACCTGGGCCATACCACTGATCTTGATAGCCGGCACTAAAAACCCAGTTACCCCAAATAGCAGCAATATATGAACCATCTAAACGCACTTCTTCGTCATTAGAGGCATCATATGAATAGGTTGCTTCAAGGTTATATGACCACCATGAACCGCTATCGGTCACGGCTGCCGTGGCTTCACCTTGTTCACGTACTGGTGAGCCAAAATGTTGGAATCGAACGGGCTCTGTTGCCCCACCGACTTCAAACTTAACATTGGTGTTTTGTGACTGAGAAAAAGCGGCTTGAACTCGACGAACCGCATCAGAGACCATGGCTGACTCGACATTACTGCCATTCGTTTTGATGTTGTTAATGATGCCATCCCACATTAATGGGTAGGTGGTAATAGGTACGGTAATGACGCCGGCATTGGCAAGAAGTTGAATGTCTGCACGTAAGTGTAAATCGTTAGGCTCTATCCATGGGGCTGCATTAGCGACACTTCCGAAGAGGAATGTGCTTAAAAGTGATATTACACGAAGTGGCTTATTCATAGTTTTATCAAAAGTTGTTTTAAAAAAGAGCAGTATTGTAGCAATAAGTTGGTAATTCGGATATGAAAAAATAGGCGTGATTGGTTAAAGATTGTGAATGGGGACCGAAGAATTAGAGACTAGAGACTAGAGACTAGAGACTATAGGAGCAAAGGAAGAGCAGGGTTGAGGTTTCAGGGTTCAGGTTTAAGAGCGGACGCGGTTGGTTTGGCTTTTGTTCTCCCCCTTTTTTACCTTACTTTTTAGGGTAATGGTGGTAAAGGGGGAGTTGGTTAGACGCTATATGTTTCGCTAACTAGAGGCTATAAAAAACGGCTCATAAATCTATATTAGCGAGTTACAATCGTATATTCATAATTAAATAACTCAGCAAGCTCCGAATAAGCTAAAGCAGGTGGTAAAATTGCTTCTGCGTATAATGAATCACCAGTATAGTTTCTACCATTACCATAAGTGATAAAGGAATTAATTAATTTCTTATCTGTATGAACTGTATTTAACAATGAAATAGTAACTTCATCTCCAGATTTAGCTTCATCAATATGTATAGGTAATGATACTGGCACATAAGGAACCAATACTTGATCTTTAGTACTAAACATTGAGTAATGTGTTGTACCTGTTGTAAAGGTAATATGTGATGCCTTTATATTATCTAAGTAAGTAAGCCCTATTGTATTAACTTCGCAAATATATCCACACGATACAGTTGGTGTCGTGTCGTTAAGTAAATTTGCATCAAAATCTACATCTACAGTATTACCTACAATATTTTTAATATCTAATACGCCCCATTGCTTATGAGTACCTTCATACTTAGCTGAATAAGTATACGATGTTGTAGGGCTAGCAGGAATCTTTACAAAAAAATCATCAGCATAAGCGTTCCAATCAAACCAATCAAATGTATCATTTTTATATTTAGATCTGATAGTTAAATGATTAAATTCAGTATTAGTAATATTAGTGATATATGCTACTAATTGTTCCTCAGCTTTTTCTAATTCTATCGTTGTTCCTGCTGTTGATAATGTTTTACTATCTTGATAAGCAAACTCATTTACAACCAAGTCACCATAAGAATTCATATTATATCCAGTAAATAGTACTTGTTCACCAGCATTAATTACTGTTAAATTTTCTTGGCTACTACCTGGTTTTATGGCACTTTTACCATCAAAATATGTATCTGAAGATGTATAGCTACTATTATTTTTTAATGTAACATTCTTAGATGTAGATGATACAAGTAACTTATTATCAGTATAACAAGATGACTCTTCACCTTGAGCTTGCTGGATTTTAATAATTGAATCCGTTAAGAGGGCACCCTCAATAGAAAATATGTGTGTATCTTTACTCGTTGAAGTGTCAACAATAGCAATAGACCAATCTTTTGGGACATCATTACTTGTAAATGTTAATACACCTTTAGAGCTGATATTATTAACATCAATCGTTGAGTCATCAACAACATCATTATTTTCATCATAAACCAAAATAGCTCTAACTTTTTTAGCATTCAAAGCATAAGTATATTTCCACGTTTGAACATCCTCTGGATCTACTTTATTAATATTAAAAATAGTCGGTTCAACGCCACACTGCTCAAGCATGTCTGCCTTAGTTCTTGTCTCCATCTGAACAAACTGCCAAGTATATTTAGTTGGAGCAGGTGAACCGCCGCCGCCGCCGCTATCGCCGCCGCATGCTGTTAAAAGTAAAGTACTGAAAAGCCCGATTGGGATCATCTTATTCATCGTAATTCGTATCCGTTGTTATCAAAATCATCTTGTTTAAATAATGCACAATCTGTGCCAATAATATTGACGAAGTTTTGACATTCAGTCATATAAAAAGCGAGTAATCCTGCTCTTATCTTAAGCTCTTATAGGAGCGAAGCGGTCTAGTCTCTCGTTTCTAGTTCCTAGTTTTTACACGTCGACTCATAATCTTCAAGCGTCAAAAGACCTCGAAGAATAAATCCATGATAACGCGCTTCAACAAGTTGATACTCTAACTCGGGTGCAAACAAAAAAGTGACATGCTCTGCGCCTGTTTGCTCCACAGGGATAACTTCTAACTCTCCCCACTTTTCAAATATCTTAATTTGCTTTTGGTGCACTTGGTATTGATAAGGCTCAATGCCATCAGAAGCTTGACGATTTAAACGAAACGCTTGTTTACCTTGCAGTAAGTTTTCACGAATTTGAATCGATAACGTATCTACATCCCTTAATGGAATATCTTTAGAAATATAGCTCGATGCTTTGCCATCAATATCAACGGTTGATTGATGTCCACCGTCAGTAAAGGTGACTTTCATATCTCTTGAACGAAAGCCGGATACTTTTTGATGAAACTTGTCGGTTATCCATTCATGATCTAAGTCTGACCAAGATACTTCAGCGCTTTGTGAATAAGCGGTGCCAATACCTAGAATACTGGCTTTACTGTTTGAAACAATGCTCGCCTTTTTACCTTGCCACGCTTCTACTCGCTTCATTTCTCCGGTGTGGATACCACTTAAATAAATATCGTAACTTGAGGTAATTGAGCACGACGATAATTCATTGGCGGCGGCAGATTGTCCCCCAACACCCATCACTAAAATGAGATAAATAAGACGGAACCGCATTAGAATACTTCGTTTACATTTAGGTAGAAATTGGTTTCATTTTGACCGACACCAATATCCGCACGCAAATTGATGTTGTCTTTAATTCGGAATCGAAAACCCGTGCCGTAAGATGTCATTAACTCATCACTTAACTCATTCACGCTTGGTGCGACACTGCCAACCGCTCCCCAAAAAACCATACCATAGCGTTGGAAAATTGGCAGTCGGTATTCTGCTTGCCCCATCATCATTTGATCGTCTCGGTATCTGCCTTTAATGTAGCCTCTCATCGCACTTGAACCACCAAGATCTGGCATTACATTCCAAGGGACATCACCTTGAGTGAAGTGACCTTGAATCTGCCACGCGATAAGGCCGGGCAAACCGTTTAAATCAATATAATTGGCAATTTCTAAGTCATAAGTTGAAAAAGAATCTGTTTTATCGTTATGGTATAAACCAGCATCAAGCTGAACTAACCAGCCTTTGGTGGCGTTAAGGCGATAATCCCTAGAGTCATATACACTAGTGACAATAATCCCTGAGCTAAGGTTATCTGGTAAGTGTTGGTTTGATTGATAAGTGTAACCAGTGGCAACCTGCTCTAAATTTTCGGCTTTGGCGTACGTTAAGTCTGCACCAACACCAATAAAATAATTATTCGCGACTTCTGTCATCCAACGCGGTTTAAAACTGTATACTTGCTCGTCAAACTCGTGGTGGTTACTGTCTTGATTTCCTTGTTCTATTCCTTTGCCATAATACACTGCGGCTTCATTATGCAGCTCTAATTCAAGTAATAACCTCTGTTTTCCTTGATTAAAAAAGCTCATGTTCTCGATTGAAACGCCATAAGATTTGTTCATTGAAACAAATGAATTAACTACTAATGAGGAAGGTTGCTCTTCAATGGCTGCATTTTCTGTTTTATATAAACCAACCATCAGCAAACCTACCCCAAACTTTTTCTCTGGCGTGTAATAGGCTGTTGGTAAGTAGCTCATATCGATGGCTTTACTGTCATCAAAACCACCATCGGCACCAAAGACATCTAATAGGTTATCAACCCACGTTGGCTCCATGTCTTTTGGCGTTTCAAATAAAGGCTCAACTTCAGCGAATGATGGGGTTGAGGTGAGTAAGAGTGTGCTAAGTATTATGCGTTTCATTTAAGTCATTCTGTTATGAGTTGTGGTGTAGATATACGCTACGCTAACTAGAGACTAGAGCGCTTCGCTTCTATAAGGGCAAGAGAAGAAGCTAACTCTAAAGGAGAGCAGCCTTTGATCTTCCTGAAACCTGAAACCTGAAACCTGAAACCTATTTTTCGTTT
This sequence comes from Aliivibrio sp. S2TY2, assembly GCF_028765525.1. Lineage (NCBI taxonomy): Bacteria > Pseudomonadati > Pseudomonadota > Gammaproteobacteria > Vibrionales > Vibrionaceae > Aliivibrio > Aliivibrio sp. S2TY2. The sequence goes on along the minus strand of NZ_JARACS010000004.1, from coordinate 232,969 downwards.
TTGACCTTATGGATGTATAGATTTTTGCTCTTCTTAAGCAACTTGTTGCGTCTTAAGCGAAGCGCTCTCAAGGCGTAGCCGTCTTAGCAGCTTGCTGCGACTCTGCTCTGATAATGCTTTTCTAATTCCAAAATCTGCACTCGCCCCTGCTCTGTCGCTATTGGTCTTACGACATTTAGCATTTGTAGCATGCCTTGATAAATACTGTTCTCTGTAATTTCTTTATCAGAAAGCAGTGCCGTTTGGTAATTTATCCAACAAGAAGCAACGATATGCAGCGTTTTAGTCAGGGATTTTAGTTCATCATCTTTAAGGGCTATTAAACCTGAATCACGAAAGCCATTCATGATGGCAATTAAGTTATCATTTAACGCTGCCTGCGCTTTTACGTATTTTAATTTTAAGGCCTCATCTCGGCTTAAAATGTCCGGCAGATTTGCGTAGAAGAATCGGTAGTTCCACATCAATTCAAAAATCGAATCTAAGTAGCTCAACATGATTTGCACACTAGGCATAGTCGATTGTTCTTCTTTTGCCATTGGCTTAAAGCGTGTTTTTAGCTCGTTTGCGTAGTTATCAAAAATGCTGTTAATGATCTCTTCTTTATTGCGAAAGTGATAATAAAGATTACCAGGGCTGATTTCAAGGTGTGCAGCGATGTGGTTGGTGGTAATATTGCGCTCACCATTTTGGTTGAAGAGGGTTAAGGCACCGTGAATGATCCTATCTTTTGTTTTCATTGTTTTTTCCGCGCCAATTAAATTCAAATATTTCAAAATTGTAACTGAAAAAGGTAGATGAAACTAGAAACGATACGCTGCATTAACGAATTCAGAGGTTTCAGGTTTCAGGTTTCAGGTTTCAGGTTTCAGGTTTCAGGTTTCAGGAAGATCAAGAACCAGAGCAGAGCAGTGTACAACATTTATTTCGTCTGCTTTTTCAGTTTTGCTAATTTGGATATAATTGCTAAGATCTCTCTTGTTTCCTGGATAAGTAACAACCCTTCTTCTTTTCTAATATAACCAATTTCAATACCTATAAAAATCTGAGTAATCAATTCTGCCGCAGAGCCTTGAGAATAATTTAAAAATCGCGCTTTTTCTTTACCGCTTTCACGTTCTTCTCCTTCTGCTATATTTGATGGTACCGATAACCCTGATCGAGTAATCTGATCTCTAAAGCCATAATCTTTAATATCTGAAGTTAACTCATAAATACTACACGATAAACGGCAAGCTCTTTTCCAAACAGCTAAACTTTCACATTTCATCATTATCTCCTGCAAGCGAAGCGACCTGAATCCTGAAACCTAAGTAAGCGCAGCGCATAGAGCCTCTCGCGCTTCGCGCTCCCCATGCACCACAACAACCTCCTTCCTCCCCTCCTCAATCCCATCCACAAACTTAATTAAATCTGCTTGATCGGCGTGGGCTGAATAGCCTGACATGGTATGGATTTGTGCATTCACATCGATGGGTTGATTATCTATCCACACTCTTGATTTTTGGTTTTGCAGATCTCGACCTAAAGTGCCGTGGGCTTGGTAACCTGCGAGGATGATGTCGGTGCGTTTGTCTGGCAGTAAGGCTTCTAAGTAATTCATGACTCTGCCTCCGGCGCACATGCCACTGGCGGCGACGATAATGCAGGGCTCGGCAGTACTTTTTAGACGATTCACCACACTCATGTGTTCTTTGTGGCTTTCGATGGTGATGCATTGTTCAAAATTGAGTGGATGACGTTGGTTGTTTAATTTGGTCTTCGCTTCTTTACTCCACAGTTTTTTGAAGCGACGGTATTGCTTGGTGACTTTATTGGCTAATGGCGAGTCGAGAATGATGGGGATTTTTGAATCAATTTTTTGGTGGTGAATTAGGTGTTCAATATCAAACAGTAGCTCTTGAGTTCTTCCGACTGAGAATGCGGGAATGATGATTGCGCCGCCATCTTGCAGTGAACGCTCTATAATTTCTTGTAAGCGTTTTGCTCTGGTTTCTACGTTGTCGTGGAGTTTGTTACCGTAGGTGCTTTCGATGACTAATAAGTCGGCACGTTTTGGTGGAATTGGATCGGGTAATAGTGGTGTATTTGATGGGCCGAGATCACCTGAAAATACAACGATTTCATTGTTGGGGAGTTTAATTTCAACATAAGCCGAACCGAGGATATGGCCTGCGGGTTGGAACCTTAAGAGCAGGTTTAAGGGTTCAGGACGCTTCGCTTTCAGGGCAGAGCGGGAAGAAAGCACGATTCGGTGCCACTGGTTGTATGGGATGGGTTTTATTTGTTTCTTTATTAGCTCTAATACTCTTGTTCTTTGGCCTTTATTTAGACCGAGTTGCAGTTTTAAACCATCATCTAACATTAATGGGACTAGCTCGGCGGTGGCGGGTGTGCAGTAGATGGGTTGTTTGAAGCCTTTGGCTAATAACCAAGGTAAACGACCAATGTGATCTATGTGGGTATGGGTTAAAATTAAGGCTTTTAGGTGTGAGATGGGAAATTCGATATCGAGTTTTTTGTCATTGCCATGCTTGTCTTTGGCGTCTTTTCCTTGAAATAACCCGCAGTCGATTAATATGCCGTGATTGTTACCGTTGTTATTAATGTTGAGTTCATGGCAAGAGCCGGTGACGCCGAGTTTTCCGCCGTGGTGTTTGAGGTTTATTTCCAAGTTTGAGTTTTGTGATTGTGTTGGCATGAGTAGTCCTTTTTTAGAATTCAGGGTTCAGATCGGTCGCAAGCTCCCTTGTAGGATTCAGGGGTGATCGTTGTTATTTCAGCATCAAAAACTGTTCTCCCCCTTTATCGCTGTATGTATGAAAGTGATCAAATCAATACAAGGGGGAGTTAGAGGGGGTTGCAACCTTCATTTCTAAATATTCCCTCAACAATAGAAGAAAAAGAAAACATTCAAATAAAGAACTGGAGTAACTGCGAGTATATTCAAAATTATTCATTCACAACCCCTCCTAACCTTCCCTTCTATTAACATCATCAATCCCAATGATTTATCTCTCAAGGGGAGGAACTATTCTTTGTCGTTGTAAGTTCAGCGATCACCTCTGAACTCTGCAAGCGAAGCGATCTGAATTCTGCTCTTTCGCTCTCCTGAAACCTCGATTTTTACTTTTCCTCGCCTCTTTCCTCTACTTTTCAAGCATAGCGCCTGCCTTTCTTCTCTGCTACAATCGAATCAATTATCTTAATAAATCGTGGTATCAAAATGATCATTGTAACTGGCGGCGCTGGCATGATTGGCAGCAACATTGTTAAGTCTTTAAACGACAACGGCTTTAACGATATCTTAGTGGTTGATAACCTAAAAGATGGCAAGAAATTCAAGAATTTGGTTGATCTTGATATCACTGATTACATGGATAAAGAAGACTTCATTACGCAAATTATGGCGGGTGATGACTTTGGTACAATTGATGCTATTTTCCACGAAGGTGCGTGCTCTGCGACGACTGAGTGGGATGGCAAATACATCATGATGAACAACTATGAGTACTCGAAAGAAGTGCTTCATTTTTGTATCGAGCGTGAAATTCCATTCTTATATGCATCATCTGCTGCAACTTATGGCGATACTGATACGTTTATTGAAGAGCGTGAATACGAAGGCGCATTAAACGTTTACGGTTACTCTAAACAGCAGTTTGATAACTACGTTCGTCGCCTATGGGCCGATGCTGAAGCGCATGGTGAAACGGTTTCTCAAATTACCGGTTTCCGTTACTTCAATGTGTATGGTCCTCGTGAACAACATAAAGGCTCGATGGCTTCGGTTGCGTTCCATTTAAATAACCAAATGAATGCGGGTGAAGATCCTAAGTTATTTGAAGGTAGCGACCAATTTAAGCGTGATTTCGTTTATGTGGGTGATGTGGCTGCGGTTAACCTTTGGTTCTTAGAAAATGGCGTATCTGGTATTTATAACTGTGGTACTGGCCGTGCTGAACCGTTCCGCGCTGTTGCTGATGCGGTTATTAAGCACCACGGTAAAGGCGAAGTTCAAAGCATTCCTTTCCCAGAGCACCTAAAAGGCGCTTACCAAGAGTTTACGCAAGCAGATTTAACTAAGCTGCGCGCTGCGGGTTGTGACGTTGAGTTTAAGTCGGTTGCTGATGGCGTTGCTGAGTATATGGCGATTGTTAATAAATAAGGTTTCAGGTTTCAGGTTTCAGGTTTCAGGTTTCAGGTTTCAGGTTTCAGGTTTCAGGTTTCAGGTTTCAGGTTTCAGGTTTCAGGTTTCAGGTTTCAGGTTTCAGGTTTCAGGTTTCAGGTTTCAGGTAGAATGTTGTATTCATCTTTTTACAATGTAAATAAAAAGCGTATTTTTTATGGCGTAGACTATTGCCTCAATATGCCTCCTGAAACCTGCGAGCGAAGCGACCTGAAACCTTCACTAATTAAAGTTACCTAGTGAGTAATATAGATAAACAATGAAAATTTTAATTATTGGCCCATCATGGGTTGGCGATATGGTGATGTCTCAATCACTGTATATCACGCTTAAACAGCAACATCCTGACGCGATTATTGATGTGATGGCCCCGGCATGGTGTAAGCCTATTTTAGAGCGCATGCCTGAAGTGAACCAAGCGATTGAAATGCCGCTTGGTCATGGTGATTTCGATTTGTTTGGTCGCCGTCGTTTAGGTAAACAACTTAAAACCAATAATTATACTCATGCTTATATCTGCCCTAACTCGGCTAAGTCTGCCTTAATCCCTTGGTTTGCTGATATTCCAAAACGTATCGGTTGGAAAGGCGAAATGCGTTATGGCCTGCTAAACGATTTACGTCCAAATAAGAAGTCATTTCAATACATGGTCGAACGCTATGTCGCTTTAGCACATCCTAAATCTGAGATGATTAATTCAAGCTCGTTAGGTGGGTTAGATACTTTACCTCGACCTAAGCTTACGATTGATACTGATGTTCAACAAACAACCCTGACTAAATTTTCTTTATCTACTGATAAACCGGTACTTGGTTTATGCCCTGGTGCGGAATTTGGCCCAGCAAAACAATGGCCTGTTGAGCACTATGCAGCAGTTGCTAATGAGATGATTAACCAAGGCCACCAAGTCTGGTTATTTGGCTCAGCTAAAGATAAAGAAACCACTGAGGCGATTAAGTCTTTGGTTGATTCTGATAATCAAAACTCCGTGTTTAACCTTGCTGGCGATACCAGTTTAATTGAGGCGGTTGATTTATTAGCGGCTTGTAAAACTGTGGTAAGTAATGACTCTGGCTTAATGCACGTAGCTGCTGCTGTTGGTTGTCATGTTGTTGGTGTTTATGGTTCAACCTCTCCAAAATATACTCCACCATTGGCTGAAAAGGTCGATATTGTGAGTACTGATATTAAATGCCGCCCTTGCTTTAAACGCGAGTGTGAATTTAAGCATTTGAAGTGTTTGACTGAACTTAACCCACAATTAGTACTCGATAAAATTAGTCCTAAAAACATCTCGAATGAATCTGTTATTCAGGTTACTTCATGTTAATCCGATTAGTTTACACTCTACTGTTAACCCTTCTTTCCCCTGTTCTATTGTTTGGTTTATATAAAAAAAAACCAAACAAACCGCTATTTGGCAAACGTTGGAAAGAGCATTTTGGGCTTACTCCTGCACTAAAAACAAGTGTTCAGCCACTTTGGATCCATGCCGTTTCTGTTGGGGAAGCCATTGCCGCTACACCATTAATCAAAGCATTAAAACAGCAGAATCCAGAGCAACCGATCCTAGTAACCACGACCACAAGTACAGGGGCAGAGCAGATTGCTAAGCTGGGTGATTTAGTTGAACACCGCTATATGCCAATTGATTTCTCATTTGCTGTGAACGGTTTTTTAAAAACGGTGAAACCAAGTAAATTACTAATTATAGAAACAGAGTTATGGCCAAATACCTTACATGCTGTTGGTAAATCGAATATTCCTATTTATGTAGTCAATGCCCGTTTATCTGAAAAATCTTGCCAAGGCTACGCCAAAGTTCAGCCTGTTTTTACTGAGCTAAGTAAACACTTAACAAAAGTACTGTGCCAAACTCAAGCCGATGCAGATCGCTTTGAGCACTTAGGTATAAATAAAGAAAGGTTATGCGTCACTGGCTCTATCAAGTTTGATATTCAGATCTCTGATGAGATAAAACAGCAAGGCCAAGAGTTACGTCATTTATTGGGCAATGACCGTCCTATTTGGATTGCAGCTAGCACCCATAAAGGTGAAGATGAACAAGTTCTTGAGGCTCATAAAGAAGTATTGAAAGAGCACCCTAACGCATTATTAATTTTGGTGCCTCGTCACCCTGAGCGTTTTGATACTGTATTTGAATTAAGTAAAAACTCTGGATTTAAGAGTGTAAGACGCACTTTTAACAAAACGGTTACCGCTGAAACTCAGGTTTATCTTGGTGATACCATGGGGGAAATGCTTGTGCTAATGGGCGCTGCTGATGTCTGCTTTATGGGTGGTAGCTTGCTTGGCGATAAAGTGGGCGGACACAATGTACTAGAGCCTGCGGTATTAGGGATACCTGTTGTTATAGGACCGAGCTATTATAACTTTAAAGAGATAGTCGATACGTTACAAGGTGAACAAGGAATTGTTATTTCTGAGTCAACTCGACTTAGTAATCACATCGTTAAACTGATTGATGATTGTGCTGAATATAAATCACTTCAAAGTGCGGCTTCTAATGTTATTCAGAATAATCAAGGCGCCTTACACCGCACGGTTACCATCTCAAATATATAATTACTGTATTAATAGTAATATCTAGATCAAATAAGGTTAATTATCATGAATGTTTTTCTTGTGACATCTCCCTTTCAGTATATTTGTGCTAATGAGGCAAGAGTTGCCTATGGGACAGAGAATAATATTCTTATTTTAGTTTTGCAAAAAACCGAAGCAGGAAAAAGACACTTAGCACAAGTGTATGATAAATCTAAGTGGGATCATGTCTATGAAGTAAATAGAGGACATCGAACCTTTGTAATTCCTCGCTTACTCAAGAAGATAAAAAAGTTAACAGACAGCACCCCTGTTGAGCACTTTTTCTTCTCTGAATACACCTCTTGGCGTACTCGTATGTTTCAACGAAATTTGCCTGCCAATAAACTAGTCTTTATTGATGATGGCATGGCCAATTTATATGAATACTTTAAATTTATTAGAAACAAGTCTTCTTTTAGTCGTAAACGTTTACTGCAAGACTTCTTAATAAGGCTACAAGGCTGTCAAACCATTGGTATTCAGCCTTATGCTGATAACTTTGAAATGTTCTCAATATTTAATATCCAAGATCCAGTTTGTCCATTAACACTCAACGAACTAAATGTGATCCGAGAAAAAATAGGGGCATCTGCATGCTATGATCCTAGTGCACCAATTGCATTTATTGGTGAGGGTGCTATTGGTGATAAAAACCAACCGACTTTGAAAGCATATATTGAACGTTTAAGGCAGACATTTGAAGCTAGCGATAAACCCTTTTTATACTTCCCACATAGAACGGAATCAGAGGCAGTAACAAAGGTGGTCAAATCATTACCCAATTTAATCTACCACCAAAGTGAATCCCCGATTGAGCTTGAAATTGCCAATAAGGGAATAAAAATATCAGGAGTAACAGGGGTAACATCAACCGCTCTATATACCCTTTCATTACTTTATAAAGAAGTGCCCATTTCAGCACATACCTACGACTCACATGTTGGCAATGAAATGATTGAGTTTTTAGTTCAACATTTTGAAAAGCGTGCAAAGCAATTTTCTAAATAAAGCCAATGCACACCTCCCTGAAAAGCCTTAGTTTAAGCCTGTTGATACCAGTGATTTGTTTCTGCATTTTTTTGCTTAGGCAAATCATTCGTATCCAATCTTGGTATGAGTAATGCGTGATCACTATCTAAATCCGCCACTCTCACTTCTGTTGTTACGGCCAAGCTACAACCTTGTTTTTCAAGTTCTAGAACCACATCATAACTAGATGAACCATAAGGATAACAAGCTGTCCAATTATGCATATCACAGCCTAATGATGCCAAAAACTCTTTTGATTTTTCTAACTCATCCGTTAACGCTTCTGGCGCAAGCTTATTCCACCAGTAATGATCATAACCATGACAACCCACATGCATGCCATCACGAACTAACTGTTCAAGTTGATATTTATTCATATACAACTCCCGACAGAAAGCTCCCTCATCCATTCCGACATAATTTTTAAATAACTTATCAGAAATAATATTACGTAACTTCTCAGGTAATACATGTTGTAGCATGCGTTTGATGAAAATAACCTCTTTGTTATCAAAACGACTTTCAATAGCAAATTCTGAAAAATAATCATCGAATGAGTTTAAGTTATACTCATGTTGATAAACTTCAATTTCTGCTTTTAGCGAAAGCACCAGATCATGCACATTCGTTACCGACGCTAAAATAAAGTGAATTTTATTTACATCCAATACCTTATGTTCAAGCACGGTTTTCGCTGGAACATAAAATGAGCCTTGCATGTTCATTTTCTTCAAAATAGGATAAACATGAGTAAAATGTTCTGCATACGCATCATCAAAAGTTAACAGCAACGCTTTATCTGGCAATGGTATTTCTTGATATTTTGCCGCTAATACTTGCTCCATTGTGACAACATGGTAATGCTTAGCAAAAAATTCAAGCTGTTCGATAAACAAATCCAGTTCAAGCCCTTTGATTTGAGGGTAACGAGATTCTTTTATATTACGGACATAGTGATACATCACGACCGTTAATGGTTGGGCCATATAAACTCCTAGACTTTATATATATTTATGACGGTCGATCTTGGTCCCCATCACCACGCATGATAAGTAAGTTACGATCGCATGTAGCATAGGCTATTTTTATATTACTTTTAACAAAAGGAGAATAATAATTGGGTATTATTACATCATCATTATACGTATTTTTCTGATAACCAGAATCTATTATAGATGATGAAATTATATGATTTGCATATATATCAACAAATTCATATCCATTATCAATAACGATTCCTTTTAAAAAGTTCAAAGCCTTTGTTATCGATTTGTAATCACCATGGTAATCAATTATCTTTAATGCCTTATGTGAATCGACTAATTCCTCTCGACAAACTAAAAGACTATTATTCACTTTTGAATAATATAACAAATAATCATAATATGGATTATTTAAATACTGCTTAGTAAATGTATAATAATCTCGTCGACTATTTAAAAGAGAAAATAAACCCTCAGAAAGTTCTTCTATTAAAAAATAGTCATCATTTTTATTATCTAATGAAAAAACGAGCTGATTGTCATATTTACAAATATGAAAGTCAGTTATATTAGGATTTATCCAATAATAGTGTTCTAAATAATCCACATGAAAACCAAGAAATTTATATAGTGGCCAAACCTTGTCATTAATCCCAACTACATTAACTGTTCCTGATGTTAACTCCCTACACTTCTGAATTAACTTTAAGCCAAGACCACTTTTTGCATACTCATCTAAAACTCTTAAGATAGCAAAAAATAAATTTGAGGTTGATATGTCTCTTCGACTAGGAACAAAACCTAACAACCCAACAATATTTGAATCATCATCTTTGGCTATCATATAATTCACAGCACAGTCTTGAGTCATTTCATACATAAAAAACGATTTGTCTCGTGCTAAAATATGATTTTCTTTCCAGTTATCTCTAATGAAGCATTGAATAGCATCAATATCATCCAAGCTAGCTAAAGCAATTTTCATCTAATTACACCACCAACCTTATAGATTGTTATTTTTATTAATAAACTCAACTATTTTTGATACTGATGTGAAATATTCAAAGTCTTCAAATGATGGCATCATTCCATACTCATCACATATAACTGTCATCAAATTGATAGTCATCATTGAATCCCATGAATCTAAATCATCAATTGTCGTTGTTAAATTTATAGCATTTAACTCAACTTCTAGGACTTCAGATACAATAGTTAGTACTTTATTTTCAATGTTCATAATTAACCTCAATAGCTTTGTTTTTTGATACGTATTCAGATACGTTTAATACGTATATTTTACTATCTTCTTTCGCATCAATCACTATAAAACCAAGTCTTTCATATAAATTTTGTACATAAGCATTTTTAGATGACTTCAAGTATTTTGCATGAACTTCTTCAATATTTCTTTCTTTGCAAAATACTATAAATTGATCGAATAATGCAAAATCTAACTCACGATTAAATACTCTACAACTCATAACCCATATATCAATATTAGCAATAGCTTTATTCACGCAAGCTACCAAGGAAGTTACTATACCATTATCTCCGTAAACATCCTGTAATGAGCCAACTAAAGATATAGTCGTTGAATTATTCATATAATCTAGAATGTCCGCACTACTCACCCTCATCGTTGTAGGGTTAAACTGATTTGTCTTATTAATTAATTGCTCTACCCTAGATATATTAGATTTATTTAAAGGTGATAATAATGATTTCATATTTAAAGATAAAAGATAATCATCAAAAGAAGACGCATTATTTTCAAGCTCTTTTATTTTTTTATTTTTACTATATAAGTTAGTTCTTATAAGATCTTCTTTAGATAGTTTTACAGTTTCAAAGTAACCATCCCTATCAATTTTTCTTAATATTTCATGGGGTGATTTTTCATAACTAATACAACTCACAAAAGAACATGATGATTTAACCTGCTCTATTTCAGCTGGATTATCATCGATAAAAACAAAGCTATCTTGAAATAAGTTCAACTCTTCTTCAATGCGCTTCATATTTGATGATTTCATATCCCAGTTCGCTACAAATGAAGAAAAATCATCCACGATTAATTGTGAATAAGTATTATTGAAACCTTCTTTTGCTAGCGTGATATCATTTTTAGAGTTAACAGCTAAAATAACACCTCTTAACTTGAGTCGATGGATATATTTTTGGACATCTAAAAACGCTTCTGCTTTTCCGTTTCCTTGACCGATTAAAATTCCATCTTTTCCATCATCACCAATTACACCTCCCCATAACGTATTGTCTAAATCACAAACAAGGACTTTTTTACTTTTCCCATATACTGACTTAATAATATTTGCTATGGACTTTGCAACATTAGGTAAAGCTGCTGGAGATATTGCATATTTAAATGAATACCAATACGATTCATTAAACCAGAAATTTAAACCAACAAGAGATGACAGATACATTATATCATTGATAAAGATATTTTCTTTTTTACCTAATTCTTCAGAAATGAAATAGTTCACCTTATTTATATAGTTACAAAATCCAGAATTACTTACAAAATCATAATTACCATAAACACGCTCAATTGGCATTTCATAATTATTAACTATCGTGTAAACACCTTTTTCTTCTAATCTATTATAAATATTTTTTATTTTATCCACTTCGTTTGAATACAATAAATCAATCTCTTCATCGGTCATATTTGGCATTGGCCAATGATAAATATTTTTATTTGTCGTATGTATATAAACCCAGTCAGGATTTATATCTTCAATAATACTTCCAAACATAACATCTTCATAATAAGAGTTATATGTAGATTCAAAAATTTCAGATTCAATACCATGCTGCAATAGGAATAAATATATAAATTCTTTTAACTCACCAACTGTCGAACCATTTAAAATAAGCAATTTTATTTTATTAGTTGCTAACGGAAGATATTTTTCTTTTATCTTGTTTCGATTCCTTATTAACTCTACGTTACTCAATGGTTCTAGAAAAAAATCATTCATCACTCTGGCCTACTATTTATCACTTTACCAAACAAAGAGACACTCTTTGCATATATAATTAATTTTTTAATGACATGTGCAATTTTTCATTATTATTGATTAAAAACTCCACATACTCAAAATCTAATTGGGTGTCGATATCAACCGAGTGACGATTTTCCATCACATAAGCAAAGGTTTTATCTGTATAAAGCATTTCACTACGTTTCTTTAATTGAATGGCATCGTAAATGTAAATAGCGCCATTTAGACGATAAGGTTCACCTAAATCTTGTGATCTCTGAAATGCTTCTGGGCGTAAAAACTCGCCCATAGAACCATCACTAGGTAATGTATTTGCCCACTGAGGTGGATGCTCACAAGGCGTTACCGAGACGATCGATTCTGCATTTTTATTAATAAGCATCTCAATGGCTTCATCAATATGCTTAGTTGTACGTAAAGGAGATGTAGGCTGTAAAATCAAAACAATATCAACATCTTGCCCAAACGTTTCAAGAGTATAAAATATTACACTCTGTGTGGTCGCGGTATCTGATGCTAAATGCTCTGGTCGTAATTCGGGAACATCTACACTAAATTGTTTAGCTACCTCTGTTATTTCTTGATCATCCGTACTCACAAATACGGTATCAATATATTTACTCTGTTGTGCAGCTTCAATAGTCCAGCCAATCAGTGGTTTTCCTTTTAAAGGAAGTACGTTCTTTCTTGGTAATCGCTTACTTCCACCTCTTGCGGGAATGATTGCCATGACTTTTTTGTTATTGATCATTATAGAACTCCCAAAGTATGAATATCCGCTTGCGCACGATTAAAATCATCCATACGACCGATATCTAACCAATATTCATGAATAGGGAACATAAGGATATTATCTCTTTCCTTCATGTGTTGTTCTAATAATGTTGGCATATCAATATGGTGGTTTTTAGGAACCGACTGGATCACTTGTGGTGATACAACATAAATACCCGCATTGACAAAAAAGCGTTGAATCGGCTTCTCTACCATACTGGTAATCTTGCTACCTTTACCATTAATCACACCATAAGGAATTTGATAATCATATTCACGCACACACATAGTGGCATCGGCATTGTTTTCTGTATGGAACGCCAATAGACGCTCAAAATCCACTTTCGTTAATACATCGCCATTCATCATAATTAATGGCAAGTCTTGTGGCAAATCATCAGGAAGTAAACCAAGAGCGCCACCCGTACCTAAAGGCGAATCTTCATGAACATAGCTGATTTTTACACCTAATTCAGAGCCATCACCAAAATGGTTCTGGATCTGCTCTGGCATATAGTGTGTGGATATATAAAAATTCACAAAACCCGCTTTAATAAAGCTACGAATAACGGTTTCTAAAATTGGCTTATTACCAATCTTAAGCATAGGTTTAGGACAAGTATCAGTCAGAGGACGCAGGCGTGTACCAAAACCACCTGCCATTATAAATACTGGGTTATGGTAGGTTTTTTCTTCAAATAAATTATGTAATGTTTCTAACCCAACTACCTTATTATCATCCATTAATGGGATAGCAAGTATGCTTTTACTCTCCATTAATTTTACTAACTGCTCTTTGGCGGTGTTGACTGAAGCAGTAATTGGCGAATCACTCATGATATCGATAACAGAGGTATCTAAAGGTAAACTATTTAAAATACCTCGACGAATATCACCATCTGTCACAACACCTAAAAGATGTTGAGCATCATCCACGACTAATGCAATTCGTAATGCTTCATTATCAATTACTTTAAGTGCATCAAGAATAGTAGACTCAGGTTTTATTAATGTTTTCTTCCAAGAATGACTCATGGTTTACCTTATTACTTATTTCAATACTGAACGACTTGGATAGCAAATTTGTTCAGAAGATATATTTTTAGTCACTATAGCACCCGCTCCAACTATGGAACCTTGCTCAAGCGTCATATTTTGAATCACGGTCGCACTTGCGCCAATATAAACATTATCATATGTACTGACTTGACCACATAATATCGCTCTCGGTGCAATATGATTGTACTGCCCAATGACACTATCATGTTCAATAATAGTACCACTATTAATGATCGAATGGGCACCAATGGTGACTCCCGCTTGAATGATAGCCCCTGAAAAAATTTGAGCACCTTGCTCTATCTCAGCAAATGAGGAGATCTGAGCACTATCAGAAATCACGGTTTCAAATGTGTAGCCCAGAGAGAGAAAGTACTCATTTAGTTTACGCTTTAACCCTGACTTAGGGAGCATACCTACGCCATTAACCAAATGTACTGAGTCTGGTGAAAAACCAAGTACATCGTCATCATTTTTAAGATGTGTTAGGCCAGAGAAAACACGACGTAGGCTAATATCCTCCGGGCTAACAATCGCAAGTATTTCACGCTGCTGCTGACGAAGGATATCAACCAATACGCTTGCGTGACCTCCTCCGCCAATAACAATCAGAGGCTTTAACCCTGCATTACTCAACAATTAAATCTCCTGCTTTATAATCTTGGCTTGCAGGTTGATTCAATAGCGCCCAATAGTGGTATGGCGACATTCCTGACCCCGGGCGTTTAATTGTGAGGTTATCTTCTGTAATAAGCTCACCTTGTTGAATCGCCTTAGCTGCGACTAAACTTTTACGTGCAACGGCTTTATTTTTTACTTCTGATACCGTTGGACTTTTTACTCCGATCCCCAAAGCCACTTCAACTTGACGGATTGCACTTACCATAGCCGTTAACTCTTGAGGCTCTAAAGAAGCTTTATGGTCTGGGCCTTCCATGTTTTGATCTAACGTAAAGTGCTTTTCAATTAATACTGCACCACGAGCAACAGCCGCAATAGGAATGGTAATACCTTCACTGTGATCGGAATAGCCTGCGGGTAACTCAAATGCACGACCTAATGTATCCATTGCTTTGAGATTGATTTCAGCCATTGGCGCTGGATATTCTGTTGTACAATGTAATATCGTGACTTTTTGTTTTAACGCTTGCTGACCTTGCTCTGAAGCATAAGCCTGCTGAAAGGCTAACTCACTTGGCTCTGCTGTTTTATCTGCAACATAACCAAAAGCAATGACGCCTAATACCGCTTCAATTTCTGACAAGGTTGCCATGCCAGTAGAGACAATTAAATCACATCCAGTACGAGCGTGCTCTAAAACCAATGGGGCATTGGTAATTTCACCTGATGGAATTTTAAGACGAGTTAACCCTAAATCATTTACTAAAAAATCAAGGCTTTCTGAATCAAACGCGGTTGAAAGAAATTCAATACCTAACGATTCACAATGCTTAACTAATTGATGGTGAACATCATACGAAAGCTCTAAACGACTTAACATCGCTAATTGTGATTCTTGTTTTTGAGTATTAGTAACTTGATACTCAGCTTGAACCGCATCTTCCGTTACTAGATTTTTTGCTTTAAAGGTTTGAAATTTAACAATGTCTGCGCCTGCGTGATAAGCCGCATCTACAAGTTGAAAGGCGAGATTTTCATCACCGTTATGGTTAACGCCAGCTTCTGCAATAATTAGGGTCATGACTCTCTCACTCTACATCATTAAAAGTTATATCGTAAAACGCTTTACTTGGTGTGAATTGCAACGATTTAATCATTTCAATCACTTTACCGCTAGTATCACCCTGACCATATGGGTTATGGATTTTCTCATCAACAAGTTTATAAGTTCGATCTATCGCGACTTCTATCGCGTCTGAAATCGACTGTTGATTAGGTTCAACATTTAGCACACTCTTAGCGGCTAAACGCCCTTTTTGTCTTGAGCCTATATTTACCGTTGGAACATCAAAGGCAGGCACTTCAATTATTCCGCTTGATGAATTACCAATAACAGCAGTTGCATGCATAACCGAGCTAAGATAACGAACCTGACCTAAAGAAGGGATTGCTAATACTCGCGTTGGATTGCTACGAGCGTATTCTTCAAGAATTGGGATTATACGTCGACCACCATCATCAGCATTTGGGTAGGTTAAAATAACTTGATGATCTGGGTACTCATCTAACGCATTTAATAAGGCTTGAAAACTCTCTTCAGGGGCTTCATCACCTAAGGTTACCGGGTGATAAGTAACCAAAAAGAAAGGTTTATCTAGAGTAAAGTTCAATGATTCAGATAACTCTGCTACGCTCATAAATGTCGAACGCTTTAAGTGATCTAACCCAATAGCTCCAACATTTTGTACTCGATTTGGTGCTTCACCTAGCTGTATTACACGTTGACGATATTCTTCAGTTGATGTTCCGTGCAAATAACTGAGTTTAGTTATTGCATGGCGAATCGCATCATCATAAGCGCCTTCGGTGATCTCACCGCCATGTAAATGAACAATGGGAATTCGCATGATCATTGCGGTTTGTGCCGCAGCTAACGCTTCAAAACGGTCACCAAGGATCACTAGGACATCAGGTTGCAAGCGTGCAAGAGAATCTGCAAAACCTAATACACCAAGTCCCATACTTTTGGCTGTGCCGACTGCTGAATCGGATGAAAGAAGGATCTCTATTTTTTCATCAATAACAAAACCATCTGCTTCTATTTGCTGATAAGTCTCACCAAACTCTGGAGATAAATGCATGCCCGATACCAAAAGCTGCAATTGAAGTTCTGGATCATTTTGAATGTCTTTTAAAAGCCAAAAGAGCAGACCATACTCTGCTCTTGTACCTGTGAAAACGGCTACTTTCTTATTTATTAATGACTTACTCATAATAAACCAATTACCTCTTGTTATCTTTTTTCAATTACAGAGCAATAGGCGTGCTAGGTAAGTTGATTAAATGCGCTTCAATATGCTCAGACTGAGTTAAATCACCACGAGGAGCGTCTTTAAACATAGGTAAACGATGCATTAATTGCCAAATTGGACGAGTCATCACACCTGATTCATTGGTTTGCTTTAACATATCATCACGCACTTGTGCCGATGGACAAATTACAGCATTTAACCAGTAATTAGATTGTGCATATTCAGGTTCAACCACAAATTGGAAATCATTTTCAGCAAAAAATTCTTGATAACGATTTGCCAATACTCGCTTCTGAGCTAAGTATAGTTCCAATACTTCCATCTGAGCACAACCTAACGCTGCATTAAGGTTTGGCATTCGATAATTAAAACCAGCTTCATCATGATAGAACTCATAAGGATGAGGTACTTTGGCAGTCGTCGTTACATGTTTTGTTCGAGCACCAAGCTCTGCAGTTTTGCACAACACCATGCCACCACCACCAGTCGTTATAATTTTATTACCATTAAAACTAACCGCACCAAAATCACCTAAAGTACCCGTGTGCTTTCCTTTGTAGAAAGACCCTAAACTTTCAGCGGCGTCTTCAACTAAAGTAATATTCCATTTATGACAAACAGCAATCAACTCATCTAACTCAACTGGGTGACCAAAGGTATGCATTGGTACAACCGCACGAATTGGACGTTTAGTTTGCTTATGAAGACAACCTATCTCCGTCACTTGCGCGTGTTGGGTTAAATACGCATCCATCGCTTTAGGACAAAGCCCTAAACTCACAGGAGACACATCGACAAAGATTGGCTCTGCCCCCATATGATGCAAGGCATTACACGTTGCTACAAAAGTAAGCGCTTGAGTAATGACAAAATCACCATGCTGAACGCCTGCCATATACAAGGCAGCATGAAGCGCAGCGGTTCCATTAACCGTCGCAACCGCTTTTGCTGTTCCTGTATAGGATTCTATTTTTTGTTCGAATTCATCAACAAATTTACCAACACTAGATACGAAGGTGCTTTGAATGGTTTCTAGTACGTATTTCTGCTCATTGCCATCAAATGTAGGGGCATGCAGTGGGATAAAATCATTGGTTTGGTAAATATCTCGCACAAACTCAACTAATGGTGTTTTGCTCATTACTCTGCTCTCTGCTTTTTAATTACATTTTGCTATCAAGGTATTTGCCAGTTTCTTTGTGTCCAAAGTCAGGGATCATGGTAAAGAATAATTGTACGATTTCTTCTTTAGTCCATTGACGATCTGACTTCATTTGACCGATTTTTTGTTCAAATAGTTCAAGTAACTCTTGTTGATAAAGTGGATCATTTTTAATGATGCCTAAATTATCAAAGCGCGCCATATCTAGTGTTTCTTTATCCGTGAAAAATTCTTCAAAATCTTTTTCACCAGTAGTATCACTAGAGGTAAATAAACATGGCCACTTACCTTGAGCGGGTAATGTTTTAACTAATTCACGAGCTTCATCTTCACTTTCACATAAATGAGGTTCATAACCAATTTGCTTTAAGTATTTTACCGCAATATCCGCAAATGAAATTAAGTGTAGCGCTTCACTGAGTTTAGGGAAGAAGATATCTCGGTTTTCACCAAAAACACACGACATTAAACACAACTCACCAGACTCTTGTGGAGTAACAAAATAACGTTTGATGTCATTTGGAGCCACAATCGGTTGGTTCTTTTGAATTCGCTGATTAAAGCCGTGAAGCAAAGAACCGTCAGAAAAAGCAACGTTAGCAAAACGAGCCGTAGAGATAGCAATCTCTTCACTCTTGCGCATTAAGAACATTTCCATAATACGCTTTGAAGCGCCCATCATATTGACAGGGTTTGCAGCTTTATCGGTAGAGACACAGAAGTATTTTTTCGCGCCAGCATCAATCGATTGTTGAATGGTTTTGTCGGTATTAAACACGTTTACATCAATCATACGCATCAAAGTGAATGGATCTTTTTCACTACGCACATGCTTCAGTGCAGATAAATTCAATACATAATCATACTGGCCATCGGCTTTGATAAACGCATCATATTCAATAGAACCAATATCTAAGGCGAAAGTTTGGAAGTCACCATTGATGTAACCAAATGAACTACGAATATCGCGAACTAGCTCAACCATGTTGTTTTCACTGATATCAACAACATGTAGCTTTTGAGGGTTACGTTTAAAGATTTCTTTGGTCACTGCTTGGCCGATTGAGCCAGCACCACCAAGAACTAGAAAGCGTGATTGGGATACTATTTGCTGTAATGCTTCTTCACTCAGTTCTATATCACTTTTAAATAGTTGATTTTCTCTTCCAATTAATTCCAACATATCTCACCTTACTTAAAAATAGATTTAATTTTTCTTTTTAATGTTTTTGAAAACCGATTCTTTCTTATTATATTAACTTCCAAAGATTTAGCATTTTCAAAAAAATATGGTGTTGTACTTACCGCATTCCAATATAAATCAGCCCCATTTGTTTCCATAGATATCCATGGTTTTCCTTTGTCAGTACAATAATAATGCAATATATTAACATTCATTTTATTGTCAAACTTAAAACTAGGAAAATTCCAAGACTCATCAATTATATTTTTACTATCTTTAAATGTTTTATTAATTATATCTTGATCATGATATAAGTAATCATATTTAGTTGCATTATCTATCAATAAATCAATATAACCATTCCGTATAATATCTAAATCAAACAAAATAACGCCAGAGTTTATATAATTAACTTTCTCATTATCATCAAGTCCTAACTCAGTAGTCATATAATCATATAACGAACCATTAAAACCCTTTCTCTTTAATTCCTTAGTATAAACCCCCCTATTTTTTTCAACATTTGACAAATTAATATCCCTGACCCCAGAGATAGCCTTTCTATTATTCCCCTCTAAATACAATAAAGACACATCGCCTAATATTACTGTATCAGGATCTATATAAAGAACTTTACTAATATCCTTTAATACAAGTGGTGTTATTATTCGATAATAAGCTCCTCGTGTTACTTGCCTTGATTCATAAACTTTTTTAAACACGCTATTAAATACTACAGATACATCTGTAAAAATGACATTTACATTACTAGCGCCTTGAAATATTGAAGTGATTTTATTTTGATTTTCATCAGATATATCTTCATGAAGTATATATACATCATACAATATATTTTCATTCACACTAGTTTTTAATGAGGACAGCATTGATGCCGCTACTCGACAGAAACCATTATCAAACCCTAATGCTATATTTACTTTACTCATAACAACACCTATTTATTTAACACCTTAATTATGGATGGACTTTTTTTATTAAATCCAATAACCGTAATATCGTTTCCTACATTTTTCGTAACGATAGCATTAGCTCCAATAATACAATTTTCTCCAATAGTTATGCCACCTAACAGTTTTGCTCCAGATCCTATTAAGCTTCCTCTCTTTATCTGTGGCATATTATTTGTACTATCAAAGTTACCTCCAAGTGTTACTTGATGGTAAATACGACAATTCTCTTCAATTTTAGCTTGAGAACCTATTACAATACCACATGGATGTGGAAACATGACTGAAGGGTGAATTTCCGCAACATGGCTAATATCACAGTTATAAACATAAAAAATACGGCGCTGAAAATACTTTCTGATTATTTTACAGTGGCTAGTTCCCCAAAACATCAAATCAAGTTCAGCACGAAATTTTTTAATCGGATTAGAGGTAAATAACCATTTTATTATCAAAGAAATCATAACTAACCTTCTTTATTAGCCATAAAGTACAACGTTCTTAACACTGTACATTTCAGAGAATATAACTCCCGAGTCAGTCTGTTTTTTTTCTCTTTTTTAGTTAACTCTCCGATCGTAGAATCAAATTCCGTCTCATTCTTTACCACACCAGGTCTAATACCTTTGCACGGAACATGGTTTAGCCAAAACTGGTCCATGTAATCATCTACGGGTAAATACCATTCTTGCGAAGCTGAAATAAATTTTTGAGCTGCTTGAGGGGAAAGTAAATATGCTCTTGCAGCGCTAGGTCCTCGTTTATATTGCACAATATCAAAACCATGATGATACTCAAGATTATTAAATGGTCGATATCTACCATTTACAAATAAGTGTAAATACTCATGTTTTTTTATGTTTAGGATTTTTTCTATATCATCCTTAAAATTTGGTTCCAGTTGCGCATCATCTTCAATAACCACGATTGGCTGATTTAACTGAACGCATTTTTCCCATAATAAATAATGGCTAGCAAAACACCCTAATTCACCTTTGGTTAACTCACAACCTTTGTATCTCAACCTTTTTTTACGGTTGTATTTTTCAAATAGTGGATGTTCGCCCTTGCGGCCATCAATGGCATCAAAAAATTCGAAATCCATATCAATTGCATCAAATTGCTGTTGTATGCTTTCTCTACGGTCTGTGGCCGTTTTTAAACTAATGACATAAATCATTTTTATACCTTGTTCTTTAAAAAAGTGACGGTTTTACTTCTGCATTTAAAAAAACTGCTTCCCATTAAAATCCCCTACCTTACTGGCCGGCCCCCCCCCCAAAAAAAAGATAACGTTACCTGAAGAAAAGTGGACAACAACAGCACCGCAGGATATCACTGCATTATTTCCGATACTCACACCTTTAAGGACGGTCAACCTTACACCAACCTACACCTTATCACCAATCTCTATCGCGTTATTTGGATTAGTTTGCGCACTGGAGGCATCGGTTATTTTATGCAAATCGCTGTCCATAAATAGCGTTTGCCAAGAAACTAAACAAAATTGACCAAAGCGAATGGTTTTTCTACACACAATCGCGCTTTCACCAGAAAAATTACAGCCATCACCTAAGATAATGATAAACACGTATTATTTTTTTCACATTCATATAGTATAGCCAACCTGCTCTAATTATTGTTTAAGTTTTCACCAGCACTGCCGATATAACGGTATCTTCCATTCGCTATACTTAGTCTTACTATGCATAACCTGAACACCACCACACACTCCCATATAAATAATCGACTGTACGCCCTTGACTGGCTTAGAGTTATTGCTGCGATTGCCGTGGTGCTTTTTCATTATATTCCATTGCTTAATCAAGATACATTGCCGATTTGGCTTGCGCCCTTCCAATATGGTTATTTTGGCGTTGAGATCTTCTTTATGATAAGTGGATTTGTGATCTTAATGAGTGCGGAAGGTGCGTCAACATGGTCATTCTTTACTTCTCGCGTCACTCGTATTTATCCCGCATTATGGATATGCGCCTCGATTACGGCGATTTCTGCGTTGTTAATTGTCAATGATAAATATGAAGTTTCTATCGCTCAATACCTTGCTAACTTAACCTTATTGCACCGTCAATTCTCACAGTCTCACCTTGATGGCGTGTATTGGACATTAACCATTGAGTTGCGTTTTTACCTGCTGATTGGTGTGTTTATTTGGCTGAAGAAGCTCGACAAATTGCCTGTATTTTTAAATCTATGGCTGTTGGTGTGCGCATTCTCACTCGCGACTAAAGAGAACCCATCTAAACTGTTATATTGGGGTTCCTATTTTATTGCAGGGGCTTATTTTTATTATATTCATAAGCATGGTCTTGCCTTAAAACGCATACTTCCTTTATCGATTGCGCTGTGTTGTTCGCTATATCAAGCTTATGATTATACAAAAGGGGATTTATCTCAAACAACAGCAATGGCGATCATTTTTGTGGCTTACTGCCTCTTTGCAGTGATCATCTTTTATACCTCATCATGGCAACCTAACCCAATGTTCGCCAAGATAACAGTAATTGGTGGGGCAATGACTTATCCACTCTATTTGGTTCATCAAAATGCGGGGATTGTCTTGTTTAACCTATTGCCTGATTGGGTATCACCCTTAGCTAAGATTGGAATGGTATGTGTGATCATGTTACTTTTGGCTTTTATCATTGCTCATTATTTAGAGAAACCATTAAGTAAAAAAGTGAAGCAGGGATTAGTGTCATTAAGAGAAAGACAACTGAAGAAAAAACCAGAGATTCCAAGCATTAAAAGAGCCTAAAACCTCTGGGTATCGTCCCCTCTTTTATGTGTTATCGATAAAAGAGGGGACGATGATAATATATGTTGCGCCTTATTTATTAAATCGACTGATCTGATCTAACGCTTCTTGAAGGTGTTGGTAATTCAATTCACCGTCTTTTAATGGGCGGTTTGTTTTATCCAACAGTTGATATTGACCCGTTGCATGCACTTCTAAGATCGACTCTTTATCTATAATAGCGTAACCGCTGTAGTTAGAAGACATAATCCAATTACGATCCACATGCTTGCCCAGTAAATCTTCACCTACAGAGTAATCTTTAATGTTATTAGTGACACCTAAATAGTGCTTCATTAATGTTGGCACCACATCTTGATGGCTGGTTAAGTCATCCGCTGACCAATCTAACGTTTTACCATTTACCTTTGGCCCAAAAACAGCAAATGGAACATTCACTTGAGCATCAGTAAAGTTACTATTATGGCCCCAGAAATTCATGCGATTATCGTTCATTTCTTGACCATGATCACCAGTAATAATCACTAGAGTATTATCTAAATCACCGGTTTCTTTTAGTTTATCTAATACTTGTTTTGCAACACTATCAACAAAATGTACGCTGGTTTTATAGCGATTAAAGAATGGCGTTGGATCGCTATCATTATTCAACTCTAAATAATTGATATTATCCAGCATTGGCTCATAACGATGCGCGTAGTCTTTCGGGAAATCATACCCATGTGGCGCATCATAAAATAAAAACGAAAATGCAGGTTTTGACGTGTCACGCTTGCTGTACCACTCTAACCAATCTTTGGTTAAGTCTTTATCTAACTCTGATGGTGAGCCACCTTCTGATTTAATGCGTAAATTAGGGATGTTTTTAAATACCGTTTGGTTAAACTCTGGTTTTTCTAACTGAGCGGCGGTGAAAATCCCCATGTCGTAGTTCAACTCCTGCAAGCGATCTATCAATAGCGGTGTTTTTTGGTTGGCTAAGAAACCATGCCAATAGGTGCCTGGTATGCCATAGAACAATCCAAAAATACCCGTCCGCGTCGCATTACCTGTGGCGATATGATTATTAAAAATCACACCTGATTGTGCGTATTCCCACATGTTTGGCGTATTTTCGGCATTGAAGGTGTCTGCGCGCCAAGAGTCAACAGCCAAAATCATGATGTTGATTGGTTTTTCAACCGCTTCTTTCTGTAATGGTGCAAGCGGGTAATTTAAATCACTTTTACGATTAAGTTTCATTGCTTGTTGTTGAGCTATCGCCTCTTCATTTACCCATCCGTATTTTTTCATCATGCTTGTTGATGTTGCAGGATAAAAAACAGGTAAGTAACGCTTCACTGTCGTCACTGGCTGGTAGGCATTCGCTGCTGCCCAAATATGAATACCGTGTGTAGCGAGTAATGCAAAAAAAGTGATAATTGCAAATTTACGACCCAATTTATGCTGAGTTACTGCTGCTGGCTTTTCTAGCCAAGAGATCAATAAATATTGACCAGCAACCAGAGCTACCACTCCACCAATAACCGTTATCCATGTAATTAACGGGAAGCTCACCACTTGACCCGATAGGACTAACTCTAATACAACTGCATTAATGTGGAATCGATATTGGGCAAATACCATGGTATCAATGAACAAGGTCGCTATGCCCAGTGAAGCAATGATCGCCTGAGTCGCATTACGCATTTTGGCGTTAGAGATGAAAATAGCAGGTAAAGCGACAAGACCGATTAATCCGGCTAACAACACCATTTGGCTAAAGGTGCCTGAAATAAGGAAGCTCAAGCCCAGTACATCCGTTGGGATCTCAGGTAAAAACGCAAAGTAACGACTTGCGATTGCCATTGCTATCAAACTGTTGATTAAAATAAGCCAACCATGGCTATGCAATTTCTGTTTTAGTGTGAACGTATTCAAAATAATGAATCCAACGGTAAATAAGTGAATGTAAAATTACATGATGTGATGATCGGAGAGTAAATGCGACCATTCATTCTCTGACCAATGTATTTGTCTTTTGTTTACTTCTTTTTTAAATGATCGTTGCAATCGGCTCCAGTTACCTTGCTTCCAATTATCGCCTTTTTGTTGGTAGCATTTATCAAAATCAATTATCCAAACGTTATCTAAATCATCAATCAAAATGTTATGAATGTTTAAATCGCTGTGATTGACCTGCGCCGCATGCATTTTGCGAATTTCATTACCAATTTTTTGATACATCTCTTTTGATAATGGTTTTTCTTGTAAAATAGCGACAAGATCTCGTGCATTCGGGACCTTCTCACTTAATAAATCAGCTTGATAACAAAACGTTCGCTTAGTGGCTCGGGCGGCGATGGGTCTCGGCACATTGACACCGGCGGATCGCAGTACTTTTAGCAACTGAAACTCTTTATGGCTGCGTGTAGCTTCCCAACCAGTAAAAATGTAGTGATCTTTGATTAGCTTTCCAAACAAGCCACCACGACGATAGTGGCGCAATGCTGCATCCATCTTATCTAATGCAATAAACCACGTGGTTCCGCGCCCTTGGGCTGACCCGATGATTTTATTTTGTTGCTGCCAAAATACCGGATCACAACAGTGCTCTGGTGATTCACTAAGGATTGAGTCGTCATACCAAATGGTTTGTTTTTTGTTTTGAATTTTTTTCATATAAAAGCCAAGGGTTCAGGTCGCTTCGCTTGCAGGATTCAGGGGTATTCGCGGTAATTACGAAAATAACAGCTACTCCCCCTGAATCCTTTAAGGGAGCTTGCGACCGATCTGAATCCTGCGTTTTTGCCATTTTACATTTATGAGCGTTAATAGCATAATTCTACCTCATTCTTTCTGGGTAAACATCTCTATGGCTTTATTCTCTTCTGCCCCTGACTCACTCTGTATATTACGCTTATCTGCTATTGGTGATGTGTGCCATGCTGTTGCGGCAGTTCAAGCAATTCAAAAAGAGTGGCCGACAACCAAAATCACTTGGATTGTGGGAAAAATAGAAGCGCAATTAATTCATGATTTACCTGATATTACGGTAATCCCGTTTGATAAAAAACTGGGATTAAAAGGGATGAAAGCAATATGGTCACAACTGAATAACCAACGTTTTGATGCGTTAGTTCATATGCAACTTGCGCTACGTGCTAGTATCTTAACGCTTGGTATAAAAGCTAAATATAAAGTCGGTTTTAATCGCAAGCGCGCGAAAGAAGGCCAATGGCTTTTTACCAATCGCAAAATTGAAGATACGGCCTCAGCGCATGTTCTAGATAGCTTCTACTCTTTTGTTGAGTATCTTGGTGTACCTAAAAGTGAACCGACATGGAATATCCCATTATCTGACGATGACTTTTCATTTGTGAATGCACATATTCCAGCAGACAAACCTTATGTGGTTATTTCCCCTGCTGCGAGTAAGGATGAGCGTAATTGGTTGACTGAGCGCTATGCTCAATTATCTGACTGGTTAACAGCACAAGGCTACCAAGTGGCACTTTGTGGTTCGCCAAGTGATCGTGAAAAGCAACTTGGCAACAGTATTGAATCATTTGCCAACTCTCCACTTATTAATTTAATTGGTAAAACGTCATTAAAACAACTGACCGCTGTATTAAATAAAGCGGCTGTGGTCATTGCCCCTGATTCAGGCCCTGCACATATCGCCACGACACAAGGTACTCCTGTAATAGGCTTATATGGCCACAGTAATCCTAAACGCACCGGACCATACAATAGCTTGATTTATGTGGTGAGTGTGTATGAACAGCATGTAACGCAACAACAAAATAAGCCTATTAATGAGTTAAAATGGAGCACTCGCGTTAAAGGCGAGCACATAATGCAAGATATTACTCTTGATATGGTTACTAACTCATTTCAGCAACTAGCAAGTACTTTCAATAGTACTGAAAAAGGGAATAAATAATGACAACATCATCTCCAACCTTAGCGGTTGCGCTTATTGTTAAAAATGAAGCAAAACATTTAAAAGCCTGTCTTGATACCGTTGCAGGGTGGGTTGATGAAATTGTGATAATGGACTCAGGTAGTACTGATTCGACTGAAACCATTGCTCGTGAATTTACTGATAAATTTATCATAAATAAAGAGTGGCCAGGGTTTGGTAAACAGCGTCAATTAGCACAACAGCACGTTACCTCCGATTATGTATTATGGCTTGATGCCGATGAGAGAGTCACTCCAGAGTTAAAAACTGAAATTTTAGCTGCCGTGAAAGCAAACAAAGCAAACATCGCCTATAAAATAAACCGCTCAAGCTCTGCATTTGGAAAGTTTATTAAGCACTCTGGTTGGTCTCCTGATTGGGTTGTTCGTTTATATAAAACCAATGAAACACAATATAGCGACTCTCTTGTACATGAAAGTGTCGTTATTCCAAACCACATTCAAGTCAACGCATTAACTGGCCGTTTATTGCATTTCACATACGATGCCTTGCAGCAATATAATGCAAAAAATGTCATGTATATAAAATCTTGGGTCGACCAACGCGAAGGAAAAAAGAAAGGCTCACTCAGTGGTGCTTTTCTTCATGGCTTCTTTTGCTTTATCCGTATGTATATTTTAAAGCGTGGTTTTTTGGATGGCAGACATGGTCTATTGCTTGCCACATTAAGCGCAAGTGTGACATTTAATCGTTATGCTGATCTCTGGCTGCGAGATTACAATAAATCAAACAAGGAATAATGATGAAAATTTATCATGTTAACCTTGCTCGTGGTTTCAGTGGCGGAGAACAACAAACCCTCGCACTCATCCAGCAACATCGAAAAGAGAAGCAAAATATCGCAGTCATTGCTTTAACTAACAGCCCTTTTTATGATGCGGTATCTGATTTAGGTTGTGAAGTCATTACTGTTCGACATTATCTACTAGGCCACACGATTTCTCTTCCAAAAGACGCGGTTTTGCATGTTCATGAGGGACATGCTATCTATTGGGCTGCACTTCAACATAAAGTCAGTCAAACGCCTTATATCATTACTCGACGTTTAGACAATCCTATTAAGAAAAAATGGCTCACTACTTTTGCGTATTCAAATGCAGCGGCCATTGTTGGGATCAGCACTTGTGTTTCTGATGTGATACTAAAACGCCTCCCACAGCAATATGTTGTAACCATTCCTGATTCACCAGTTACTTACCCGATCAATCATTCTGAAGTTGCTAACATTAGGGAGCGATTTAAGGGTAAATTTTTGGTGATACAAGCCGGTAATATGATCCCTCATAAAGGGTTTGATGTCACCGTTAGCGCCGCAATGCTACTGAAAGATCCTCGTGTTCATCTCTGTTTATTGGGAGATGGAAAACAACGCGGTGAACTCGAAAAGCAAGCTTCTGAATTAACTAATATTTCGTTTATGGGTCGCCAACATAATATGGGTGACTGGTTTGCTGCTGCAGATTTGTTAATCCACCCATCTTATACTGAAGGGCTCGGGTCTGTGATTTTAGAAGGCATGAGTACAGGGCTTCCTGCTATTGGTTCGCGTGCAGGAGGGATCCCTGACATTATTGAACATGAAAAATCAGGGCTACTTATCGAGCCGGGTAACTCTGTAGAACTGGCAGAAAACATTGAAAAAATAGCTAATAATGCCACGCTAAAAGAGCACTTAATTGAAGGTGGGCGTGAAAAATTAACCGCCTTTATGATTGAGCATACTGCGGCTCTGTATTTCAAGGTTTACCAACGAGCTTTACAACATGACTAAATTAACGCTTTATCCTGGCACTTTTGATCCAATCACTAATGGGCATTTAGATTTAATTAAACGCTCTGCCGCCATGTTTGATCACATTATTGTGGCGGTGGCGGCCAGTCCGAGTAAAAAGACTTTATTTACGCTCGATGAGCGCGTTCAATTGGTGCAAGACGTGACTCAGGATCTGCCAAACGTGTCCGTTGAGGGTTTCTCTGGACTAATGGTGGATTTTGCAAAAGAAAAAGAGGCGAACTTACTGGTTCGAGGCTTAAGAACCACGATGGATTTTGAGTATGAATTTGGCTTAACTAGTATGTATCGTAAGCTAATGCCGGAGTTAGAGAGTGTATTTCTTACGCCTTCTGAAGAGTATGCTTTTCTCTCTTCGACCATTGTTCGCGAAGTGGCATTACATGGGGGAAGTGTGGAAGCCTTTGTTCCTTCTGTGGTAAATCACGCATTACAGCATAAAGTAAAGTCACCAGTTTAATGCCCAAACAAAGGCCACTCAAAATAAGTGGCCTATGATTACAATTAATGAGCGCCTTTTACTTGACTATTGATGTATAAGGTTTGCAATGTGTGGTAATCATTATCTAAAAGCTTACCGTTATTTGGAATCGATTCAGGGGTTATCGCCACCTCTGATGCCCATGGATATAATCGATCTGGCTGGTTATTTATATATATCCCCTGCTCTATCAACGTCATTTCTGGGTTATAACCAAATCGGTTTGTATCCGCTGTGCTCAACATATTCTCTCCACCTAAGCTGTAATACGTCGCTTCTGACAAGCTGAATGCATACAAGGTTGGGAAGATATCTTTGTGTGACCCTACGCGTTTTTCATCATAAAGATATGGCACTTGCTGTTGTATTTTTTCAGGCACATACAGATAAAATGGCACAGCATTGATGATGGCTAAATCATCTGGGTACTGCATCGTAAACCCTCTTAATTTATGATCCCCCGTCGCTGCTATTAGAGTTGAGTCACCTAATGAAGATTGCTTAATATCAGCAATAAATTCACCGAGTGCGTTATTGGCGTATTGATACGTTTCCAACAATCGCATCGCTTCCTCTTCGCCTTTTTGCATACGTCCTAATAATTGCTCACTCACTTTTAGTGGCTTAATATCATAATTTTTTGGCACTTCATAAGGCGTATGATTGGTTATCGTTAAGATATAAATCATCAGCGGTTGCGTGGCTTCTTTTAGCTCTTTTTCAGCTAATTTGAAGGCATATTCATCTGAAAGCCCCCACTCACCACGAAACGCTTCCGCTTCAGGAAAGGCTTTTAATATGGCATTTTCATCTAAGATCTCATCAAAGCCTTGTGCAGGTAAGTAGTTTGCTACATTGCGCCACATGCCATTGGTTGCTGTGATAAACAGCGTTTTGTAGCCTGCGTTTTTATATGGTCGTGCGGCCGCGGCGGCAACTTCCACTTTTTGAGCGGAGGAGTGACTGATGGTTGGTACATTACTTTGCCCTAGCATATTTACTAACGTGTTAATGGTTGCTGAGGTTTCTGCTAAAAATCGCTTAAACACAAAATCAGATTCAAAAGCAGGTCTTAATGCTCCTAATAAATCATTCTCTGGGTAATTATCTTCAACTAAGACATTAGTTCCCATGCCTTCCATTAACGCCATTACTACATGAGGTTTATTTTCTGCCAAATAAGCATTATAGGGCGTTGTAAACTGACCGGTTAAGTTACCAACCACCTTAGTAAACTGATCTTCTAAATCCACTTTGCTTACTGAGTGAAATTTATTCTGTTTTTTATAGTCACTTTTCGCCCACTCAAGTGCAATCAATCCATTCGGAGTTATGCTATTAAGCACTTTATAATCTGAAACTTGAGCGTGATAACGTTTTAATGGGTGAGATCCGAGTGTGCCTCGTGCAAAGAAGAAAATCAGTAGAATCATACCAATAACAGTTAATGTCGTGATCCCTTTATGTTGTGGCTTCCATCCCCATTGCTGCATTTTATTTACTGCAATACGTACAATAAAAGCAGATACAAAAGCTACTATCACACTGCTGATAAATGATAAAAAGATCGGATAATCTGCCCATGCATTGGCTAATACGGCTTTGGTGTCATCATCTGCTAATCCAAAAATAAATACATCAATGTGATTACCGTAGGTAAGGTAATAGTAGTAATTACCAATGGAGAAACCTGCAACAAGAAAGAAGATAACCCCTGCGTACCAAGGGATTATTTTTGCAAAGACGCGATACGCTTTTGGGAAAATAGCGAGAACCAGACCAATGAGCACTAAGGGTGCAAAACCGATTGCAGCAATTTTTAAATCAAAGCGTAGGCCTATAAATAGTGCGCGCCATAAATCTCCACCTCGATGCGCAAGCTCTGCAGTGTCGACAACATTGGCTAAAAACACCAAACGACCAATCGATAATATAATTACTGCGATGAAAACGGATAACCAAATGGCTCGACTGAGTTGTTTGAAATTTTGTTGGAAGTTCATAATTTCTCTATTTTGTTTTAGGTAATGGTTGGCACTTATCACACCAAAATGTATTTCGTTGTCCTATTTTCTCTTCTTGGATGAGAGATTTACAAATTAAGCACAGTTTATTGGCTCTGCCATACACATGCAATTCTTGTGCAAAGTAACCTGGTTTACCATCAACTTGATTAAAGTCTTTTAGGGTGGTTCCGCCTTGCTTAATTGCAGTTTCAAGCACTTTTTTTATTTCACTCACGAGTCTTTGTATTTGCTTTGGCTTCAATTTACCTACTGGTGTCTTAGGGTGTATTTTTGCCATAAATAAGGATTCACTGGCGTAGATGTTGCCCACTCCCACCACCACAGCGTTGTTCATAATAAACTGTTTTACGACGGTTTTTTTATTCTTTGCTTTTTCTGCGAAATAATCCGCAGTAAACACATCGGTTAGAGGCTCTGGACCAAGCTTAGCAAGCACTTCGTGTGGTACGCCTACTTCAGAATATAACCAAGCACCAAACTTACGTGGATCGTTATAACGAAGAAGTTTGCCGTTATCTAATAGAAGATCAACATGATCGTGCTTGGCTGGCGGGATCGTCTCATCAAGTATGCGTAAGCTGCCTGACATACCAAGATGAATAATGGCTGTCCCTGTTGGGGTGTCTATCATTAGGTATTTAGCCCGACGGCGAATGGATTGAATTCTTTGCCCGACGAGTTTTTGTAGCTCTTGTGGGATCGGCCAGCGTAGTTTCTCTGTTCTGACTGTGATCGCTTTGATCGTTTGGCCTTGTAAGTGCGGTGTTATTCCTAATCGGCTGGTTTCGACTTCTGGTAGTTCTGGCATTTTTGATCCTTTGTAAAATAAGGTTTCAGGTTTCAGGTTTCAGGAAGATCAAAAGCGAGCACTCCTGAATCCTGCAAGCGAAGCGTCCTGAGACCTGCTCTTCTATTTAAACAAATACCCTTCTTCCGCACTAACAGCAATCCATTCACTCTGCCAGTTCTGCATCATCCAAAAATTCGGGGCTTGATAGATAGTCACACGCTGTGGCTCTTCTTGATTTTCTAGCCACACTTCTACCGTGCTTGGTGCGGGTAATTTGGTTTTGAGTACTTTCACTGATGCTTCATTTAGTACGGTGCCTTCAAGAGTAAACCAACGTTCAATAAGTTTGCTATCTTGAACTGACATATCTGAAACAACATCATAACCTGCAAAATGCATTTTTTGAATGGCATTAGCACCTTCAAATAAAGGCTGTACGCCTGTTACTGTTTCTACTTGTTGTTCTGGTTCAAGTAAGTAGGTTTTGATCAGCTGTGGGGCTTGTAGTACGCCAATAAAGAGTAATACAAAGATGATCAGCATGTTATTGTATTTGCGGCGTGATGGTCTTTTCATTTTAAATCCTTTTTTTAAAAGCAGAGTTCAGATCGGTCGCAAGGTTTCAGGTTTCAGGAAAATCAAAAGCAAGCGCCTCAGAACTCTGCAAGCGGAGCGAACTGAATTCTAGATCTTTACTTACAACCCCTCCCAGCCTCCCCTTATATTGATATTATCAGCCAAGTAACCCCTTATATTGATATTATCAGCCAAGTAACTATGCCGATAAAGGGGAGGAGCTAGAAGCAAGCACTCCTGAAAACCTGCAAGCGAAGCGTCCTGAATCCTGCTTTTACTGCTCTTCCGCGCAAAAAAAAACCCAGCAACAAGGCTGGGTTTTCAATATTATCAAAGTTGCAATCAGTAATCGAATTACTTGATTTTAGCTTCTTTGTAAAGAACGTGCTGACGTACAACAGGATCAAATTTTTTGATCTCCATTTTGCCAGGCATGTTACGTTTGTTCTTATCTGTTGTGTAGAAGTGACCAGTGTTAGCAGTTGATACTAACTTGATTTTCTCACGTGCGCCTTTAGCCATTTTTCAGATTCCTCTTAAACGTTCTCGCCACGAGCACGCATATCTGCAAGAACGGTATCAATACCTTTCTTATCAATGATACGCATACCTTTAGCGGTAAGACGAAGTTTAACGAAGCGTTTTTCGCTTTCTACCCAGAAACGATGAGTTTGTAGGTTCGGCAGAAAACGACGCTTGGTGGCATTTTTTGCGTGTGAGCGGTTGTTACCAACTGCAGGACGCTTACCAGTTACTTGGCATACTCGGGACATTGCTGTCTTCTCCAAATCGTTTCAGCTCGATATCACCTTGGTGGCAAAAAACCACTAGATATTTCAAATGAAATAACTAATTCAAGGCTATCAAAGGTCGCGCATTATACTAACTGAATGCGCATTGCTCAAGACCCAAAGGGATCCTTTTTACTGTTTTTTGTGTTTTTTTTATTCAATCGGTAAAAAAAACACTCAAATCCAGCCCCTTTCGGCAAAAGAGACTATTTCTCCATCACCGATCACAAAATGATCAAGGACTCGGATATCTACCAATTCTACCGCATCTGAAATACGTTTTGTAATTCTTCTGTCGGCTTGACTTGGCTCGGCGACGCCGGAAGGGTGATTATGCGCTAAAATGATGGCGGCTGCATTATAATCTATCGATCTTTTTACAACTTCTCTCGGATATACCGCTGCCGCGTCGATTGTTCCTTCAAATAACACCTCCCCTTTTAGCACTCGATGTTGATTATCTAAGAACAAAACATAAAACGCTTCTCTGTGTCGGTCCCTTAACATTTTTGTTAGGTAACGTTTTGTATGCTCAGGACTGGTGAGTGCATCTTCTTTCTCCATGGTTTCAAATAAATAACGCTCCGTCATCTCCACAACGGCTTGCAGTTGAGCAAACTTTGCCGTGCCCAATCCTTTATGGCTGCAAAACTCCCCTTCATTGGAACTAAGTAACCTTCTTAATGACCCAAACTCTTTTAATAGCTTATCTGCCAACTCGATTGCATTCATCCCCCGGATACCGGTGCGAAGAAAAATAGCCAGTAACTCGGCATCGGTTAATGACTTTGGCCCAAGAGCGAGTAATTTCTCTCTTGGGCGAGATTCCTCTGGTAGATTCATTAAAGACATAAATAACTCGTTCGGTGGATACTATTTATACAGCCTACGCATAATAAATAACGACTGCCTTTTTGATTTAATGCCCTTCGACTTGGTTCAAAGCTTGATTGCAATTATGTTTTTGCTCATTTACTTACTTGAAGAGATTGAAGTGCATCACTCTGAAAAAAAATTATGCTATGGTTAGCGCATTACGATGAATCACTTATTAAGGTTATTAGTGTCATGGCATCTCTCTCAGGAAAACGCATTCTTCTTGGTATCAGCGGCGGCATTGCAGCGTATAAATGTGCCGAGCTAACTCGTCGGCTTATTGAGCGAGGCGCAGAAGTACGTGTTGTCATGACAACGGCGGCTAAAGAGTTTATTACCCCATTAACAATGCAAGCGGTCTCTGGCCACCCAGTCGCAGACAGTTTATTGGACCCTGCGGCTGAAGCATCAATGGGGCACATTGAGTTAGCTAAATGGGCCGATATCGTATTACTTGCTCCAGCTACGGCAGATTTAATTGCTCGTATGGCAGCGGGAATGGGTAATGATTTATTAAGTACATTAATATTAGCGACCGATTCTCCGATTGCGGTGTCTCCCGCGATGAACCAACAAATGTACGCTAATATCGCTACACAAGAGAACATTGCGACATTAACTCGTCGTGGTATGCGTATTTGGGGGCCGGCAGCAGGCCAACAAGCGTGTGGTGATGTGGGTATGGGTCGTATGCTTGAGCCGATGGATCTAGTTCATTTATGTGAAGACTTCTTTCATAAGGATGAAGATAAGCCGCTTTATGGTCACTCTCTGTTAATTACTGCAGGTCCGACTCGTGAAGCGCTTGATCCGGTTCGCTATATCTCAAACCACAGTTCAGGAAAAATGGGCTTTGCGATTGCACAAGCAGCAGCGCAATTAGGTGCTGATGTGACGTTAGTAAGCGGCCCTGTGAACCTTGCGACACCCGATAACGTGAAACGCATTGATATTGAAAGTGCCGAGCAAATGCATACAGCGGTAATGAATAATGCGGCGTCTCACTCTATTTTTGTTGCCTGTGCTGCGGTGGCTGATTTCAGACCAAGTCAAATGGCGACTCAAAAAATGAAGAAAACTGCCGATGAAGATGGCATGACAATCTCCATGGTGAAAAACCCTGATATCGTGGCTTCTGTGGCTGCTATGATTGAGCAACGCCCATTTACGGTTGGCTTTGCTGCAGAAACACAAGATGTTGAGAAGTATGCTCGTGGTAAATTGGAGCGTAAAAATCTAGATATGATCTGCGCGAACGATGTTTCAATTCAAGGACAAGGCTTTAATAGTAATGACAATGCCCTTCATCTATATTGGAAAGGCGGCGATAAAGCTTTACCGTTGAGTTCGAAGACAGAGTTGGGTAAGGCGATTATGTTGGAGATAGTTGAAAGACTATAAAAGCAGGATTCAGGACGCTTCGCGCAAAGGGTTCAGGAAAAGCCAGAGCAGAGTTCAGAGGCACTTGCTTTTGATCTTCCTGAAACCTGAATCCTGAAATCTGCTCTTTAATAGGAGCGAAGCAGCCTAGATTCTAGTTTCAGAACCATCAAATCAAAAAGACAAAGGAACCACAATGACGACAACAAAAAAAACAAATCGTCGTGATGAAATATTACAAGCGCTAGCAGAAATGCTGGAATCTAACGAAGGTGCTTCACGCATTACTACCGCGAAACTTGCCAAACAAGTGGGAGTCTCTGAAGCCGCGTTATATCGCCACTTTCCAAGCAAAGCAAAAATGTTTGAAGGCTTGATTGAGTTTATTGAAGAGTCTTTATTTTCTCGTATTAATCGAATTATTGAAGACGAAAAAGATACATTAAAACGTATTGAACTATTATTAAAACTGCTACTGGCATTTGCAGAGCGTAATCCGGGGTTAACTCGTATTATGACGGGTCATGCTTTAATGTTTGAAAATGAGCGCCTTCGTGAGCGTATCAGTCAGTTATTTGAACGTATTGAACTGCAATTTAAACAGATCCTTCGTGAGCGTATGCTGCGTGAAGGTAAAGCGTTTCCTGTTGATGAAGCCATTTTGGCAGCACAGCTTGTTGGTCAAGTGGAAGGCAGTTTCTGTCGCTTTGTGCGCTCTGATTTTAAATACCAACCAACCGCTAATTTTAATGAATATTGGGCGCTGCTTAGTGCTCAAATCCGATAGCTTGATTTAAATAGGTTTACGATGTCAAAGTACCCAGCTCCGCAATTTTCTACCGCCCTTCTTCACCCTAAATACTGGGGTGTTTGGTTTGGGTTTGGTTTATTGTTCGCTACCGTTACTCTTCTTCCTTATAAGGCAACCAATAAACTTGGTCGAGCGATTGGATTATTAGGCTTAAAGTTAGGTAAATCCCGAGCTCATGTGGCACGCCGAAATTTAGAGCTCGCTTTTCCAGAAATGGACTCTTCAGAGCGCGAAGCCATTGTTATTGAGAACTTTAAAAACTCAGGACTTGCCATTTTTGAAACCGCAATCGCATGGATATGGCCAAATTGGCGTATTGAAAAACATTTTAGTTTTGAGAATAAACAACACATGCTTGATCTTGAAGCTCAAGGCCGAGGCGTACTTGTTGTCTGTGTACACGCATTAAATCTTGAGTTAACTGCACGTGCCTTCTCTCTATTTGCACCGGGTTATGGTGTTTATCGTCCGCACACTAACCCTACGTATGATTTCATTCAATATTGGGGCCGTACTCGCTTTGGTCACCATATGGTGGACAGAAAAGACGTAAAAGGCATGCTACGTGTATTACGAAAAGGCGAGCGTTTATGGTATTTACCTGATCACGACTACAACCGTAAAAACTCCGTATTTGTGCCTTTCTTTGCAGTGCCAGATGCTTGTACCACCGTCGGCTCTGACATTTTGATCAGCGCAAGTAAATGTGCTGTCGTTACGGCTTCTGGATTTAGAACTTACAATAATTATCACCTACAAATTGATAATGACATTAGTGAGCAATTTCCGAAGAAAGATCCCGTTGGTGTCGCAACAGTAATGAACCAAGCAGTAGAACGTGTCATTTTACGCTGTATCCCACAATGGATGTGGCTACATAAGCGTTTTAAAACCATGGAAGATCCAAGCATTAAGAAAGGCATTCGCTACGATTAACGCAGAAAGCATATGCCTTTCAAGGAAGAGAAATGAAAACCAATTTAATTACTCGTGAGGGATTCAATAAGCTACAAGATGAACTCACGTTTCTATGGAAGGAAGAGCGCCCAGAAGTCACTAAAAAGGTGACTTGGGCGGCAAGCTTAGGTGATCGCAGTGAAAACGCGGATTATCAATACAACAAAAAACGCCTGCGTGAAATAGACCGCCGTGTGCGCTATTTGCGTAAGCGTTTAGACCAAGTAAAAGTGGTCGACTACTCTCCTCAGCAAGATGGCAAAATCTTTTTCGGTGCGTTCGTTGAAATTGAAAACGAACAAGGCGATACCCTCTCTTTTCGCATTGTCGGCCCAGATGAAATATTTGGCCGTCACGATTACATCTCGATTGATTCCCCTATGGCGCGAGCGCTGATCAAAAAAGAAGTGGATGAAGAAGCGGTAGTAAAGACGCCTGAAGGGGATAAAGAGTGGTTTGTGAATTCGATTAGGTACTAGGAGCAGGACGCAACAAGTTGCTTAAGGGCGCTTCGCTTAAAGGCGGACTTCGTCCTTAAGGATTCAGGAAGAGCAAAATAGTGATCGTTGAAATTACAGCACCAAAGAAGGTTCTCCCCCTTTATCTCTAAAGTTATGAAAGTGGCATTGTTAATATAAGGGGGAGTTAGAGGGGGTTGGTGACACCATACTCTAGTGATTAAGATAAACTAAACATTATCGCTAGCAACCCCTCCTAGCCTCCCCTTAGATAGACATTTGCTACCAATCAGCATTTATGAACAAGGGGAGGAACTGTATTGTGATCGCTTGAACTACCACGACCTCCTCTGAACCCTGCAAGGGAGCTTGCGACCGATCTGAACCCTGCTCTTTGCTTCTATCCAATAATTTTTAATTAAAAAAGAATCAAAAATGATAATAAACATAATTGCCAAAGAACTTAACGTTCGCCCTCAACAAGTTGCAGCAGCCGTTCAATTGATTGACGAAGGCAGCACCATCCCATTTATTGCGCGTTACCGTAAAGAAGTAACTGAAGGCTTGGATGATACTCAACTTCGTACCCTTGATACGCGTTTAACTTACCTACGTGAGTTGGATGATCGTCGTCAGTCAATTTTAAAATCGATCAAAGAGCAGGACAAACTGACGCCTGAATTAGAGCGTGAGATTTTAGATGCCGACAGTAAAACTCGTCTTGAAGATTTGTATCTACCCTTTAAACGTAAGCGTCGCACGAAAGGCCAAATTGCCATTGAAGCCGGTATTGAACCACTGGCTGATTTACTGTGGACACAGCCTGAAAATAATCCTGAAGATGCCGCTCAATCGTACATTGATGCCGATAACGGGTTTGCTGATACCAAAGCCGTACTTGATGGTGCTCGTGCCATCTTGATGGAGCGCATGGCTGAAGACGCTAACTTACTTGAAAAAGTGCGTAACTACTTAACCACAAATGCGGAATTAAGCTCTAAAATGGTCGATGGCCAAGAGCACGCTGGTGAGAAATTTAAAGATTACTTTGAGCATAATGAAAAACTAACCCGTGTTCCTTCTCACCGTGCGCTTGCGATGCTTCGTGGTCGTAACGAAGGCTTCTTACAGCTATCAATTAACGCAGACCCGAATCAAGAAGAAGGCGTTCGTGGCTCTTACTGTGAAATCATCATCGCTAATCATTATGGCATTACCCTAGGTTCTCAACCTGCGGATTTGTGGCGTAAGCAAGTGATCAGCTGGGCATGGCGCATTAAGATTTTAATGCACATGGAAACCGAGTTAATGGGGGCATTAAAAGAGCGTTCTGAAAACGAAGCAATTGATGTTTTTGCCACTAACCTTAAAGACTTATTAATGGCTGCGCCTGCTGGCCTTAAAACGACATTAGGTTTAGACCCGGGTTTACGTACTGGTACTAAAGTTGCCGTTGTAGACGCAACAGGCAAGGTATTGGCAACAGATACTATCTACCCTAACCAACCTCACAACCAAATAGCTAAATCTGCACACACAATTGAAACGTTAATTAAAAAACACAACGTGGATTTGATTGCGATTGGTAATGGTACCGCTTCACGCGAAACCGATGCATTTGTTGGTGATTTACTAAAGCAATCAGGCTTATCGGCAACAAAAATCATCGTGAGTGAAGCAGGAGCTTCTGTCTATTCAGCATCTGAATTAGCCGCAAAAGAGTTCCCAGATTTAGATGTATCAATCCGTGGCGCGGTCTCTATCGCTCGTCGCTTGCAAGATCCTCTGGCAGAGCTAGTAAAAATTGACCCTAAAGCGATTGGTGTTGGTCAATATCAACACGATGTTAGCCAAAGCCAATTAGCGAAGAAGCTAGATGCGGTTATTGAAGACTGTGTGAACGCCGTTGGTGTTGATGTAAATACGGCATCTTCTGCATTATTAACGCGAGTTGCTGGCTTATCAACGACGATCGCACAAAATATTGTTGATTACCGCGATGAAAACGGTCGCTTTGAAAACCGTACCACACTGAAAAAAGTGGCACGTTTAGGGCCTAAGGCGTTTGAACAATGTGCTGGTTTCTTACGTGTAATGAATGGTAAAAACCCACTGGATGCCTCAGCCGTTCACCCTGAAGCTTACCCTGTTGTGAAATCCATTGCTGAGAAAAATGGTAAAGCGATTGATGCAATTATTGGTAACACTGAGTTCTTACGCTCAGTAGCGGCTAACGATTACATTAGTGCGGATTTTGGCTTACCAACAGTAACAGACATTATCTCTGAGCTTGATAAGCCGGGCCGAGATCCTCGTCCTGAGTTCAAAACAGCAACCTTTGCAGATGGCGTAAATACGGTGTCGGATCTTGAACTAGGTATGGTTCTAGAAGGTGTGGTGTCTAACGTAGCTAACTTTGGTGCCTTTGTTGATATCGGTGTTCACCAAGATGGTTTGGTTCATATCTCTGCACTGAGCGATACTTTTGTTTCTGACCCGCGTGAAGTGGTTAAAGCAGGCGATATCGTAAAAGTGAAGGTGATGGAAGTCGATGTGCAACGTAAGCGTATCGCCCTTTCTATGCGCTTGAATGATCAGCCAGGGGAAGATAACCGCCCTCAACGTCAATCAAATAAACCACAGCAACGTAATGAGCGTGCTCATGCATCAAGACCGTCCTCTTCTACAAGACAACAGCGTCAAAGCAATGATGTTGGTAATGCAGCGATGGGTGGTGCGTTTGCAGCGGCGTTTGCGAAGGCGAAGAAGTAACAATATGGAAAGTGAAGCTAGAAACGATACGCTTCGCTGACTAGAGACTATAAGATCGTGTATAGCTGGCGTGGTGATAACTTAGGTTTCAGGACGCTACGCTTGCAGGTTTCAGGTGTACTCGATTTTGAACTTCCTGAAGCCTGAGACCTGAAACCTCGCTTTTGCTTTTATAGAAGCGCAGCGATCTAGTTAGCGCAGCGTATAATCTCTAGCCTCAAAGCACTGCCAATATATCCGACGGATTATTCGGTACCACCGCTTTATCATAATGAAAACTGATCACACTGCGTCGGCGCACCATTCTTCCCATCTCAGCCAGTTTCTCTAGTAGCTCTTTAGGTAAATTGAAACGCATGGTGTACCCCGTGCCCTCACCTTGCGCATACGTATCTAACGACAACAATCGAGCGAGTTTTGCTAGATCATCGTCTACATCATACAAGGTGCCGATGTGAGGTTTTTTTTCTGCTTTCTCTTCAAGCACATCATAACCAGGGTGATCTGATGGTTCCCACGCATCGCGTTTATGTTGTTTATCGTCGCCTTTAATCGCTTTTTCAGACGTCGTCTCACTCATCTTTGTCGTTGCCACAACAGGCTTTTTAACACGATTTTCACGTGCTACTTGTTCTGTTGGCAAATTAACAGAAGGTGCAATAAGCGGCACGCTAATACTGTTAGTTGAAAAGTTCATAAAACGTTTCCTTATCGAAAAACTAGGCGTAATAAACTAAGACAAAACCGCTATTGTTGTTGTAAAAAATAGCGCAGCTCAGCGATAAACTCATCACTGTGCGAAATAAATGGTGCGTGTGAGGCTTGCTCAAATACCACCTTACTTGAATTAGGGAGCAAGGTATCCATATCTTGAGCAACTTTAATGGGTACTAAACCATCTAAACGACCGTACATTCGACATACTGGCATCGTTAATTGAGATAGACGTTCTCTTAGATCTATATCGGCCAAAATCGCCAAACCTGTAGCTAAAGCCGCTTGATTTGGTGATGGTCTTGAAAACACCGCACGTTTTACCTGTTTTATGTCTTGTTTAGCATTTGGACTTCCCATCGCTTGCAATGCCATAAAGCGCTCAACCGTCAGGGTAAAATCATCTTTAAGCTGCTCTGTAAACTGAGATAACACCACAGGTTTAATTCCCCTCCATCCTTTTTCAGCAGAGAATCGTGGTGAGCTTGCTACGGTAATCAATTGGCTTACTCGCTCAGGTGCCGTTAACGCCGCTTGAGTTGCGATTAAACCACCAAGAGACCATCCAAGCCACGCCGCTTTTGCTGGTGCTTGAGTTAATACTTGTTTCACCATCTCATCAAAATCAGCACTGCCAAGCTCGGCACTGTGTCCATAACCTGATAAATCTACGGAGTGAACTCGATATTGCGAGCGCAGTTTCTCTACCGTAGGTTGCCACACTGCTCCGTTCATTCCCCATCCGTGAATGAGAACCAGATCGGAACCTTCGCCTTCCGTTTGCCAATAAAGAGAGCTTGTCATCTACACTGCCTATTCGTGTTCAAAAATAATGGATGGTTAAGTGTTCATCAGGTTACTTCGAAGGTCAATGCAAAAATTAGGTACAAGTCATTGCGACTATTGCCGTTTAGCTATGCCTGCTTCAGAAACGATTTGGTGTCAAAAGTGTATCGCCTTAATTCCTAAAGTTCCGCGTTGTCGGCAATGTGGCTTGCAAACCGAACATGAAACAGAGGTGTGCGGTGAGTGCTTAACCCATCCACCACAATGGGAACGCTTGTTTTGTGTGAGTGATTATACTGAGCCTTTACGTGAATACGTTGGCCGCCTTAAATACGCTCAACATTTTTGGTTAGCTCAAGATTTAGGGGTATTACTGAGTAAACAGATCTCTGACCCCGCTCCGCTTATTCTTCCTGTTCCTCTCCATTGGAAGCGTTTTTGGTGGCGTTCATATAACCAAAGTGATCATCTTGGTTGGACTCTGGCACAACAGTTTAATTTGAACGGTATGGCTTCTCGCTGTGACAACAAGATATTAAAGCGCATTAAGGCAACTCGGCCTCAACAAGGACTTTCAAGATCGTTTCGACAAACCAACCTACTTGGTGCGTTTAAAGTGGCTAAACCGATTACTGAAAAGCATGTCGCTATTGTTGATGATGTGGTGACTACAGGAGCCACGATTGATCTGCTGTGTATTGAGTTGAGAAAATCGGGGGTTGAGAGAATTGATGTTTATACGATTTGTCGAACAGGGCGGGGCTAGGGACTATACGCTGCGCTAACTAGAGACTATAGAAGCCTGTATGACTGATGTAATGATATTTTAGGTTTCAGGACGCTTTGCTTGCAGGATTCAGGGGTGCTCGCTTTTGATCTTCCTAAAACCTGAGACCTGAACCCTCGCTTTGCTCTTATAGAAGCGAAGCCGTCTACTCTTAAAAACCTTAGCAAACGATTGCTTTTCATTTGTTTATCTATAGAATACCGTCCCAATTGATTAACTACTCATTTTAATCAACCAACCCCAATAGAGATAGGTTCTGATTAACAGCAATCACAGATTGACACCTACTCACTTCAAACTCCCATTCAGCGAGCTTTGAAGACAACGTTATATTATTAGGAATATCGGCCATGACCGTTAAAAACAACACCACAAAACCATCTGAACTGATTTATCAATTAGATGAGCGTCCACCACTTCCGCAAACTTTATTTGCTGCACTTCAGCATTTATTGGCGATGTTTGTCGCGATTATTACTCCATCTCTGATCATCTGTCAGACGCTTGGTGTCCCTGCTGCAGAAACCAATACCATCATAAGTATGTCTCTGTTCGCTTCTGGTATTTCTTCTTTTATTCAAATTAAAACCTTTGGCCCAATTGGCTCTGGTCTTCTTTCTGTTCAAGGTACTAGCTTCAACTTCTTAGGCCCAATCATTGGTGCAGGTCTGGCGCTTAAAGCTGGTGGTGCTGATGTTCCGACTATGATGGCTGCGATTTTCGGCACTATCTTAGTTGCATCTACTGCTGAAATTTTCCTTTCTCGTGTTCTTGAGTACGCACAAAAAATTATAACGCCATTAGTGTCTGGTATCGTTGTGACATTAATTGGTTTAACACTTATTCAAGTCGGCCTTGTGTCTATGGGGGGCGGTTACTCTGCAATGGGTGAAGGTACATTTGG
The DNA here is from genome assembly GCF_028765525.1 of Aliivibrio sp. S2TY2. Lineage (NCBI taxonomy): Bacteria > Pseudomonadati > Pseudomonadota > Gammaproteobacteria > Vibrionales > Vibrionaceae > Aliivibrio > Aliivibrio sp. S2TY2. The sequence continues at coordinate 189,405 of NZ_JARACS010000004.1, read as the reverse complement.
TAGCCTTGATAAATTGGCTCTTGCTGGCACTGTTTTACTTATTATTGTGGTATTAAATCGTGCAACTAACCCTTACCTACGTATGGCATCTATCGTGATAGCGATGGCTGTTGGTACTTTAGCTGCATGGGCAATGGGAATGCTTAATACCAATATGGAGCACGATGCTGAACTTATCGCGCTGCCAATTCCTATGCAATATGGCTTAAGCTTTGATTGGTCTCTGTTTATTCCTCTGGTTCTAATCTTCTTAATTACCGCGCTAGAAGCGATTGGCGATATTACTGCAACGTCTGAAGTATCAGGCCAACCAGTAAAAGGACCTATATACATCAAGCGTATTAAAGGTGGCGTATTAGCTGATGGCCTTAACTCTGCCATTGCTGCCGTGTTTAACAGTTTTCCTAACTCAACCTTCAGCCAAAACAACGGCGTAATTTTATTAACTGGCGTTGCAAGTCGTTACGTTGGTTATTTTATTGCTGGTATGTTGGTTATTCTTGGCCTATTCCCTGGTGTTGCAAGCATGGTGCAAATCATTCCTGAGCCGGTACTTGGTGGCGCAACGATTGTGATGTTCGGTACTATTGCTGCGGCAGGTGTGCGTATTATCTCTCGTGTTGAGCTAGACCGTCGTGCAATCCTAATCATGGCAATGTCTTTCTCTATGGGTCTTGGTTTAGCTCAAAAACCTGAGATCCTTCAGTTCATGCCTGAGATGATTAAGAATATTTTCTCATCTGGTGTAACCGCTGGTGGTGTGACGGCCATTCTTCTGAATATTATTCTTCCAAGTAATGAAGTACTAAAGGAAGAGCTGGACGCAACAAGTTGCTAAAGGACGCTTCGCTTAAGGGCGGACTTCGTCCTTAAGAAAAAACAGAAAGGCCGCAGATGATGATCGTCTGCGGCCTTTTTTATGCTTGAGGAGAAATAGCTAGAGGCTATACGCTGCGCTAATTAGAAACTATAAGAGCGAGTATGGCTGATGTGATGAGTTTTTAGGTTTCAGGACGCTGCGCTTGCAGGTTTCAGGTGTACTCGCTTTTGAGTTTCCTGAAACCTGAGACCTGAACCCTCGCTTTTGCTCTTCTTCGCCACTGCTCTACCCCAGCGGCAATTCAACCTGAACCTTCAACCCACCTTCACGACGGTTCGACAAACTCACCGCACCTTGGTGTTGACCAACAATTCGCTTAACAATCGCCAAACCTAAGCCCGTTCCTTCGCTACCTCTAGCTGTATCACCGCGAGTAAATGGTTCAAATACCGATTCTAATTGGGATTCATCAATACCCGAGCCATTATCTTCAATAATAATCCATGCTGTTTTGTGATCAGCAGAGACACGAGTGGAGACTGAAATCCAATCGCCGCCATAACGAATCGCATTCACTACAAGATTAGTCACAACTCGTTTAATGGCAATCGCATTACCGTGAAGAGATTTAGGGATCTCAGCTAAGTTGGTTTTGATTTCACGCTCATAGCCCCCTTCAGCCAAAATCACTTCATTAACGATAGTGTTGATATCAACATCAATGAAGTCTTGTTTTGCTACTGGCTTAAGATAATCCATAAACTGACCGATGATTTCATTACACTCCTCAGTATCTTTAATCATACTTTCAGCTAAGTAATCATCTTGAGGTGACATCATTTCGGTTGCTAAACGAATGCGTGTTAATGGAGTACGAATATCATGACTCACCCCAGCCATTAATAATGCTCTGTCTTGTTCTAGTTGCTGGATCCCTTTTGACATTTGGTTAAAAGCACGAGTTACCGCTTGAATTTCTGATGCGCCTTTTTCTGGTAATGGTTCTGGGATCTCACCTTTACCTACTTTACGTGCGGCGGTTTGCAGAGCCATTAATGGCCGATTTTGAATTTTAATAAATGCCCACCCACCCAAAATCACTAATAACGCGATAAATAGACTATTTCTGAATAACGGAGCAAAGTCTTCTTCTTGTAACTCCGAAAGCGGTATTCGCATATAAAACTCTGGCATTGCTTCTGTTTTCATCCAGAGAACATAGCTTTCAGCTCCTAATATCAAACGCACTTCTGTTGGTGACTCTAACTCCTGAGTCATCTCTTCACTTAAAAATTCAACTGGGTTCGCCTGATAATACTCTCTCATTTCAGGATCATGCTCATCATGAATACTGACACCAAGCTGCTCTAGTAATTGACGGCGCAATGGTTGGTCTAGTTGAATATTTGTTCCATTTTTCAATGTGACGTCTTCAGCCAACATTAACCGAACTTCATAAGCCAAAATGCGGTTGAATTGCTGCAAACTAGGTAGTAAAGCGTAATTAAATACAGCGAGATAAGAGAATACCTGACTAGCAATAAGAAGGGATGCGAGGAGTAAAAGGGTTCTGGCGAAGGTACTTTTCATGGGAGTTCTCTGTGGTTGTTAAGTTGAAGAGAGCTAGAAACGATAACAGCAGGTATGGTTGATGTAGTAAATTCTAGGTTTCAGGGCGCTTCGCTTGCAGGTTTCAGGAAGAACAGAGTTCAGATCACTTCGCTAGCAGAATTCGGAGGTATTAGCTTTTAGCTCCTCCCCCTTAATAAGGGGGAGGCTGGGAGGGGGTCAAGAACTAACAGCGCATAATCAAGTTAGCTATGAACTCAACTCCAACTTCACCGCAATAACCCCTCCCTAGCCCTCCCCTTATCAAGGAGAGGGAACTGTATTTTTGACGCTTCAATTACAACGCTCCCCCCTGAAACCGGCAAGGGAGCTTGCGACCGATCTGAATCCTGCTTTTGCTCTTCCTAAAACCTGAATCCCGCTCTTACGCTTCTGCCCCATCAGGAACAAACACATAACCTAATCCCCATACCGTTTGGATATAACGAGGACGGCTTGGATCTTCTTCAATCATACGGCGAAGACGAGAGATCTGAACATCGATAGAGCGTTCCATTGCTGAATACTCACGACCACGTGCCATGTTCATCAACTTATCACGCGACATTGGCTCACGCATGTTCGTCACAAGTGATTTAAGTACTGCAAATTCACCTGATGTTAATGGCATCGGCTCTTCGTTGCGGAACATCTCACGCGTACCTAAGTTTAGACGGAACTCGCCAAACTCAACCATTTTGTCTTCTGCGCTTGGTGCTCCAGGTGCTTCAATTACTTGACGACGCAGAACCGCACGAATACGCGCTAATAGTTCACGTGGATTAAATGGTTTTGGAAGGTAATCATCTGCACCCACTTCTAAACCAACAATACGATCGATTTCATCGCCTTTTGCTGTCAGCATTAAAATCGGCAACATATTGTTCGCGCTGCGTAAACGACGGCAAATAGATAGGCCATCTTCACCTGGCAACATTAAGTCCAATACCATTAGGTGAAACGTTTCACGAGCCAATAAGCGATCCATTTGCTCACTATTAGCTACACTACGTACTTGAAAGCCTTGCTCTGATAAATAACGCTCTAATAACGAACGAAGGCGAGCATCATCATCAACTACTAAAATCTTATGGTTTTCTTGCATGGGCTTAACCTCAATATATGTCTTATTTCAGTTTACTCGTAACTTTAAGCAATAGAAGTGCTATTTCATAAAAAATGAGAGGTGAAATTGTTACTTTTTATGTAACAGCTTCAAATTTTACGTATAAAATAAAGAATTAAGATAGCTTTACATGTCATATTGACTATTTAGTTAATAACAATCATGGGCACGATAGATTAGTGAGTAAATATGTTAGTCGGATATAAACGAGCACAATGCAAAAAGGTTCTGGTTATCAACCGTAAAGGTGGTGCTGGGAAATCAACCTTTGCGATTGCAATGGCATCTTTCTACGCTCATCAGAATGTAAAAACTGAAATTATCGATCTCGACCCTCAGGGTACTAGTCACTTTTGGGGAAGCAAAAACGATGGGGTTAGAACAACTAAATTTTTACCTTCTTCTAATGTGCCTTTTTCTTTAGCTTTGCGATTAGAAGCAGATACTCGAATTACGGTAATTGATTCGCCTTCTAACTTTAGTCAATTTGAGATGGAAAAATACATTTCAATGGTGGATAAAATTGTCTTTCCGGTACAACCCTCACCCATTGATGTCCACTCTATGCTAGGGTTTATTAAAGATTTAATTAAATCTCCTGCTTTTAAACAAAACAATGTTGAGCTTGCGTTTGTGATCACTCGTTGTAAAGAAAACAAACAAGGCACTGAGTTCGTCAATAAAGTACTACAACACATGAAATATCCTTTATTAGGAACCATGTCGGAAAGTCAGGCATATCAAAATATGTTTTCTGAAAAAAACAGCTTTTTGATTCATCACCCTGATTTAGATAAACCACTATGGCAAAACATGAAACAGTGGCTAAATGTTGATATGACACCACCACAAACAGCAGAGCCAGAAATAAAAAAAGTGGCTGAGCCGAAGCCAACCACTTATCGTTCTCTATTGAAAAGGCGTTATTAGTGCCTTATTGTTTGGTGTTTGAAATTAGATACCAAACTCTGCACGATACGCTTTTACCGCTTCAAGTTGCTCAGCATTACCGCCTTTTTCTTCTAAGAATGAGATCAAGTCAGTTAAGCTTACGATTGAGATAATTGAACAACCAAAATCACGTTCAACTTCTTGAATCGCAGATAACTCACCTTTGCCTTTTTCTTGGCGATCAATCGCAACAAGAACACCAGCCAGATCAGCACCATTTGCTTGGATGATTTCCATTGATTCACGGATTGCGGTACCAGCCGTAATCACGTCATCCACTAGCATAATACGACCTTCAAGAGCACTACCGACTAGGTTGCCACCTTCACCGTGATCTTTTGCTTCTTTACGGTTAAAGCAGTATGGCTTATCTGTGTCATGGTGATCCGCTAGCGCTACTGCTGTGGTTGTAGCGATTGGGATACCTTTATACGCTGGGCCGAATAATACATCGTAATCAATACCTGAGTCTGCCAATGCTGCCGCGTAAAAACGACCTAGACGCGCTAGATCACGACCGGTATTAAATAAGCCAGCGTTGAAAAAATATGGGCTTGTGCGGCCTGACTTTAAAGTAAACCCACCAAATTTTAGTACTTCTTTCTCAAGGGCAAATTCAATAAACTCACGCTGGTATGCTTTCATTTTCATTCTCTCTTTTTGGTATTGTGATATTTAAAATAAAAAACTATACGCTACGCTAACTAGAAACTAGACCGCTTCGCTCCTATAAGAGCAAAGGGTTCAGGTCTCAGGTTTCAGGAAGGTCAAAAGCGAGTACACCTGAAACCTGCAAGCGTAGCGTCCTGAATCCTAGAACTCAGCTCTTAACACATAAAAAAATAGCCCCTGAATCAGGAGCCATTAAAATCAATTATTCGGCCAACGCCGCTTTCTGCTTCTCAATGATATCATTGATGCCCTGTTGCGCCAGAGCCAGCATGTCTAACAATTCTTGGTGAGAGAACGGCGCTTCTTCTGCCGTGCCCTGCACTTCAATCATCTTACCGTCTTCCATCATTACGACGTTCATATCGGTATCGGCTGCTGAGTCTTCTACATACTCCAAGTCACAAATCGCTTCGCCGTTGTAGATACCAACAGAAACCGCAGCAACATGGCCTTTCATAGGGTTCGTCTTTAACTTGCCCGATGCAATCATGTGATTGATAGCGTCTGCTAATGCAACACTTGCGCCTGTGATAGATGCCGTACGAGTACCACCGTCAGCTTGAATAACGTCACAGTCAACTGTGATCATTTGCTCACCTAGTGCTTCTAGGTCAACGGCTGCACGTAAACTACGAGCGATCAAACGTTGGATTTCCATCGTACGACCACCTTGTTTACCGCTTGCTGCTTCACGGCGATTACGAGTGTGTGTTGCGCGAGGTAGCATGCCGTATTCAGCCGTTACCCAACCTTTACCTTTGCCTTTTAACCAGCGAGGAACATTTTCTTCAACACTTGCAGTACAAATTACTTTTGTATTACCAAATTCAACTAATACAGAGCCTTCTGCGTGTGCAGTAAAGTTACGAGTAAGAGTAATTGGACGGACTTGCTGAGCTGTTCTTCCGCTAGGACGCATGGCAGATACCTTGATTATGACAAATTGTCGGCGATTATACCGAACTCGTATAATAAAGCATAGCTCCCGTTTCTCTAGTTACTCACTATTGCGCTTATCTGTTATAGTATTGCGATATTTTATTCATCATCCTTCCTATTGATGATTTGAGGACGCTTACATGATCTACAGTATGACGGCTTATGCACGCCGCGAAGTAAAAGCTGATTGGGGTAACGCTGTGTGGGAAATCCGCTCAGTGAACCAACGTTATTTAGAAACTTATTTCCGTATGCCAGAACAGTTCCGAGGTTTAGAGCCTGTTCTTCGTGAGCGTTTCCGTAAGCGTCTTGCTCGCGGTAAAGTAGAATGTCATCTACGTTTTGAAGCAAACAACGCAGCAAGCAACGAACTAAAAATTAATGAAGATTTAGCTCGCCAAGTAATTAAAGCGGCGCAGTGGGTGAAAACAGAATCTGGCGAAGGCGGCATTAACCCTTTCCAAGTTCTGCAATGGCAAGGTGTGATGGAAGCACCAGAGCAAGATTTCGATTCAATCAATAAAGAATTATTGGCGGAATTTGAACTGGCTGTGAATGATTTTGTTGAAGCACGTGCGAGCGAAGGCGAAAACATGAAAGCACTGATCGTTCAGCGTTTAGATGCGATCACTGAAGAAGCCGCAAAAGTTCGTGCTCGTATGCCTGAGATTCTAGAATGGCAACGTAACCGTCTGCTAACTAAATTTGAAGATGCGAAAATTGAATTAGACTCTTCTCGTGTTGAACAAGAGCTTATCCTTCTTGCTCAAAAATCTGACGTAGCTGAAGAGCTAGACCGTTTAGATTCACACGTAAAAGAAACAACCAACGTAATGAAGAAAGGCGGCGCTTGTGGCCGTAAACTTGATTTCATGATGCAAGAATTTAACCGTGAAGCAAATACGCTGGCGTCTAAATCTATTAGCACAGACATCACAGCATCGGGTGTTGAGTTAAAAGTACTTATCGAACAAATGCGTGAACAAATTCAGAATATTGAATAATCAGTTCTGATCATCGCTTACAAAAAAGCCTCGTTGATGCATATCTTCGAGGCTTTTTATTATCTGGATTGGAATTACTCACTACTCATCATGATGTTTGTTTTCGTTTATTTCATACGGCCAATAATGATGCCCAACACGGATCAATAATGTCGCTGCTGCAAGGATAAAGGCCGCTAGCGCCAACCAAACCACTAATACCGCATCGATCTCTTTCATTCCTAGCGTGATGTAACGAGCAATGGCCATCATAGCGATATAGATAGGGTAACGCACCGGGATTTTTCCGTTCATCACAAATTGCTGCACCATGGCCAACACTTCAAGATAGATAAACATCAATAAAATATCAGTTAACTGAATTTGCTGCTCAACAAAAACATGAATAAATTCATTCACCATCGCAAATAAGGTCGCTAACGTTATCGCAACCAACAGGATCGCTTCTAAAATATGAAATACTTTTAAGAAAGGCTTACTAAATGATTTGGGTAAATGAGAAGGCATAAGGAGTTATCCACCGTTATTGCTATAATAAATATGATAATTAATTGGTTACGCTCTAATGATAGTGCCAAGCCAAGTTAACACAAAATTATTATTTCAATTAGCGTATTTATTTCATTCAAATTAATTCTCGATTGTGCTATTCTTCGCCACCCAATTTTCTATGCTTCGCATCCATCTTTATTTTACCTTTTAAAGTGTAACGTAAAGAGAAATGCCATAACTCCCAAGAGAATCCATCATGAGTAAAGGTACACTTTATATTGTGTCAGCGCCAAGTGGTGCTGGTAAGTCGAGTTTGATCTCGGCACTGTTAGAAAGCAACCCAACTTATGCTATGAAAGTCTCTGTGTCTCATACTACTCGTGGTATGCGCCCAGGAGAAACTGATGGTGTTCATTATCACTTTATTCAGAAAGAGCATTTTGAAGAGTTGATTGGAAAAAATGAATTCTTAGAATATGCGGAAGTGTTTGGTAATTATTACGGAACCTCTCGTGTATGGATCGAAGAAACGCTTGATAAAGGCATTGATGTATTCTTGGACATTGACTGGCAAGGCGCTCGTCAAATCCGTGAACAAATGCCTTTAGCAAAAAGTGTGTTCATTTTACCTCCATCAAATGGAGAACTTGAACGACGCCTAAATGCACGTGGTCAAGACAGCGATGCTGTTATTGCTAAGCGCATGAGCGAAGCAAAGTCAGAAATTTCTCACTATGATGAATACGATTATGTGATTATTAATGATGACTTTGATACTGCACAAATGGACTTCCGTTCCATTATCCGTGCAGAGCGTTTAAAGCAAGACAAACAAACTATGAAATACAAAGGCATGTTAGACGCGCTATTAGCCGACTAATTTCTTCGTATTTCTATTAGTATCTCGTAACCCTAGCTAGAAACTTATACTAGTTACTTGTATACTTTCTCAACATATAACTATTTTTGTTAATAAATTGGAGTCCTCATGGCACGTGTAACCGTTCAAGACGCAGTTGAAAAAATCGGCAACCGTTTCGACCTTGTTTTAGTTTCATCTCGTCGCGCACGTCAAATGCAAACTGGTGGTAAAGATGCGCTAGTGCCTGAAGAGAACGATAAAACGACTGTTATCGCTCTTCGTGAAATTGAAGAAGGCCTGATCACTAAAGAATTACTTGATGCTCGTGAACGTCAAGAGCAACAAGAGCAAGATGCCGCTGAATTAGCAGCAGTAAGCTCAATCACACACAATCGTTAATCTCTATAATCTTTTATAGATTATAAATTACAGCAAACCTGACGGGGCGAAATTTGGATTTATTCGATAGCCTGAAAGATGTTGCCAAAGATTACCTGCCAGAGCCTCACATTGAGGCTCTTCGTCGATCTTACCTGGTAGCAAAAGAGGCCCATGAAGGGCAGACTCGCTCAAGTGGCGAACCTTACATCATTCACCCAGTAGCTGTGGCTCGTATTCTTGCAGAAATGCGACTCGACCATAAAACGCTAATGGCTGCACTGCTTCACGATGTTATTGAAGACACTGAAGTTAGCAAGGAAGAGCTAGCAGAACAATTTGGCGATACGGTTGCTGAATTAGTGGATGGCGTTTCTAAGCTGGACAAACTCAAGTTCCGCGATAAAAAAGAAGCACAGGCTGAAAACTTCCGAAAAATGGTCATGGCGATGGTGCAAGACATCCGCGTTATTTTGATCAAACTTGCTGACCGTACCCACAACATGCGTACATTAGGTGCATTACGCCCTGATAAACGTCGTCGCATTGCTCGTGAAACCTTAGAAATATTCTCTCCTTTGGCGCATCGCCTTGGTATCCACAACATTAAAACTGAACTTGAAGAGTTAGGTTTTGAAGCCCTTTACCCAAATCGCTATCGCGTATTAAAAGAAGTGGTAAAGTCAGCTCGTGGTAACCGTAAAGAGATGATCCAAAAAATTCACTCAGAAATTGAAGGCCGTATTGCTGAAGCTGGCATTAAAGGTCGAGTGATTGGTAGAGAGAAAAACCTGTTCGCTATTTACAATAAAATGAAAAATAAAGAGCAGCGTTTCCATACTATTATGGATATCTACGCGTTCCGAGTGATTACTGACAATGTCGATACGTGTTATCGCGCACTAGGCCAGGTTCATAGTATTTATAAGCCTCGCCCAGGCCGTATTAAAGATTACATTGCTGTACCAAAAGCCAATGGTTATCAATCTCTTCATACCTCTATGGTTGGCCCTCACGGCGTTCCAGTTGAAGTACAGATCCGTACTGAAGACATGGAACAAATGGCAAATAAAGGTGTAGCGGCACATTGGTCGTACAAAGAGGGTGATAACTCTAGTACTACCGCTCAAATCCGCGCTCAGCGCTGGATGCAAAGCTTACTTGAACTTCAACAAAGTGCAGGTAGCTCATTTGAATTTATTGAAAACGTAAAATCGGATCTATTCCCGAACGAAATTTACGTCTTCACACCAAAAGGCCGCATTTTTGAACTGCCTGTTGGCGCAACTGCGGTTGATTTTGCTTATGCCGTTCACTCTGATGTTGGTAACAGCTGTGTTGGTTCACGCGTTAACCGTCAACCTTACCCTCTAAGTAAACCACTGAAAAGCGGCCAAACGGTTGAGATCATCAGTGCTCCAGGTGCGCGTCCAAATGCAGCTTGGTTAAACTATGTAGTGACCTCAAAAGCTCGTACTAAGATCCGCCAAGTACTGAAAACCATGCGTAAAGAAGACTCTGTGATTTTAGGTCGCCGTCTACTTAACCATGCGCTGGGCCACAATGTATCTCTGGATGATATTTCACAAGATAACATTACTCATGTTCTGTCTGATCTTAAGCTTGCAGACACTGAGGATTTACTGGCGGCCATTGGTCTTGGTGAGTTAATGAGTATTGTGGTTGCTCGTCGTCTACTTGGCGATGCGGATGAACTAACAGAGCAAGACTCATCAAACATTGAAACCAGTACAGGTAAAAAATTACCCATCCGTGGTGCTGACGGTATCTTGCTGACCTTCGCTAATTGTTGTCGTCCAATTCCTGGCGATCACATCATTGCTCATGTAAGCCCTGGCCGTGGTCTTGTGGTTCACATGGAAGAGTGTGCAAACGTTCGTGGTTATCAAAAAGAACTTGATAAGTACATGGGCGTTGAGTGGGCTGATGAGTTCGATCAAGAATTCGCAACTGCTCTGGATATTGATATTCAGAACCACCAAGGTGCATTAGCCGATTTAGCCAATGTAATTGCAGGTACGGGCTCAAATATCCGTGGTATTAGTACCGAAGAGAAAGACGGCCGTTTATACACAATTACGGTTGAATTAACGGCTAAAGATCGTACGCACTTAGCGGAGATCATGCGTCGAATTCGTGTTATGCCACACGCACTGAAAGTTCGTAGGCATAAGAACTAAAGGCAGTGCGACTTCGTCTTAAGGGCGCTTCGCTTAAGGAACAGCAAGCTGCCTGAGGACGCTACGCTTAAACATTCAAGATCAATAAAAAGATAGTAATCTCTTTAATTTGCTCTTCTCAAGCGTAGCGACTGTGGGACGAAGTCTTCCTTAAGCGAAGCAACCTTAAGCAGCTTGCTGCGCCCTGCTCTTACTCACCTATTTCAAGAAATAAAAATCATGAACTTAGAACGCTATCAACGAATTACTTCCGTATTAAAAGCTCGTCAAACTGATCTTACTCTGTGCTTAGAAGAAACCCATAAATCCAATAACGTTTCTGCCATTGTTCGTACAGCCGATGCAACCGGCATCCATAAGATTCATGCGGTATGGCCAACAGAGCAAATGCAAATGTTAGGGCATACCTCAGCTGGGGCTCGTAACTGGGTTGATGTTGAAACTCATAAGAGTATTGAGGATGCTGTTGCTGTTTTAAAAGAGCAAGGCATGCAAATTTTAGCAACTAACTTGTCTGATACGGCCGTCGATTTTCGTGAAATTGATTACACCAAGCCAACCGCTATCATTTTAGGCAGTGAAAAAACTGGGATCAGCAAAGAAGCTTTAGCCCTCGCAGATCAGGATATTATTATTCCTATGGTCGGTATGGTGCAATCTCTGAATGTTTCTGTTGCTAGTGCATTAGTTTTGTATGAAGCACAACGTCAACGCGATTTAGCCGGTATGTATGACCGTGAAGAGAGTATGTTACCAAAAGAGTACATCAATAAGGTGTTGTTTGAGCGTGGCCACCCTGTACTTGCGAAAGTAGCCAAACGTAAAGGCCTTGAATTACCGCAGCTTGATGAAACTGGGCAGATCGTGGCGGATGAAGCGTGGTGGGCAAGAATGCAGGCGGCGGATTAGGGGCTAGAGCTTAGGGCTCAGATCGGTCGCAAGCTCCCTTGCAGAGTTCAGAGGTGATCGTTGTGATTTCAGAGATTACAATAGAGATTACAATACTGTTCCCTCCCTTTAATAAGGGGAGGGTTAAGGAGGGGTCATTGCGATACAGGTAAAATTGAGTACCAATCAACCTTAATTATACGCTGTTGGTTCTTGACCCCCTCCCAGCCTCCCCCTTAGTAAGGGGGAGGAGCTAAAAGCCAAAAAGAAAACCTCTGAGCTCTGCTCTTGCTCTTCCTGAATCCTTTAGGACGAAGTCCGTCCTCAAGCGAAGCGCCCTTCAGCAACTTGTTGCGTCCTACTCTCAATCCCTCATCAACATAAACGTTCCTGAAAACTCGGCCGCTGGCTGCTCCCCATTACATAAATCAACCTTCACTTTCACTCTGGCTCTCTTGCCTAATTTCAAGCGGTCAAAGTCCCCTTGCAAACAGTTTAATGACGTAATGCCTTTTGGATTTTCGGTGATCGGTTGGCGATAACGAATATGACTGTCTACCAACATAATACTGGTTGCATCTAAACCTTGCTCTTTTAGCAGCAGCCATACCATCCCCCAAGCAGTCAGGGTTCCCATCGTAAAGATGCTGCCTGCAAACATCGTATTATGCGGATTTAGATTCGCATTTAAAATCGCACTGACTTCAAAGCGATAACCTGTATATTGAGTGATTTTTATGCCCATTTTATCACTGATTGGAATTTCATTTTCCCAACGTTTTTGAAGCTCTGCGCACCAATCTGGACGTCGAAGTACATCAGCCAGAGGATCTAAATGTTTAAGCATTTGTTGGTGACGAATTGGGCCTCTCTCATCACTCAGTTCACCTTGGTTAGTAAATCCATTTCTCACATAGAAAGGAATTGCATCTTCACGAGCATTACATACCAGACGTTTAGCATTCTCTTGGCGCGCATAAGACTCCAGAGCCACTAAAATCAATGCGCCTATACCTTTGCCTCGACAATGTGCTGCAACGGCCATATAGCGAATTTGGCCATCATTATCAGGCGTTAAATATAAACGCCCTACTGCGACAGGTTGATCACGACCATCTAAAATCATTCGATGTTGGCTCATGTCATCATACGCATCACGCTCAGAGCCTTCAGGCTGACGCCAGGGCTCACGCAATACTTGCCAACGAAAATGGTAATACGCTTTTAATTCCGCGTCTGTGGTTGGTGTGATCAATCGAAACATATAAATCCTTTTATTGTTGTTAAGGGTGAGAAAGAGCTAAGGGTTCAGATCGGTCGCAAGCTCCCTTGCTGGGCTCAAGGGTGATCGTTGTGATTTCAGCGTAAAATATACTGTTCCCTCCCCCTTAATAAGGGGAGGGTTAGGGAGGGGTCATTGCGAGACAAGTAGAATTGAATACCAATCCACCTTGATTATACGCTGTTAGTTCTTGACCCCCTCCCAACCTCCCCCTTACTAAGAGGGAGGAGCAAAACAGCAAGCGAATCTAAACTCTCAGCCGTTACTCCTCGAACCTAATCTCTACCCTTAAACCTGCAACCAAAACGTCACTGGACCATCATTCACTAGCGACACCTTCATGTCCGCAGCAAAACGTCCTCTTTGAGTATGTAACTTCTCTTCACATAAGTCAGAGAAGTAGTCATATAAGCGCTCTGCATCCACAGGATGCGCCCCTTTTGAAAAACCTGGGCGAGTGCCCTTCTTGGTATCTGCAGGTAGCGTAAATTGCGATACAACCAATACGCTACCATTTACTTGTTGCACATTTAAGTTCATCTTACCGTCTTGATCTTCAAAGATTCGGTAAGTTAATACTCTTTCCATTAGACGCTTAGCTTTTGCTTCATCATCTTCTTTTTCAACGCCTAATAAAATTAATAAACCTTGATTAATTTCACCGGTAATCTCGCCATCTACTTTTACAGCAGCTTCACTTACTCTCTGGATCAGTGCTATCACTTTCTATCAACCCTTGTTGTTCTGTTAATGCTTTAATGTCTGATTCCAATATATTAGTGCTTACCTTACCAGCTCTCCATCCCTCAAACTCGCCGAGACTTGCTGTAATTTCAGCGCCAATTAAGACAATAATCCAACATAAATAAACCCAAACAAATAAAATGGGTACCGCAGCCAACGCGCCATAAATCACTTGGTACGATGGAAATTGTGTTATGTATTGCGCAAACCCCACTTTACTAAACTCAAATAAGCAACCTGCAGACATAGCTCCAACAAGCGCATGCGTTATTCGAACCTTTTTGTTCGGCACTAATAAATACAAACCAACAAATGCTGAGAACGACAATATGATAGGCAACCAACCTAATAAAGTCCGGTAAAAACTCGACACTATTTCATCATCCATGATCTTTAGTGAAGTCACATATGACGTCGCAGCTAAACTTGCACCGACCAATAAAGGGCCTAAAGTTAAGATCATCCAATACAAAGAAAATGAATACATTGGACGACGCTTTTTCTTTACTCGCCAAATATAATTCAAACTTTTATCGATAGCAGAAATCAGCATTACTGAAGCAACAAATAAGAATCCAGAACCGACCGCCGTCATCTTTCCTGTATTAGAAATAAACTCTTTTAAACTGGCTTCAACTGCATCACTGGCAGCGGGTACAAAATTCTGAATCACAAATGCCTGTATTGTGTCTCCTGCACCAGAGAAGATTGGAAATTGCGACAATACAGACAATAAAACGGTAATTAACGGCACCAAAGACAATAACGTAATGTAGGCCATATATCCGGCACTGACGGTTAGTCTGTCATGGATAATCCGTTGCTTTAAGAAAAGCAGATATGACCAGCTAATCCTTAGCTTATGTTTGATTTTTTCTTCCATCAATTCACTCTTTAAAAATATCGGCCTTTGTACATCATAACAGATAAAAAAAATCCCCTTGCAGTCAACTGCAAAGGGATTTTAAATTTTATTTGATTTGTGATTTAACTAAAGTTAAATCCGAATCAATAATTACTTAGGTGCACGACCAGCACGTTTACGATCGTTCTCTGTAAGATGACGCTTACGGATACGGATGCTTACTGGTGTTACTTCTACTAGTTCATCATCATCGATGAATTCTAGAGCTTGCTCAAGTGTGTATTTGATAGCAGGAGAAAGCGTTTGAGCTTCATCAGTACCAGATGCACGTACGTTAGTCAGTTGCTTACCACGTAGACAGTTGATAGTCAGGTCGTTAGCACGGTTATGAATACCGATGATTTGACCTTCATATACTTCATCACCGTGCTCTGCAAATAAACGGCCACGATCTTGAAGGTTGAATAGAGAGTAAGTTACTGCTTTACCCATACCGTTCGAGATTAATACGCCGTTAGCACGTTGACCAATTTCGCCACCTTTGTGTGGACCGTAGTGATCAAACGAGTGGTAAATTAGACCAGAACCAGACGTCATTGTTAGGAATTCAGTTTGGAAACCGATAAGACCACGAGAAGGCATCATGAAGTCCATACGAATACGGCCTTTACCATCTGGAGCCATATCTGTTAGCTCACCCTTACGGATACCGATGTTTTCCATGATTGCACCTTGGTGCTCTTCCATAACATCGATAGTTACTGTTTCAAACGGTTCTGTTAGAACACCGTTTTCATCATGTTTGATGATAACTTCTGGACGAGATACTGCTAGCTCGAAACCTTCACGACGCATGTTTTCGATCAGGATAGATAGGTGAAGTTCACCACGGCCTGATACGCGGAATTTATCTGGATCTGACGCTTGCTCAACACGTAATGCTACGTTGTGAACTAGTTCTTTTTCTAGACGCTCAAGGATGTTACGTGAAGTAACGAACTTACCTTCTTTACCAGCGAAAGGTGAGTTGTTTACTTGGAAAGTCATTGTTACTGTTGGTTCATCAACAGACAGTGGCTTCATCGCTTCAACGTTGTTTACGTCACAGATTGTGTCTGAAATTTTCAGCTCACCAAGACCTGTGATTGCAATGATGTCACCAGCATTTGCAACTTCAACTTCGTGACGGTCAAGACCTAGGTAGCCAAGAACTGTACCTACTTTACCATTACGCTTAGAACCATCTGCGCCTACGATAGTTACTTGTTGGTTTGCTTTTACAGAACCACGAGTAACACGACAAACACCGATAACACCAACATAAGAGTTGTAATCTAGTTGAGAAACTTGCATTTGTAGAGAACCGTCGATGTCTACGCTTGGCGCATCTACGTTATCAACTACTGCTTGGAACAATGGTTCCATGTTTTCGCCAGTCTCGCCTTCTTCCATTGTCGCCCAGCCGTTAAGTGCTGATGCGTAAACAGTAGTGAAGTCTAGTTGCTCATCAGTTGCGCCTAAGTTGTCGAATAGATCAAAGATTTGATCCATAACCCAATCAGGACGAGCACCAGGACGGTCAATCTTGTTGATTACAACGATTGGCTTAAGACCGTGTGAGAATGCTTTTTGTGTAACGAAACGCGTTTGAGGCATTGGGCCGTCAACAGCATCTACGATAAGAAGAACAGAATCAACCATAGACATGATACGCTCAACTTCACCACCGAAATCGGCGTGTCCAGGAGTATCTACGATGTTGATGCGGTAATCGTTCCAGTTAATTGCTGTATTTTTAGCAAGGATCGTAATACCACGCTCTTTCTCGATGTCGTTCGAGTCCATTACGCGTTCTTCAGTCTCACCACGAGATGATTCTAGTGTGCCTGATTGTTGTAATAGCTTATCAACCAAGGTTGTTTTACCGTGGTCAACGTGCGCAATAATTGCGATATTTCTTAGTTTATCAATCTGTGGAGTAGACATGGATTCAAATTCACTCAGAGCATGTAGAGCCACCATTGGCACTACTTGGTTTAAAAACGGTCAATAATTTAACAGATTTTAGCGCAAAACCCACGAAATATGTGATTAAAGACACAATTATTTTTAAATTAATTTAATACAGCCCCAAAAAACGCTGTAAAAACGACCAACTCTAGCGAGGTTTATGCAATCTAGCTAATAACTTTATTATCTTTACCAAAAAACTAAAGGATATATTTATCAATACCTTAAGAGCAGCATTGTTACTAATAATTTAATTTTATGTTGGAATTAGATTGACAAATTTTCCATTTCACTGCTGAATAGCGGATAGAAGTAATTAATGACAATTTATTTTTATCTGCACTTTCCTATTGCAACGCACAATAATGGTGCAAACAGGGATCAAATTAGTGCAGTTAAAGATGGGTTTTAGTAAATTAAAAACGCAAGTCATTAATAATAAAGGATTATTACTTTTGGCACAGTTCTAGCTACATAGTAAATAACAGCTTAGCTGGCCAATATTTATATTATAACACTGGAGGTTATCCTACATGTCAGTAGAAAACGTATTAGCTCTAATTCAAGAGAACGAAGTAAAATTTATTGATTTACGCTTTACCGATACAAAAGGTAAAGAGCAACATATCTCAATTCCTTCTCATCAAGTTGACGCCGACTTCTTTGAAGAAGGTAAAATGTTCGATGGTTCTTCAGTTGCAGGCTGGAAAGGCATTAACGAATCTGACATGGTAATGATGCCAGATGCAGCAAGTGCGGTACTTGACCCATTCACAGCGGATCCAACACTAAACATTCGTTGTGACATTCTTGAACCAGCAACACTGCAAGGTTACGATCGTGACCCACGCTCTATCGCTAAGCGTTCTGAAGAATACATGCGTTCAACAGGTATCGCTGACACTGTGCTAATCGGTCCTGAGCCAGAATTCTTCCTATTTGATGATGTTCGTTTCAACACTGACATGTCTGGTTCTTTCTTCAAAATTGACGATATCGAAGCAGCTTGGAACTCAGGTACTGAATACGAAGGCGGCAATAAAGGCCACCGTCCAGGTGTTAAAGGCGGTTACTTCCCAGTAGCTCCTGTTGATTCTTCTCAAGATATCCGTTCTGCTATGTGTTTAATCATGGAAGAAATGGGCCTTGTTGTTGAAGCACACCACCATGAAGTAGCAACTGCTGGTCAAAATGAGATCGCAACACGCTTCAACACACTAACAACAAAAGCAGATGAGACTCAAATCTATAAGTACGTTGTTCATAACGTAGCGCACGCTTACGGTAAAACAGCGACTTTCATGCCTAAACCACTGGTTGGCGATAACGGTTCTGGTATGCACGTTCACCAATCTCTAGCAAAAGACGGTGTAAACCTGTTTGCTGGTGATAAGTACGGCGGCCTATCTGAAATGGCTATCTACTACATTGGCGGCATCATCAAGCATGCTCGTGCAATCAACGCATTTGCTAACCCATCAACAAACTCATACAAGCGTCTTGTTCCTGGATTTGAAGCACCTGTTATGCTTGCATACTCTGCACGTAACCGTTCTGCTTCTATCCGTATCCCTGTGGTACCAAGCCCGAAAGCACGTCGTATCGAAGTTCGTTTTGGTGACCCAGCGGCTAACCCATACCTATGCTACTCAGCAATGCTAATGGCTGGTCTTGACGGAATTAAGAACAAGATCCACCCAGGTGAAGCTATGGATAAGGATCTGTACGACCTTCCTGCGGAAGAAGCGGCAGAAATCCCAACAGTAGCTGAGTCTCTAGATGTTGCTCTACAAGCGCTAGATACTGACCGTGAATTCTTAACCTCTGGCGGCGTGTTCTCTGATGACTTTATTGATTCTTACATCAAACTTAAGTCTCAAGATGTTGAAGCAATCAACACAGCGGTTCACCCACTTGAGTTTGAAATGTATTACTCAGTTTAATTCTGACGCAACAGTTTGAAATCAAATTGCTATTTTTAGGCTCGCTTCACAAGCGAGCCTTTTTTATGTTGGCAATTTCTCTTTTAACAGTAATTCTAATAGGCTCACACTTACCTAGATTTCATTTCTGCAGTATCGTTATGACATCAATACCATGGTGACATTATGCGTTATATTTTTTTCATCCTTTTTAGCTTACTCTCAGCATCTATTTTCGCTAATACGATTTACACCTGGGAAGACAGTAAGGGCGTTCGCCATTTTAGTGATAGCGCACCTCTTAGTAAGGGGCCTGTAACAACGATCTCTTTGTCACCTACTACTAGCCTTGAAACCTCGCCAGCAGTGCCTGAACATTCGAAAAAAACAGCACCCACAACCAAGCCAATGAAAAAGAAACTCAAGCCACTCGCTATCTCAGTGACTAACTTACAACAAGAAGAAACAATCCGCAGTTCTCGAGGTCATATCACCGTATTAACTGAACTCACACGTAAGCTCAGCATTAATGAAAAATTACAGTTACTGCTCGATGGTGCACCTTATGGTCCGCCACAAACATCCACCGAGTGGAAACTAAAAAACATAAATAGAGGAACCCACCTCATTACCGTTATTGCTCTGAAAGACGGCAAGAGAATTGCATCATCACCTATTATTACTGTTTTTTTGCATCGCCCATCAACAAACTAAAGGAACCGCTTCAGTTCCTGTCTGACAAGCAAGGTGCAATGCACTACAATGGTGCAAGATGGGTTTTGCGATACAAGGACGATGATGTTAACGATGGACTTTTCAACACAGCTGCTTGAGCACCAAGTAACGGCGATTTTATTACTGGATGATCACCGTACTATTCATTATGCCAATCCAGCAGCAGAGCAACTCTTTTCTCAAAGCGCGCAGCGAATGGCTCAACATCGTTTTGATGAGCTATTTCACCACTCTAAATTTGATCTCTCCACCTTAATGCAACCGCTAACAACAGGCCAGAGCGTGACGGATAGTGATGTTCAAATCATGATTGATGACCGATCACTTTATATTGAAGTCACATCAAGCCCCATTGAGATCGAAAAATCACTTTACCTATTGGTTGAAATTCGCCAAATCGAACAACAACGCCGTTTGTCTCAAGAGATTAATCAACATGCTCAACAACAAGCCGCTAAAGTCTTGGTTCGTAGTTTGGCTCATGAAATTAAAAACCCATTAGGGGGGTTACGTGGCGCAGCACAACTGCTCGAACGAATGCTGCCAAAACCTGAATTACATGAGTACACTCAAATCATTATTGAGCAAGCAGACCGACTGCGAAACTTAGTTGATCGCCTATTAGGGCCTCAAAAATTAGGCCACAAAAAACCAGAAAACCTACACGCTGTCATTGAAAAAGTCCGCCAACTGATTGAGCTTAACTCCAGTTATCAGGTACGAATCATTCGAGATTATGACCCTAGCTTGCCCGATTTTGATATGGATGCAGAGCAAATAGAACAGGCCATCCTCAATATTGTTAGTAACGCAGCTGAAGTACTCAAAGACCAACCCGATGGCACTATCACTTTACGTACTCGTACTGATTTTCAAACCAATATTTATGGTCAGCGCCATCGCCTTGCTGTCAAAATTGATATTACTGACAATGGACCTGGCATACCTAGCCATATTCAAGACACTTTATTCTATCCCATGGTCAGTGCACGAGAAGGAGGCACAGGGCTTGGGCTCTCGATCTCGCAAAACCTTATCGATCAACATAACGGAAAAATTGACGTCACAAGCTGGCCTGGAAAGACCGTATTTACTATTTATCTTCCACTTAAATAACCATAACCAATAACACACTTAAGTGGCTACGGAGTACAATTTATGAGCAAAGGATATATTTGGGTTGTCGATGATGACAGCTCGATTCGCTGGGTATTAGAGAAAACCTTAACCAGTACAAACATGATGTGTGAAAGTTTTGGTGATGCTGAAAGTGTCATTCAAGCCCTAGAGCGTAATGTGCCAGATGTGCTCATATCGGATATTCGTATGCCGGGAATGGATGGCCTATCTTTACTTAACCACGTTCAAGAAAATTACCCTGAACTGCCTGTCATTATAATGACCGCGCATTCGGATTTAGATGCAGCCGTTAGTGCCTATCAAAAAGGGGCATTTGAGTATCTACCAAAGCCCTTTGATATTGATGAAGCCCTAACACTCGTTGAGCGCGCACTCGCTCACAGCCAAGAGCAGAAGAAACAAAATGGGAACAAACCAAATAAAGCCCACCATGTTCCTGAAATCATTGGTGAAGCGCCTGCAATGCAGGAGGTGTTTCGTGCCATTGGTCGCTTGTCTCGGTCCTCTATCTCTGTGCTCATCAACGGAGAATCAGGCACAGGTAAAGAACTCGTTGCCCATGCTCTTCATCGTCACAGCCCAAGAGCAAATAGTGAGTTTATCGCCCTTAATATGGCGGCAATCCCAAAAGATTTAATTGAATCTGAGCTCTTTGGACACGAGAAAGGCGCCTTTACTGGAGCCAATGCGGTTCGAAAGGGACGATTTGAGCAAGCTAATGGAGGCACCTTATTTCTTGATGAAATTGGAGATATGCCATTAGATATTCAAACTCGCCTACTTCGAGTGCTTGCTGATGGGCAATTCTATCGTGTTGGTGGACACTCACCGGTGCAAGTAGATGTCAGAATTATTGCAGCAACTCATCAAAATTTAGAGAAACTGGTCGCCGATGGAGGCTTCCGTGAAGATCTGTTTCATCGACTAAACGTTATTCGCGTGCATATTCCTGCACTAAGGGAGCGTCGAGAAGACATTGCTAAACTTGCTGAGCATTTCTTGCACCTCGCTTCCAAAGAGCTTGGTATAGAATGTAAAACTCTAAGCAACGAAGCAAGCAAAGCCCTCAGTCAATGTGATTGGCCAGGTAATGTCAGACAACTTGAGAACACCTGTCGCTGGTTAACGGTAATGGCAAGCAGCCAAGAAGTGCTTTCAGCCGATCTACCACAAGAATTATTTGCAACGTCAAGCTCACCGATACAAAGCATCAATGAGGATTGGCAAGCGCAATTAAGTGATTGGGTTGAAAAACAGTTGCAGCAAGGGGAAATGGATATCCTAAATAAAGTTATCCCAAATGTTGAACGCATATTATTAGAAAAGGCCCTTAATCATACTCATGGGCATAAACAAGAAGCAGCAAAATTGCTTGGTTGGGGAAGAAACACCTTAACTCGAAAATTAAAAGAGATTGAATAATATACTTTAAAGAACAGCCTCAACAGAATAAGTTAACATCAAAGCGCAATCCATCAAATTGCGCTGCTTTTAGCCAATCGGCTACTGACATCATAATAATGTCTCTCTATACTCAGTCTTAATATTTATACGCATTCACATCTTTTTTGTAGGAACTGTTAATAATGATAACTAAAACACTCCCTCTTACTGATTTACATCGCCACCTTGATGGCAACATTCGAATTGAAACTATCTTAGATTTAGGCCAAAAATTTGGCTTAGAATTACCAGCTTATGATCTTGAAGCATTGCGCCCTCACGTACAAATCGTAGAAGCAGAGCCAAGCCTTGTTGCCTTCTTATCTAAACTTGATTGGGGTGTGGCGGTTCTTGGTGATTTAGAAGCATGTCGCCGCGTAGCTTACGAAAATGTTCAAGACGCTATGAATGCACAAATTGATTACGCTGAATTACGCTTTTCTCCATACTACATGGCAATGAAACACAATTTACCGATTGCAGGCGTTGTTGAAGCCGTAGTGGATGGCGTTGAAGCTGGCTGTAAAGATTTTGGGGTAAAAGCAAACCTAATTGGCATTATGAGTCGTACTTTTGGTCAAGATGCTTGTCAGCAAGAACTTGATGGTCTTCTAACTCAAAAGAACAAATTGGTTGCTATCGATCTTGCTGGTGATGAATTAGGCCAACCAGGCGATCGCTTTGTAAGCCACTTTAAACAAGTTCGTGATGCAGGGCTTCGAGTAACGGTTCACGCCGGTGAAGCAGCGGGTGCAGAAAGTATGTGGCAAGCAATCAACGAGCTTGGTGCAGTGCGCATCGGTCACGGTGTAAAAGCGATTGAAGATCCAAAGCTAATGGAATACTTAGCGAAAAACAACATTGGTATTGAGTCTTGCTTAACATCAAATATCCAAACAAGTACGGTTGCTTCGTTTGAATCGCACCCTATCAAAACTTTCCTTAACTATGGTGTTAAAGTTTGTCTTAATACGGATGATCCTGCTGTTGAGGGTATTGAACTTCCTTATGAATATGAAGTTGCTGCACCAAAAGTAGGTTTAACTCAAGAACAGCTGCGTCAAATTCAAATCAACGGATTGGATTTAGCTTTCCTAAGCAACACCGAGAAACAAGCACTGCGTGATATGGCCGCTAAGCGTTAGAATTCCCTCATCAATTCGATAAACCTCAAGAAATTGAGGTTTATATCAAGCTCACCTCTCCCCCTAAAAAACAAAGCCCCTCAAATTATTAACCTAAAAAACAATAAGTTACAAATATACAGCACATAAAGAATGCAAATAGCAGTAAAACACCACCACTAAGAGAGTTCTGCGTCGAGTTTTTCAAAAAGAATGTAATCAAATCGTGTGAAACATTGACACATTAAAGTTAGCATGTATATTGGCGTCAGATGTTTGACGCCAAATACATATTATAAAGTTATAACATCATAAATCTTTAAAAAAACGATGGCATATTGGGAGCCGGAAACTCATGGGCGGTAGCGTTTTTAAATAACCCTAACCCCTCAAAGATGAATCAACTATTTGTTGGCTATAGTATGGATACTAATCTTAAATTACATCAAAACAATCAAGGTCTTGGCCTAATATACAGAACAATCGATTCTGTTATCATATTTTCTACTCTATACTTCTCTTCCATTTTTTATACTGGTGAATTTCATAAAGACTACTTAATGATAGTTACTTATGGAATGCTAACCTATCTGTTCGTAGCTGAGAGAGATGACCTCTATCGATCATGGCGTGTTTACCGTTTTATTGACGAAGTCTTCAGCTTAAGTAAGATCTGGTTCATTACCTTTCTCACACTAATTGTTATCGCATTTTTCTCCAAAGTTAGTGCTGACTACTCTCGTGTCGTTGGTGGTATTTGGTTAACTCTCACCCCTATATTACTCACCATATGGCGATATGCCGCTAAGCAAGTGCTAAGAACATTGAATAACTATGGCTATAATCGAAAAGATGCCATTATTATCGGAGTCACTGACAGCGGTATTCAACTTGCCAATCAACTTAAACATCAACCAGAATTAGGAATTAATGTTATCGGTTTCTATGATGATCGAGAAAAAGAACGATTAGCACTCGATAATTTACCCGCACCTTACCAGGGAACCGTATCTGAAGGGTTGAAGCTTTCCCAAAATGGTATTGTGCAACATGTTTACATATCGATGCCAATGAAGGCCAGTGAGCGCATTAAACAATACCTAAGTATTTTCTCTGACACCACAGCTAACACCTATCTTATCCCTGATTTTTTTATTTATAATTTAATGCAATCACGACTCAGTGCTATTGGCAACATTCCGACCATTAGTATCCATGACACTCCATTTTATGGTTCAAGTAGTTGGCTAAAAAGAGCACAAGACATTGTCGTTGCAAGCGCCATTATTTTACTTATCAGCCCAGTTCTGATTGGCGTTGCGATTGGGGTAAAACTCTCGTCACCTGGCCCAATTATTTTTAAACAATTCCGTTATGGCCTAGATGGACGCCGAATCAAAGTATGGAAATTTCGCTCAATGAGTACAATGGATAACGGTAATATCGTTAAACAAGCGACAAAGAACGATCCAAGAATCACACCTTTTGGCGCATTTATACGCAAAACGTCTCTTGATGAACTTCCACAATTTTTCAATGTATTGCAAGGCCGTATGTCGATTGTCGGCCCACGCCCTCACGCAGTCGCCCATAATGAAGAATACCGAACCATTGTTGAGCGCTATATGTTACGACACAAAGTAAAGCCTGGGATTACCGGACTTGCTCAAATCAAAGGATTTCGTGGAGAAACGGATACGCTTGATAAGATGCAAAAACGTGTTGAATTTGACCTTAAATACATCCAATCATGGTCAACTTGGTTAGATGTGAAAATTATTTTCTTAACCATATTCAAAGGCTTTTCAGGGAAAACTGCTTACTAAAGGACGAGTAATGAAGACATTAACAAAAGCACTGATAACCACCACGCTATTAAGTGCAAGTAGTGGTGTTTATGCCAATGAAAAAAGTCATGGGTATATTACCGAATCAGGTCTTAAAATTACCCCTCTATTTGAAATGGCATTAGAGAATAACGATAACATTGGCCGCTATTCGTCATCCCAACAACCTGAGTCGTCAGATATTCTAAGGGTTAAGCCCGGCGTAGTGGTTGAATCAGATAGAAATGGCAATCAATATCAAGTCCTTTATCAAATGGATTCAGGCAGCTACTTCAATAGCCACGATGATGATTACCTCGATCATCTGTTTATGACAAACAATTTTGTTCAAATAAATCAACGTTCAGGGATCGGTTTTAACTATACCTATTTGTATGAGCATGAAGAACGAGGCACAGGTATATTTGCAGGAGATCAATTCTCTACTATTGCAAGCAAGCCAGTCGAGTATTCACTGCACAACGCCAACCTAACTCATGTTTATGGTGCAGAAAATGCGAAAGGTCGTATTGAATCTAACTTAAAGTATGAAAAAAAAACGTATCAAAACTATCGAAACCTCTCCTCTCCAAACGATGTATTTAGCTCAAAATTTAATGATTATGATGAGTTTGGTGGTGGTATGGCCTTTTATTACAATATTAGACCTGCAACCGAACTATTGTTAGAGGTTGATCTAGCTGATCGCCGTTACCGACTAAGTGATCCTTTCAACAAGCAGTCACAAGACGATTTAAATGCATATTACCTTATTGGTACCAAATGGGATATTACAGGAAAGACATCAGGCCGATTACGTTTAGGTTTGCAAAATAAAAAATACAAAAATCACAACACAGAAGATTTTAACGGTTTTAGCTGGGATCTCAATGTCACTTGGAAGCCACTCGATTACTCAACGATTAATGTTTCCGCCTCTCAACGAGCAGAAAATCCAGACCAAGGCGCGAACTATATCAACAAAACGCGCTTTAATGGTGCGTGGAAGCATTATTGGCAAACCCACTTCTATAGCAGCATCAATGTTGCACTAATCAACGATGATTATTCTAGTAGCTCTCGTCAAGATGACCTCGTAGAAACCGCTCTCATTTTTGGGTATGAGCTTAGAGACTACGCTGAAATTACAGCGGGATGGCGTTACGAAGATAATGACTCCTCTATAACAACAAATACTTACACCCAAAACGTGTGGTATATCGCCACTAGTTTGATTTTTTAAATTTATAACAAAACGGATATCGTAATGGCACGTATTTCTACAATCAGTTTATGGCTCATGTTTCTTATGACCATTTCATTTAAATCTATCGCCATAAATAATAATTACACGATTGGGGCTGGTGATAAAATCCAAATATCGGTTTATGGTGAAGAAAACCTCTCTATTGATGAGCTATACATCGACAATAGTGGAACATTTGAATACCCATACCTCGGCCAATTGAGGCCATTAAACAAGACCACCGAGCAACTACAGAACGAAATAATTAATGGATTAAAAGGTGACTACCTGATCTCCCCTAAGGTACGTATCAGTATTATTGGGTTCAGAAGCATCTATGTGAATGGTGAAGTAAAAAAACCAGGTGGTTATGAATACCAACCAGGTCTAACCGTAGATAAAGCGATTGCACTTGCGGGAGGCTTTACTGATCGAGCAGCACGTAAAAATGTGTATATAGCACAAGCAGGAAAAGATGATCTTAAAAATAAAGTTAAGCTCTCTTCTTCCGTATCTCCGGGTGACATTATTGTTATCGAACAAAGCTTTTTTTAATACCCCACTCTCTGCAATTTAACAACGGACTGAATAATGTTGGCTAGCCTTAAGAATGATTCATTACAACAAGAACAATTGATTGATTTTGGATATTATTTCCATCTTATAAAAAAGCGTTGGGTTTCTATTTCTCTATTTTCCTTATTATGTACGGCTATTGCGGCGTTAATCGCATTATCTATTACCCCAATGTACCGTGCCACCGCTACACTTTTAATTGAATCCTCTCAGCAAAGGGCCATCTCAATTGAAGAAGTTGTTGGTATTGATACTAGCGCAAAAGAATATTATCTCACTCAATTTGAAATTTTAAAATCCAACCAAGTCGCACAGCGTGTTATTGAAAAATTAGAACTAAACCAAGTCGAAGAGTTCAACCCAAGCCTTACCGTTACTGAACCTGGATTTATTGAAAATATAAAATATGAGTTACTGTCCCACCCATTGATAGAAGCGCATTTTTCCAAAGATACCAGTAACGATATTGATTTTTTGGATAAACAAGAAGCCATTAATCGTGTTGTACTAAAAACATTTAAATCTCGTTTGACCATTTCGCCGATCAGAAAAACCCAACTCGTTAACATTTCTTTTGAATCTCAAGATCCTAAATTAGCAGCAAAAATAGCAAATGCAGTAGGTCTTGCTTTTATAGAAAATAATTTAGAGTCAAAACTAGTTGCAACAGAACAAGCAACGGGATGGATAAACCAAAGACTCAGTGAACTAAAACAAAATCTAAATAATTCAGAACAAACTCTGCTGCAATTTTTACAGCAACAGAAATTAATTGATAATAGTGGGATCGAAGCACTAACCAGTTCGGAGCTATCTAGCTTAACCACTCGTATTGCAGAAGCAACGGATAAACGAATCGAAGCACAAGCTCTATATAATGCTCTAAATAACAACAAAGGTAGCTCATCAATTGGTGCAAACTCTTTAATATCTAACCACCCTCAAATACGTGATATTAGGCTTGCTGAATCGAATGCAGAAAAAGAAGTAAGTGAGTTATCTAAGCGCTATGGTCCTAAGCACGACAAAATGATCCAAGCGAATGCACAATTACAATCAATTCAAAGCCGTATAAAAGTTTTAACCGCGAAACTGGTTAGTGGCATCAAAAAAGAGCTTGCTAGCGCCAAAGAACAAGAACGCGTACTTAAGAATGAGTTATTAAGTAAAAAAGGAGAATTCCAAGCCTTAAGCGTTGTAAAAAGTGAATATGATGCGCTCAAACGTGAAGTAAACAGTAACGCAAAACTGTACGATTTATTTTTAACTCGCCAAAAAGAAACCTCAGCAACCAGTGATTTTAGTGCTGCTAATGCTCGCTTCAGTGATTATGCTTTAGTGCCTGAGTTTCCTAGTAAACCAAATCGTAAACTGATTGTCGTACTTGCATTTATTGCCAGTGCCAGTTTTGCTGTTGTACTAGTAATTTGTCTCGATGCGTTTAATAACACAATAACCTCAGCGCGTGATTTTGAAAATAAACTAGGTTTATTACCAACGGGAACAATTCCGGTAATTAAAGATAAGAAATACAAAAAATCTCCGATTGATGCAAACGTATTCAATAATAATAAATTTACGCTGTTTCAAGAATCGATCGATTCAATACGAACTTCGTTATATTTAATTCTTCCAAAATCAGAAAGGAAACTATTGGCGATTTCATCATCCGTTCCAGGAGAAGGAAAAACAACTACAGCAATAAGCCTTGCCCACTCTTTCTCTCAACTAGAAAAAGTATTGATTATTGATTGTGATTTACGAAAACCATCTGTTGGTGAACGCTTTGGATTGCCACATAGTCACCCTGGTTTAAGCAATATTTTATTAATGAATACCCCGCTAGAAGAGTGCATTACGTCCGTTAATAACTCTAATTTAGATGTGTTAAGCGCTGGAATGTTTACCCCAAATCCACAAGAGTTACTCAGCAGTACTGCTTTTGAAGAATTAATTGCTGATTTAACAAATAAATACGACCGCATTATTTTAGATACCCCACCTATCTTACCGGTAAAAGATGCATTTATTGTGGGTAAATTAACTCAAGGAATTTTACTTGTCGTCAAAGTGAACAGCACCAGTAAATCGGTTTATAAACATACAATGACACTATTTACAAAGCACCAAATTACGATTGATGGCGTAGTGCTAAACCGAGTTCTGCTACCCAAGAAAGGCACACATACCTATTCTGAATATTCACAATACGCTCACGCTAATAAAGGTTAAGGAATAACCATGAAGACACAAATTAGAGTGCTTTCTGTTTTTGGTACTCGCCCAGAAGCAATTAAAATGGCGCCACTGGTACATAAACTGAGCGAAGCTCAAGGTATCGAAAGTAAGGTATGTGTTACTGCACAGCACCGTGAAATGCTCGATCAAGTACTTAACTTATTTGATATTACACCTGATTTTGATCTAAATATCATGAAACCTGGTCAATCTTTATATGACGTAACATCAAATATACTCATGGGACTTAAACCCGTATTAGAAGAATTTCAACCTAACATTGTACTTGTTCACGGTGATACTGCGACCACACTTTCAACCAGTTTAGCCGCTTACTATCAGCAAATTGCTGTCGGTCATGTTGAAGCAGGCCTACGCACGGGAAATATTTATTCTCCGTGGCCAGAAGAAGGCAACCGAAAACTCACTGGTGCGATAGCGACACTCCATTTTGCTCCGACAAGTACTTCACAACAAAACTTATTGAACGAAGGTATAGATAACAACAGTATTTCGACCACAGGAAATACCGTTATTGATGCACTCTTTCTCATAAGAAAAAAACTGGAACAAGATCAAGATCTCAATGCAACGTTAGCGGCTCATTTTTCAGAGTTAGATCCAGCGAAAAAACTTATTCTTGTAACAGGACATCGTCGTGAAAGCTTTGGGGGCGGGTTCGAGCGTATTTGTGAAGCCCTTGTTGAGATTGCGCAGAAACACCCTGACACCCAAGTTCTTTATCCTGTGCACCTGAACCCAAATGTACGAGAGCCTGTCAACCGCATCCTTAAAGGGGTCGATAACGTCCACCTTATTGAACCACAGGACTATTTACCATTTGTCTACTTAATGAACCAAGCACACATTATCTTGACTGATTCAGGTGGTATTCAAGAAGAAGCCCCATCTCTGGGCAAGCCTGTATTAGTAATGCGTGATACAACAGAACGCCCCGAAGCGGTTGAAGCGGGTACAGTAAAACTCGTCGGAACAAATAAACAAGCCATTATCGATGCTGTGGAAAACTTGCTTACTAACCAAGCAGACTATGAAAAAATGAGTAGAGCGCATAACCCATATGGCGACGGTCAAGCGTGTGACCGTATCATTGACAGCATTAAACAACACTTTTCAAACTTAAAATTATAAATATCGTAACGACATTACATTGTTAAGGAACAACCATGTCATTTAAAAAAATCTCCGTCATTGGTCTAGGCTATATTGGGTTACCAACAGCAGCAGTCATCGCCTCTCGTGGTATTGAAGTCATCGGTGTTGATGTGAACCAACATGCTGTTGATACCATTAACCAAGGTAACATTCACATTGTAGAACCGGATTTAGATATTGTCGTTCGTGGTGTTGTTACCACTGGAAATTTACGTGCAACGACTACTCCGGAACCAGCAGAAGCCTTCATGATTGCGGTACCTACCCCATTTAAAGAAGGTAATGCCCCAGATCTTAAATACATTGAAGCCGCAGCAAAAGCAATTGCACCCGTATTGGAAAAAGGCAACTTAATTATTCTTGAGTCTACCTCTCCAGTTGGCGCAACAGAAAAACTGTCAGCTTGGCTAAAAGAAGCTCGTCCAGATTTAAGCTTTCCACAAGATACAGGCGACAGCGCAGACATCAAGGTTGCACACTGTCCTGAACGAGTTCTTCCTGGGTATGTTTTACAAGAACTTATCGCTAATGACCGTGTTATTGGAGGTATGTCAAAAGCCTGTAGTGAAAGAGCGGTTGAGTTATACCAAACCTTTGTTCGTGGCGAGTGCATTATCACCAATGCTCGTACTGCAGAAATGGCAAAACTAACAGAAAACTCATTTCGTGATGTAAACATCGCTTTCGCCAATGAGCTTTCTGTTATCAGTGACAAACTAAAAATTAACGTATGGGAGCTAATCAAACTAGCAAACCGTCACCCAAGGGTTAATATTCTAAACCCAGGACCTGGTGTTGGCGGCCACTGTATCGCCGTTGACCCTTGGTTCATCGTAGACAGTTGCCCAGATGATGCGAAGATTATTCGTCAAGCTCGCTTAACCAATGATGCAAAACCTCACTATGTGATTGATCAAATCGAAAAAGCAGCAGACGAGTTTAAGCGCCCTGTGATTGCTTGTTTAGGCTTGGCATTTAAAGCAGATATTGATGATTTACGTGAAAGCCCTGCGCTGCAAATCGTCGAAGAATTGGCTGGAAAAAATATTGGTCAGATCTTTGCTGTCGAGCCGAATGTTGATTCCCTGCCTGAAGGTTTAGTGCATGCAGGTGTTGAGCAGGTTACACTTGAAACCGCACTAGAAAAAGCCAACATCATTGTGGTTCTTGTCGATCATAAACAATTTAAAGCAGCAGATAAAATTCAATTTGCGACAAAAGTTGTCATTGATACTCGCGGCATTATTTAAGCGTATAATTGCAAGGTGTATTTACAATGAAACCAATAGACCTGATTAAGTTAGATTTTTATCGCTACACTGAAAAAGTAAAGATATGGCTAACTTTAAAGAATTTGATAACTAACCGTTCATTTAAATACACTTTCTTACTAAGTCATAGTCTAATTGTTAGACTATTAGTAGCCTTTTCCCATAGGCTTCTTTCAATAAAGTATTCACTACAAGTACCTGAAGATTGTAGAATTGGACCAGGGTTATACATAAAAAATGCAACATCTATAGCCATCAATAGATCGGCTAAGATCGGTTCAAACCATGGTGAAGCAGAGAACATTGGAAATAAGGCCTATATTGAACCTAACGTTTGCTTGGAAGAACACATACATATTAGTAACAAAGCATTAATGGGCATAGGTTCTGTCGTAACAATAGATGTTCTATCAAATACTACATTTGCAGATAACCCGGCTAAATGTATCTCAAAAAAATGCTCAAATTGTTATATCCTCAACTCTGTTAACGTAAAATTAGAATCAGTATATGAGTAGTTTAAATATTAGGCATTCCAGTGTTCTTAATGCAATGTTATTCCTATCTTTAGTATTCTTATTAATTGGCCACAATCTATACGATAGAAAAATACTGTTTTTGAATTTCAGCATTCTACTATTATTTAATCTTAAATTAATTCCAGATCTATTTATAAGAATGGTAAACAATCACGTACTGTTTATTATTATTGCTTATTGTATAGTGAGTGCAACCTGGTCATATTGGGCTTACCAAAGTTTAGAAGAATCAATGATTCAACTTATGCTAGTTCTAACATGCATGATGGTAGCAAATAAATATTCGACTAAAACCATATTTGATATATTTAGAAAAAGCACATATTTTATAATTGCTATAAATCTCATTGCACTTCCTATATTACTTGGAAGCGCATTTGGAGATTCAGGTATGATGGGTATTTATGGACACAAAAATCACTTTGGTTTAGTGATAGCTCTTTGTTTAATTGTTCTTACTTTTGATTATATTGAATCACGTTCCAAAATCACTTTTTATTTTTGTATTGTTGGGTTTTTCTTACTTTTTTTATCAACATCGAAGACATCTATACTACTATATTTATTAGTCATAACGTTAGCTATATCCATATCAACATCACCTGTAAAATTTGCTAAACATACCATTATTTCCACGAAAATAGCATTAATTGGTATATTAATAGCGCTATCTCTAATTGTAATAACAAACAGATATGAAATACTCGATTATTTATACTACCACATAGATGAAAGTTTTATGACGAGCAGAGGTAAATTATGGCTAAACATGTTATTACACGCTGAAGATAAGATCATATATGGATTTGGATTTAACTCCGTCTGGGGAAAATCAGAATTTTCGGAAATATATTTTTCACCACTTTTTGAATCTGACCCAATATGGGTAAAAGAACTAGCAGCCTCAGATAGCGGATATGTCGACCTGATATTATCATTAGGTATAGTTGGCTGTTCTATATTTATTTATTTCATTATTAGCACATTGATTTCTTTAATATACATTAAGAGTTCAAGGTACTTTCCAGTAATGTTCAGCTTATTTTTATTTGTAACTCTCCATAATATCACAGAAACATCATTTCTGCTGTCTACCAATATTTTATGGTATATTACAATATTAATTTCATTTTTAAGATATAACGAAGAAAAGAATTTGAGTACTATAGATGTCAAAATTATCGAACGTTCTTAATGCTGCATGGTATGCAGTAGAAAACGTTACTGCAATTGTTTTTGGCTTAATCAGCGTCATTATCGTCGCACGTATATTTGGCCCAGAAAACCTAGGAAAATTGAGTTTTATACAAGCCATATCAGCAACAGCAATATTTTTAGTTGTTCTTGGATTAGATCACATCATCGTTAGAGAATTAGCTAAAAATAACACCGACTATAACCTGATTTTTACCACTATAATTGTTCAAAGTTCTGGTTGGATAATATATTCTTCCATTGTATTATTATCTATATGGATTATAAATGGTGGTTCAATCGATATAAGCTTGATCTATATTTCAATCTCTGTATTAATAGCAACCTATTTTTCAAGAGCAACCGTTGTTAAGCTATTTTTTCAGGCCGTGAATCAACCAAGAAAAATAGCGATATCAGCAATTATATCGAGAGCATCAGCACTTATATATTTAGCATATGCTTTAAATTTCAACTTTGACTATCACTTAGTAATAATTTTCATTCCTATACAGTCTTTTATCCAGTTCCTAATACTTTTATTGCAGTTTATTAAATTTAATAATTTAAAACACCACAAATGGCAATTTGATACGATAAAAGCTAAGTGTATCCTGAAAGAAGCATTGCCACTCATTGGATCTTCAATGCTTTTTCCAATTTTTATGCAGGGAGATATATTACTTATATCCGCAATACTTGATGATACCAACACAGGTATTTATAGCTCTGCTTCAAGGTTGATAACACAATTTATATTTATCGGACACATTATTACAATGACGTTCTACTTAACACTGTCTAATAAATATTTTCAACAACAAAGCGATTATGAAGAATTCGTAGTAGGTATTATTATAATACTTTTTACACTTGGTTTTGGACTATCAATCTCTGTATACGCGTTTTCAGATATTATTATTAGGACATTATATGGTTATAAATTCACCGGAGCTGAAAACATACTAGAAATACTATGTTGGAATTGGATGTTTATTTTTCCAGCAGCGTTGTTCTCAAGAATGCTAGTACTCCAAAACCTTGCTAAGTATGAGTTTATAAAATCACTATTCATAGCCACGTTTAGCATAAGCATGAATTATTTTTTTATTGAAAGATTTGGTATAACAGGCGCAGCAATTGTATCCATTCTTTCTTATTTCCTAGCCGACTTCTTAATTTATGCCCTATTTAAAGAAACTCGACACATATTCAAACATGCAATTACCGCATATCTAACGTTGGTATCCAGCCCCAATAAAGCCTTGAAATATGCTTTAAATACAATAGGATCTAAATAATGCGCCTATCTATAATCGTTCCTGTGTACAACGGTGAAAAGTACATTCTGGAAGCTTTAGACTCATACTTTCAACAATTTAATTCTGAAGTAGAAGTTATCGTTATCGATGACGGCTCTACAGATGGCACCTATGATATTATATCAAATAATTATAAATGCTATATCGAAACTGGACATCTAGTTCTACAAAGGCAGGAAAATTCAGGTGTAAGTTCTGCGCGTAATGCAGCGTTGTGTATTTCCAAAGGTGATTACATAACATTTTTAGACAGTGATGACATCCTTCAAGAACAATACACATCAAGCATTCTAAAGGCTATTGATCTACACAAACCAGATGTTGTCGAGTTTGGTTTTACAATGTTTTCAAATAAAAAAGAGATTAATGAGTCAAAAAAAAGGTTTGTATACGATAAGTTTGGACTTATAAATTTTAAAGATGTTGAGGACGATGTATTTTTAAGTTCAATATGGTACCCATGTATTAGAGCATTCAAGTCAACATTATTCGATAACAAAGAGTTTCCAATAGGAGTTAATTTTTGTGAAGACATGATGCTTTTAACAAATATATATTCTGAAATCGAAGTTGTTTATCATATAAAAAAATCACTATACGCCTATCGCATCAACGAAGATGGCGCAACACTAAATATAAAACCAGATTATTTCGATAATATATTAAACTTCTTACTATTACTTCCTAGCAATAAAAACCGGACCTCTGACTATTTAAAAATACATTTATCTTATCTACTTTACCGATGTTACTACGGTAAATCTTTGCCTATATCAGTTAGAATTACGTTTGCAAAATTATTTGTAAAATACCTTTTTGACTCAAAGTTAAATATTAGGAAAAAGCTAATTTTGGGTTTTCCAAATACATATCGAATATTAAAAAAAGCAGTTAATAAATGAAAATACTATTTAGAATTTCAAAGTTAGGCTTTGGTGGTGCAGAACAAGTTTTTCTTTCAGTCGCTAAGGAGCTCTATTCAAACAAAAAAATTGAAATTATTTTTGTCGTAGATAGCAACATTGGAGAGAACATAATTACCGCTAAAAATAATGGATTTAAAGTAATTATTTTAGAAGCCAGTCGTACGATGAAATCCATTTTCCCATTAAAAAGAATCATCGAAGAAGAACGACCAGATGTAATTATATCGGCTTATACCGATACAAATGCTGCATGTTTACTATCTTCTTTTTTATCATCATTCAAATGTAAAGTTATCGTAAGTGAGCATGCGTCTTTGCATGAACACTGGGCTAAAAAATCCAAATTAAAAAGATTATTATTAACCTTCTATGTGTCATATATCTATCGTTTAGCAGATAAGGTAATTTGTGTCTCAAATGGTTTAAACAATCAAGTTTCATCTTTACTTAAAGCTAAGGCTCCTATCGAAACCATCTATAACCCAGTTAGGTTTAAACCCAAAAAAAAACTAACTTCATGCAAGACAGATAACGAAACTTTACGATTAGTTGCAGTGGGCAGGATAAGTGAACAAAAAGACTACTCTACATTAATCAAAGCCGTTCAGCTTGTTTCAAAAACAATTCCAGTACATTTAACCATTGTCGGGGGTGTTTTTTGCAATAATGAAGCAGAAAAACTTAAAAAGTTAATATCCGATTTAAATATCGAAAATTGTATAACATTTGCCGGTTTTAGTAACGACGTTCATAGTTATTATTCATCAGCAAATATTTTTGTTCTCAGCTCTGCATGGGAGGGATTTGGTAATGTGATCGTAGAAGCCATGGCTTTCGGACTGCCCGTAATATCGACTGATTGTAATTATGGTCCTGCTGAGATACTTGAAAATGGTCGTTACGGCCGTCTCGTACCTGTTTCTAACAGCACTGAAATGGCGAAGGCAATTATCAGAGAATCACAAAGCCCGCTAGTTGATAAATCTCAGTTAATTATCAGATCTACGGATTTTTCAGAATCAAAAATTGCATCTCAATATTTAAATACTATAAAAAGAACGTTAAATGAAGAAATATAGTTTTATTTACTTAGTAAAATCTGACCTTTATCGACAGAATGGAAAGGTTAGTCTACTCATATTCCTTAAAGATATTTTATTCCGTAAGGGCTTCAAGTTCGTTTTTTGGTTAAGAGCGGCCAATCACTTTTCAAATATACCAATTGTTGGTTTTTTTCCAAAACTATTTTTCATTTACTATAAACGTGCCTATTCTTCAGATGCCAACTATCGTACTCAGATTGGACCTGGATTTTCAATGTACCATGTGTTCGGAACTGCTTGGGACAAAGACGTAATTATCGGTAGCAATGTTACTATACTCCATGGTGTAACATTAGGAAGGAAAAAAAATAATTTTCCAACAATTATGGACAATGTATATATAGGTCCAGGTGCTTGTATACTTGGTGGAATAGTTATTGGGAAGAATTCAGTAATTGGAGCAAATGCAACAGTAACTAAAGACGTTCCCGACAATGCTGTAGTAGTCGGTAATCCTGCAAAAATTGTTTCGTTCAATGGGTCAGAAGGTACTTTGGTTAATAAATGGAGTTTAGATAAATGAAACAGCGCATTGTAACTATAGGAACTGCAGCAAATGGTGGTATCGACTCTGTTATTAAAGGCTACGAAATAAATGGGCTTTTTAAAAATTATTCTCACTTACGAATTATCAGTCATAAGGGCGTATCTAAACTACAAGACTTGTGGCTTTTTTTCAGAGCGACACTAATTTTAATTGGTATTTGTATCAAAGACAATGTGAAAATCTTACATTGCCACATGTCCTACAAAGGAAGCTTTTGGCGAAAGCTTACCTTTATCATGATTGCCAAGCTATTTGGTGTTAGTACACTCATACACCTGCACGGTTCTGAGTTTAAGCAATATTATTCTTCTCGCAGCCATATTACCAAACGACTTATTGTATGGCTGATTCGCAATGTAGACGAGTTCGTAGTTCTTTCTGATAGCTGGAAAGATTATATTGAAGAAATCTCCGGTAGAACAGTTACTTCTATAAATAACTATGTTGACATCAGCAAAAAACTAGTGCCTCGTGAAAAAGGACACATTTTATTTCTTGGCGCATTCATACAAAGAAAAGGCATTTATGATCTTATTGAGGCTTGTTCGCAACTCGATATACCTTATCACCTCCATTTATGCGGTTCGGGAGAGAATAAAAGCGTAGAACAACTAGTAGATGATTTAGGCATATCTGAAAGTGTTACGTTTCACGGTTGGGTAGATACTACAACCAAAACGGAACTATTAAGTAAATGTAGTGTAATGATACTGCCATCGTATAACGAAGGCTTACCTATGACTTTAATCGAATCTTTGGGTTGTAAGATCCCTGTTATTACTACGCCAGTCGGTGCGATACCTGAAGTAATCGTTGATGGTAAAACGGGATATCTTGTTGAACCAGGTTCAATATACCAAATAGTGAATAAACTTAATTACGTACTTTCTTCACCGAAACAACTAGAAAGTATAGTTGAGAATGGTTACACACTATACAAAGACAACTTTACTTCGGATGTCATATTACCAAAGTGGGAGTCTATTTATGAAAGTTATAGTTAACCCTAGAATAATACTGTTTTTCATCTTAACACTCGTTACCTTAAACAGTTATGCTAAAGACAATAAGTATCAAATTCAAGAAGTAGCAAAGTCACTCAATGCCACTGATTTAGCTGATTTAATGGTAATTGAATCGATCTATAGTGAAACTATAGTAAGTGAAGATGATAAGTTGGTTTTTTACATAACAGGTAATCAAAAGAAAATAAATAATGGAAGACGGTCTGAGTTAGCAATCGATTATCCATTTAATGTTGGTGATGAAGTCATTTATCAGTTTGAGGTTTTTATTCCACCTTCGTACACGCCGGATTCTGAAGGTCGATGGTCTGTCATAACACAGTGGCATGACCAACCCAACCCAAATTTAGGTGAGTCATGGCAAAACTTCCCAGGAAGAAGTCCATTGGTTGCTCTATATGACAAATATTTAGATGGCAAACTCGTTTTCGGAATTTCCTATAACAACGATTTTGTCCCTATACCTCTAAAGATTGGAAGTTGGAATAAACTTAATTTTCATTTTAATTGGTCAAATACTCATAATGGTTCCTTAAGTTTACGTATTAACGACCACAGTAATTTTTATTTTCAAGGTCCTAATATGCACAATGAATATCAGCACTATTTGAAAATTGGCTTATATAGACACCCAAAAATAACGAACAAAAATCATATTTATTTCCGAAATTTACAAATTAACTCTTCACTCTAGGTGCAAAAATAAATGGACCGTATTGAATTCCTTGATATACCAATGGATATAGCAACAATGGATGAGACAGTCTCTCATATTGAAGATAAGGTCGCACAAGGACACTTTGTGCAACACGTTGTCGTCAATGTAGCGAAAATCGTCAACATGCAGAAAGATCCTATATTGGCCGAATCTGTAAAAGCCTGTGATGTGATTAATATTGATGGCATGGGCGTTGTCTTTGGTGCTCGTTTTCTTGGTTTTGATGTACCAGAACGTGTTGCGGGTGTTGACCTTTTTCATGAATTATTAAAAATGAGTGCGAAACGTGATTTTCCTATATTTCTTTTAGGTGCGACGGAAGAAGTTGTAACTAAAACTGCTAAAAAAGTACAAGAGCAAAACCCTAACTTAACCATTGCTGGTTTTAATGATGGTTATTTTTGGGATGATGAAGAAGCCGTAGTAAATAAAATACGCGAGTCTGGGGCTAAATTGCTGTTTGTTGCCATAACTTCACCAAAGAAAGAAAACTTCATTAATAAATGGCAAGACAAATTAGGCGTGGATTTTGTTATGGGCGTAGGTGGAACCTTTGATGTGGTTGCCGGAAAAGTAAATCGCGCACCAAAGTGGATGCAAAATGCAGGCTTAGAATGGTTATATCGTGTTATTCAAGAGCCTCGTCGTATGTGGAAACGCTACTTGGTTACTAACTCTAAGTTCGCATTATTATTAGTGAGAAAAAAATTAAATAGCCGTAGATTATAATACAGTTTATTCGGTTATTCTTATTATGTTTTAAATCTATTAAATCAGTCCACGGAGGGCCAATATTATGAAAAAAATTCTCAGCCTTAGCTTGGTATTATTCAGTGCTAATGCAATGGCTTTAACCACGCAATACAGTGCGCTAGTTTTTGGTGATTTCAAGTCCCCTCATTCAGCAAGCATGGGGTCATTAGCTGTTGGTCATGATGCCAAGCTATCAGGCTATAGCATTATGTATGATGACATCGATTTTCCAGCAGATGAGTACTCACTGATTGTAGGTGGTGATTTATCATATAAAAGCGGACGTGTATATCAAGGTAGTATCATTGCACAAGGTGATATCCACATATCTAAAACTGTTAAGTTAGGGTTGACTAAAGGCGCAACAATAGACAACTCATCTGAATTACCTATTAATTTTGATGATTTAAAACAAGACAGTATTGACTACTCATTATTATTGAGCCAAGAAGAAAATGTTGGAACCATAACCTATCAGTGGGGTGGATTATATTTGAGTGGCGACTGTAAAAGCGATACCCAAGTATTTAACCTAAATGGTTATCAACTGGAAAAAGCGCACACACTAGCGCTTAGCTGTGTTCCCGACAATGCCACCGTTGTGGTCAATATTAGCGGGGACAAACCAAACTTTAAACCTTTGAGCAATATTAGTTTGGCGGACTTCACTCCTCATCGCCAACAAACCATTTTCAATTTATATGAAGCGACGTCAGTAACTATCTCTGGTGTCGAACTTGAAGGTATGGTATTAGCGCCAAATGCGGACATCAATGCTCCATCCGGCTCCTCTAATGTTGGTATTATTGCCAACAGCTGGAAAGGATCGATGTCTTTGGATTATCATCCCTTTAACGGTCAGTTACCGGTGAAAAAAGAACCAGAACCTATTAACGCTGAATTAAAGTGGCACTGGCAAGGCAGTAATTTTATGCCAGAATATGACCAAGTAATGGGTACACCTCTTGTTGCACAACTGAATGATGACAATAATGATGGCATTATAGATGGTCTTGATACTGCTGATGTTATCGTTGTCACTTTTAAAGGAAGTCAATACACCAAACCCGGACTTGTAAGAGCACTCAGTGGTGTTGATGGAACAGAGCTTTGGGATTATTCAAACGGCGGAGTATTCGCTGATCCCCGATTTACTCCAGCAATAGCGGATCTAGACGGCGATGGAGTGGTCGATATTGTTGTTTCTAACAATTCTTCTGTGAAATTATTTATCATTGATAATGATGGCAATATAAAGAAGACAATCATTCAAAACGACAACTATGCTGGTAACATCACTATTGCAGATATTGATGGTGATAATACCGCAGAGATACTTGCAGGCACATCTGTTTATAACTATTCATCAGGTCTGCTTTATAGCATCGGCGGTTGGAATCCTGATTACAACATTTTTGATTCCGATGGAGATGGTATCCAAAATATTCTTGTAAATGGTACTCTGTATGATGCATTTGGCAACGCTATTTGGTCATACGCGGGGCATGATACTGTTTGGTTTTCTTCAATAGCAAATCTCGACCAAGATCCTCAGCCAGAAGTTGTGATTTCAATTCCAGGATCTTCTTCTACATCCCATACCTTAGCGGTATTGGAACACGACGGCACCGTAAAATGGGAGAAATTAAATATTGAAGGTAACGGCGGCGGCGCGCAAGCAATTGGATCTTTCCTCAGTAAAGATAAACCTGGTATTGCTTATGCTGGTTATGAAAAGTTAGTTATGCTAAATACTTTTGGGGAGCTCATTTGGGAAACGAAAGTCGATGATTCTTCGAGTGGAAAAATTGGTGTCACCGCTTTCGATTTCAATAGCGATGGTCGTGATGAAGTCATTTATCAAGATCATAATAAAGTAGCCATTTTGGATTCCCTAACTGGTAAGGCATTGTTTGAGACTGCAAACTCTACAGGAACACTTTGGGAGTACCCTGTCGTTGCCGATCTTGAGGGTGATGATAACGCAGAATTGATTTTTGTAGCGAATGATTATTCCTCAAAGTGGAACACCCATAAAGGGGTAAGAGTTTTTGCTTCTACATCAGTAGGCAAACCATGGAAAAATGCTACTCGTATTTGGAACCAACACTCATATCACCAAACTAATATTTCACAAGACGGTAAAATTCCTTTAGTTGAAAAACCGAGTTGGCTTTTAAATAACTCTTATCGCTCAAGTACATTAAAATAAACTGCTTGTGTTGAGTTTGGTATGGCATACCAAACTCAACCCTTTTTTATTGATGTATATAACGCACCGCACATACAATAGGAAATGAAAGCATCTGTATTGTTTTGAATTCCTAAATAATGCCTTCGCAAACTGGTATTTCCCTAGTTAAGTAAAACTGGCTCAAAAATGAAAATAAATTTACTCAGTATACTGTCGTTCTTCTTTGCTTTGTTTTTACTGTGTTCTGGCTACCTGTCTTTACAAAATGCACTAATAACAAATGCAATTGAATCGAGGTTGACCTACTTTACTAGTAATTCAAATCCGGCTGTACGTCCGAATGACAAAAAATTAGCTGAAACCGACCCTAATACGCTCACAAAATCAGCCCATTTATTAAATAGCTTTGTATTATTAAACCAATGGATAGCCTATCTTAATCAAGAAGAGTCAACACCTAATAATTGGATAGCATTATTAAACACCAGCACACACATTAG
Organism: Aliivibrio sp. S2TY2; assembly: GCF_028765525.1. Lineage (NCBI taxonomy): Bacteria > Pseudomonadati > Pseudomonadota > Gammaproteobacteria > Vibrionales > Vibrionaceae > Aliivibrio > Aliivibrio sp. S2TY2. Next base: position 147,045 of record NZ_JARACS010000004.1, on the reverse strand, counting down.
ACCTACATGGCCAAATACCTATGTTGAATTGTCTAAGTTATCCAAAGAGCAACAGAAAACCAATCAATATCAGCAACTCGCTATGCTATTTGGGCCATATTCACCATCGAGCCGCTTACTGTTAATTGATACTATATTTACCCATTGGGAAAATAGTCAGGTATCACTCCAAATGGAAGCGTCGCAGCATTTGCTCGCAATGACTCGTATTTGGCGTCATCGGTCTTCTTTAAACCAAATGATCTCTCATTCAAAAGGAAAACAACGTATTTGTAATATGCTAGCATTCAATAAATTGAAGGTACCAACTTGTGGGTAAAATAGCTAAAATTCCTTTTATCATGCCGATCGCTTCAGTGCTTCTATTTGGTGGTGCTTCTGCCTTTAAATCTTCTGGTGTATTGGGCGATCAGATCCGCACTATTGAAGTCAGAATGCATGGAGCTATTTATCTGCATTTATATGCCTCTTAGATATTTTTTCCGACTCGCGACGAGGCGTAACCTATACTACTGCATACCTATAACATATATTTTCGTACTTCTACTAGTAATAATAGAGAAATGTCTCAGTTCCTTATTCCTTTACGGTAATGTTCTTGGCTAGAAATACTAGTTAACATATGCGGTGTAGTAACTGGGATCTATATTGTAAACAGGGCTAATGCATGTATAAAAACAGTAATATATGTAGAAATTTTCAAATCACCACCAATCATCATACATTATTAGTACAGAGAAAATTTAATTTTCAATTAAAAAAATTGATGCACTCTCCTTGATATCAAGGTATTGTAGTTAACGGATAATTAACAAAGGACAGTTCCTATAATTAGCTATTTTATTTATATGTATTTAGGCGTAAAAATATTTTCTGATATTTATTATCGTGTCGTATAAGATTTGTAATTCAACTCCTAATAATTATTAGGAAAAATTGAGTGTATAATTACTTCCTGAGTAAAATAACATTAAATAACGCATGCGTTTAGTTGTGTTAATGATTTATCTTTTTTATTTTAAATAAAAAACAAAAAGCCAGATTATTACAATAATACATAAACTGAATATAGAATTTAAGTGTAAGTGAAAATATAATCTAACACATATATGATTATTAATTCATCAAATTATTACTCCTCAACGAGGAATACCCATAGAGATACTAGTTTTTTTAATATCAGAGCGTTATTCTACTACAAATTTAAAATATTAAATTAGGTTAACCAGAGGCTCATAAATAGAATGAAAACTAAATAGATAATAGACTTTTATCTCAAGAAAATATTGTTAATAAAGTACATTCCTATGCATTTAAAATAAAGAGAACTAAATTTTGAAAAAAAATTTCTTAAAAAACATGAACTATTTAAGAGGTTTTGCCATATTAAATATTATGATCGTCCATATCTGGTATATCCCAGAACTGACTGTGCCAGATGGTTCCATATACCCTGAAATTATTAATGGAATTAGAGCTGTATTATTCCATGATAGTACCATATATTTTGTTTTTATATCTGGGTTCTTTTTAAGATATTTATCCCACAAATTAACTCCATATCAATACTACTTATCCAAATTTAAAAGCATCTTATTACCTTATGTTTTTTTTAGCACGTTAGTTTATATTTTATATGCTGTGATAGGGAAAGGGGATTTATCTTCCATAGAATACCTTAAGCTTATAATTATGGGTAAGGCTCAAGTACCTTACTGGTACATACCATTTATAACAATAGTATTTATTATCAGCCCATTACTATTAACTCTAAGAAATGAAACCCTGAAAAAAATCCTGCCTATACTATTATTTTTACCACTTTTAGGCACACGAACTGGAACTAATATATCTTTAGGTCAGTATGTTTTTTTTGTTCCTATCTATATATTTGGTATGATAGCAGCATCAAATTATGATTCATTCATTAAGTGGGTTGAAAAAAATATCTATCTTTTATTTTTAGCAACTTTTATTTCAACTATATTAATAATATTATCTAAAACTATTGATTTTAAATTTATTTTTTTTAATTTTTATGAATCATCCCATTACATTCAAAAAATGGCACTTTTATGTATTATGGTTTTGGGTTTTAAAAAAATAGAACATTTAAATATTAAAGTTTTAAATTTATTTGCAAAATATAGTTTCTCTTTGTTTTTCACCCATACTATTGTAAATTTAGTATTATTGAAAATATCATCAGATGGATTGTATATATTATTCCATACTTCAAAATTATTAATTATACCAATTTCTATTATTTATACATTGATAAGCATATTCTTATCATTACTTTTTTGCATAATAGCTAAAAAAATATTAGGTCGCTATTCTAGATATATTATTGGTGTTTGATATTAGTATTTTAACTACCTGTTTTACGCTAAGTTGTACAACACATCTGATTGAATCAAAAGCTCATGCAAGCAATAATAAGGCTGTATAATAGGGCGATATCGTGACTGTTTTTTAGTCCATATCAAGGATCGATTTAACGAACAAATTTAGTTATGCTCATATTTAACCATTTTAAATAATATTTCCACACAGTCACTGGCCAGCGCCAAAGTATGTTTGATATTCACGAAGATATAATTATTCATTCATCAAATAATTACACCTCAACGAGGAATACCCATAAAAATACCAGATTTTTTTAATTCTATATCATTAACAAAACCTTAGAAAAATGCGACGCGTATTTATAATATATATACTCAATAAATTGAAGGTGCCAACTTGTGGGTAAAATAGCTAAAATTCCTTTTATCATACTGATCGCTTCAGTGCTTCTATTTGGTGGAGCTTCTTTTCTTAAATCTTCTGGTGTATTGATCGATCAGATCCGCGATATTGAAGCCACAATGCATGGCTCTATTTATCTGCATTTATGCGCCTCTTTGCTCTTAGGTATTTTTTGCCGACTCGCGACAAGGCGTAACCTATGTCTAGGCTTACCTATTACATCTATTTTCATACTTCTATTGGTAATAATAGATGAATCTCTTCAGTTCTTTATTCCTTTACGGCAATTCTCTTGGCTAGATATGCTGGTTAACGCATGTGGTATACTGGCTGGAACCTATATTATGAATGGTATTTTACGGCTCAGATCAAATATCAACATATTATGTTCATAACATTGAAAATTTATACAGTTAACTTTACACTTTTTCTGTATATCTATAACACCCCCTTTTTATTCACTGAAATAGTACTCATTAAAAAAGGAATATTATGAAAACTTCCGTAACTATATTGAGCATACTTTCTATTGCTTTCTCATCACTAACCTTTGCTATTGAAAATCAAGAGCAACGCGACATGATTGAATCGCAACTAAGTAATAATCCAAGCGAACTAATATATAAAAATATCCTACAGGCTTATCCCGAGTTTGCCCCAGAGTTTTTATCGATATTACTTAAGCAAGACGGTATTGATTCTCAAAAAGCAATTGAAGCAGCAATCCTCGCAGCACCCGATAAAGTATTAGAAATTGCACAAATTGCTCGTGATGCTGAAGTAAGTAACGAAGATATCACTTCCGCAGCTCTACTCGCTGGTATAGACCCAACACAAGTCGCGGAGGCATCTGCTGCGGGTATTCCAACGAATACACCAGTAACACCAATTTCTCCAGTTTCACCACCATCAGCTCCTTCAGTCGGTGGCCAAGGCGGTGGCGGTAGTGGTGTGGTATCACCAAGCTAAACTTATCGTTATGAATGCTTAATACCCTACTGTTTTTAACGTTATCTCATGAAAACCCAGCATCTGTTGGGTTTTTTATTGTTCTATTTTACTGAGCTACAGCATGACTACCCTAGAAAAATATTCATTTTACTCATTACTCATCCTTATCATTTGGTTGCCCATCCCACTTGGCAGCAATAGAGATTGGGCTTGGGCAATTGCTGAAATATGGATCGCTCTACAATCTATAAGCCTTATCATCGCCTATCGTGGCCAGTTACCCTTTACGCTAATAAAACACTATAAATACCTACTATGTGGCCTAGCTTTATTTCAGCTTTGGGTGCTTTTCCAAACCCTTCCTCTTTCTTGGGGGCCGCTCTCTTTTTTATCTAGTAAAAGCGCTGAGATATACCAGCTTGTTGGTGCATCAGAAGGATTCATTTCCCTTGATTCACGCATGACATTAACGTCCTTTTTAAAAGGTCTGACTTATACTCTACTGATCTTCAATGCCATATTTTTAATTAATTCCAGTAAGCGTATTAAGCAAGTGGTGTTAATCATCGTAATTAGTGGAACGATACAAGCCTTTTACGCTGCTATGATGGTACTGCTCAATATCACAGAGAGCCCAGTTTTCGGTTTTTCAGAAAAAGGGATAGCAACCGGTTCATTTGTATATAAAAATCATTTAGCTAACTATCTTATGATGACCCTCTGCATGGGAATTGGTTTAATTGTGACTCATCTACACACCAGCCCATCAAACTCACGGTTTGTATTTATAAAGCGACTTCTAGAGGGCGTCCTCAGCCGAAAAATGTACATCCGCTTATGCCTTATCATTATGGTTATCGCATTGGTCATGACTCGATCTCGTATGGGGAATACGGCCTTTTTTGCCGCAACGACCATTGGTGGGATAATCGCGCTGCTTTTCTACAAGAACAAACCACGCGCATTAACCGCGTTAGTTGGTAGTGTCATTGCCATTGATACCATTATTGTTGGGGCTTGGTTTGGTCTTGAAAAGGTAAAACAGCGATTAGTTGATACCTCATTAGGTGCAGAATCTCGCGATCAAGTGGTCATTTGGTCGCTTGATATCATTCGAGACTTTCCTTGGACTGGCACGGGAATGGGCAGTTTTTACACTGTTTTCCCAATGTATTCACAAGACGATATTGGATTTTATGATTATGCCCATAACGACTATATTCAATTTATGGTCGAAGCAGGTATTCCTGCCACACTGCTTCTTGGTTCAATTATCCTGTATTCTTTTTGGCGTGCATTAACCGTGATAAGAACTCGACATAGTAGAACGATGAAGGGAATTGCATTGGGTTGCATTATGTCAGTGATAGGAATGTTGATTCATATTAGCGTGGATTTTAATCTTCAACCGATGGCAAACGCGATGACATTTATCTTAATATTATTCCTAGCCAACGCAACGGCAGTACTGCCTGCTATAGGTAGGTTAGATAGTCAATCAAACGAGCCTCTTCATTTACAAAGTGAGAGCCCTCATGTTTAAGCGTATTCTTATTGTATGTACTGGTAATATTTGCCGATCACCTATTGCTGAAGCGTTATTACAAGCTCAACTACCAACCCATACCGTCGAATCCGCAGGCATTTCAGTAACTAAAAATACATTACATGATGCTCATGCTCACCCATTTTCACAGCAAGTCTGCCATGAACATGGTATCGATATTTCACAACACAGGGCACGTCAACTTACCCCTGAGCTTTGTGCTGAATTTGATTTAATATTAGTGATGGCGCATGAACAGATCGATGAAGTGGCTCAATTATCCCCTCAAGCAAGAAGCAAGACCATGCTAATAGGGTACTGGATAGGTCAAGGGGAAGTTGTCGATCCTATTCAACAACCTAGAGAGGCATTTGCCCTTTTATTTAATACTCTGAACCGAGCCATTGATTCTTGGGTACAGAAAGTAAAAATCTAAAATAAAAACGCTCCACTTCTATAAGAGTAAAAACAATATTCTTTTACTCTTATAGAAGTGGAGCGTATTCTTTCTATTCTATTCTTTTTTACTTAATCAACTCGACCGCTTCTTTCGCAAGTCTCGTCACTTTATCCCAATCTTTTGCTGCAATTGCGTCTTTCGGTAACATCCAAGAACCACCAACTGTCGCCACACAATCTAATGCCGTGTAGTCATTTACGTTTTGTGGATTAATGCCACCTGTCGGGCAGAACTGAACTTGTGGTAGCGGTGCTGCCATTGCTTTTAATACTGATGGGCCACCAAACGCACTTGCTGGGAAGAATTTTAGATGAGCGTAACCTAATTCAATCGCACGGATCACTTCTGATGGCGTAGCTACTCCTGGAATTAATGGAACATCCGCAGTTTTAGCGTGTGCTAATAAGCTGGGTGTAAATCCAGGTGAAATAATAAATTGAGCTCCCGCTTCTACCGCTTGATCATACTGCTGAGTGCTAATGACGGTTCCTGCACCAACTAATGCCGTCGGCATTGCTTTGCGGATCGCAGTAATTGCTTCTAGAGCAACAGCTGTTCGCAATGTAATTTCAAAAACATTAATACCACCCGCAGCTAGGGCTTGAGCCATTGGTACTGCATCTTCCAATTGCTCAATAACCATTACAGGGACAACTGGTGATGCACTAAATACGTCTGAAGGCGAAAGGTTCCAACTCATATTCTTATAGCTCTCTTTACTCATTTAAATTGACGGCGGTATTTTACGCTAATTTTATTTCAATAGCTCTGATAAAGGTGAATTCTCACGCATTTTTACTGTCCTATGGCATACTGGTATTTAGGCTAATCATATATAAGGGAAGTAAATGAGAACATCATTACTCGCGCTAGGCGCCTTGTTGTTTTTATCAGGATGCAGTCAACACAATGCGACTAATTCATCAAAAGACGCATCTCAAAAAAAACACTTAAACGAGATAAGAACACCTCATACGTTTATGTTGCGTGGCACTGTAATTATTGGCCATGAATCTCAAAGCATTCAACCTTGCGGCAGTGATCAGCAATACTGGATAAACCTATCTCCAAAACAATGGCAGTCAGGGAATGATATCCAATCCTCCCCTTATCAACCTATGTATGGTGAGCTTATTGGCCACTTTGAAGCACCACCAAAAGGCGGCTTTGCCAATGATTATCCTGCTCGTTTTGTCGTCTCTCAAATTAACACTCTAGTCGCCGGTGAAGGCGCATCTTGTCAGCGAAGTATTCAGCCAACCAAGGCTTTTGGCTCTGAACCATTTTGGAATTTACAAGTGGTCAATGGTGAATTGATTTTCTCTGAAATTGGGAAACAAAAACAGGCGCAAACCATCACAGAACAACAATTTGATATCAATAAACGAGTATATCAAAGTCGTGATTTCTCCCTTACTATGACTAAAGGGATCTGCAAAGATACCATGGTTGAGTCTATCTATGGATGGAACTCTGAAGTCACTATTAATGATAAAAAGTACCAAGGCTGCGCCACATTAGCCGCCCAAGATACGACGCTTAATTGGGTGAATACTTATCAAGGCACCAGTCCAGTTGGTGCTTCAGGATTAACCATTGGATTAACATTAAATGCTGATCACTCAGCAATAACGACTTACGATTACAATACTGACGAACCTCAATTGGTTGAAACTGGTGTATGGCAAGCAACCGGAGACAACAAACTATATGTTCTTATGAGCCGCCACCAACGCCAATACATGATTTCTGAACGCGTGTTCTCTAAGCAGGGGGAAAAGATTTCAGCCAAAGAAGAGCAAGTTAATGGCGTACTATTCCCTATTCAATCAGGGCTGACACTTTATTCAATGGATAATAAATAACTTAATGACAACACCTTCTTACGCATGCTCTGTTTGTGGTTTCATTCATAATTGCATTTGCGATCATCAACCTAACTTAGAATCCCAGGTTGAATTTGCTTTGCTTTACCATGAAAACGAGTTAGATAAACTCACCAATACTGGCAGGCTATTACTAAATGGCCTACCTAAAGCCAAAAGCTATTTATGGCAAAGAAAAGTTCAGCCAGAAGCGCTCATCAATAAAATACATCAAGAGGATATAGAAGCGTGGTTGCTGTTTCCTAGTGATGCTCCAACTTTAAGTTCTGAATATTTAACGAGTAGAGATCCAAGCAAAAAACAGCTCTTTATTCTGTTAGATGCAACATGGCAAGAAGCCAAAAAAATGGTAAATAAAAGCCCTTGGTTAAAGGCGCTTCCTTGTCTAGAACTAAGTCCATCTGAGATCTCTCGTTACCATTTACGTCGTAATCAAAGCCAAGGAAATCTCTGTACTTGTGAGGCGGGAATAGAGGTATTAGATATGGTAAAAGAGCCTGAGAATGCTCAAGCTCTTTTTAAGTATTACGATCAATTTTTAACGGTGTTTCAGGCCGAACGCAGCGGTCACAGTTACAACTCTAATGCTTTAGGTGCACCTAAAAAGTAGCCTTGTAAGTAATCAACACCCATGTCTTCAACAATGGTACACACCTCTTGGTTATGAACAAATTCAGCCACGACTTTGGCATCAAGGGCATGGCACAGTTGTACCATTTGTTGAGAGATCAAACGCTGACGTTTATCTTGGTGTACATTTTTAATAATAGACCCATCTAACTTAATCACTTGGGGCTCTAGTTTCATGATTTCATCGATGTTTGAATATCCAGAACCAAAATCATCAATGATAATACGAGCCCCTAAACGTCTAAAATAATTACACACTTCTATCATGCGGTCATAATCTTGAATTTGCTCAGTTTCAAGCACTTCAAACCCCACTCTAAAAGGATTATCTAAACGTAGAATTGATGTTTCTAACAAGTCGAGAGTTCTATCACTCATTAAATCTTGTGGTGATAGGTTAATTGAAAACTTCAGATCATTATTTTGCATAATCTCAAACGAGCGAGAGATCATTTCACGGCTTAATCGAGTATATAAATGAGTCCCCTCAACAGCGGGTAAAAACTGCCCAGGAGCAAATATTTGGTCATCCTCACGGATCCGCATTAGACATTCCGTAGAGGCAAGTTGGCGTGTATGTGATTCAAAAATAGGTTGACCATACACTAACACCCCTTGTTGCGAGACCGCTCTATTCACACAAGTTAACCAATCAAGCTGACTTTGGCGTGAACGCTCCTCATTCAGAAGATCGCGGGCATTGCACAAATGGCGATTACGGCGCATCGCGATTCGACGAGCTTCTACCGTTTTTAATATTAAATCTTCCACGGCAACATGAGCAAAATCACGACGACTAATAATACCGCCAGAGATAGCGACACTCAGATAATCCACATCACTGAGTCCATATGGTTCAAAGTTTTCATGCTCTAAGTCTTCAATAAAGTCAGTAATGCATTTTCGTAAAAACTCACTATTTTTATCACTGTGAAAAATAACCCCCCATTCAGCAATACCAATGCTGTACAGCTCGATATTTGTCTCTATTTTTTGACCTAAATGTGCATTAATATAAAGACTAATATCTTGCAGTAATTTATCACCAACTTGGTAGCCATATTTCTCATTTACCTGACTTAAATTGGTTAACTTAAAAGAGAGCAAATGATCAGTGCACGCGATATGGGATAAACGCTCTTTTAATACCGTACGATTTAATAAACCAGTTCTTCTATCAATACGATACGTTTGAATTAGCCGCATCGACTGCTCGCTGATCTTTTTTTCCATTTCAGACGTCATGGTATCCAGGTCTTGAATTGAATTTTTAATCAGTGAGAACAGCGGCGTTAAATTATGTGTGCGTGGTAAGTGTGAAATGGAGGCATCAATAACAATAGAATCAGATGATTCACTCAATGCTAGGTAGGTTAAGCTATGATGAAGAATTTGTTGATTCGCTGAACGGAAAAACTCCCCCATACCATACATCCCTTGGCATGGACCTATATCAGAAAAGCTTTGTAATTCCGTTGACTCAGAACTGCTTTCGATACGAGATTCACAGTTATAAATAAAAATAGATTCAGGGCACTTTTTAGCAAGCATCAACGCCCCTTGATTCACTTGCTCTTGAGTTAATGAAGGATGGTAATAAGAGAATCGTACTTCATCTCCCAGCGGGACTTCTAACGTAAACTGTAAATACCCTTCTTCTGTTATCGACTCTACCGGGTTGATAATTCGTGCAGTGTCTTCTTCAAGCATGAGGGGAAATGCTTGAATTTGGCTCAAAGGTAAATTTTTATTATCTGCTAAGTATTTGCAATAAAACTCATACGCCGGTATATGGTCGATGGTTTTTACAACTCGACCTTCTGATGACGTAATTCGAAATCGCTTGCCAATTGGATTCCATTCTACAAAAGCTTCATACCATGTTTTCAAGTTCTCGCCATGCAATGCAACAGCAACAATGCAGTCTTTGTAAAACTGTCCATTTAAAAATACCCAAATCTCATGCCCAGCATCGGCAGCAACACCACCCGAAACGGGTACGCCATAGGGAGATTCTGAGAAGGCTTCAAATAGAGGATAGTTACTTGCCGAGCCATAACACCCAAAAGCGATCACACTCTTAGTTGCTTGATTCATCGACAGTTTTCTTAGCAATTGATGACCGACTGTTTTCTCATCAACACAATGGAAAACATTGGCAGAAGTAATTTGGCTCGACTCAAATGTAGAGATTGAAATCACTGTGGATTGTGAATAAATAGCCGAGTTAATACTTGCGTGAATAACACTAAGACCGATAATCTCAGCATTTGGAAAGTGCTTATTTAATACATCATAATAGGCTTCAACGTCTTCTTTACTTTGAGATGAAAAAAGTTGAATTAAACAAGAAACACCCGATTTTATGGATAATAAATCACACTCTTCTTGAAGTTGAACAACACTTTGCACACTGATCGAGAGGGTTTTCATTATTCATTAAGCCTTATGATTTTTATTAAACAAAGTATAGCTTTCGCTAAAAATATATCTTCCCATGACAAAGTTTGGAATAACAACATAGCCAACTCTAGCTAATTGAGTTGGCCATTAAGCAAATAACGAATCAGCGAATATTACGCATTTATTCCTGCCACATAGCCACTTGACCATGCCCATTGAAAGTTATAGCCGCCTAGCCAACCACTGACATCCATTACTTCACCAACAAAATATAAACCAGAGACTTTTTTTGACTCCATTGTTTTAGAAGATAGCTCATCCGTATTAACTCCACCTAATGTGACCTCAGCAGTACGGTATCCTTCCGTGCCGTTAGGTAACACCTTCCATTGATGGATCAGAGAGCATAACTGCTCTTGCTCTTTATGATTGACTTGTTTTAGAGAACGATCATTAAAAATAGTATTATTTAATAAGGTCTCTACCACTCTCTTAGGTAAAAACTTCGCAAGTGAGTTCTTAACACTTTGATTTGGATGAGCTTCACGCATCTTATCTAATTCTTCAGACAAGTCGTCATTAGGTAATAGATCTATCATTACTTTTTGACCTGCGTTCCAATATGATGAAATTTGTAGAATAGATGGGCCCGACAAACCGCGATGTGTGAACAATAAATTCTCTTTAAAGTTATCGCCACTTTCTGACTCAACCACCACAGGTATCGCAATGCCTGATAACTCAGAAAACGCTTCTTTATCTTCCTTATGTAGCGTAAACGGCACAAGACCCGCAGTAGTTTGAACCATAGAGAGACCAAATTGCTCGGCTAATTGGTAGCCAAATGGTGTAGCGCCAAGTTTTGGCATTGAGAGCCCCCCCGTTGCAACAACTAGGGATTCACATTCAATAATGTCAGAATCTAATTTAAGAGAGAAACCAGAGTCTTGTTTAGTAACTTCAGAGATAGCGCAACGATAACGGTAATTAACACCGGCCAATTCACATTCTTTAAGCAGCATATCGACAATCTCTTTGGCTGAATCAACACAAAATAGTTGTCCATGATCGCGCTCTTCAAACTCAATACCATATTTAGATATCATTGAGATAAAATCCCAATTGGTATATTGAGATAATGCAGACTTAACAAAGTGAGGGTTCTTGCACACATAGTTATTAGCCGTCACATCATAGTTAGTGAAATTACAGCGACCACCACCAGAAATCAGGATTTTTCGGCCTGGCTTTTTAGCATGATCAACCACTAACACGCTACGGCCTCGCTTACCCGCTTCTGCTGCACACATTAGTCCGGCAGCACCGGCACCGATAACCACTACATCTACTTTTTTCATGTCACTCTACCCCAAATTCAATTGGCAGGGAGTGTACTATTATCAGCGCTAGATGCCCAAACTAATTACGAAGAAAAACACCGCCACACTCACAAGCAATAACGCGCTAGAGAGCATAAATAGATAACGAGCTTTTTCACATTTAAAAACAAAAAGAGTGTCGTAATGGTCAAGGTATTCTTCTTGCCATAAATATTGAAAGAGTTTGGTTTGCTTACCAATGTTACCGTGGGTTGTAAAAAATCCGCGACCATCCACTTGTTGGTAAAGCAGAGGATGCGCTTCTTTCATCACAAAAAGAAGGGTTTTTAATGTACTTAAATAACGGATAATGTTGATGCCCGTTACTGAGAATAACGCTAATAATATAAGGTCGCCACTTATCATAATCACCTCGACATGCTTGTCTGTGTGCCTGATAAATAACGACCCTTGGTGTACTTACATTACCTGTATACAACTACATTGCAAAGATTGATATTTATCCAGCAGTGCTATCCATAATAGATGTAGAACCAGATTTCGCTAATACTGCTAAATCTTTATCGATAAAGAATAATGCCTTACCGTCTTCACCTACTAAATCAATTTTATCTAAAATACCTTTAAATAATTTCTCTTCTTCGTGCTGTTCAGCTACATACCACTGAAGGAAATTAAACGTTGAGTAATCTTGTGAAGTGAATGCCACATGCGCCAATTTATTGATCTCTTGCGTGATCATTTGCTCATGTTCAAGCGTAGTACGAAATACATCACCTAGACCAGAAAACTCTGATTGTGGAGCCTCAATCGCACCTAAAATTGGCATTGCGCCCGTCTCACTTACATAAGTAAATAAACGCTGCATATGTTCCATTTCTTCGGCAGCATGAGCTCGGAAAAACTCCGCCGCACCATCAAAACCTTTATCTTCACACCAAGCACTCATCTGTAAGTATAGATTAGATGAGAAAAATTCTAGGTTAATTTGTGCATTTAGATGATCAACCATCGTTTTAGCTAACATATTCACGTTCCTTTATGAGCAGTATTCTTCAAAAATGATAACAATTCTATCATATCTCGCTAGCCAATAACTTATTCAATAATCATCAATCAGAACGAGATCTAGACGACAAAAAAAGAACAGATCTGGTGCTAATCTATATTTATGAACAGATTTAATATTGGATTAATAGGAGAAACATCATGAGTTACCAACATATTCTTGTTGCTGTCGATTTAACAGAAGAGAGTAAATCTTTGGTTACTAAAGCTGCTGGGCTAGCAAAAGCTCTAGATGCTAAAGTTTCTTTTATTCATATCGATGTAAGCTATGCTGAGCTTTACACAGGCTTAATTGATATCAATCTTGCAGAAACGCAGCATCAGGCAATGGAAGCCTCAAAAGAAGCCATGAAGCATTTAGTGGCGTTTGCAGAGTACCCAATCCATAAAACATTAGTAAGCAGTGGTGATTTGAGTAATGAGCTGTGTGAGGCGATTGAAAATCTTGATGTTGACCTCGTCGTTTGTGGTCATCACCAAGACTTCTGGAGTAAGTTACTGTCATCAACCAGACAAGTGATCAACACCTGCCCAATTGATGTTCTTGTGGTGCCATTTAAAGACGAATAAAGCTTAGTTATTTACGAGTAAACACGTTGTGGCTAAATTACATAGCCGCATTGACGTAGACATCAAAACGGTTCTTTTTGGTTTCAATTGCCATTGATGGTTTTTGGTTATCAAGCCACTCTGCGTAATCTGGACGTTTTACCACAACTCGTTTCTTTGCCATGATTAATGCCGGTGCTAATAATGCATCGGCATCATTGTCTGCACCGACTAAAGATTGGAAAACACGCATTTCTTTTTTAACTAACGCACTTTTCTTTTTATTTTCTGGATGCGGGTACATAGGGTCAAGATAAACCACATCAGGCTGCTCAAAATCATCTTGTTCCATCAATTGCGCTAACGCATCATGACTTGAAGCGTGAAGCAGTGACATACGATCTGATACCCATCCACCAATTTCTAGATCTTGTTTTGCACGCGCTAAGCCATCATCAAGTAAAGCGGCAACCACTGGATGACGTTCTACCATTTGAACTTTACAGCCTAACGATGCTAATACAAACGCATCTCGCCCTAGCCCTGCCGTGCCATCAAGGACTACTGGGGTTGCCCCTTTATTTAAGCCAACCGCTTTAGCAATAGACTGGCCTTTACCACCACCGAATTTACGACGATGAGCAACGGCGCCTGAAACCAAATCAACAAAGATTGCGCCTAATTTGGGTTCATCACGCTTACGCAGCTCTAGCTTCTCAGTCGTTAGCACCAAAGCAAAGACATTATCTTGGTCATGCGTTAATCCCCAGCGAGTGGCAATGGCCTCTAACTCAGGTTGACGATTTGGGTCTTCACACAATAACGCTATTTGCACAGGGTACTCCAACAAGCTTAATCAATTAGGAACAGCAAGCGTCTATGGTAATGGATATTGATAAAAACGACTAGATAAAGTGCTCGCTGTACTGAGTATCTTGAGGTAATTTAAAGATTGGATAATAAAATACTCACTACGCTAGGGACGCATCATGAATCAATCCAATAAACTCGACGATCTCGACCGCGATATTTTACAAGCGCTGATGAATGATGCTCGCACTCCTTATGCTGAATTAGCAAAGCGCTTTAATGTCAGCCCTGCGACTATCCATGTTCGCATTGAGAAGATGAAGTCAGCCAAGATTATTGAAGGCACCGAGGTTATCGTGAATCCAAAAACCTTGGGTTACGATGTTTGCTGTTTTATCGGTATTAATTTGTATGCAGCTCGTGATTATCACTCTGCCCTAGCTAAATTAGATGCGTTAGAGGAGGTGGTTGAGGCGTATTACACCACCGGAGCTTACAATATTTTCGTTAAGTTAATGTGTAAAAATATTCATGAACTGCAGTTTGTATTGATTGATAAGCTGCAAGCGATTGAGGAGGTTCAATCGACGGAGACGCTGATCTCGTTGCAGAACCCGATCAGTAGGAATGTGAAACCTTAAGAGCAGGGTTCAGATCGGTCGCAAGCTCCCTTAAAGGATTCAGAGGTGCTCGCTGTAATCACAGCACAAAAACAAAAAATAACAAATCCTGAAACCTGCAAGCGAAGCGCCCTGAAACCTTGCTCTCAAAAAAAACCGCAGGTGCATTAACACCTACGGTTTCAAATGTTCAAAAAGATCACAACGCTTTTTAGATAACTCTAGAAAACTGCTGCTGACGCGCACGATCTCGTAAGTACTTATCAAAACACATACAGATATTACGGATCAATAAACGACCACGCAGTTCAACATCAATACGCCCTTCATGCATTGTTACTAACTCATCGTTAATAAACGTTTGTAGAAGTTTAATGTCTTCAGCAAAGTACTTATCAAAGTCTAAATTAAATTCAACTTCAATCGCTTTAGTATCTAATGTGAAATTACAGATAAGCTGTTTAATCACTTCACGACGAATTAAATCATCTTGGTCAAGCGCTACACCACGCCACAAAGCATGACGTTTTTCATCAACTTGAGCGTAGTATTCTTTTAAGTCTTTTTTGTTCTGTGCGTAGCTGTCGCCAATCATTGAGATGGCTGATACGCCCATGCCCAATAAGTCACACTCACCTTGAGTAGTGTAACCTTGGAAATTACGGTGAAGAATGCCTTCACGTTGTGCAACGGCTAACTCATCATCAGGCAATGCAAAGTGATCCATACCAATAAACTGGTAGCCTGCGCCCGTTAAGTTCTCGATGGTTTCTTGCAGCATCACTAACTTCTCAGCGGGTACTGGTAAATCAGCGTCTTTAATCTTACGCTGAGCAGCGAACAGAGTTGGCATGTGAGCGTAGTTAAATACAGACAAACGGCCCGGTTCCATCTCAAGCACACGCTTAATGGTTAACGCTAAAGATTCTGCAGATTGCTTTGGTAAACCGTAAATTAAATCTAGGTTTGTTGAGCGGAAGCCTAACTCTTTTGCTCGCTGCACCATGGAAATAATAAAGTCTTCGTCTTGATCGCGATTAACCAGTTGCTGAACTTCTTTATTAAAATCTTGAACACCGATACTTAGTCGATTGAAGCCTTCATCACGTAGGTGATCAAGCATATCCAATTCAATTTCACGCGGGTCAACTTCAATGCTGATCTCTGCACCTTCTTCAAAATTGAATTCACCACGTAATAACGTCATTAAGCGAGTAAATTGAATTTTAGTTAGGAAGGTTGGAGTACCACCACCAAAATGCAGTTGTGTCACTTTACGTTCAGTAAATAGCGCTGCACGTTGGCGGATCTCAAGCTCTAGTGAATCTAAATAGATATCTGCTTTATGATGATGACGCGTGATCACCTTATTACAGCCACAGAAGTAGCATAGCTTGTGGCAGAATGGGATATGAATATAAAGAGACAGTGGGCGCTCAGGATACTGAGTACACGCCATATCGAATTCAGCAGGAGTATAAGCTTCGTGGAACTCTAAAGCGGTTGGGTAAGAGGTATAACGCGGACCTGAGTAGTTATACTTCTCAATGATCTCTTGGTCCCATACTATTTGTTGATTTGACATGACTTACTTCCATCTCTTTATATCTGCATTGACACTATTCCTGCATCATAAAACATTTGCTTCATAAAGCCGATGACTTCAATGCAGTGGTAAATAGAAGTGTCGATCAGATCATTTTAATATCAATTTTTTGATTCTGTGGCTTGATGCGATCATGCAATTGTTGAATCTCTTCTTTAATTGCATCTTGTAGGCGAGCTTCCGCTTTAGTTCGAATCAAATTGTCTTTCATTCGATCTTGCTTTGCGAGTTCTTGCCTTTCATCACCACGCGGCATGTCTTTAACCACATGATAAAGCTCAGAAAGCGCTGGATAGTCTTTCTCTACATCAATACGATCATCTTCTTGCAGATAATCCATGATGCAGTATAAGCGAATCGCTAATTCTGAGTGATCACACTGCTCTTGCATTCCTGCTTGGCATAGCAATACCACATTCTCAAAAATATTGGCGTTACGTTTCTGTATCGCCAATTTTCTGTGTTGTTCTTGCAGTTCCTTCTGCTTCTTTAACTTCATCAGTAAGCTGCCAGCATAACCAGCTAACGCAAGAATAATTGCACCGCCAAGCAGTGCTAACAGAGTTACTGTAGACATAATTACTTAAAGTCATCCATGTTGAAGTCATCGAATTCAGCTAACAGATCATCATCGCTTTTCGCTTTGCGCTCTGCGAACTCAGGGAATTCAGCAATTTCTTCTTCTGATTCTGTTTCTTCATCATCTAATAAGCCTAAACGACCCATTAAGTGTTCGATACGTGCTAATTTCTCATCAACGTATTTCTGAAGGCCGGTACCTAGCTTTTCACCATTGTCGAGACGATCTAGAAGAACCATTAGCTGTGCATCATTTTCTAGCATTGCTAATTCTTGTTCGTTGGTTAAACGACGCTCTTGTTTCGTTGACTTCACTTTCGCTTCAACAACAAGTTGAATTGGTTTTTTACTGCCGATACGTGGATCTTTTTTCTGTGCGAAACGACGGTTTTGCTCTGCGTTACTTTCAGCATTACGAGCGCCCGCTTTTAGGCCTTTACGCTTTCTCTTACGCTTAATTTCACGACTATCAACATCACGATCTGTACGGTTACGTGTAACAACAACTGGCTCACTCGCCATTCCCGGCTTACGGGCTTTTTTAATACGGCTCATTACTGGGTTTTCCTCAGTAAGATGACATCATTCCCAACAAATTCGAGCTCAAGTTGGTAACGCTTTGCTACAAACTCAAACGTTTCTTTGCTGAAAAAGCTGACATGGGTTAAATCATTCTTGTAATGCCAAGTGGCAAACGCGCTTTCGTCCCTGGCTAGTTTCGTCATGATACCTAACCAACCACCAGGTTTCACCAAACTCAATAACAATTCCAATTCGTTTTGAGGTTGATAAAAATGCTCTATCGCTTCTGTACAACTGACGAAGTCATACTGCTTAGTAAGCACGTGCTTATCTGGGGCGTAATAAATATCATAGAGTTCGACATGGTGACCCGCTTCTCTCATCATATGAGCAAGCAATGGTCCAGGGCCACATCCAAAGTCTAGTCCTTGTTGAGGTGTCTCACCAACACGCTGCAACAACGGCTCTGCAAATCGTGATAGGAAGGTTCGATACCCTTCATCCTCAAGATTATTTTCATGGAGATCATAGTGAGCTTTCTCTGTATCAGAGTCTAAATGATCCGCCTTATCCACATAAACAAGGTGACATTGCTGACAACGGTAATAACGTCGACGCTTATCTTGATGGAAGTCATCAGCGTGTGAATGCTGACACAAAGGGCAAGATTGCATATACGCTCACTCCACTACCTGAAAATTCTAGGGCGGGAAGTATACCTGATACTGGTGCAAAGATAATCGTTTTAACGTCTTTTTGATAAAAAAAAGCAGCTACGAGAGCTGCTTCTTCAAATTGTGTCGTTAAGCAACAGCAATTACATTACGAATTAATGTAATCCACCAACATATTGAGACAAGGTAGCAATGTCTTCATCTGTCAGTTTTTTCGCAATATCACGCATCATGCCGTTCATGTCGTTATTACGATCACTTGAACGAAATTTCTCTAATTGCGCTTTCACGTAATCTGCATGTTGACCTGAAATCTTAGGAAAACCAGATAATGAAGTACCATTACCACGAGGACCATGGCAAGCGATACAAGCCGTAATACCGCGCTCCATATCACCAGCTAGGTATAATGCTTTACCTTCAGGGATTACATTTTCTGGCGTCGTATTATTAGCCATAGGTAATGACGCATAGTAAGCAGAAATATCTTTGATATCTTGCTCACTTAGTGGCATTGCCATTGCACTCATTACAGGGTCCATACGACCTTGTTTACCTTGCGTTTCCATACCTAATTTTAGGTCATGAAGCTGCTTCTCAAGATAACCTGCATGTTGACCAGCTAGGTTTGGGTATTGTGTTAACGCACTGTTACCATCTTGCCCATGACAAGCTGTGCACGTTACCGATTTTTGCTTTCCAGCCTCGATATCTCCTTGAGCCCATGTTGAGCAACTAGCTAGGAGAGTTAATATCAGCGCTAATTTTTTCATGACATTCCATTTATTATTATCGTTCCCCCACAATGAGTTATCCTTTTTAATAGGATTTATTTACATTGTGTTGGATATTAAGCTTCCAGTACCGCTCTAAATTGGCTACAGCATGGTACAATGAGCGACCTTTACCGTTTATGCCAAGTTTGACACTATAAAAAATATTGTGACAACCTTGATGCGGTTATTTTACACATTTTCACAAAAAAGTAATCAGCTGACTACAATAATCCTACTTGGATCATTATCTACAGCTTGGTTTCCTTCGAGACGGAGTTAACAGTGAGCAAAACTATTCACTACCAAAATACGCACTTTATTACGAGTGCACCAGATATTCGCCATCTACCTGAGGATGAAGGTATTGAAGTTGCCTTCGCTGGCCGTTCGAATGCGGGTAAATCAAGCGCATTAAACCGCTTAACAAACCAAAGAGGCTTAGCGAAAACGTCTAAGACTCCTGGCCGTACGCAATTAATTAACTTATTCAAAGTGGATGAAAACTGCCATATCGTGGATTTACCAGGATACGGCTTTGCTCAAGTACCGATTGAGATGAAAAAGAAGTGGCAGAAATCTTTAGGTGAATACCTACAGAAGCGCCAGTGCTTAAAAGGCTTAGTGGTATTAATGGATATTCGTCACCCACTAAAAGACATTGACCAGCAACTTGTGTTTTGGGCTGTTGACCAAAATATTCCAGTACAAATCTTGTTAACCAAAGCTGACAAGCTGAAAAGTGGCGCGCGTAAAGCTCAAGTGCTAAAAGTACGTGAAGCTGCTGTCGATTTTGGTGGTGAAGTCGTAGTTGATGCCTTCTCTTCATTAAAAGGCATTGGTGTGGATATTCTTCGCGCTAAATTAGACACATGGTTTGCACCGGCTTTTGAAATCGATGACGAATTCATTGAAGAATTAGATGCAGAGTAATCACATCTAATATCAATCTATATAAACACTATCCGTATAGAGTGATTCAGCTTCAGCCTGTGACAAAAAATAACCCCACCGTAACAGGTGGGGAAATGGGAGAGATAAAGAGGTGTTATTATTTTTCTGCTGCGCATCATGCTACAAACCCTCGCTGTAAACAAACCGCCACAAAGCCAATACTGCCAATTAAAATTACGAATCCCCTTCAAAGCAAAAAATTCACCTTAAAAACCATTCAATACACAATTAAACAATTAAAAAACAATAACTTAAGATATTTATGTGAATTAATTATCAATAAAATAACTTGTAGTAAAATTACATAGAATGAAAGATAAGAAGATATAGAGAAAAACACAGAAAAAGAGAGGGGAATGAGTTTTATAAGGCCCAGAAAGAAAAAACGCCCCAGTCAAAAAGGTTGACTGAGGCGGCTGAATTTAGCCAAATTCAATAACGTGAAACAAAAGGTCTGAAAGATAGAACATCTTTACCTCTGTACCCTACGCAGATAAATGTACAACAAACGAGCAGTTTTGAAAACCTTTATTTGTAATTTTTTTTCAGTTTCGTATCAAAAAACACAACAAATACCTGACAAACTTCACTTTATTTTAGATAAAAAAAAGCCAACGCGTGCGCTGGCTCATAGTTTTTATTTTCAATGTAACTAAATTACAACTTAATCAGTTACATCAAATGATGCATAGTACATCACAATTAGTGTGCTTCATCCCAATTGTTGCCCGCATCAGCTTCTGCGACTAATGGAACATCGAGTTCAACGGCCGATTCCATCAATGCCTTCACCTTATTGGTGATTTCATCGAGTGCATCTTCTTGCACTTCAAATACCAATTCATCGTGTACTTGCATTAACAAGTTAACTCGACCATTACCTTCCGCTTCAATCCAGTTATCCACTAGGATCATAGCTTTTTTGATAATATCAGCCGCTGTGCCTTGCATTGGGGCGTTAATAGCCGCACGTTCTGCCGCTTTACGACGCATGCCATTTCGAGCATTAATTTCAGGTAAATGCAGACGACGTCCATATAGCGTCTCAACATAGCCTTGTTCTGTTGCTAGTAAACGAGTCTCTTCCATGTACTGCATAACGCCAGGATAACGCTCAAAATACACATTCATGTAATCTTGCGCTTCACCACGAGAAATACCAATTTGCTTCGCAAGACCAAAGGCACTCATGCCATAAATTAACCCGAAGTTGATCGCTTTTGCACGACGACGATCTTCAGAGGTCACTTCTTCAATAGATACGCCCTTCACTTCTGCTGCTGTTGCTGAGTGAATATCTTTACCTGCTGAGAAAGCTTCTAGTAACGCTTTATCTTGAGATAAGTGCGCCATGATACGTAGCTCAATTTGAGAGTAATCGACAGCTAAGATTTTCCAACCATGAGGAGCCACAAACGCTTGGCGAATACGACGACCTTCTTCATTACGAATTGGAATATTCTGTAAGTTTGGATCGGTCGATGATAAACGACCTGTCGCCGTTACTGCTTGATGATAAGAGGTATGTACACGCCCCGTAGATGGGTTAATCATCTTAGGTAACTTATCAGTGTAAGTGGATTTCAATTTAGCTAAGCCACGATACTCTAAGATCAGCTTAGGCAATTCATAATCTAATGCTAGCTCTTGCAGTACTTCTTCGTTAGTTGATGCCGCACCTGATGGGGTTTTCTTAATGACTGGCAGTTCCATTTTTTCAAATAGAATCGCTTGAAGCTGTTTTGGTGAGTTCATATTGAACTCTTGACCTGCTACTTCATACGCCGCTTTTTCTAGCTCATCAAGGCGTTGACCAATTTCAAGCGACTGTGCAGACAGCAGCATATCATCAATATATACGCCCTTTCTTTCCATACGAGAAAGCACTGAAACAAGAGGTAATTCAATATCAGTAAATACTGATTTTAGTTTCTCATCAGCTTCTAGCTTAGCGTTTAATACATGGTGTAGGCGTAATGTGATATCTGCATCTTCAGCAGCATAAGGGGCCGCTTCATCTAACGCGATTTGGTTAAAGGTTAATTGTTTTTTACCTTTACCCGCAATTTCTTCAAATGAAATGGTGTTATGTTGAAGGTAACGCAGCGCTAGGCTATCCATATTGTGTTTACCAGCAACACTGTTATACACATAAGACTCAAGCATTGTATCGAATTTAATGCCTTTCATTTCGATATCGTAACGCGCTAATACACTTGCATCGTATTTTAAGTTTTGACCTACTTTTGGTTTGCTGTCGTCTTCTAAATACGGCTTTAGTTGCTCTAGAACCCAATCGCGATCAAGTTGCTCTGGTGCATCAAGATAATCGTGAGCAACAGGTACATAAGCAGCTTCACCTTCTTCAACAGCAAAAGATAAACCGATTAAATTAGCCACCATGTAATCTAGGCTATCGGTTTCAGTATCAAATGCAGCAACATCCGCATTAGTAAGTTTCTCTAGCCACACGTTAAATGCGTCTTTGGTTAAAATCGTTTCGTATTTTGAACGATCAACCTGAGCGGCAATAATCACATCTTCAGGATCAGTACTTTCTTTTGCTGTATTTTTGGTAGCACGGTTTGCCGATGTTTCATGTGAAACGATCTTACCGTCACCGCCGTCTAACACTTCTGTTAACCAACGTTTAAAATTCATTTGACCAAACATTTGGATCAGTTCATCCACATTTGGTTCTTGTTTCACTAATTCTTCTGGACGTTGATCTAATTCAACATCAAGTTTAATGGTTGCTAATTCATAAGAAAGGTAAGCCCCTTCTTTATTATCAATCAGCTTCTTCGCCATGGTTTTTGAACCACGGAAACCAAGGGGTGCAATATCATCAAGATTAGCGTAAAGCGCATCTAAACCACCAATGCCTTGTAATAATGCTGTCGCAGTTTTATCACCCACGCCAGGAACACCCGGAATGTTGTCGACCTTATCGCCCATCAGTGCTAGGTAATCAATAATAAGCTCAGGGCCAATGCCAAACTTCTCAACAACGCCTTCAGGCCCCATAACAACATTGGTCATGGTATTAATTAGCGTGACGTTTTCATCAACTAACTGTGCCATGTCTTTATCACCCGTACTAATCAGTACTGGGATACCCGCTTTTGACGCTTGAGATGCCAATGTACCAATAACATCATCCGCTTCTACGCCCGGAATTGAAATTAAAGGTAAACCCATTGCTTTAATTAGTTTATGCAGTGGTTCAATTTGGCAACGCAGATCATCCGGCATTGGCGGACGATTTGCTTTGTACTCTGGGTACATATCGTTACGGAAGGTTTTTCCTTTTGCATCGAAAATAACCGCAATACGATCGGTTTCAAATTGCTTTAACAGACTACGCAGCATATTGATAACACCATACACCGCCCCTGTTGGTTGGCCATCGCCATTAGTAAAGTTAGGTGCCGCATGATAAGCGCGGAAAAGGTATGAAGATCCATCCACTAAAATAAATGGGTTATCAGGAATGTTTGCCATAGTCGGTATTATCCAGAGATTTGATGAACTGTAAGTTTCATTTTATACCCAAGTAACTTCAAGATGCTAGCTTCCACGATAATTGCTTCGTTATCTTCTACAAATAGATCGTGCTTTTCTCCATCTTTTGAGAAAAAACCGCAATTCACACAAGCACTCTTTCTGTGGATAAGTCTGTTTGTAATTATTTTTTGCTTAATTAATAACTATTTTATCAATTCAAAATAAGTACATTTAAAACTAAAAAATCAAAAACTTAGATCACATACGGCGATCCCAAAAGAGATCCTTACTTGATCATGCTTTGTGGACAATAATATTAAATCCGCTCTTTTTTTGCGAAAAAACACTCAATTTATAACCCTGAAAATTGATTAAAAATCTGAATAACATGTCAAAAAATAAACAAAAAAAAGCGGCGTCTTCGAAAAGAAGCGCCGCTCAGCAAAAGAGAATAATGATAACCGTTAACTTAGAAACGTCACCACTACTCATGGAGCTGATTTACACTGGAAGCAATGTGAGCAATGTCGTGCCTTCTTGGAGCAATACGGGGTAAACCATAGTGCGTAGCTCCCTGAAGACAAGTTAATAATAACCATTCTCATTTGAATTGCAATAGTTAAATGAGAAAAGATCTCAACAAAATTATTAATTCTATTATTTTCAATAGATTAGATATAAAAAAGGTCAGCAAAATGCTGACCTTCTTCTTCTTAAAACACAAGCAACTATGAAACCTGTGAAGGCTGCGTTGCTAATTGATGGCCTTCAGAAGTTAACTTACGAGTTAAATAATTCAATAACATGCCATACATTGGTACAAATAGACCTAAACTGATCACCAATTTAAAGCCATAATCAACCAATGCGATCTCTGTCCAATGCTCTGCCATGAAAGCATCTGGGCTTTGATAGAAAGCAATGCTAAAGAAAGCAAGCGTATCTAATGCGTTACCAAACAATGTCGAGCACGTCGGAGCGACCCACCACTGTTTTAGCTGACGTAGACGATTAAATACGTGCACATCTAAAATTTGCCCAAGTAGGTAAGCCATAAAGCTTGCTATCGCAATACGCGCAACGAATAAATTAAACTCGCCAAGCTGGGAAAAACCTTGATACTGGCCTTCAAAAAAGACAACAGATAAGAAATACGATACCGCTAATGCTGGCAACATAACAAAGAAGATAATGCTTCTTGCCATTTTGGCACCAAAAATACGAACCGTTAAATCTGTCGCTAAGAAAATGAAAGGAAAGGTAAATGCACCCCAAGTGGTATGAAACCCAAAAATAGTAAAGGGTAACTGAACCAAATAGTTACTTGATGCAATAATTACAAGGTGGAACACTACAAGGAAGGATAAAGCGTTGCGCTGTTGCGCGGGCGTAAATGTACTCATATAAGTACCTTTTTGTCATTGGGGGCGAGGGAACCCAAATTAAACACAAAGCTAAAATTACCGTTTATTTACGTAATAACTCTAGCCAATTTTCAGGGCGGTGATTATACATTAACCGCTTTTGATCACAAGAGGCGCTTAAAACAAACCTGCGATAAACGCTAACTCTTCTTGATTCTCGGTACGAGCTAAGGCTTCTAGCCAAACTGAATTAGAGTAATGCTCAGCACGCAGCATAAATTGTGCGCCTTCAAAGTCGATTAACCAAGAATGTAAATCCGCATCCATTTGCTGCTCTGTAATTGTAGCATCCATGGCACTCACTAGCTGCTTACCTATCATTTCAAACGAATCAAAATCAAACTCTGGAATAGAAAAAATGATCCGCCCGGCGTCTTTATCAAACTCAATCACAGAAAATAAGCTCATGACTTATCCTTGTCCGGTAATGTGCATTTCAATCAGATCCAAGAATGGATCGGCGTATTTCTCTAACTTCTTCTGACCTACGCCATTTACGGCAAGCATTTCACCATAGGATGTCGGTGTGATATCAGCCATGTCCATTAAGGTCGCGTCACTGAAGACCACATAAGGTGGTAAGTCATCGCGATCTGCAATCGATTTCCTCAATTTACGCAGCTTGGCAAAGAGTTGCTTAT
Organism: Aliivibrio sp. S2TY2; assembly: GCF_028765525.1. Lineage (NCBI taxonomy): Bacteria > Pseudomonadati > Pseudomonadota > Gammaproteobacteria > Vibrionales > Vibrionaceae > Aliivibrio > Aliivibrio sp. S2TY2. Next base: position 121,351 of record NZ_JARACS010000004.1, on the reverse strand, counting down.
CGTAATTACGGTTATTGAGTTTCTCTGATTTTGCTGTTTTCGCCGCAATATCTAATCGTGGAACAGCAAGCTCTAAGGCTTCTTGCCCTTTTAAAATAGGGCGCGCTTCTTCGGTTAATTGAAGCGTCGAGTTTCGCGTAATATTCTGCGCTAATAATCCTTTATGGATCAGCTGACGAATGATACTCACCCAATACTCATGGCTGTGTTCTTTACCAATGCCATAAGTCGATAACTTATCATGACCATGTTCACGAATACGGGCGATCTTTAGCCCTCGTAATACTTCCACCACATAGCCAACACCAAAACCTTGGTTTACTCGATATACGCAAGATAATGCTTTTTGTGCCGCTTCTGTACCATCAAATTGTTTTGGTGGATCTAAACATACATCACAGTTACCGCAAGGCTTAGCGCTGTATTCTCCAAAGTAGTTTAATAGTACTTGGCGACGGCAAGTTTGGGCTTCAGCAAAAGCGGTCATGGCATTCAGTTTATGGCTTTCTACCAATTTTTGAGGACCTTCAGGCTTCTCTTCTACCAACTTTCTTAGCCATACAATATCGGCAGGATCGTATAACATTACCGCTTCAGCAGGCAAACCATCACGCCCAGCTCGTCCTGTCTCTTGGTAGTAAGATTCAATGTTCTTAGGGATATCAAAGTGTGCGACAAAACGGACGTTTGATTTATTAATCCCCATACCAAAAGCAACCGTAGCGACTACTATCTGAATATCGTCTCGCTGAAACGCTTCTTGTACGTAGTTGCGCTCATCCAAATCCAAACCAGCATGATAAGCCGCCGCTCGAATATGATTGTTGCAGAGCTTTTCCGTCAGCATTTCTACTTTTTTACGACTGCCACAATAGATCACACCACACTGGTTTTTCTGTGTGGCAAGATAACGAACAATTTGGCTTACGGGTTTATGTTTTTCTAATACCGTATATCGGATATTTGGACGGTCAAAACTGCCCAAATATTCATGAGGATTCGGTAAAGAGAGACGATTTAAAATGTCTTTACGCGTAGCATCATCAGCTGTCGCGGTTAAGGCCATAATAGGAACAGCAGGAAAGCGTTGTTTGATTTGGCCAAGAGAGGCGTATTCTGGACGGAAGTCATGCCCCCATTGTGAAATACAGTGCGCTTCATCAACAGCGATCATACATAGGTTTAAGGACTCTAAACGATCCATAAAATCACGCATCATCACGCGCTCAGGAGAAACATACAGCATTTTCACCTGACCCGAATTCACACGATTCCAAATCGCTATTTGTTCTTCGCGATCAATGGTTGAGTTTAAACACTCCGCTCTTACCCCATTGGCTTTAAGCTGATCAACTTGGTCTTTCATCAATGAGATTAAAGGAGAAATAACCAAGGTTAGCCCGTCAAAAACCAACGCGGGAATTTGATAACACAGCGACTTACCACCACCCGTTGGCATAATAACGAGGCTGTCTTTACCATCCAGGACGGCATTAATGACTTCTTCTTGTCCAACACGGAATTCTTGGTAGCCAAACACGTCTTTTAAAACCGTATAACTTGGCGATACCTGTTCCATTAACTGCTCTGCGATAATGCTGGACATAAAAAACTCATCAATACTATGGGAGGCTCATTCTACCTATGGTTATTGGTGAGGAAAAGAGCAATAGGAAAATACTAGGCACATTCGACACTCCACTCTATACTTCGTCGCATAATAACGCCTACAAGGTGTGATCATAAAAACACCTTATCTATTACAATACTTCATTAAGAATTTGCTTATGCCAGCCACAGAACTCGAACAACAGCGCACTCGCCAGGGTGTTTTTTTTGCTCTTGGTGCTTACACCATGTGGGGCATTGCACCTATTTATTTTAAAACCATCAGTGAAGTTTCGCCTTTTGAGATTTTAAGCCACCGTGTAATTTGGTCTTTCTTTTTTCTGGCTGGATTACTGTTTCTATCTAAAGGTTGGAAAACCGTTTCTAACACGTTAAAAGATAAGAAAAAAATGGCTTATCTGGCAACTACAGGATTATTAATAGGGACTAACTGGCTCATCTTTATCTGGGCTGTTACCGCCGATCATATGTTGGATGCCAGTCTCGGGTACTTTATCAACCCTATTTTTAACGTCATGCTAGGAATGGTTTTCTTGGGTGAGAGGCTACGCAAACTACAGTGGCTTGCGGTTACTTTTGCCGTCATTGGTGTGGTTATTCAGCTAGTCACTTTTGGCTCTATCCCTATCGTTGCATTAGCACTAGCTTGTAGTTTTGGTTTTTATGGCTTATTACGTAAAAAAGTAGCGATGGATGCACAATCTGGCTTATTTATTGAAACCTTAGTCATGCTACCTATTGCTGCTGTTTATTTATTATTTATTGCAAACTCCCCAACCTCAAACTTTGCAGCAAACCCAATGACTCTAAATTTATTACTCATTGCTGCGGGCATTATTACCACGGTACCTCTGCTTTGCTTTACCGGCGCTGCTACACGATTAAAACTGTCGACATTAGGTTTTTTCCAATACATAGGACCAAGTTTAATGTTTGTTCTTGCGGTAGGGCTTTACGGAGAGGAGTTCAGTGCAGATAAGGCAATTACCTTTGTCTTTATTTGGGGGGCTCTGATTGTATTTACTACCGATACTATCTTATTCAGAAAGAAAAAGAAGAAGATCAGGCATTAGTTTGATATTCCGTTAATAAAAAAGAGAGCGAATTCGCTCTCTTTTTTTATTTTTAAATCACTTAAATTACAGCGATTCTAATTTAGCGTATTGAGTGACTAACCACTTAATCCCTTCGCCATTAAAAGCAACTTGAACACGACCTTGTGGACCTGCACCTTCAAAGTTAATAATGGTTCCTTCGCCAAATTTAGGATGCTTCACTCGCTGACCTAACGCATAACCCGTTTCATTAAAGTTATTATTCACCGCTTTTTGACCAAAACGGCTGTCTGAAGACGCGCCCTGCGAGCCATAGCTACCGTATGAGCCGGTACGGCTAACTTTCGCTTTCATGCGAACTTCTTCAACACATTCCGTTGGGATCTCTTTAATAAAGCGCGATGGTTTATGGTATTTATCTTGGCCATACAAACGACGCATTTCTGCATACGTAATATAAAGCTTCTCCATTGCACGTGTCATACCAACATAACAAAGGCGACGCTCTTCTTCTAAACGCCCCGCTTCCTCTGCTGACATTTGACTTGGGAACATGCCTTCCTCAACACCCACCATAAACACAAGCGGGAACTCTAGCCCTTTGGCACTGTGCAGTGTCATCAGTTGTACGGCATCTTCAAACTCATCCGCCTGACCTTCACCCGCTTCTAATGCTGCATGAGTTAAGAAAGCAGTGAGATCAGTCATCTCTTCTGCTTCTTCTGGCTTATCAAACTGACGAGTTGCGGTTACCAACTCTTCCAAGTTCTCAATACGTGCTTTTGATTTTTCACCTTTCTCTTGCTCATACATAGCAAACAGACCCGAGCTTTTAATCACCTGGTCAGTTTGTTCATGCAGACGACAGTCACGAGTATCGTCTTCTAGTGCATTAATTAGCTCGATAAAACGGCTTAATGCACCAGCAGCACGACCCGGTAATACTTGCTCTTCAATTAAAGCGATACTCGCTTGCCACATGGTTGCACCACGCTCACGAGCAGCAAAACGAACCGTCTCTAATGTCTTATCACCTAAACCACGCGTTGGCGTATTAACAACACGCTCAAACGCAGCATCGTCATTACGGTTATTCATTAAACGTAAGTAAGACAAAGCATCTTTGATCTCTTGTCGTTCGAAGAATCGCATACCTCCGTAAATTCGGTACGGTAAGCCTGCTTGAATTAACGCTTCTTCAAGAACACGAGACTGGGCGTTATTACGGTATAGGAAAGCAGAGTCTTCCAATGCTCCACCGTTATCACGCCACTCTTTAATCTTACCCACAGCAAAGCGTGCTTCGTCTAATTCGTTATACGCCGAATAAATAGAAATTAACTCGCCTTCAACGCCTTCAGTCCATAATTTCTTGCCCATGCGTTCAGTGTTGTTACTGATCAATTCATTGGCAGCATTTAGGATATTGGCAGTTGAACGGTAGTTTTGCTCTAAGCGAATGGTTTTTGCACCAACAAATTCATCTAAGAATTTTTGAATGTTTTCAATCTGCGCACCACGCCAACCATAAATCGATTGGTCGTCATCACCCACGATCATCACATTACAATCAGAGCCCGCCATCATGCGTAACCACGCATATTGAATGTTGTTGGTATCTTGGAATTCGTCGACCAAAATATGCTTAAAGCGCGCTTGGTAATGCTCACGAATATGCTTGTGATCACGCAGTAGTTCATGAGCACGAAGAAGAATTTCAGCAAAGTCGACTAAACCAGCACGATCACACGCTTCTTGATAAGCGGTATACACTTTTAGCCAAGTCTGAGCGATAGGATCATTAAAGGTGTTAATTTGATGCGGACGCAAACCTTCATCTTTTTTGCCATTAATAAACCATGCAGCTTGGCGAGCTGGCCAGTTCTTATCATCTAGATTCTGGGCTTTGATCAAGCGTTTTAATAAACGTTGTTGATCGTCCGAATCGATAATTTGAAAGCCTTCAGGCAATTTTGCATCAAGATAATGAGCGCGAAGAATGCGGTGGCAAATACCGTGGAAAGTACCATTCCACATACCGCCAGCGCTGCCATGCATTAACTCTTCAATACGACCACGCATTTCAGCGGCGGCTTTATTGGTAAAGGTTACTGACATGATTGAGAAAGGAGACGCTTGTTCGATTTGCATTAACCATGCGATACGATGCACAAGTACTCGAGTTTTACCACTACCGGCACCCGCAAGCACAAGCATGTTTTCTAACGGAGCGGCTACGGCTTCGCGTTGTTTGTCATTAAGACCATCAAGAAGAAAAGAAACGTCCATCACATCACACTGGTTATTTATACATGTGAGTGAAGTATATACTGAAATGAAGTGAGACCCAAACGCCGAGGGGGGATTTACCTTTAATTGAGCAAAGCTAAGACTGACTTCGACTTAGCTTATGTACCCTCGCTTTAGTTTATAAGAAAGCTTAGAGCGGTTTTGCCTTACATTGCTGCTGCCCACTACGGTAAGGCAAAATAGAGGTCTCTTGCTCACCATTAGAGACCACTTCATAAAATTGAGGTAAATTGAAGTTCACTTTATCTGGATTCGCTAAATCGACATTATTACGGCTTGAGGTGTAATAATGGTTAATGCTGTTTACCATGTCATCTTTACTGCCATAACATTGATGGTAAATCTCAACCTTATTCTCTTCATCTAAGACGTAGATATTAAAGCCTTCATCCTGACTGTCATCAAAGAAAAACTGAATTAAACCTTCACTTGCAAACGAATCCACCGCTTCTGGAATAACGATACCACAGCTATCGCCAAGAGGAATAGTCGTTGAACCAATCGCTTTATTGGTTGAAATACTCGAGTAGAATTGTACCGAATCTTCCAGCTTTTGAATCGAAACCCCACGACGCTCAAAGAATAAGCCATACATGGTCGAGCCAATCTTTATGCCTTTAAAACGACGACGTTTTTCGTTATTTTCAACTGGTTTTAGACGCAGTTCGATACACTCAGCCAGCAATTGATAAATATTATTACGAATAATACCGCGCATCTGTTTGCTATAGCAGAAAACATCAACCGATTCGGGACGTGTTGCGTCTTGGTGCATTTTACATAGTACGGTTTTAAGCGCATCTAGAATGGCCGTTTCACCACTAAAGTTAAGCGTTCTCACTTCATGCCATGAGTTGCGATACACTAAATCGACACTGCCGATCAAATTGTTCTGCCCACTACCACAACTGAAAATATCCGCATCCGTCTGATTCATACGTTCAGGCTTCATCTTCAATGTTTCTGTTGGGTCATTTTCTAAATTAATAAAAATAGAAAGCTGGCGAACCTCACATGGACTACCCAACTCTTCTTTGGTTGGCTGTGGCATATGAACAGAAAAGGTATTTCTTAGATCACTGACCATTTGATAGAACTTATCAATGTTCAAATCAGCATCGCGAACCACGGCATCTAAACGCGTTGATTCGGTTAGTAAGCCATTAAAAAATGCCCATGCCACTAACTTACTCAAATATCGGTTATGCTCTAGGTGCTTCGCTCCCATTAATTCTTTTGCAATTAATGGTTTTTTATAGACATACCAACCCGCTTTATTAATACCGCCATCTTGCACTTCAACGAAGCTTAAATCTGCTTCATGCAAGTCTGGGGAAATTTGTGGGTTCAGCAAGGTCACCTTGCCTGGGAGCTCTTCAAATGCCGCATACAGCTTACGAGCAAGAATACTGATATCTTCAGGGCTAATCGACGACGTTATATCATTATTACGCGCAAAACGGATCAAGTTACGATAACTTTGCATTAACGCTTCGAGTAAGTCGTTATGCGATTTTTTAACTTGTTCTACCTTCCATGTACGACGAGAATCAAGCTCAACAATCGTCGCTTGAGACCATCCCCACTGAGTCGTCAATTCTGTTAGCGCTTTACGGCGCCATTCAACAGAGCCTTGACCTTGACGACGAGACAGTTTCTCATGGGTTTTAAGGTAGAAACTACGACGTACTAATTCTAAACGAGCCGGATCATTGGTTCGCTCAAGATAACGCGTCACTTTTTCTAGCATCAGATAATACGCATCCATACCGTAGAGATCGGGCTCATCGGCAAAGAATCGACGTTTACTATCAATGCTTAATAATTGAGTGTGTGGGTATTCCCAAGAATAGGCTTCTAATAAGATCGCTTTTAACACCGACTTAAACGGTGAATCGATACTTTTATAGAGTTGCCATAAGCTAGAGCCAAAATACTCTTCTGCAGGAATATGGTTTAAGCGGCCAAAATCAATCCACTGTTCTCTTTTGATGATGCCTTGAGAGCACAACTGATCGACATATTCGTCATAGCTTTCTTCCATTTCTGGTGGAATAATTTGCCATAACAGTTGCTGTCCACCGAGACATACAGCAGTACGGTAGAACTCATCTAACAATAATAAGTGCTGAGAAGAACCACAGTTATCGCCCGTCATCTCTTCTGAATAGGCTTCACGAAAACGGCTTTGTTCCATTAAGAAAAAGTTTGCTTCAATGTAAAACTGCTCTGCCCACTCTGTTAGCGCATTACATTTTTGCTGCAATAATACTTTTTTCTCTGCGGGAAGATCTTCTGGAATACAGACCCATATATCAAGGTCACTGCCAATGGTTTGGCCAATAGAAGAGGTACTACCCATAGAATACAAACCAAGGATACTGCCCTGATTAGAGGTAGATAAAGGATAACGAAGCGTCAGTTGAGCCATCCACTCACGCTGCTTCTTATTTGCATGAAACTGTTTAATACCACTAGGTGCACCTTCAATAAACCCCGGAAGCTCCGAGTGATTGAAATGCAACAATAATGGCAATTGATGGAAAATCTCTTGCCCGAGTGGTTTCATTAATGCCAGTGCACGCTCTATACGTTGTTCAGTAAGGCGTTGTTGTCTAGCAATTAAAGTTTCAATATAGGTTTGCAAATAGAAAGCCTAGCTCATCTTTGTCATCACTGATGACGGTTAATATTGAATATCATTTATTCAATACCGACTGTAAAACGTGATCAAGATAACACTTTTCATTATGCTCGTAAAGTTTACACGCTTACAACAATATGGGTGTCCATACCATTTCGGTGTCGTTTTTAACCTATAATCACACTGTTGTCATCCTGTATTTTCACCTCACCCTCAAGTAGTGGTAGGATAAGGTAATTATTTTTATCGGATACTACTATGTCACAGCAATTACCAGTTCGAATTGCCACTCGCAAAAGCCCTCTGGCTCTATGGCAAGCACACTTTGTTAAAGATGCACTGCAAACACTTCACCCAGGTTTGGAAGTAGAATTAGTTACCATGGTAACTAAAGGCGACATCATTCTTGATACGCCATTAGCAAAAGTAGGCGGAAAAGGATTATTCGTAAAAGAACTTGAAGTGGCTATGTTAGAAGGCCGCGCTGACCTTGCGGTTCACTCAATGAAAGATGTTCCTGTTGAGTTTCCTGAAGGCTTAGGATTGGTGACGATTTGTGAGCGTGAAGACCCGCGTGATGCATTCGTATCTAATACGTATACTTGTATTGAGGATTTACCGCTGGGCTCTGTTGTTGGTACCTGTAGCTTGCGTCGTCAATGTCAATTACAAGAAGCTCGCCCTGACTTAATCATTAAAGAACTACGTGGCAACGTAGGCACTCGTCTACAAAAATTAGACGATGGTAATTATGACGCGATCATTCTTGCGTGTGCAGGCCTTATCCGTCTTGGTCTAGAAGATAGAATCAAAAGCTCAATTGAACCAGAACAATCGTTACCGGCGGTTGGTCAAGGTGCGGTGGGTATTGAAACGCGTTTGGACGATACTCGCATTCGCGCTCTACTTGAGCCACTTAACCACCCAGAAACCGCACATCGAGTGTTGTGTGAGCGCGCAATGAATAACCGTCTTGAAGGTGGCTGTCAGGTTCCTATCGGTAGCTACTCTCTTATTGATGGTGACCAAATCTGGTTACGCGCGTTAGTTGGTGAGCCTGATGGTTCTATCATGGTACGTGGTGAAATTACAGGTCCTGTATCAGACGCAGAAGCATTAGGTACACAACTGGCTGAGCAGTTACTTAACGATGGCGCGAAAGATATTTTAGATCGCCTTTACGCTGACGCCTAACGATGACGATTTTGGTGACTCGCCCAGAGCAAGAGAGCCAAGCATTGTGTGATGCCCTTAATCAATTAGGGCATCCTGCTATTTCTCATCCTCTGTTAACTATTCACCCCGGTAAAGATCTCTCCCAACTTCCAGAACTTTTCTCACCACTCTCTGATGGGGATTTCCTTATTGCGGTCAGTCAGCATGCCGTCGAACACACTCAAGATTACTTGCAACACCATCAAATCGAGTGGAAAAAAGGGCTAAATTACCTTGCGGTTGGTCAAAAGAGCGCCCAACACCTCAGAACCTATATTTCAGATACAGTACACTTCCCGACACCGAGCGACAGTGAACATTTATTAGCGCTTCCTGTGCTAAATAGTGTGGCAGGTAAGAAAGTACTTATTTTACGAGGAAACGGAGGACGTGACCTAATTTATCAAGCACTTGAAGCACTCGGTGCAGAAGTAAATTACTGTGAAGCTTATCAACGTAAAATGACGCCTTTTGATGGCAAACTCAACGCCAAAAAATGGCAATCACAAAGCATCAATACCATAATTATTACCAGCGGAGAGCAACTGTCGTTTTTCACCTCTCAATTTTCTGGAACAGATTTAGATTGGGTACTGCACTGTCGATTGTTAGTGCCTAGCGAACGAATTAACCAACTTGGACAACAACTTGGTTATCAACATATTGAAACGGTTGGCGGAGCCTCTAATTCCGACTTGCTGCACTATATCAGTGAGCATCATCATGATGGGATTTCAAATGACAAAAAATAATAATAAACCACAGACTGCAGAAGAAGCAGAACTGGTTTCCTCTTCTCCTGCAATAGAAAAAGAACAGAAGAAAACAGAGCAAACACCACCACAATCAACGACAAAAACAGACGCATCTGTTGATAAAAAAAGTCGTCGCCTAGGCACTGTTGCTATTATTATCTCTATTCTTTTGAGTGGCGGAACCTTCCTTGCCTCTCAACAACAAGCAACACAACAGCAAATTAAAATCGCTCAGCTTGAACAACAACTCAAGGCAGCTGATAGCACTTTTGATGCAAAACTGGTCACCGCAGAGCAGCGTATTACCGATAAAGCAGACGAAATCGTTCGTAAAGCAACAGTATTAATGCAACAGCAAGATAAAAGCATTGCGAGCCTACAACTGGCGATTGCTGATGTGCAAGGTCGTCGCCCGAATGACTGGCTACTTGCTGAAGCCGATTACTTGGTAAAAATGGCGGGTCGTAAGCTGTGGCTTGAGCATGATGTGGTTAGTGCTACTCGCTTAATGGAAAATGCCGACCAACGAATCTCTGCACTAAACGACCCAAGCTTAACCCCTCTACGCCGTGCGATGGCCAATGACATCGCGACATTAAAAGCCATTCCTCTTATTGACCGTGATGGGTTAGTTCTTAAACTGAATAGCCTTGAACAACAGATTAATCAATTACCATTAGCCAGCGCGATTCTTCCTGAAGCCAATGCGATTGAGAAAAAAGAAGTGTCTGCCAATATCAATGATTGGCAATCGAACTTAATGCAATCACTGGATGACTTCGCAGGACACTTTATTACTTATCGTGTGCGTGAAGGCAATGTCATCCCATTACTAAGTCCTGAGCAACACTTCTACCTAAAAGAAAACATTAAAGGTAAATTGCTACTGGCTTCAAAAGCGTTATACCGTGAACAAAGTGAAGTGTACGCAACGGCTTTAGAAAGTGCGAAATTATGGTCTTCACAATATTTCCAACAAGATGACCCAGCAGTAAAAAGCTTTATGGCTCAGTTGGATTCCTTAGCAAAATTCAAAGTCGATGTGCGCTATCCACAAAAGCTTAAAACTCAAGCGCTACTGTCTGATTTCATCTCTGAGCGTCTGCGTCGTAACGTACAATCCATTGGCGAAACGCAAGTAAAAACAGAGCCCGCAAAGAAAGCCCTTGTTCCTGAAAAGCAAGCAAGTGTAGAAAATACCACTGAAGGAGATAAATCATGATCCGATTACTTCTTCTGGCCATTGTCTTAGTCGGTGGATTAATCGTAGGGACGACATTTGCCGACCAACAAGGTTATGTGCTTATTTCTGTGGCTGATACTACGATTGAAATGAGCCTAACCACATTGGTTATCTTTATTGCAGCCTTGATCGCAGGGTTATTTTTATTAGAAATACTGGTAAAACGCATTCTTTCTGTTGGTAATTTTACTCGCGGTTGGTTCAGTGCTCGTCACTTACGTAAAGCGCGTTACAACACCTTTAAAGGTATGATCAAACTGCATGAGGGTGAATGGAAAGAAGCGGAACGTCTAATCACCAAAGGTGGTCGCCATAACGACTTTCCATTATTGAATTACCTTGCAGCAGCAGAAGCCGCTCAGGGTCGTCAACAGATAGAGCAGCGTGATCGCTACCTACAACTGGCTTCTGAACAATCAGACAGTACACTAGCGGTAGCGCTAACAAGTGCGAAATTACAAATGCGTGAAGAAGAGTATGAACGCGCCCTTGCTACTCTTCAGTCTGTCAAAGTCGATTACCCACGTAACCCTGTTTTACTTGAGCTACTTAAAGAGTGTTATTTGGCACTTAATGAATGGCAAGCCCTAAAGAACATCATTCACCCTTTAACTAAAGCGAACCTTATTTCAGAACAGCAAGCGTTAGAATTGGAAGAGAAAGCGGAATGTGGATTAATGGCCTTTATCGCAACCAATAAAGGCACTGCTGGCTTATTAGAGCATTGGAATACGTTGCCTAAGAAACTAAAAAAACACGTTCCTGTTTTAATCTGTTTAATCAAACAATTACACGAGCGTAAAGCAGACTCTGAAGCTTATATTATCCTGCGTGATAACTTGAAGAAACGTGCGGATGATCGCCTAGTCGCACTCTTACCTACGTTGAATCTGGCTGATTATCATCCTGCAACCGTATTACTAGAAAACATGGCCAATTACGACGTTCGTAACCCTGTTATTCAAAGTACGCTTGGCCAGCTATATATGCGCACAGAAAAATGGCAGCCCGCACGCGACCACTTTGAAGCGGCATTAGAGGTGCGTGAAGATATGTCTGATTACGCCTACCTTGCACGAGTACTAGATAAGCAAAACCGTAAACAAGCAGCAGCGGACTTATCTCGTAAAGCACTGACTATGGTTGATGATACAGAGTAATACAAAAGTAATTTATACCCATAAAAAATGCCACTATTACAGTGGCATTTTTATTTGCATTAACTAAAGCTACATTATACCAATCTACATAAGTATTTGATCATTCTTGCTTGTTAAAATCGATTATATCTGCGTTATAAATTTTGTAATTAGATCCACTAGTTACTGTAATTTATGCCTTGCTATAATCGATTTTTCCTACGCAATTATCTGAACAACTACTTATCCAGAATGGTATTAGATAAAAGCGAACGCATCACCAAATAACTGTTCTTTCTTCGCTTGTTTTTCTGTGGTGAATTGCTCACGCGCAGCACCGGCCATCTCAAAACGACCTGCAATGTAGATATCCATCTCTGCTAATGAGTTAAAGTCTTCTTTTACTGCTTCAAGTACATTACCTGTTTTGCCTGTCCAGCCTTCTGCTTTCTCGACAACGGGAACAAAGGTAATGTGCTCATGCGCTGCAGCAATGGTTTCAATTTCTGCTTTTGCGTATAGCTGACATTCATCACGGCCACCCCAATATAGGAAGATTGGTTTTTGAATGTTTTGGCTAATGCTGTGGTCTAAAATTGAACGTACGTAGCTAAAACCAGTGCCACCTGCGATTAACAGCATTGAGCGTTCGCTGTCTTCACGGATCCACGCTTCACCATGAGGGGCATCAATTTGAATGTCTCCGCCACTTTCTAGTGCCGCTTTCATTGATTCAACCACTTCACCTGCATAAGCATTATGCTCAGCAGCACCAATGTGTAGTTCAATTTCGCCTTCATGACGACACGGGCTACTCGCGATTGAGAATGGACGCTTGTCTTTCTCTCCCATTACTACCATGAGGTATTGGCCTGCTTTAAATTCTACTGGCTGCTCTGGGTGAAGTAATATTTGAAAAGTATTACAAGCCAATGGCTCGATAGACTTTACTTTGCAATTGATTGGCATGACTTTCCTTTTTCAGCTGATACCTATTTAACATGGTATTTATACGCTGTCATTATTATGTGTATTGAGCATTAAGCTCTAATTATACGGGGAGGATTTATTCTAACAACAGCACTAAATCACTTTTTGCTGTTGCCTGACACGCAAATACCCACCCTTCTTGTTGTTCTTTGTCGGTTAGAAGCGGTTCTAAATCGTATTCTATTTCCCCTTCTAACTTTTTACATAAGCACATGGCACATGCTCCTACTTGGCATCGATTTGGGTAGTTTATCCCCGCTTCCAATGCCGCATCTAAGATGGTCTGCCCTTCTTCGATGCTGAATTCTTTTTGCTGTGGGAGTAGTATTATTTTTTTCATTACACTTAATTTATTAATTTTAATACTTCACTTTATTCAGTGAAATGAAATGTCTTTCCGCAAAAGCAGAATGGATTTAATTGGTGTTGATAGCTTATCGATAACAACAACTGTTTTGCTACAAGACATTACACTTCATTAAAATAGGTAGTAAACCAATACTTATTTGAAAATACCTAATTCATCCCAAATAGAGTCAATTTTAGCGACCACTTCTGGGTCTTTCTTGATTGGTGTTCCCCACTCACGGAGACATTCAGAGCCCAATTTATTGGTCGCATCTAATCCCATTTTTGAGTGTCCGTGGCCATCTTGCAAAAATAACGTATCTCTTGCAGGGTCCATTCGAGTGGTGACAGCCCAAATAATGTCGTTCCAATCACTCACATTGACATCGTCATCACACACGATAACAAACTTGTTCTCACTAAATTGAGACCAAACGGCTTCCATAATTTTCTTACCATTACCGACCGCTTGCTTATTGATAGAAACGACAACCATGTTGGCGTTGTTATTTTGCAAGTGAATATCGATAATCTCAGGGCACGCTTTGGTAATTTCCGCCAAACACCCTTCAATCTGCTCACTGTCTGTCAGTGAATATTCGACATTAGGTGATAATGCTAATTCGGCGTCCCATTTTTTAGTGATATCTAAGCCCATTTTTGAGCCTAAACCAACCACTGGAGAGGCAAAATCTAATGAATCGATTGGTGTATTCTCTATCATCAAACTATCACGAGCTGGATCCATATGCTGAGACATTGCTGCTGTCACTTGTGACCAATCTCGTGCATTGACATCCTCATCACATACTAATACAAATTTGGTGTACATGAACTGACGCAAGAACGACCACACACCCATCATCACGCGTTTTGCGTGTCCTGGATATTGTTTCTTCATCGTCACTACCGCCATGCGATACGAACACCCTTCTGGTGGTAAATAGAAATCAATAATTTCAGGAAACTGCTTTTGTAAGATAGGTACAAATACTTCGTTTAATGCCACACCAAGCACAGCAGGCTCATCTGGCGGACGGCCAGTATAAGTACTGTGATAGATAGGCTCTTTACGCATGGTGATATGCGTTACGGTAAATACGTGATGCTTTTCAATTTCGTTATAGTAACCGGTGTGATCACCATAAGGGCCTTCATCGGCAAATTCTGTTGGGTCGATATAGCCTTCAAGTACAATTTCAGCACTGGCAGGGACTTCTAAATCGTTACTAATCGACTTAGTAATTTCAGTTCGACTACCTCGTAGAAGGCCGGCAAACGCGTATTCAGATAAGGTGTCAGGAACTGGCGTTACAGCACCAAGAATAGTCGCGGGATCGGCACCAAACGCCACAGATACTGGGAAAGGTTCACCTGGATTCGTTTCCATCCAGTCACGTAAATCAAGCGCACCACCACGGTGAGCAAGCCAACGCATGATGACTTTATTTTTGCTGAGCTTTTGCTGGCGATAAATACCCAAATTCTGACGTTTCTTATTTGGGCCTTTAGTGATGGTTAAACCCCAAGTTAATAGCGGTGCGACATCATCTGCCCAACAACTCATTACGGGGATTTTATCTAAATCAACCTCATCACCTTGCCAAACAATCTGTTGGCAATTTGCTTTACGAATATTCTTGGTTGGCATATTCAATACTTGTTTGAATACTGGCAGTTTATCTAAAGCATCTTTAAAGCCTTTTGGGGGCTCTGGCTCTTTTAAATACGCTAATAATTTACCCACTTCACGCAGCTCAAGAACGTCCTTACGACCCATACCAATCGCAACACGTTCAGCAGTACCAAATAGGTTCGTTAATACAGGGATATCGTAACCGGTAGGGTTTTCGAATAGCAATGCTGGACCACCCGCTCGTAAAGTACGATCGCTGATCTCTGTCATTTCATAATGCGGGTCAATGGGGTGTGAAATGCGTTTTAACTGTCCGATCTGTTCCAAGTGATCGAGAAAATCACGTAAATCCTTATATTTCATCGCTATCTACTGTCGTGAAGTTTGAATAGATTATACCCAACCCAATTCAAACTCACACTCTCTATTTACTTTTGCCAATCAAGCTCGTGATTAGCGTTGTGATAACGCTAAACTAACGTGTTGCTTTCGAACTTTATTACGTGTTGTTGGCAGACTTTCTAACCACGATGTATGACCATAATTAGCAAGATGCATTGCCACCGCACCGCCGTCTTGAATATGATCAATTTTAGCCAATAAAAACTGTTGAACATCTTGAGGCAGAGGATGCAACTGAGCTAATGAAGCAAAAGCATTCTGTTTTAAAGATGGATTATTGGTTGCTGACATTAATTGCTGAGTCGCAAATGGATCGGGAGCGATACGAGATAAACGCTCAAGCTCTGCAATGCTGTGTTGATCAGTACGCATTTTCCATAAGATTTTATACACATCACTGCTTTGAGATAATTGAGCAAGACGTACCATTACCTCAGTCGTTGGCAACCAAACAGATAAAGGATCATCGGTAATTTGTGATACAAGATAACCTAGCGCTTCAGGGGTTAAGCTATCCAATTCAGCTAAGACGATCGATTGACGAACACGAACCTCATGAGGTTCACCCACTAGCCATTCAGACAACACTAAACGATGTTCCTCAGCGGCAAGAATAAAATCCAACACCTGTTGGTCTTTTTTCATTTGGTTTAGAACGCGCGAAGCAATACTAGAATAATCAAAAGCGAGTTTCGTCACCACATACCCATTACCTTGCTCTTTAATGGTATAAGTCGGATGAATAGCCAATTGTTCTTTCAGCCAAATGGTCCCCTTAGGGCTTAATATCAGCTTTTTTTGTTCTATTTGCTGTACCAACATGAAGCGAACGGCTTCTTGCTGTGGCATAGAGAGACGATTAAGAGAAAAGTTGAGCGTGATGATATCGCCATCAATCAAATATTGATGCAGTTCATCGACCTTCTTATTGAGCTGCTGGTCAACCAGCAAGCTATTGACGAAGCTTGGTTGAACATCAGATGCAGAGACCTGACTCGTCAGCAAACTTGCAGAGAGGAGGATCGATGCTAACAGTCCTTGTCGCATATGTTACTCCTTTAGATAAACTAAGCGGACATTCCTATTCCAAAGCTTAGTACAAATGATGATGCAGTCAAATTAACAAAAACTCAACAAAAAACGCCACCTAAATAGGCAGCGTTTCATTATTTATTGACCTTGGTACCAATAATTGAGTTAAGTATCAATTATTGACGACGCATCGCATCAAAGAATTCGTCGTTAGTCTTCGTCATTGATAGCTTATCAATTAGGAATTCCATTGCGTCAGTCTCGCCCATTGGGTGAACAATCTTACGCAAGATCCACATTTTCTGTAGCTCATCCGGCTTAGTTAGCAACTCTTCACGACGAGTACCTGAACGGTTAAAGTCGATAGCTGGGAATACACGTTTTTCCGCAATCTTACGGTTTAGGTGTAATTCCATGTTACCTGTACCTTTGAACTCTTCGTAGATAACTTCATCCATTTTAGAGCCAGTATCAACAAGCGCTGTTGCGATGATAGTTAAGCTACCACCTTCTTCAACGTTACGAGCAGCACCGAAGAAGCGCTTAGGACGGTGAAGTGCGTTTGCATCCACACCACCAGTAAGAACTTTACCAGATGATGGAATTACAGTGTTGTATGCACGAGCTAGACGAGTGATTGAGTCAAGCAAGATAACTACGTCTTTCTTATGTTCAACAAGACGTTTTGCTTTCTCGATAACCATCTCAGCAACTTGTACGTGACGAGACGCTGGCTCATCAAACGTAGACGCAACTACTTCACCCTTAACTAGGCGTTGCATCTCTGTTACTTCTTCCGGACGTTCATCGATAAGTAGAACCATCAACTCACACTCAGGGTGGTTATGCGCAATACTTTGGGCGATGTTTTGAAGCAACATTGTTTTACCCGCTTTTGGCGGAGCAACAATCAGACCACGTTGGCCACGGCCAATTGGTGATGCTAAATCAAGAACACGTGCTGTAATGTCTTCTGTTGAACCATTACCACGCTCCATGCGTAAACGATCGTTCGCATGTAAAGGAGTAAGGTTTTCAAAAAGGATTTTGTTACGAGCATTATCAGGACGATCATGGTTAACTGCGTTTACTTTAAGAAGAGCAAAGTAACGTTCGCCATCTTTCGGTGGACGAATCTTTCCAGAAATCGTGTCACCAGTACGCAAGTTAAAGCGACGAATTTGGCTTGGAGACACATAAATGTCATCCGGGCCAGCCAAATAAGAACAATCTGCAGAACGAAGGAAACCAAAGCCATCTTGAAGAATCTCAAGAACCCCATCTCCAAAGATGTCTTCACCGCTTTTCGCATGTTGCTTAAGGATGGAGAAGATGATGTCTTGTTTTCTTAGACGCGCTAGGTTTTCTAGGCCTAATGATTCGCCAAGAGCAACAAGATCCGATACAGGTCGGTTTTTAAGTTCAGTAAGATTCATAGTGGTAGGTAGTTGTTTAGTCAAAATCAGATTCTATCTTTAGTTGATTTAAGAATGGATGACCTTCGAGCTCGGTCAAGAAATGAAATCGTATGAATTACGCGCGATAAATTATCACTTATTCGCTTTTTAGTCTAGGGGATTCCCCTTAATTTCTGAGCTTAGCTTAGCTCAGATAAAACAAAACCGCACATAATTTCTCATTATATGCGGTTCTATCTACTTTAATGCTGTCCTATATTACAGGTTTGCATCAAGAAACTCTTTAAGTTGAGTCTTAGAAAGTGCACCCACTTTCGTTGCAGCTACGCCGCCATCTTTGAAAAGAAGCAGTGTTGGAATACCGCGAATACCAAACTTTGGTGGTGTTCCAGCATTCTGATCGATATTTAATTTACCAATCGTTAATTTGCCTTCGTACTCGTCAGCAATTTCGTCCAAAATAGGAGCGATCATTTTACAAGGACCACACCATTCCGCCCAGAAATCTACTAATACTGGGCCTGCAGCATTGATCACACTTTCTTCAAAACCGCCATCTGTAAGCTGCAAAATTTTGTCGCTCATCGTCAACTCCAACGTTAAATTTAAAGGCTGATTTGATGATAACCAGCAAATTGATTCTCTATTTGAATGGAATACGTTTCGTATTGCAAGCTTTAACTGATATTCTATAGCAATGAAAAAGACGCACATCACAGAGCAAAACTTTGCCGACCTAGGTTTACAGCCTCAGGTTATCGACGGTTTGAATGCAAAAGGGTTCATTAAATGTACTCCTATTCAAGCTAAGGCATTGCCGGTACTGCTCGCCGGCCAAGACATTGCAGGCCAAGCCCAAACGGGTACAGGTAAGACGTTAGCGTTCCTTACTGCTACTTTTAATCACCTATTAACGACACCGGCACCTGAAGGTCGTAAAATCACGCAACCGCGTGCCATCATCATGGCGCCAACACGTGAACTAGCGATTCAAATCTTCAATGATGCAGAGTCACTGATCGCAAGCACGGGTCTAAAAGCCGCGTTAGCTTACGGTGGCGAACGTTACGAAAAACAACAACAAGTGATTGAGCAAGGCGTTGATATTTTGATCGGTACTACCGGTCGTATCATCGACTTCTATAAGCAAGGTCACATCGACTTTAAGATGATCCAAGTAGTTGTTCTTGATGAAGCCGATCGCATGTTCGATCTTGGTTTTATTAAAGATATTCGCTTTATCTTCCGTCGTATGCCTGCGCCAACTGAACGCTTGAACATGTTGTTCTCTGCTACGCTATCTTACCGTGTACAAGAGCTTGCTTTTGAACACATGCAAGAGCCAGAGCACGTTGTTGTTGAACCAGAACAAAAAACAGGTCATCGCATCAAGGAAGAGCTTTTCTATCCTTCAAATGATCACAAAATGGCATTACTTCAAACGCTTATTGAGGAAGAATGGCCAGATCGCGCGATTATCTTTGCAAACACTAAACACAAGTGTGAATCAGTTTGGGGTCACCTAGCTGCTGACAAACATCGTGTTGGTCTTCTTACGGGTGACGTTCCACAGAAAAAACGTGAGCGCATTTTAGAAGAGTTTACTAAAGGTGATGTTGATATCTTAGTGGCTACTGATGTCGCTGCTCGTGGTCTTCACATTCCACAAGTAACGCACGTATTTAACTTTGATTTACCAAACGAAGCAGAAGATTATGTTCACCGTATTGGCCGTACTGGTCGTGCTGGTGCAAGTGGTAACTCTATTAGCTTCGCATGTGAAGAATACGCAATTAATCTTCCAGCAATCGAAGAGTATATTGAGCATTCAATTCCACAATCTGATTACGACGCTTCAGCATTACTTGAAGATTTACCTGCACCACTACGTCTTCAACGTCGTCCGCAGCAAAATCGTCGTAACGGCAACAACAATGGTCAACGTCAAGGCGGAAATCGTAAATACTCTCGCCCACGTCAACCTCGTAGCCCTCAAGCATAATCTGAGTTCTACGGAAAAAATTAAAAGGATGTTATGAAAAGTTCAACAATATCACCTATGTATGCCGCCATTGATTTAGGCTCCAATAGCTTCCATATGCTTGTTGTGCGTCATATAAATGGTAGTGTGCAAACCATGGCCAAAATTAAACGTAAAGTTCGTTTGGCTTCGGGATTAGATGAAAACTACACACTCAGCCATGAAGCTATGCAGCGTGGGTGGGATTGTTTGAGCTTATTTGCAGAACGCCTGCAAGACATTCCTGTAGAAAACATTCGCATTGTCGGAACCGCAGCATTGCGCGTCGCGACCAATGTGGATGTCTTCTTAGAAAAAGCCAATCAAATCTTAGGTCATGACATTAATGTGATCGAAGGCGAAGAAGAAGCTCGTATGATTTACCAAGGAGTTGCGCACACTTCAGGTGGTAATGGTCGCCGTTTAGTTGTTGATATCGGCGGAGCAAGTACAGAGTTAATTATTGGCGATGGCTTTGAAGCTCAAGCACTCACAAGCTTAAAAATGGGCTGTGTAACTTGGTTAGAAGGCTATTTTAAAGATCGTGCATTAACGCAAAGTAACTTTGATGCGGCCATTGCTGGCGCAAAAGAGACACTAGCACCTATCCTAACTCGATATACCGACCTTGGTTGGCAAACTTGTGTAGGGGCAAGTGGTACGGTCCAAGCATTGCAAGAAATTATGTTGGCGCAAGGCATGGATGAGGTGATTACCTTGGCCAAGCTAAAGCGCCTTCAAAAACAAGCAATGCAATATGAACACCTAGAAGAATTAGATATCGATGGATTAACGCTTGAGAGAGCACTCGTGTTCCCGAGCGGTTTATCCATCCTTATTGCTATTTTTGAATTATTAGACATCGATTCTATGACGTTAGCTGGCGGCGCTTTACGTGAAGGTCTGTGCTACGGCATGATCGATGAATTGCAGCACGATGAAGTATGTCAACGTACGATTAAAAGCGTTCAACAACGCTATCAGCTAGATGTTGATTACGCACAACAAGTGACAGACTTGTCTATCCAATTAGTTCAACAATGTGGTGATAACTGGCTTGTTGAACCTCAAGCATTACCTTTACTAACGGCTGCAACTCAACTGCATGAAATTGGTATGTGTATTGATTATAAAAAAGGTGGAGAGCACTCTGCCTATTTAATCAATGCCCTTGATTTACCTGGGTTTACTCGCGCTCAAAAACATTTACTTGGTGAACTATTACGCCGTTACCGTGAATCGTTTTCAGCAATGCCCGCCCAACATGCTGTTTCAGATTCCTCAGCGCAACGTATGCTACGTATTTTACGTTTAGCGATTATTCTCACTCATCGTCGTGATGTGAATTTAGCGCCAGCGGTAACGCTATCAGAAAAAAATGATGTGTTGTCATTGTCGGTTGATGGGGCTTGGTTGGCGGCGAATCCTCTAACGAGATCGGAGTTAGAGATTGAAGCGGATAAGCAGACGAATATTGGTTGGGATTTGGTTATCGACGCTAAAAGCGAATAAGAGCTTATACGCTGCGCTAACTAGAGGCTAGAACGCTTCGCTTCTATAAGAGCAAAAGCAGAGCTCAGATCGCTTCGCTTGCAGAATTCAGAGGCGATTGCTGCTAGATTTTTAAATCAATTTAACTACGAATCTGTAGTTAGATGGCACAAAAAATAAAAGCATGATGATTAACTAAAATCATCATGCTTTTTTATTTGTTCGAAAAAGTTAACAGCACTAAATTCTGAACTCTGCAAGGGAGCTTGCGACCGATCTGAATTCTGCTCTTATAGCCTCTCGTTTAGCACAGCGTATAGGTTCTAGATCTATTTCTCTTCCGCCAACCACTCTGCTACATCTTTCGCAAAGTAAGTTAGGATGCCATCCGCACCAGCACGCTTAAAGCACAGCAGTGATTCCATCACTGTATCGCGCTCACTCAACCAACCATTCATAATAGCGGCTTTATGCATCGCGTACTCACCTGATACTTGATAAGCAAACGTAGGCACTTGAAGTTCAGTTTTAACACGACGAACGATGTCCAAGTAAGGCATACCTGGTTTTACCATCACCATGTCCGCACCTTCATTGATGTCCATTGCCACTTCATGAATTGCTTCATCACTGTTTGCTGGGTCCATCTGGTAATTTTTCTTATTACCGCCTTTCAGGTTTGATGAAGAACCCACTGCATCACGGAACGGGCCATAATAACAAGACGCGTATTTTGCAGAGTACGCCATGATTTGTGTATGAACGTGGCCCGCTTTTTCTAGTGCTTTACGGATCTCACCAATACGACCATCCATCATATCAGACGGAGCCACCACATCAGCACCCGCTTCAGCATGTGATAACGCCTGCTTAATCAGAACTTCTGTCGTTACGTCATTCATTACGTAACCATCTTCATCGATGATGCCATCTTGGCCGTGTGTTGTGAATGGGTCTAGAGCCACATCTGTAATCACACCAAGCTCTGGCACATGCTCTTTCAAAGCTTTAACTGTACGTTGAACTAAACCTTCAGGGTTGTGAGCCTCAGCAGCACAAAGACTCTTCGCATCTTGTGAAACCACAGGGAAAAGTGCAATCGCAGGAATACCTAAATCATAAAGACGTTGTGCTTCTTCAAGCAATAAATCAATTGATAAGCGCTCAACACCCGGCATTGACTCTACCGTTTCACGACGATCTTTACCCATAAGTACAAACATTGGATAGATTAAGTCATTAACGGTTAATTGGTTCTCAGCCATTAGACGACGGCTAAATTCATGTTTACGCATACGACGCATACGGCGGTTTGGAAACGCACCTAGAATGGATACAGACACACTGTGCTCCTTTTTTGTATTTATGATGCGTTCCAATATATACCTATCGAGTAGCTAATCGTAGTCTTTACCCTGACTTTTTCGTATAGATCTGATTTTTACTTTGAACTTGGTATGATAGCGATAATTATTCTTCTTTTAGGGTTTCACCATGATCGATACTCATGCTCATATTTATGCTAAAGAATTTGATGAAGATAGAGATGCTGTTGTTCAGCGCGCACTAGCACAAGGCATTAGCAAGATTCTATTGCCTAATATTGATTTAGAATCTATCGAACCAATGCTAAAAACCGAAGCGGCTTACCCTGAGATTTGCCATTCAATGATGGGATTACACCCTTGCTATGTGAATGCTGATGTCAAAGAGACCTTAGCAACTATTCACTCTTGGTTTGAAAAACACAACTTCATTGCAGTAGGTGAAATAGGTATTGATCTATACTGGGATAAAACCTTTAAAGCGGAACAAGAGATGGCATTCATCACCCAATTAAATTGGGCTAAAGAGATGAAGTTGCCTGTTGTGATTCATACTCGTGATTCTATTGAAGAGACATTAACCCTGCTAAAACAAGAGCAAGATGGCTCATTATCAGGCACTTTCCACTGCTTTGGTGGCTCTGTTGATGAAGCCAAAGCGATCAATGATTTAGGCTTTCATTTAGGTCTTGGTGGTGTTTCTACTTTTAAAAATGGTGGTATGGATAAAATCATTCCTCACCTTAATATGGATTACTTAATCTTAGAGACAGACTGCCCTTATCTAGCACCTGTACCACACCGTGGTAAGCGTAATGAACCAGCGTATACGCAGTTAGTTGCTCAGCGTGTAGCGGATTTGCGTGAAATGAGTTTGGCGGATGTGGATGCGATTACGACGGCGAATGCGAGAAAACTTTTTGGGATTTAAGAGCCAAAAAACGTTTTCAGGTTTCAGGAAGAATATAGATAGACTAATCACACATTCCCCTGAAACCTTTAAGGGAGCTTGCGACCGTTCTGAACCCTGCTCTTTTACTTTACCCCAAACAAGAAAAACCCCGCTAGACTCTCGTCTAACGGGGTTATAACTTTACTCGCAGCAATCCGGCTACTAATGGTGCTCCATGCATCAAATCCTTGATAGTATACTGATTCCTTCAGTGCATTCCTTTCTCGCTATCCTAGCGGTGTCCTTGATCTTATCCTGATCCGTTAACAGTCCGTAGTTAACTCTCTTCGCTTGTTCCTTGAGCGGTGTCCCTTACATCATCCTGATGTGCAGTCCATTTACCTCAATCCTAGAGGTGTCCATTGTCTTTCCTTAGTAGCAACCATCCTAGTTACTATTGCGTCCATTCAATGTCCATTTCGCTATCCGTGCCGATTACTAATCCTAAGTAACCGAGTGCCTCATCCTGAAGCGTACCAAATCCTTGGCTAGTTCCTGTTCCGTGTCAGCATCCTTCCGACACCATTAAGATTACGCTTTTCATTATTTTCAGCAATAGACTAAATTCAAACTTTTGCAAAAAGAAATATCGCCCTTTTACTTAAATATAGAAAACAACCAAATATCAATAAGTTAACTGCAGATTGGTTATGTTTACCCATGAATAAAGCGAAAAAGCGCACTTACTTGTGAGAGATCTCGCACACGGGTGATGGAGTTTCTGGAATAAGGATTAAGATCGCTTTGCTTGAAGGTTTCAGGAAGAGCCTATACGCTGCGCTAACTAGAGGCTAGACCGCTTCGCTTCTATAAGAGAAAAAGCTGATTCTTTAACGCTGCTATTCCAACGTCACAATACTCAGTCTTATAGTATCTAGTTAGCACAGCGTATAGTTTCTAGCGAATATAGATAAACTCATCACGCATACCCCTGAAACCTTTAAGGGAGCTTGCGACCGATCTGAACCCTGCTCTTTTACTTTACCCCAAACAAGAAAAACCCCGCTAGACTCTCGTCTAACGGGGTTATAACTTTACTCGCAGCAATCCGGCTACTAATGGTGCTCCATGCATCAAATCCTTGATAGTATACTGATTCCTTCAGTGCATTCCTTTCTCGCTATCCTAGCGGTGTCCTTGATCTTATCCTGATCCGTTAACAGTCCGTAGTTAACTCTCTTCGCTTGTTCCTTGAGCGGTGTCCCTTACATCATCCTGATGTGCAGTCCATTTACCTCAATCCTAGAGGTGTCCATTGTCTTTCCTTAGTAGCAACCATCCTAGTTACTATTGCGTCCATTCAATGTCCATTTCGCTATCCGTGCCGATTACTAATCCTAAGTAACCGAGTGCCTCATCCTGAAGCGTACCAAATCCTTGGCTAGTTCCTGTTCCGTGTCAGCATCCTTCCGACACCATTAAGATTACGCTTTTCGATTATTTCAGCAATAGACTAATTACGAATATTTGCAAAAAAATTATCTGTTATTTCACCACGAAATATAAATCATTATTTATCAGTATGTTATAAATGAACAGGTAATATAAACTACAAATAAAGTGCAAAATCTTACCCACTTGTAAGAGATCTCGCACAAGAGAGTTCTACTTTGTCTCTTCTTTCTATTCTAATGCTAAAGTTTAATAGTGATCATGATCACTTTATAGCAAGCTGGATAAATAGGTGATCAGAAAATTGCGTAGGAGAATTTAATTAGAGCGAGGCATAAAAAAAGCGCTGACTTCATATCAGCGCTTTAATATAGATTCTTAATCAAGCATTACGCTTCATCTTTTTCCATATCATCTTCATTCTCTTCTCTTACGTAAAAACGTGAGAAGAACAAACCAATTTCAAACAGAATACACATAGGTACTGCAAGCAAGGTTTGAGAGATAATATCTGGTGGCGTCAGCATCATACCAACAACAAAAGCACCCACTACAATGTATGGTCGCTTTTCTCTGAGTGTTTCAGGCGTTGTTGCTCCTGTCCAGCACAGTAAGATAATGGCAACAGGTACTTCAAATGCAATACCAAAAGCCATAAATAGCGCTAAGACAAAATCAAGATAACTGGCAATATCCGTTGCTACTTGAACCCCTTCAGGTGCAATTGTGGTAAAGAAACCAAACACCAAAGGAAAGACAACAAAGTAAGCAAAAGAAACACCGGCGTAAAACAATAAAGAGCTTGAGAACAGTAATGGCATGACAAGTTTTTTCTCATGCTTATACAGTCCTGGAGCCACAAATGCCCACACCTGATAAAGAATCATAGGTACAGCAACAAATACCGATGCCACCAAAGTCAGCTTTATGGGCGTGAAAAAAGGTGACGCGACATCAGTTGCTATCATCGTTGCGCCCGCTGGTAATCTTTCTACCAAGGGTGCAGATAAGAACTCATAAATGTCGTTAGCAAACCAAACCAGACCTAAAAATACTACTATTACAGCAATTAATGCCTTTAATAGACGATTTCTTAGCTCTAGCAGATGAGTTAACAACGGTTGAGAGTGTTCAGCTGATGACATAATTACTCTGCTTTTGTTTTAGAAGTTGAATCAGATGTCACAGGAGCTGCTGTATCTACCTTTTGAGTATCTACGCTTTCTTCTGGTTTTGCATATGGACGAGTGACATCAGCTGCCGCTTGTTTTAACTCTTCCACTGATTTTTTAAGATCAGGGGCTAAGTCTTCCATATTCATCTGTTCTGCTTTACGCAAATTTTCTTGTAGCTCTTGTATTTTCAACTCTTGAGACAGCTCATCTTTGACGTTATTCGCCATGCTTTTTGCTGCACTCACAAATTGAACAACCGAACGAATCGCCTTTGGCAAACGTTCAGGTCCTAATACAACAAGCCCAACAACAGAGATCAGTATCAGTTCCCAAAAACCGATATCAAACACGTGTTATGCCTGCTCTTTGTCGTTTTGCTTTTGTTTTTCTACTGTTTCTGCTTCTTTTTTCTCTAAGTTTTGAGGAGCAACAAAGTCTGCGTCTTTTTTCGCATCTTTTGCTGTGTCTTCATCGCTTATTGCTTTTTTAAAGCCTTTAACTGCAGAACCCAAATCACTGCCTACACCGCGTAATTTCTTCGTACCAAATAGTAGAATAATGATTACTGCAATAATAAGAAGTTGCCAAATACTAATACCACCCATGCTTATTTCCTCAGCGTGTTAGGGGTTAAAAAATTGCTAAATAGAGTAACGTTTATTGACGATATGCTCGCCAGCTTAATAGCCAAAACGTGACTCCTGTAGCAGCACTAATTGATGCTAACGCAGTAATGTTACTGGTTAATAACACCGCAGAACAAATCAGCAGAGTTGCGCCAACATTAAATAGGAATTTACCTTTTGCTTGTTGTCGCTTACTTTGACGATACCCTGCGTAGAGTTTATCCATTCGCTGATTGAGAACTTTGCCCTGGCGCAAACTGTCATAAACTAAATCAGGTAGCTCAGGTAGTTTTTCTGCCCAGAATGGCGCTTTCTCAGTCAAAGCAGTCACAAAGGCTGCCGGTCCAATCTGTTTTGCCATCCACGTTTCTAAAAACGGTTTGGCGGTTGCCCATAGATCCAGTTGAGGATAAAGCTGTCGTCCTAACCCTTCTATGTACAATAATGTTTTTTGCAATAATACCAGTTGTGGCTGCACTTCCATATTAAAGCGACGTGCGGTATTAAATAAGTTCAATAGCACATGACCAAAAGAGATTTCCCCTAATGGCTTGGCAAAAATTGGCTCACACACCATGCGGATTGCAAACTCAAACTCTTCGACATTCGTGTCTGCCGGAACCCAACCTGAATCAACGTGCAATTGTGCGACTTTACGATAATCACTATTAAAGAAACCCAATAGATTTTCAGCTAAATAGCGCTTATCTTCTTTATTGAGTGTTCCAACAATACCACAGTCCAATCCAATCCATTGTGGATTATCTGGATTATCTGGATTAACGAAAACATTGCCAGGGTGCATATCGGCATGAAAGAAACTGTCACGGAATACTTGAGTAAAGAAGACCGATACACCACGCTCAGCTAATAGCTTCATGTTAGTACCATTTCTTTCTAACTGGGCAATGTCTGATACTTGAATACCATAAATACGCTCAGACACCATTAAATGTTCAGAGCTTAAATCTAAAATGACTTCTGGTACATACAGCTCTTCGCTACCTTCGAAGTTTCGGCGTAGCTGCATTGCATTGCTAGCCTCTCTTCTTAAGTCTAGTTCATCCACTAGGGTTTTTTCGTATTCCTCAATGACTTCAACCGGCTTTAAACGGCGCGCTTCAGGAATATGTTGTTCAACTAACCTTGCCATGCGATACATTAAACGAATATCGGCTTCTATCACAGGGCGAATATCAGGACGAATTACTTTCAGAACAATTTCACGACCAGACTCTTTAAGTTTGGCGGTATGAACCTGTGCAATCGAAGCAGAAGCCAATGGGATTATATCGAAATCAGTAAACCAATTTTCTAGTGGTCCACCTAATGATATTTCCATTTGGTCTTTTGCTAATTGACCATCAAATGGAGCGACCTGATCTTGTAATAATGCCAACTGGTCTGCTAAATGCGGAGGAAAGAGATCACGACGAGTCGACATCATTTGACCGAACTTAATCCAAACAGGACCCAGTTCTTGCAACGCTAAACGTAAGCGTTCCCCCAGTGGTTTTTCTGGATGCTTATTTTTAATCCAAAAAAGGCCACGACGTAAACGCTTTGGTAGTTGAGTTAACGCATGATCAGGCAGCAGTTCATCCAAGCCATACTCAAGTTGAACCTTGGTAATATGATATAGGCGTTTTAACTCTGATGGCGTCATGCGCGCTCCATTGGATTATTGGTTAATAATCGCGTTAAACGTTCATCTAACTTTGCGAGTTGATTTTCAACATCAGACACTTGGTCACAGAAGTGTGCAATTTCTAATGGTACTGGTGCGATTTTCCACTCTTCCGTTAATACTTCTGCTGCATGACGTGTTTGACGAGTAATTTGTTTTTTTACCCAACACGCACTGCCTTTCACGCCACTTACTAACATATGAGCAACAATATCTCCTGTGTATTGAGATAACTTCTCTTCTACATCAGGTTTTAACTCTTCAAGTAACCCTGAAAATTGCTGAGCCAGTTTTAAATCACCTTCTAATACCAACTTATCTTGTTTGATAAGTTGAGTAATATTGTTTTGGTTACGCAATTGCGGCAAAACAGAAAGATTTAAAGCAAGATAGCAATCAGCTTGGCCTTCAAATTGAGAAAGAATATCAACTTGTAAATGACTAAAGACAAAGAAAAGATCCTTGTTCACTTCATTTAAATGAACATGAATAATTTTGCCTTTTAAGCGCAATAAAGCAGCTTTACTATCTGGTGATTCTTTCAACAGTGTATTTAACCCTGTTTCCATCACGCCTGTTACAAACGGTTCTAATGGCATTGGTTTTATCCTTTAAAACTTGTAACCGCGGTGCAGAGCAACAATACCACCCGTTAGGTTGTAGTAGTTTGCTTGTTCAAAGCCCGCTTCTTCCATCATGCCCTTCAATGTTTCTTGATCTGGGTGCATACGAATGGATTCAGCAAGATAACGATAGCTGTCTGCATCATTTGCAATCAACTCACCCATTTTTGGTAATAGGTGAAAAGAGTACGCGTCATAAATTTTTGATAATGGCTCAAGAATTGGTTTTGAAAATTCCAGCACGAGTAGACGACCACCCGGCTTAAGCACGCGGAACATCGAACGTAATGCTTTGTCTTTGTCTGTCACATTGCGAAGACCAAAACTAATGGTAATACAATCAAAGTGATCATCTGGGAATGGCAGTTCTTCCGCATTTGCTTGTACGTAATTCACGTTACCAACAATACCCATATCGCGTAATTTGTCGCGACCAACGTTCAACATTGAGTTATTGATATCCGCTAAAATCACTTGGCCTGTATCACCAACAATACGCGAGAATTTAGCGGTAAGATCACCAGTACCACCGGCTAAATCAAGAACTTTATGACCAGGACGTACGCCACTGCAATCAATCGTGAATCGTTTCCAAACACGGTGAACACCACCAGACATAAGGTCATTCATGATGTCGTATTTTGCTGCTACAGAGTGAAATACCTCTGCAACTTTCGCTACTTTTTCGTCTTTCGCGACTGTGGTGAAGCCGAAGTGCGTTGTTTCTTCAGCCATGTTCATCTTGTCCGTCATTTTTCGTCCTCTAGAGATTGTTCGCTGAATCCCTACTCTCTGAATTCAACAGCGCTCTAGTCTACTTTATCCAAGCCATTATCACCAAGTGTTTGCAGTGTATCTGCTTCAAAAGATTGCTCAATAAATTTACGATTTATATCTCGCTTCACTTCAACGCCTAACTCTTTAAAGCTTTCTGCCTGGCGAATAAGATTGCCTCGTCCACTGGCGAGCTTATTCATTGCACCTTGGTAACTTTGGTTGGCTTTATCTAATGAGCCACCCACCGCTTCCATATCATCAACAAATAAACGCATTTTGTCGTATAACTTACTGGCGCGATCGGCAATGATTTTTGCGTTTTGGTTTTGTCTCTCGTTACGCCATAAGTTACTAATGGTTCTTAGTGCCACAAGTAACGTTGTAGGGCTTACAATTATAATGTTCTGTTCCATAGCATCTGATATCAAAGAAGGGTCAGCTTCAATTGCAACTTGGAATGCAGGCTCTACAGGAATGAACATTAAGACATAATCAAGGCTACGTAAGCCATTTAACTTATGGTAATCCTTTTTACTTAATCCGCGTAAATGAGCGCGGATAGCCATCAAGTGTTCATCCAACGCTTGCTCTTTTTGATTAAAGTCATCACTGTTAAAAAATCGCTCATACGCCACTAAGGTCATTTTTGAATCGACCACGACGTCTTTCTCATCAGGTAAGTGAACAATCACATCAGGGTAAAAACGCTTACCGTCTTCGTCATCCATACTGACTTGAGTGTCGTACTCATGGCCTTCTCGCAAACCGGACTCTTGCAATACACGAGCAAGGACCACTTCACCCCAATTGCCCTGCTGTTTGTTATCACCTTTAAGTGCGTTGGTCAGGTTTACCGCCTCTTGTGTCATTCGTTCGTTCAACTGTTGCAAGCTACGAATTTCATGCACTAAGGTGTGACGTTCTTTAGCTTCAAAACCAAAACTGTCGTTAACCTGTCTTTTAAATCCTTCTAACTGTTCTTTTAATGGTGACAACAAACCTTCTAAACTGACTTTGTTTTGCTCATCTACTGTTTTGGTTTTTTGTTCAAAAAGTTGGTTGGCTAAGTTTTCAAATTGTTGTTTTAAACGCAACTCTGCACGCTCTAGCATCTCAAGCTTTTCTTGGCTCGATTTACGCTCTTCTTCATGACGAGCTTCTTGCTCTCTCAGCTCTGCTTCAACATTCGAATTTGCTTGGCGTGAAAACTCCAATTGCTGGGTTAAATATTCTTTCTCTTTTTGGATCGAATCAAAATAGCGCAACTTTTCCATTGCTGCCATTAGGCGACCATGAGATTGTTTTTGTTCTTGTGCTAACTGATCTCTTTCGCCATCTAATTCATTCAGCGCTATTTGTTGTTTTTCTAACTGCAGATTGAGTTGGCTTAATTGAGTTGAGGCGAGTTTTTTTTCTGACTCTAATTCATGCTCTAATAAGGCTAATTCTTGCTGATTACGACTTTTTGTTAATACATGTGCAACGGCATAAGCAATGCTTGCCCCTGCAAAACCAAACAATAAATGGCCACCAAATTGATTAAAAAATTCCATAACTCACTCAATACAAAAACTTATTCTTATAGGATATTTTGATACTGGATAAATGTCCAGTTAACACTATTTTTCAAGCACAGGTACACTCCTGATCTAAATGGATTTCTAACTGAGAATAATAACAATGAATGAACGTCGTGCTTTAGGATTTGGAATCGCTGCTGTTCTATTATGGTCAACCGTCGCAACCGCTTTTAAAATCACCCTTGAGCATTTTACCCCCACTCAGATGCTAACTATCGCAAGTGCCGTCTCTATTCTTGCATTAGCGGGGGTGGCCGCTTATCAAAAAAACTTATCGAAATTAGTGGATACCTTTGTAGCCAACCCTTTGTACTACATTTTATTAGGCGCAATTAATCCACTGGCTTACTACTTAGTTCTCTTCAAGTCTTACGATTTACTACCCGCTTCTCAAGCCCAACCAATCAATTACAGCTGGGCAATTACTTTGACTTTAATGGCGGCGGTTTTTCTTGGTCAAAAAATACGTAAGCAAGATTGGATAGCCTGTGTCTTGGGCTACGCCGGGGTTATCGTTATTGCTACCAAAGGTGATGTCTTAGGCTTAGAATTTGATAGCCCTTTAGGTGTCGGTCTGGCTCTCGTTTCAACCTTATTGTGGGCAAGTTACTGGATTTTAAATGCGAAAAATAAGGCCGACCCAATTCTTGGTTTACTGCTTGGTTTTTTAGTCGCTTTGCCTGTGGCGATTGGCTTGAGTATTTATGAAGGTGCGCCTTGGGCACAAATCCCAATGAGTGGTTGGCTAGCGGTGTCTTATGTCGGTTTGTTTGAGATGGGCATAACGTTTGTATTGTGGTTATCAGCACTGCGTTTAACTAAAAATACAGCGCGTATCAGTAACCTAATTTTTGCTTCTCCTTTTATTTCGTTACTGCTGTTGGCAAACATTATTGGTGAAGAGATCCATCCATCAACCTTAATTGGTTTAATTATGATTGTGTGCGGATTATTAGTTCAACAATTTTATGGTAAGAAAAAAGAAGAAATTGCAATTGAGAATGAATAGATAGCAGCTTATCAGACACAAAAAAAGCAGCGATCATTCGCTGCTTTTTTATTGTTGTTACTTATTTAGTCAGCACACATTATTTGCTTGCTAAATAAGCTTGAAAATCTTCTAAAGAGACGCCTTCTTTGGCCATTTCTTCGGCTAATTTTTTTGTTGTTTCGCCTTTGCGCTCTTCAATTACCACTTGGAATTGGTAAATAAGATCACGCAATGTTGGTACAGACACTTGTCGTGCCGCACTTCGTACTCGTTCTTGGCTTTGATTACCAAGTTCTGAAAGAAGTCGACCAAACATGAGTTTCTCTGGCGACTCTTCCATTTGCTCTAGAACACGAGCCATTTCAATAATAGACATCGACATTGCGTGTTTTGCCCTGTTTTTATAATCAATCAATAATAATATAAGTGCTGAATATACACCGAAACGAAAACTAACTGAATATATTAAAAGTCAAAAATGCTTTATTTATGTACAAATTATGCGATTAATGGCGATTACACAAATAAAATTATTCCACGATTTTCTCTGAATGCCATACTTTTCCTTTTTTACTCAATAGAATCAGCAAGCCTGGGATAAGAAGCCACATCATTAGCGTTAAAAGCTGTGCAGAAGGGAGTGCTAATCTTTGCATTGTGCCAACAATGACGCCCGCACCACTCATTTGGAATAACCCTAATAATGCAGCAGCAGTGCCCGCTCTATCACCAAAAGGTGCTAATGCTTTACCTGCCGCCGAACCCAGTACCCATGCGAAGCCTACTGACGAGAAGAAAATCGGGATCATAAACGCCCAAGCTTGCTGAATATGTTGGAACCCTAGCATCAACCCACCTGCAGCGATGAGCACACTCAAGCCAAAAAGAAGTGCTTTTCGAGTTCCGAATCTGATCATAAATTTAGGTGCAGCAAAACACGCCGCGATATTTAATACCGCATTTACTGCAAACCAATTAGTAAACTCTTGCATTGTTAGCCCTAACTTATCAATCAGGAAAACCGGTGCAGAAGTTACGTAAGCTAAGATAACTCCCATCGCTAACATACATAAGGTTGCGTGGAATAAGAATGTTGGATGCTGTAATACCGACCAGTAGCGAGATGGGCTAATTAATCGCCCTGTTTGTACTGTATCTTTCGGTTTTGTTTCTTTGTAATTAATCGCTATCAACGCAAGAGCGACTAGTGCAAAACCAGCCATAAAACTGAAGTTTGAACGCCAACCAAAATGAATGGTTAAGTAACTGCCCAAAATAGGGGCTAATGCCGGTATAAAACAGATAGCTCCGTTAAGGTAACTGATCATTCGGCCACTTTTTTCTGCACCAAATGAATCGCGAACCGAAGCAAAGGCAGCAACTGACGTCGCACATGCACCAAAACCTTGCAGCAATCGAGCAACTAATAGCATTTCCATCTCTTGAGCTGAATACGCAAGAGCCGCACTCAAGCCATAAATGACAATACCCGTTAAAGCAATTGGACGACGCCCATAACGGTCAGCAAGTGGACCTGCGAACAACTGACCAAGGCCCATACTAAACATAAACCAAGTAATCGTATCTTGACCTAACGTTGGCGCTACTTGAAACTCGCTTACCATCATAGGTAAAGCAGGAAGATATATATCGATAGCTAATGGGCTAAATAAAACCAAAATAACCATTAACGTAATAATTTTTTTATCTGATTGTTGTATTGGTAATGCTGAAACTGGCGTGTGCATGTATAACTCCTAAAATAGTCCGTGGAGTGTACGTAATTAGAGATATGAACAGAAATGGTTTATATTCAGATCTAACATTCTATTTTGGAATATCTCTATGTTTTTTGAAAAACTGAGCAAAGTCGACCTCAATTTATTGCTTACACTTCATCTATTGTTGGAAGAAAAAAGCGTTACACGTGCAGCGCAGCGTCTTTGTTTAAGCCAGTCTGCGGTCAGTAAAAACTTAGCTAAACTGCGGGAACAATTTAATGACCCTCTGTTTACTCGTACTGCTTATGGCCTACTACCCACAGCCAAAGCTCGTAATCTTCAGCGACAACTGCAAACCTTATTAAGTCATTTGGAAAGCATCACAGAATCAGCCACCTTTGAGCCTCAGCGCAGTCATTATCGTTTTCGTGTCGGTTTAGTGGAGAGTACCTATCCATTGCTTTTACCACACTTCATGTCTTACATTTTAAATGAAGCGCCGAATGTCATGCTAGATACCCACGCCTGGGATACCAATACTCTAAAGAAACTGCAATCAGGCGAAATGGACATTGGTATTACCGGGAAAGATCTCGATCCAAAATACGCAAACATCACGATGCAAATGCCTGCTGATATTCGAGGCCAAGAGATTTATCGAGACAGTCAAATGTGCTTGGTTCGCCAAGACCATCCGGTACTCACTCAAGAGTGGACATTAGATACTTATCTTCAACAACGTCACGTTCAAGTGCGTTGTGATGGTAAAGACCAATGGCTGCTTGATTACAAACTTGCCGATAAAGGACTTGAACGAAGCATTGGTATTATCGTCCCTGACTTTAATAGCGCAGCCAGTTTATGCACCCATACCGACTTAGTGTTCACCGCGCCAAGTCATTTTATTAAACTTATCGCCAAGCAACTCAATTTGGTTGTATTGCCTCTACCAACAGAGCTGCCCCAAATGGCCTACACGCTCTTTTGGCACCAACAAAAAGACAATGATGCTGCCAATTGTTGGCTACGCAATATCATAATCAGCCACTGTAAAGATTTATCAGCATCAACAATTGCAGATACGCAATAAAAGCGCTAGGTTATAGCTCAATCATATAACTATGCTTCTGCCTCGGAACGATACGGACAGAACAATAATAAGGACAATCCAGATGCATCCTCAAACTTCTCAACGCATAGAGCAACTTCGCTCTTGGCTTGCTCAACAAGATTTCGACGCCCTTATCATTCCACATGAAGATGAATTTTTAGGCGAGTACATTCCTGAGCATAACGAACGTCTATTGTGGGCAACAGGGTTTACTGGCTCTGCTGGTGCTGCGGTTATCACCAAAGATAAAGCCGCTATTTTTGTTGATGGCCGTTACACGGTTCAAGTTCGTAAACAAGTACCTGCAGAAGTGTTTGAATATCGTCACCTTCATGAAGAGCCGCTATTAGAGTGGATTAAAGATACGTTAACTACGAATGCTAAAGTGGCTATTGATCCTCGCATGCACACCGCACTATGGCTTAAGAGTGCAACAAAAACCGTTGAAGGTTTTGTCACACTCGAAACGGTCAGCGAAAATCCAATCGACTTAATTTGGAATGACCGTCCTGAGGTAAAAGTCTCTGATGTTCGTTTAATGAAATTAGCTCTAGTAGGCCAATCAAGCGCCGATAAACGTCAAGAAATAGCCAAAGAAGTAACAAAGAAAAATGCAGATGCGGCACTATTAACGCAATTAGATTCAATTTGTTGGTTACTGAACGTGCGTGGTTTAGACGTATCTCGCCTTCCAGTATTGCTTTCTCATGCGATTATTCACGCAGATGAAACCGTGGATTTCTTCTTAGATCCGAACCGCCTTCCTGCAGAGTTTGACGCTCATGTAGGTAACGGTGTTCGTGTTCACAAACCAGAAGCACTTCAATCAATTCTACAATCACTTACTGGTAAAAAAGTGTTAGTTGATTCAGCAACCTCAAACGCATGGATGTCATTAGTATTATCTGATGCAGATGCAGAAATCATTGAAGCGTCAGATCCATGTTTACTACCAAAAGCCGCTAAAAACGAAACAGAAAAGGCTGGCATGAAAGCGTGTCATATTCGTGATGGCGTTGCGATGGTGAAATTTTTAACTTGGTTTGACGCTGAGATCGAAGCGGGCAATCTACATGACGAAGCGGTACTTGCTGATAAACTTCAAGGTTTCCGAGAGGAGGATGCAACCTTAGCTGATTTAAGTTTTGACACCATTTCAGCAGCAGCCGGCAATGCAGCAATGTGCCACTACAATCATGAAAACCAACCTGAACCAGGTAAGCTACAAATGAACAGCTTATACCTTGTTGATTCAGGCGGTCAGTACCCAGATGGCACAACAGACATTACTCGTACCTTGCCAGTAGGTACACCAAGTGATGACATCAAGCAGCAATTTACTTTGGTGTTAAAAGGCCACATTGGTTTGGCTTCTGCTCGCTTCCCTAAAGGAACTTGCGGTCATCAACTAGATATCCTTGCTCGCCAGCATTTATGGGCTCAAGGCTACGATTACGATCACGGTACGGGTCACGGTGTTGGTCACTTCCTAAGTGTTCACGAAGGACCTCAACGTATTGCTAAAGTAGTCAACAACACCGCTCTTATCCCAGGAATGGTGTTATCTAATGAGCCTGGTTATTATCGTGCAGATGAGTTTGGTATCCGTATTGAGAACTTAGAGCTGGTCGTTGAAATCGAAACTCAAGGTGATTTCTCAGTTCTTGGTTTTGAATCTTTAACTCGTTGTCCTATCGATAAGCGTTTAATCAATGTTGATATGTTGAACCGCCCAGAACTTACTTGGCTAAACAACTATCACCAGAAAGTGTGGGATGATGTTAGTCCTCTTGTTGATGGTGAAGTAAAAGAATGGCTTAAACAAGCGACTGCTGAATTACGCTACGAAAGCTAATCAATTAAAGCACAATAAAGAAAATGCCACGTATCTATTGCATAGAAGAGTAAATGTATAGAAGAGCAAACGTGGCATTTTTACTTAAAAATCTCTTAAGGGATAAAACAATCATTTATCCCTTGATGTTTCACGTGAAACATCAACTTGAATAGCTTCTATCCCAATCTTTCCAAACTGGTTCAAACCCCCTTGCTTGTACAGCTAAAGAAACAGATTCAGCAGATCGTTCATCACTAATAGAAAACTGCTCAAGCTCTTGGTCATCATTTGCATAACCACCCGGTTGTGTTTTCGATGCCGCTGATATTGACGTTATCCCCAAAGGCAACACATTATCTCTAAAGTGTGCCGACTCTCGAGTAGACAATGACAGTTCAACCTCTGGGTTTAACAACCGATAAGCACAAATTAATTGCACCAGTTGTTTGTCACTCATGATTGATTTAGGTTGGAGTGCACCTTCACATGGTCGCAATCTTGGAAAAGAAATAGAGTAACGAGTCTGCCAATATCGACGCTCTAAGTAGTCCAAATGCGCCGCCACAAAAAAACAATCCGTTCGCCACTCTTCTAAACCGATAAGCGCACCAATACCTATTTTGTCTATGCCCGCTTTTGCTAATCTATCTGGTGTTTCTAAGCGATATTGAAAGTCCATTTTATTTCCACGAAGATGATGTTCTGCATACGTCGATGGATGATACGTTTCTTGATACACCATTACCGCATCCAACCCTAAGGTTTTTAATTCTGCATACTCTTCTTGTTCAAGAGGCTGAACTTCCATCGCAAGGTAATTAAACGACTGCTTTATCTGTGGTAGTGTTTGACGAAAATAATTCATTCCAACTTTAGTTTCGTGCTCTCCTGTAACCAAAAGCACACTATCAAAGTTCATCGTTTTAATTGCTGCCATTTCTTGTGCTATTTCATCTTGATTAAGTGTCTTTCTCTTAATTCGATTCTCCATTGAAAAACCACAATAAGTACATGCGTTGGCACATAGATTAGAAAGATACAGAGGAATATAAAAACCAATCGTGTGACCAAATCGCTGACGAGTTAAACGGGCAGATTCTTGAGCCATTTGTTCAAGGTATCTTTCTGCTGCTGGAGAAACTAATGCTTTAAAGTCTTCTAGATCCCGCTTGGGTTTATTCAACGCCCTTTCAACATCATGATAAGTTTTGCTATAGATGGAGAGTTTAACCTCATCCCAATTTAACTTTTTCCATTCATCAGTAAATGTCATTTCATTCACCTTAATCAAGAAATGCCGTTAATGGACTAGAAGCAACCGCTTGGGTATTTACGGGCGCTAAGCCATTCTCGTAAGCTAATCGACCAGATTGCACCGCTAACTTAAAGGCGGTCGCCATTGCGATTGGATTTCTTGCAGCTGCAATCGCCGTGTTCACAAGAACAGCATCAGCACCAAGTTCCATCGCAAAAGCCGCATGTGATGGCGCACCAATGCCAGCATCAACCACAACAGGCACTCGTGATTGGTCGATAATAATCTCTAAAAAATCGCGACTGACAATGCCTTTATTTGAACCAATCGGCGCACCTAGTGGCATTACCGCAGCGCAACCTACTTCTTCTAATCGCTTGCACAACACCGGATCAGCATGACAATAAGGCAAGACAACAAACCCTTGCCTCACTAGCTCTTCTGCTGCTTTTAGTGTTTCAATTGGGTCTGGCATTAAGTACTTAGGGTCTGGATGAATTTCTAATTTTAGCCAGTTTGTTCCCAATGCTTCACGCGCCAGTTGTGCGGCAAAGATTGCCTCATGAGCATTTTTAGCACCAGACGTATTGGGTAATAAGTGAATTCCAACATCTACTATGGGTTTTAAAATATTGTCTGCTGGGTTATTCACCTCAACACGCTTTAACGCCATGGTTGATAATTCAGAACCAGATTCGATGAGTGCTTTTTGCATGATCTCTGAATTAGGAAATTTTCCTGTCCCTGTAAATAAACGCGAACTAAACGTCTTATCTCCAATGGTTAATAAGTCACTCATGTTAGCCCCCTGCGATAGCTTGAAATAAAGAGATGGATTCACCCTGCGATAACCCACGCTTTTGCCATTCCGATCTCGGTATTATCTGATTACTGATCGCGATAGCACACCCTTGTGTATTAATGCCATGGTGTTCTAAAAATGAAGCCATAGTATGGGATGCTTC
Organism: Aliivibrio sp. S2TY2; assembly: GCF_028765525.1. Classification (NCBI taxonomy): domain Bacteria; kingdom Pseudomonadati; phylum Pseudomonadota; class Gammaproteobacteria; order Vibrionales; family Vibrionaceae; genus Aliivibrio; species Aliivibrio sp. S2TY2. The sequence continues at coordinate 82,007 of NZ_JARACS010000004.1, read as the reverse complement.
AACTCGGTAAGTCACACCATTAAGTTCTATTGAAATTAAATCACTCATGACAAGCCTCTCCCGTTGAGTATGTTTCACGTGAAACATCATTGCTTACTGTTGAAGAACAGATTGAACATTGATTGTCTTTTGGAATTTTTATCGATGTCCAACTTAAAGATCGACCATCAAACTGATGAATTGAGTCCCACTTCATGTAACTCGGTTGTGTAAGATATTTAATGGTTTCTAATGCCTGTAGGTTTCCTATCATGCCTACCACCGGACCCACAATTCCGAACGACTGACAGTTTTGTGTTTGGTGGCTTTCGGCAAAAGGAAATAAGCAGTGATAGCAAGAGGTGTTATTTTCCGTAACCTGATTTGAAAACAGCATTAACTGCCCTTGCCAACCAATTGCTGCACCTGAAATAAGAGGAACATTATGCTTCACACACGCCGCGTTAATTTCATGTCGTGTCGGCAAATTATCAGAACAATCCAAAACCACATCCACTTGGTTAATAAAGCGAGATAATTCTGGCTCTGTTAACTTGTGACTGATCACTTCAATATGAGTTGTACCGTTCAGCCCTTTAAGTTGCTGCGCCATTGCCATTGCTTTATTTTGATTTAGGTTGTTATCGCGATAGACCACTTGGCGCTGTAAGTTGCTTAACTCAAGCTTGTCTCCATCGGCAATAATTAATGTACCGATACCAGAAGCGGATAAATACATTCCAACCGAAGAGCCTAGTCCGCCACAACCGACTATCAGAACCGTACTATTTCTTAATGTGACTTGCCCTTTTTCACCAATGTCCGGCAACATAATTTGACGGCTATAACGCAGAAAATCTTGGTCACTTAACCCTTCCATTAGCTGGTTACTCATGAGTAACCTCCTGTTGGTTTACTTTTCTTGGTTTCGCAATAATGGCGTTAAATTGAGATACCGCTTGGGGAATATCTTCAGCTTGAGTTATAGCGCGAACCACAGCAATACTGTCTACACCGGTTTGCCAAACATCTTCAGCTACGGATAAATCAATACCGCCAATCGCAACGGTCGGAGTGTCTCCAGCTAATTGTTGATTCTTTGCAAGATTGGTTAAACCTTGTGGTTGTGATGGCATATCTTTCGTTGGTGTCGGGAAAATATGGCCCAGCGCTAAATAGCTTGGATTTAATGCTTTTACTTTTAGTAACTCTCTATCATCGTGTGTGGATAATCCAAGACAAATACTGGCATCAGAAATAGCCTGTAAATCGGCAATTTCTATGTCTTCTTGTCCCAGATGAATACCAAATGCCTTATGCTTAATGGCTAATTGCCAATAGTCATTGATGAACACTTGAGCATCGTATTCTCGTCCAAGTTTAATCGCTTTGATAATCTGTTGCTCTAAATCGGTTTGTTCCGAATCCTTAATTCTCAGTTGGATTGTCTTTACATCAAGTTTTAATAACACCTCAATCCATGACACATCATCAACCACGGGATACAGGCCAAACTTACTTTTATCAATTCTAGGGAACGCAAACATCGCAGTCTCACTTCAATTCCGTACACAAAAGATAAGAGATGTTCCACGTGAAACACCCCTTACTATCTCGTTATTCAGCTTCTACCGCTGGATGATAAAGTTCAGAACCTGACGCTTTAAACTCTTCTGATTTCTGACGCATTCCCTCTAGAGGATCATCAATCATGTTGATCTCAATCGCTTGGTCTAATGCGACTTGATCGATATCTTTAGCGTACTCACGAACCTCTTGTGAGATTTTCATTGAACAGAATTTAGGCCCACACATTGAACAGAAATGAGCGACTTTGCCCGACTCTTGCGGTAAGGTTTCATCGTGATATTCACGTGCAGTGATAGGATCTAGTGATAGATTAAACTGGTCTTCCCAGCGGAATTCAAAACGAGCTTTTGATAATGCGTTATCACGAATTTGTGCCCCCGGATGGCCTTTGGCTAAGTCACCTGCATGAGCGGCTAACTTATAAGTTATTAATCCCGTTTTAACATCGTCTTTGTTTGGTAATCCTAAATGTTCTTTTGGCGTTACATAACACAACATGGCACAGCCATACCAACCAATCATGGCAGCACCAATACCTGAAGTAATGTGATCATACCCAGGTGCAATATCTGTCGTTAATGGACCTAATGTATAGAATGGTGCTTCATGACAATGTTTAAGTTGCTCGTCCATGTTCTCTTTAATCATGTGCATAGGAACATGGCCGGGGCCTTCGATAATGACTTGAACATCGTAATCCCACGCAACTTTAGTTAACTCGCCTAACGTTCTTAATTCAGCAAATTGCGCTTCGTCATTAGCGTCAGCAATAGAGCCCGGACGCAATCCATCACCCAAGGATAAGGCTACATCGTATTTAGCACAGATTTCACAGATCTCACGGAAATGGGTATATAGGAAACTTTCTTGGTGATGAGCCAAACACCACTTCGCAATGATTGAGCCACCGCGCGAAACAATCCCGGTTACGCGTTTTGCTGTCATTGGTACATAACGAAGCAGTAAACCTGCGTGAATGGTAAAGTAATCGACGCCCTGTTCTGCCTGCTCGATTAAGGTATCTCGCATCACTTCCCAATTAAGATTTTCGGCTACACCGTTTACTTTTTCTAGCGCTTGGTACATAGGAACCGTGCCAATTGGGACAGGGCTATTACGTAGAATCCACTCACGGGTTTCATGAATATTTCGGCCCGTAGATAAATCCATAACCGTATCACCGCCCCAACGCGTTGACCAAACTAGCTTCTCCACTTCTTCTTCAATCGATGAGCTCACTGACGAGTTACCAATATTGGCGTTAACTTTTATTAAGAAATTACGGCCGATAATCATTGGTTCTGCTTCTGGATGGTTTATGTTTGATGGGATAATTGCGCGCCCTTCAGCAACCTCTTTACGCACAAATTCAGGTGTGATTTCTTTTGGTAAGTTAGCTCCAAAACTATGTCCAGGGTGTTGATGGTTTAACTGCTCATCAGCGAATTTCTGGCGACCCATATTTTCACGGATAGCTATATATTCCATTTCAGGTGTGATTATTCCCTGACGCGCATAATGCAGTTGAGTAACACATTGACCTTGTTTAGCGCGACGAATCGTTGGGAGGTTTCCATAACGAAGTTCATCAAGGGTTTCATCCGCTAAACGCTCTTGCGAATAAACGGAACTAACGCCATCAAGCAACTCGGTATCATTTCGCTCTTCAATCCAACGCTCACGAAGTTTTGGTAATCCTTGGTATACATCGATATCGTAGCTTGGATCGGTATACACACCCGAAGTGTCATAAACTTGAATCGGCTCATTAGGCTCAAGAATTGGCGTTTCTTTAGTTCCACCAACTAAGCTATCTGCCAGTGAAATTTCACGCATAGGTACGCGGATATCAGGGCGAGATCCTTCAATATAAACTTTTTTTGAGTTTGGGTATGGTTGAACCGATAAAGATTCAATATTAGTTTTAGCATCTAAACGTGCTTGTTTGCGACTTGACGACATAGCAAAATTCCTTGATAAAAATAGAATAATTGCTTGTCGGATTTGAGTTGTAGAAAGAGGTTCTTAGTATGAGATACAACGAGAGTAAGCCTGCGTATTTATATGCGATGAATTAAACAAATAAACTAAAGCTAAAATTCAGCTGCGATTTATCATTAAATAATTCGATTAGTGGCTAACATACTAAGATAAAAATTATCTCTTGTTCCCTTCGCAGGTATTAGCCTGATCAGGTTCTACGGATCCCGCAATGCGGTCTCAGCTCGTACTTTAAAAAGCACTAAGCACTCCGACAAGTTTCTTTCAGATCTTTGAATCAAAATCTGAACGTCTTCGGAGTATAAAGAAAGTATGCAAGAAATGAAATGGAAGAGAAAAAAGTTATCAAGTGGTTGGCTGAGTTTGTGAGTGAACGCATATTGAGCTTTGTATGTAACAATTCATATTGAACCTTGTGTGCTTCGTAGCAAAAAACCACCTTTGTCATCCGCAGCTCTTACACCACCAAATACAATGTTCTTTTTTGTGGAGAAGCACATTAGGTTCTAAACACACCATCATTACATATTAAACCTTGTGTGCTTCGCAGCAAAAAACCACCTTTGTCATCCGTAGATCTTACATCTACAAATACAGTGTTCTTTTTTGTGGAGAAGCACATTAGGTTCTAATCTAGATAAACCACCATGTTTCACGTGAAACTATTTGTCCTTTTTAGTTAGCTTATTCGCTAAATGTTTTAACCATGAAGAATTATATTCACGATATGACCCAATTTTATTAGAGCCATCATGATCACGTCCATGCACTAATGTTTTAGACACCGCAACGCGTTGTGAAGAATAAATACCCGTATGGCCACTAAAGTAATACGCGGTATAACACGCTAAGGCAAAGTAAGGTAAGTAATCCGCACCAAACAACTCAACCCCCATTATCGTACACGCTAATGGCGTATTGGTTGCCGCAGCAAATACGGCTAAGAAACCTAATGCTGCAAACAAATCAACTGGAGCACCCAAAACCCAAGCAAGGAAATTACCCAAAGTCGCACCAACAAAGAACAGAGGTGTTACCTCACCACCTTTATACCCTGCCGCTAATGTGATCGCCGTTAAGAGTAGTTTTAAAATCCAACTATACCACTCAGCACCACCAGCACTGAATGCCGAAGTAATACTCACTCCACCATCACGACTTGGATAAACACCAATACCAATGTAATCGTAATTACCAATTAACTGCGTAATGGCAATAACCATTAAGCCACCTACAACTACGATTAAATATGGGTTTTTAAGCGTGGCATTAAATAGATCTTTAAAGCCGTGAGTTAACTCACCAAATAAATAACCCGCTAAACCAAAGCCAATCGCAGCAATGATTACTTTAGCCATTAATACCAAATCAATATCAACCGTATGACCAAACAAGGTACTAACCTGATCAAAGCTAATTAAATAATGGGTGTGATGAGCACCCCAAGCAGAAGCGACTACATTAGCTAAGATAGCGGCCAATAACGCAGGAATAATCGCATTAAACTTAATACGACCAATAAACAACACTTCAAGCGCAAAGATAGCGCCAGTAAAAGGCGTTCCAAAAATAGACGCAAAACCCGCAGCCACACCCGCAGTTAACATCATTCGTCTATCATCTTCAGACAGCTTAAATACTTTAGATAGCCAATCCGTTGTAGCACCACCGATTTGAACTGCCGTCCCTTCACGACCTGCTGAACCACCGAATAAATGGGTAATAACCGTAGTAAATAACACCAGTGGTCCCATTCGAACCGGTACACCCTCACCCGCTTGATGAATTTCATCCATGATTAGGTTATTACCGCCCGCAGAATTCTTACCCCAATTACGATAGCTGTATACAATAACCAAACCAGCTAGAGGTAGAAGATAAATAAGCCAAGGGTTAGCAATACGGGCTTGAGTCGCTTCGCTTAATAGCCAAAGAAAAAAAGCATTAAATGAACCGACCAATAGAGCAACAGGTAGAATTAATAATGACCAGCGTGCGACTTGAAATAAGTTTTGAAAATTTCGATTAAGTGGATGTGCCATGAATTTCTATCTTTTAATAATGGTTAATCAAAAGGATAGACGATCTTAGAAGAGAAGAGAAATAACAAGCAGCTCTACTATAGACAGATCTATCCCAATACGATCAAAATCACTGATCAGGATAACGCTACAGTAGGAATCATTATCTCTAAATTAGAGCGGTTAAAGGTGGAAATCCATCACCCGTGACTGACATTGGAATCAATCAACAAAACAAATGCTACTCCTATCATTTATAAATGGCAAATAAAAAAGGCACACCAACTTAGGTATGCCTTTTCAAAACTATTCAGTAAATCATTTACCAAGTTAATACCGGAGTGTAACCACTCACCATGTTTGCCATTTTAGTATTAACGTTTTCGAATCCTTTCCAAAGTTTTTTTGTTACTGCTGTTTTCTTTGTTCTTGGTTGCTGTCTGCCATACATTTCTTCGTTAAGCATTTTTTTTGCAGCCATTTGACCAAGATAAACAGAACCTAAATCGTAACCCATTTAAACAAAACCCTAGATGATTAATTAAGCAGCGATTTTACTATCTACGCCCTAAAAAACAAGATGTAGATCACAAAAAAAATCAGATTGGCGTAGCTAAATATTTAATCTGGCGACTATTTTTACCGAATGAAGATTTAATTAATCTATTTATGTCCTCGGCATTAACTGAATTCGCTGTTTTTGGAATATCAAATAACGCTTCAATTCCATAGCTGTGTATCGTGTAACGATTTAAGAACCATGCTTGCTGTACTGAATTATCTTTTAATGATTCTAAATCTACTACCAACTGTTTAGCAGCAGCGTTAACCTCACTATCAGTGACTCCTTTCAATAGCTCTTCTATCACCTTGTTAACAGCAGATTCAATAAGCTCTGCATTCTTAGGGGCAACTTGTGCCCCAATAAGCCAATGAGGCTTAAATTCACTGTCTGCATTAACCATTACGGCATAGGGTGCATAGTCCAAACTTAATTCTTCACGAACATAATGCATCACCCTCTTAGATATGATTCGTTGCAACATATCTTCCATAAAAATGGATTTAGCTGATTTATTTTCGATGCTCTGCTCTGATATAAATTGAGCTAAATAATGACTATTCTGCTCAGTATTTACCGCCATCGTCATACTGAGAACAGGATCAGACTTATACGTTAAGGCGTAATCGGTTTTATCCGCAGAACTCAGTTTCATGCTTGCTATATATTGACGAAGTAACGGTTTTAACTCGGACGGTTTTAAATTAGCCACAACCACTAACTGATAATTACGGTTCTGATGAAATAGTAAATGATGCACACGTTTAATTTGATCACTAGTCACCGTGTTTACACCATCACCATCGAGCAATTGATGACGACTGGTTGAAGGAAAAGTATTTCTATTAATTGCTTTAGTAAACTGCCCAAGCGAGGTTGATATATACGCACTTCTGTTTTGCTCAAACTCCTGTTTTACTGCTTTTAATTGCTCTTCATCTACATTAATTTCAGACATGATCGTAGCCAGCACTGCAAACGTCTCTGCTAGTCCTTCTTTATCTGTTATTCCCTCAATACCATGATGTGTAAAGTTTATAAAAGGATAAAGTTCTATCCCTCTATTTCTTAAGTGGGAATCTAATTGAGAGCCAGTAAACTTACCTATACCACTACGAGTGACGGTAGGAACAGCTATATTAGCAGCCGGTATCAATTCAGAAGGCAACGCTGCAATCCCCCCTTTACTTGCTAGTGAAAACACCACTTCATCACCAGCATCGAGTTTTCTCAAATAAAGGACATTTACTCCATTGTCTAGTGTCCAACGCGTTAAATCGAGTTCATCAGATAATTGAATTTCAGATAGAATCGTGCCACTCGTCATTGGAACAGGAAAAGCAGCACTCACATTATTAATCAGTGGTTCATTTCCTGATTTTGCATATATTGATTTTAGTTCAGGGATACTTGATTCTATTTGAGCCATCGACTCAACCGAATCAACACCAATAGCAAATTGATACGAAGATGACAGTAATTCATCAATATGATCATTAATTGCTTTCAAATCTGTCGCTGCTAAAAATGTCTTCAAACTTGCTTTGTAATCTAAACTTGATTGACTTATTTGCTGACTCACAATGCCGTTAACTCTATTTTCAACATGGTCATAAGGCGTCAATTTTTCTCGGTTTGCATCAAGATTATCAAGCTGATGATGGTAAGGTTGGAGTAAATTATCTAACTCACTATATGACACGCCATGATCTCGTAGCGAAGCTAGCGTTTCTAAAAATAGTTGTTGGCTTTGGGTTCTATAATTAGCAGGAAACGAAACTGAAGAGATGAAATAACGCTGATCAGACGCATAGTAATCCGTCGAGTAAATCCATTGAACTGGCATTGCTGCGTCAAGGTATACCCCACCTAATCTTTGCTGAATAATTGAATGAGCAATTTCATCTAGCCATAACTGATGTTGTTCTTCTCTTGTATTGGTTCGAAAATCACCACGATCAATGACTATAGCAATGCTTGGTGCCTCACCACTTGCTACTTTTCCTATAAAGTTATTTTGGTTTAAAGCCTCTAACGGTTTTAAGCTAACTGTCGAAGTTCCTTTCTTCCAGCTCTCAAAATGTTCTGTGATAAGTTTTATTGCATTTTCTAAAGTAATATCACCACTAATAATAATTTCAGCTAATTGAGGTTGATACCATTGATTATAAAATTCAGACAACCGTGTTGAAGAGGTGGATAAAACCGACTCTTTATTTCCAATAGGATCATTACTTTCATAAATCGTCCCCTCAATTACATGTTCATAAAACTGAGCAGAGATAGGTTTATCTTCTAATCTTGCATGACGAAACTCGCCAAGAATTACCTCTTTCTCTTTTTCGACTTCAGTAGAAGAAAGTTCAATTCCATCAGCAATATCCCTCATCCAGGTAAATGCGTTATTAATCTCACTATTATTTGGAAGATCTAATTTATAAACGGTTTCTTCATAAGAGGTGTAGGCGTTAATGTCTGCCCCAAAACGTAAACCTGCATTTTCAAACAAAGAAATTACATCATTTTGAGAAAAATGTTCACTACCATTAAAAGCCATATGCTCGACAAAGTGAGCGTATCCTTTTTGATTTTCTGTCTCTTGGAATGAGCCAGCATGAACTATAAAACGAATAGAGACCTCTTTCTCTCGGTCAGGATAAATATGATAACGGAACCCATTATCAAGCTGACCGCTGACCCAACGAGGATCAGATTTTAATTCTGTAACTGATGTAGTTGCACATCCTGATATAAACAAAAAAGCAATAAACGCCAACCAATAATGTTTCATCATACATCCTTGTAATTATACTCAGTTTACGATTTTTCCATTTGTTCACAAACTGAGCGAAATTGCAAGAAATTAGCAAAATAGTTATTATTATCAATAAGCTAGTTTCATCACTCTTACTATGATTTTTTCCAAGCCCCAGACAGCAAAAAGGCTCATACCTTTCGATATGAGCCTTCTCTAAATATGGCAGAAGTGAAAGATTCAAACTCCCAATACGCGTGTTCTTATGGTGGGGGAATCCGCTGCTCTTTTCTATGCTCTAGAAACGAAAAAACCCCAGCATTTCTGCTGAGGTCTTAAATATGGCAGGGGTGGAGAGATTCAAACTCCCAACTCGCGCGTTCTTATGGCGGGGGAATCCGCGGCTCTTTTCTCAAACCGCAGATAGCAAAAAGGCTCATACCTTTCGATATGAGCCTTTTCTAAATATGGCAGGGGTGGAGAGATTCGAACTCCCAACACGCGGATTTGGAATCCGCTGCTCTGCCAGTTGGAGCTACACCCCTGTTGTGCGTGCTATTGTAATGACTTCTATAATAAAATCTACACTTTCCACGCTAAAAACATGAATCTAAACTAAAATTTCTACTTCTATCGCACTATTTTACTAAAAACGAATAGAATTTAACCGAGTTTTATCTTATCAACAAACTGATCCACTCGTTGCCAGTTGGTATATTCAACTTCTTTCGTTGGATCTGTCTCTCCACCAGTCATTCTCATGATCAATTGAATCATGAATCGATCAAAAAAGTTATAGCGAGGATAGAACAAGGCACCCGCAAAGGTATCTTGCAAAGCAGGAGCCCAAGGTGACTTCAATAAGAACTTTTTAAAATACACGCTCGTTTCTGGCGTATCTTTTCCTTCTTTACGAGCCGTCAAATTAACAATAAAAAAAGCAGCCTTCGCTTTCTCTAATGCTATTTGGTGCTTAGCAATAAATTGATATAACTTTTTATTCAAATGGCCATAGCGAATAGAAGCGCCAATCACGACACGATCATAATCGGCAAGTGATACCGTTAATGGTTGATGCAAATCGACTAACTCACATTGAACATCACTTCCTAACTTAGTCGCAATATAATCCAATATCTTAATCGTTTGACCTTCACGACTTGAGTGAAGAAGTAATACTCTTTCCACAATAAACCCTTTAATTTTTCTAATCTAAAACTAACTACGCCAAAACGTCGGCGTAAATAAAATAAGCAAGGTAAACACTTCCAAACGACCAAATAACATTGAAACAATCAATATCCATTTTGCAGCATCATTCACTTCTCCAAAATGCACCGCTACTTCACCTAAGCCCGGACCTAAGTTATTTAATGTCGCCGCTACCGCAGAAAACGCGGTCAATTCATCAAGTCCTGTTGCGATAAGTGCTAGCATACAAATGACAAATACCAATGCATAGGCAGAAAAGAAGCCCCATACGGCATCAACCACTCGTTGTGGTAAGGCTTTACTGCCAATCTTAATAGTAAAAATAGCTCTTGGGTGAATGAGGCGTTTTAGTTCACGCATCCCTTGCAGTGACAGCAATAAAATACGAATTACTTTCATACCACCACCCGTTGACCCTGCACAACCACCAATAAACGATGAGAACAGCAACAACACAGGCAAAAACAGAGGCCACTCAGCAAAGCTGGTTGTGGTAAAACCTGCGGTTGTTGATATTGATACCGTTTGAAACAAAGCTTGGTCAACCGCCATTCCTATCGAGTCATACGTACTGTGTTTAAGTAATAACAAGAAGGTGATAAGAAACAACAATATTTGAATAAAGATAAACGCTCGAAATTCGGGATCTTTCCAATAGTACTTAGGGTGTACGCCACCAGAAGCAAACGCGGCGAAATGCAATGAAAAATTACACGCAGAGATAAGTAAAAACACCACAGTTATGCCATTTATCAATGGGCTATTAAAGTAACCCATACTGGCATCGTGTGTAGAAAACCCACCAATCGCTATGGTAGCAAAACTATGAGAAATGGCATCAAACCAGTCCATACCTGCTGCCCAAAACGCCAAAGCACACGCAATAGTTAACGTAAGATAGATATACCAAAGTACCTTTGCTGTTTCTGCAATTCGAGGGGTCATTTTAGAATCTTTAACAGGGCCTGGAATTTCCGCTCGATACAGCTGCATACCACCGATACCTAATACGGGTAAAATAGCTACCGCTAATACGATGATACCCATACCACCAAACCATTGAAGTAATTGGCGGTAGAATAAAATCGCTTTTGGCAGATGATCTAACCCTGTAAGAACCGTAGCTCCTGTTGTCGTTAACCCTGAAAATGATTCAAAAAAGGCATTGGTTACCGATACAGCAGGATCTCCTGAAAGCAAAAATGGCAATGCCCCTGCACTGCCGATTACCATCCAGAAAAGAACGACGATGAGAAAACCATCGCGAGATTTTAATTCTTGTTTATGTTGGCGGTTAGGAAACCAAAGTGCACCACCTCCTGCCAATAATAAGAAGAAAGTAATAACAAATGGTACACCCGCACCATCACGATAAATGAATGCGACGAAGGCTGGAGCCAACATAAAAAAGCTAAACACCGCAAGTAAGATACCCACGATTCGAATAATTGAACGAAACTGCATGATTTATTGGACGCTTTGCGTCATTCTCATCCTAAATAATTGATGTTATATGAATTTCATTCTTGCGATGGAAACTCTATTTTTGCGCCACTTTTATTAATCACTGCGGTTTTAAATTCATTAATAGCACGCTTTTCTAACTCGACAGTCATGATAACTTTATCACTATAATCCGCCATTACTTGTTGCCCTTCAAATTGAAGTAACAAGGTTTCGACCAGACTCACTAAGTTATAATCACAATGTAAAACAAGCATCTCTGTAATTCGTTTCTCTTCTGTTTCAATGAGCTTTAATGCTTGTTGAACACCGCCACCATAAGCTTTAACTAATCCGCCTGTTCCTAATTTAATCCCACCAGAATAACGAGTGACTACCGCGGTAATTTCACCAATGCCACTCCCGCTCAATTGAGCAAGAATTGGTTTTCCAGCGGTACCTGAAGGTTCGCCATCATCACTAAAGCCCCATTTCATTGAATCTTCGGGTCGACCAGCAACAAAGCCCCAACAGTTGTGCCGAGCATCAGAGTGTTTTGTTTTTATTTCAGCGACAAACGCTTTGGCTTCATCAATCGATGAGGTTCTCGCAAGGTAGGTAATAAAAACACTTTTTTTAATCTCTTCTTCAAATACCGCCATCGCTTTTGGCACTTGATATGGCTGATCGTTCATAGATTACACTGATAGTAAAAACGGAACCTTAAAGTGTATCACTTCTAATGAAATTTACTCTTTATTCACAAACTTTTATTCACAGTTAAAAGAGAGGAAATTTGTGATCAACCAAGATAAACGTAAACAAATTGTTAAGTTTAATTTGAAATCTGTTTAAATTAACACCACTATTAACTGGTCAAACCAGATTATCATAATAACGAATACTCTTATCTGGTTATCATTTCATGGAGATAGAAAATGATTTATCAAGGTGAAAACCTCTCTGTAGACTACATCGAACCTGGCGTTGCTCACCTCGTATTTAATGCGACTGGCAGCATAAACAAGCTCAACCTTGCAACCCTACACTCGCTGGGTGAAGCCATTGATGCACTCTACCAACAAAAGGACTTACAAGGCCTCTTACTATCATCAGGTAAAAGTGCCTTTATCGTTGGTGCAGACATCACTGAATTTCTTGGTCTGTTCGATACTCCTCCAGAAGAGCTCAGTGAATGGCTACATCAAGCCAATATCATCTTTAATAAGCTAGAAGACCTTCCGGTTCCTACCTTAACAGCCATCACAGGGTTTGCACTTGGTGGCGGTTGCGAATGTGTCTTAGCGACTGATTTCCGTTTAGCTGATGAGACCGCTTCTATCGGGTTACCAGAAACTCAATTAGGTATCATGCCGGGCTGGGGAGGCTCAGTTCGTCTTCCTCGTTTGATTGGTGCAGACCCTGCAATGGAAGTGATTACCACAGGTAAACCTAAACGAGCAAAAGAGGCCTTAACACTAGGAATGGTTGATGGTGTTGTTCCACGTGAAACCTTGATAGATGCGTCAGTCTCTATGCTAAAACAAGCGATTGATGGCCAACTCAATTGGCAACAACGCCGTGAACAAAAGAAAGCGCCATTACAACTCTCGCCTCTAGAAGCTGCCATGTCATTTAATGTCGCTAAAGGCATGATAATGAAAATGGCAGGCAAACATTACCCAGCACCAATAACGGCGGTTAAATCGATTGAACAAAGTGCAGGAATGAGCCGTGATGAAGCGCTCGCAATTGAGAATAAACACTTTGTTGCCCTAACCCGTACCGAAGTGGCTAAGTCGTTAGTTGGTATTTTCTTAAACGACCAACTAGTGAAAAGCAAAGCAAAACAAGCAGTGAAAAACAGTGAACCTGTCGCAAATGCAGCCGTGCTTGGCGCGGGCATCATGGGTGGCGGCATCGCTTATCAGTCAGCATCTAAAGGCGTACCAGTCTTAATGAAAGACATTGCTCAAGCATCATTAGATCTTGGGATGAATGAAGCCTCTAAACTGCTTAATAAACAGTTAGAGCGCGGGCGCTTATCTGGATTAAAAATGGCGCAAGTGCTTTCATCCATAACACCATCTTTAAATTATGGTGGCATTGATAGCAAAGACGTCATTGTTGAAGCGGTCGTTGAAAACCCAAAAATCAAAGCCGCTGTTTTAGCAGAAGTAGAAAATGAAGTTAACGAAAACGCAATTTTAGCGTCGAATACTTCAACCATCCCCATTTCGTTATTAGCAAAATCACTCAAGCGTCCTGAAAATTTCTGTGGTATGCACTTCTTCAACCCTGTTCATCGTATGCCATTGGTTGAAGTTATCCGTGGTGAGAAAACCTCACAACAAACCATTGATCGCGTTGTTGCTTACGCCTCTCAAATGGGTAAGACCCCAATTGTTGTGAATGACTGTCCTGGCTTCTTTGTAAACCGTGTCCTTTTCCCCTATTTTGCAGGCTTTAGCTTATTGCTGCGTGATGGTGGTAATTATCAACAAATCGATAAAGTGATGGAAAAAGAGTTTGGTTGGCCAATGGGACCAGCTTACTTACTTGATGTGGTAGGTATTGATACGGCGCATCATGCACAAGCTGTCATGGCTCAGGGGTTCCCTGAACGTATGGCAAAAAACGGTCGTGATGTGATTGATGCGATGTTTGAAGCTAATCGCTATGGCCAGAAAAATGGTACTGGATTTTATGCTTATACAGTAGATAGAAAGGGTAAACCGAAGAAAAATGTGGATGATGGCACCGGTGCGATCATTGCCACGGTAACCAACACAACTCAACCTTATACCTCAGAGCAAATTAGTGCTCGTATGATGATACCTATGATTAACGAAGTGATCCGATGCTTGGACGAAGGCATTATTGCTTCTCCTGCAGAAGCTGACATGGCGTTAGTGTATGGTTTAGGTTTCCCTCCATTTAAAGGCGGTGTTTTCCGCTACCTTGATGCGATTGGATTACCTACTTACCTAGAGATGGCGAAAGAGTTTGAGCAACTTGGTGCAGTTTACCAAGTACCTGAAAGTATCAAGCAGAAAGCGGCGGCAGGCGAATGTTATTACCCAGCCCCTAAAGCACCCTCTGTATCGGCATCACTCTAAGGAAGGATTTATCATGAAAAATGTAGTTATTGTTGATTGTATCCGTACTCCGATGGGTCGATCTAAAAATGGCGTATTTCGCCATACCCGTGCCGAAGATTTATCAGCGCATTTAATGAAAGGCTTAATCGAACGAAACCCAAAAGTTGACCCCAATCAAATCGAAGATATCTATTGGGGCTGTGTTCAACAAACCTTAGAACAAGGCTTTAATATTGCACGTAATGCCTCATTATTAGCAGGCTTACCAAAATCTATCGCAGCCACCACAGTTAACCGTTTGTGTGGTTCATCTATGCAAGCCCTGCATGATGCCTCTCGCGCGATCATGGTTGGTGATGCTGATATTTGTATTATTGGTGGTGTTGAGCATATGGGCCACGTACCAATGAACCACGGTGTTGATTTCCATTCTGGTTTATCAAAAAGTGTGGCTAAAGCCTCTGGAATGATGGGGTTAACGGCAGAAATGTTAGGTAAGATGCACGGCATTACTCGTGAACAACAAGACGCTTTTGCACTGGCCTCTCACCAAAAAGCACATAGAGCGACGATTGAGGGTCATTTTGATTCTGAAATATTGCCAATTGAAGGCCATGATGAAAATGGCGCACTCACCTTAGTAAAACATGATGAAGTCATTCGCCCAGAAACCACACTTGAAGGATTAGCTGCGCTTCGACCGGCCTTTGATCCTGCGAATGGTACCGTAACAGCAGGTAGTTCATCCGCTCTTTCTGATGGCGCTTCAGCAATGTTGATCATGAGTGAAGAAAAAGCCAATGAGCTTGGTTTACCCATTCGCGCTAAAGTTCGTTCAATGGCAGTCTCTGGCTGCGATCCATCTATCATGGGTTATGGACCTGTTCCCGCAACTCAAAAAGCCCTTAAACGAGCAGGTTTGTCGATTAATGAGATTGATTTGTTCGAGTTGAATGAAGCGTTTGCAGCTCAATCCCTACCATGCATTAAAGATTTAGGTTTACTGGATGTAATGGAAGAGAAGATTAACTTAAATGGAGGAGCTATTGCGCTAGGGCACCCATTAGGTTGTTCGGGATCCCGTATTGCCACCACATTAATCAATAACATGGAACGCACTGGCGCTAAACTTGGTGTCGCTACTATGTGTATTGGCCTCGGTCAAGGTATCGCAACAGTATTCGAACGCCCTTAGTGTTTTGAAATACAAACCATAAAAACTAAAAAAGTCGCCTTCTTGGGCGACTTTTTTCGAGTTGATACCTAATTTGGTATCGCTTTTGTTATCTTATTTCTTTGAGATAACTTTCGTATCACGCGCTTGGTGGAACCAAAAACGCTTTCTGCCTGTTGATTTAGACATGAGATATCCTTCTTAACTTAGTATAAACATGCATCAATACGATGCGCTTGTTCAGCCTGAGAAGAGATATTTATCTTATGTAATTTATACATAGGGAAGTTGTACGTTCTTTATCTTATCAATCTAGCTATTTTTAAGAAGAGCGGTTGTTTAAAAACTGCTTTTCAAAAATAAAGTAGATAGCCTAATTAACGGTATTAGGTATAAAGCCAACGCATTTTCACAACTTCGATAGCACACGGTCACATTACATTATAAATAGATCCAGTTAGGCTTATTCGTTGCTAACGATCTGCTGAAATGTTCAATTATTAATGATTGGAAAAGTGAAATGAAACACGGAGATAATAGCTTTTTCGAAGATATTTTTCTGAGGGTTTTACTTGTACTTATTGCTTGTATTAATAACTCTATACATCAGAGCAAGGGTGCAAAATAACACGATCCAATAAAAAGTAAAGATCTTATTTACTCTTTTTTGAAAAATAATATCGCAGAGGATCTATGCAGAAAACGCATATTACTAATGTTTAAGTATCATTTTTTTTATTTGACTAACTCACCTACACTTATCTCATTGGTCAAACGCACTGTTTGATAATCGTTATTTATTCTTATTGGAGTTCGTTATGTTTAAAGCACTAGTTCTGAATCAAGAAGAGAGAAATACCATTGCTGCTGTTACTGAGATCGACGAGTCTCAGCTGCCTGAAGGTAATGTGAAAATCGATGTAAACTACTCTTCTCTAAACTATAAAGATGGCTTAGCGATTACTGGTAAAGGACGTATTGTTCGTAATTTCCCTATGGTTCCTGGTATTGATTTAGCGGGTGTTGTTTCTCAATCAGACGATGCTCGTTATAAAGCAGGTGATGAAGTGGTACTTACTGGCTGGGGCGTTGGTGAAGGTCACTGGGGTGGCATGGCTGAAAAAGCAAGCCTAAACGGTGACTGGTTAGTCCCTATGCCAAAAGGCCTAGACGCTAAAAAAGTAATGGCTATCGGAACAGCTGGTTTTACCGCAATGCTATGTGTTCAAGCGATTGTTGATGCTGGCATTAAACCAGAAGATGGTGAGATCTTAGTAACAGGTGCAAGTGGCGGTGTAGGCAGTGTGTCTATCACGCTTCTTAACCAACTTGGTTATAAAGTTGCCGCTGTAACAGGCCGAGCTTCTTCAAATGGCGACCTACTTAAATCATTAGGCGCATCACGCATTGTTGAGCGCAGTGAACTAGAAGAACCAGCGAAACCATTAGAAAAACAACTATGGGCCGGCGCTATTGATACGGTTGGTAGCAAAGTGCTAGCAAAAGTATTAGCGCAAATTGATTACAACGGTGCAGTGGCTATTTGTGGTCTTGCGGGTGGGTTTGATTTACCAACAACGGTAATGCCGTTCATTCTACGTAATGTTCGCTTACAAGGCGTCGATTCTGTTATGTGCCCTCGCGAGAAACGCATTAAAGCATGGGAACAATTAGCTGAGTTACTTCCTGCATCATTCTTTGAGCAAGCAACGAAAGAAGTGTCTCTTGATGACGCAATTCAAGCCGCAGAAGACATTACCAACGGTCAAATCACGGGCCGTGTTGTTATCAAAATTTAATCGATAATAGTAAAAGAGTTAAGACTAAGCCCTACCTAGCTTAGTTTTAATGTGAAACATCAGTAAACCTGGCAGCTTAATCGCTGCCTTTTTCTTATCTAAAGAATAATAAGCTATACAAATCCAATGTCTTCAATTCGTTTTTCAATTAACTTACCGCACTCTTCTTTTACTACGCGTCGAAGCCAAGTTTGAGCCGGTGATGAATCACAACGAGAATGCCAAATTAAAGAGTAATCAAACGGCGTAAATTCAAACGGCAATGGTTTAATAACCAGATCATATCTTTCAGCAACCAAGTATGCGAGATCCGCGGGTACCGTGATCACTAATGGCATTTTATCAACAATGGCCAACGCCGCTTCTAAATGATACGCCCTAAGTACCTGTCTTCTTTCTCTTTGACCCAATAACGCAGTATCCAATAACGCCTTTACTCCATCACTGATGGCAATCATGGCGTGAGGTAGTGATAAATAATCATCCAGGGTTAATACTGATCCTGCGAGTGGGTGGTTCTGAGATAACAGACATAACACCCCAACCTGCCCTAACACATCCTGCTTAAGCGGAGAAACAGAACCAATTGGTCGACATATCGCCATGTCCACTTTTTCAGTGCTCAGTTGTTTAAACAAGTTCTCATGATTAAGTGAGGTAAACTCTAATGAGATGCTCGGCGCTTGCTCATAAATTTTAGGAAGCGCATAAGGTAAAATGGTTTGCATTGCATAGTCAGTGGTCGCAATTAAGAAATGCTGATCACAATGCATCGGCGTAAAATCGCTAGGGGTAAGTAACTGGCGTAAAGACTCTAATGGCTGATTTATTTGCGCATTAATTTCTAAAGCTTTTTGTGTAGGAACTAAATGCTGGCCTTGACGAGTAAAGAGCGGATCACCAAGGAGATCTCGCAATCGCCCCAACACTCGACTCATCGCTGATTGACTTAAGTTGAGCCGAACAGCCGCTTGGCTCACGCTGTTTTCTTCTAATAATACTCGAAGTGCAATGAGTAAATTTAAATCACGGCGATAAACTTCTTCTAGTTCCATTACCTACACCTATGTTTGATATACCTTAATGGTAATTACGTAGTTTAACGGTTTTAAAAATAAAAAAAATCCCGCAATTCATTCATTTCTTGTTGGAATCAAGAACGATAAAAAGGCGGGAAAGTTAGAGTGTGGTGTAATTTTTAATTGTTAAGGTGTTTCTAGTAATCTTTTTCTTCTGCGGTTTCACTTTCTGACCAGGTTTTTAACTCAATCGTCAGCGCGATCATAACGGAGGCAAGACTAATTAAAGGAAGTAAGCTGATATTCTCAGGGGTACGTAATACTAATGAGCAAATGGTAACGAAACAAAGAACACAATAAATGGTTAAGCGATCTATTTGAGTAAGCATAATGACGATCCTTCTATTGCTTTCATATCTATAGCTAAAACAACGAAATAACCGTCCAATGTTAATTTGTTGTTAACAAATAATTTACGCTCTTTTCAGTTCTTTGCCAATGTGTATTGATTATTTTTTTTACAGCAGTATGATCTTGGTCGCCTTTAACTGTAATGAGATACAACAATGACCATCAACTTTGATACCGCCAACCAAACCTTAGAAGCGGAAGGATTACGCTGCCCAGAGCCTGTAATGATGGTTAGAAAAACAATTCGACAGATGCAAGATGGTGAAACGCTATTGATCAAAGCAGACGACCCATCGACCACGCGTGACATTCCAAGTTTCTGTCGTTTTATGGATCATGAGCTTATTGCGGAAGATACTGATTCGCTGCCTTACCGATTTCTTATCCGTAAAGGGCTTTCAGCTTAAGAAATGATAAAGGCGACCACGAGGTCGCCTTTATACTGTTTAGGGATAGTTTATGTATTGATATCTCGCACTTGTTTTTGAATGCTTTCAATCTCATGTTGCAAGTTACGCATCTCTTTTTTCATTGGTAATACATAATGAACGCGAACCCAAGCATCCACAGATAATGCGGTCGTGACAATTGCCCCAACGACCATAGGTATCCACATATCGGTCAATACCATACCTAATAAATTAAGCGCCAAAGCGACGGTAAATAAATAACACTGGCTTTGTGGTGAGATAGCTAAAAAACGAGTCATGATAAGCTCCTTTCCTTTAAGAAACATCTACCAATACAACTAATTCTAGCTATAGATTATCATCTCTCTCACAAAACCTATGTGGTTAGTATCACACTCTCACTCAGATTTTATGAAACTTTGATGACACTCGTTATATCACCAAAAATTACTCCCCCGTATAAACGATCATTACCTTATCGGATTCATTTTTACGTATGACAGCATAGTAAGGTTCTTGCTTAACCACTTGGTAATTTCCTTGTGATATCGCAGTATGATTTGATCTAAAAGAAAGTAGTTTCTTCCAATGAGAACGCAATGACCAATTAAGTCCTGTCGCATCCTCCCAATTCATCATGCTATATAGATCACCTGGTTTTGCACTTTCATCCCCATACCAAATCGAAACACTGTCGTGAGATAACAATAAAGCGGAGGCCGCATCTCTGTATTGAGCATAATTATCAGCCGTTAACGCTTGTTGCTTATCTTTATCAAACCAGGTTAACGCATTCATGGCGACTTTATTTTCAGTCGTTTTTTGAGCACTTAGTTGTGTTTCACATTGAGATTCAATTGACTGCTTTTGAGGGATAAAATGGTTATTATTTTCTAAATCGACCACAATAAAAGAAGACCCTTCAAGCGCTTTATATTGATTGTCTTTCTTCCATGCTTCAAATGCCTTACTGCCTTGTTCTTCGAATTGTTTTGTTAACTTAGGCGTTGATTGAGCTAAAACAATGCCATCAATACCAAACTTGGTTATCCATTCAGTCACCCATTGCGTTAATAATGCGTGTTTATCCTGACTGACTTGGCTCACTGCAGTTGTCGGTTTATTGGTAAAGAAGGTTGGCGTTGACACTACCCCTTCATAATTTGGATTAAACCAATCTGAAGACCACCATTGTGGGACTTGACCATCTTCACCTTTAAATGCATCTAAATAATGCGTTAGATTCTGCCCTTCTTTTGGATGCCAATCATTCCAGTAACTTGGCAGTTCACTGCTGTCTTTAGGTTGAATAGAAAATTGCTGCAAATCGGCAAGGCTTGGTTGAGAAGGAGCAGTATCAATACTCCACACTACTCTCATTCCTAATTGATGAGCAAGATCGACAAACGCTCTCATCTCTTGCTCTGAACCCATATTGGTATCAAGCTGTGTCCAATCTAATGTGGCACCACCTGCGTATGGATATTCTGGTGTATTGCCATTTTTTCCAGGAAGCCAGCCATGAACTTGCTCTAGTGGTGTCGAAATCCAAAGTACATCAACACCTAGCTCAGCTAAGTAATCCAGTTTTTGCGTTAACCCTGCAATATCACCACCTTTAAAACCTTGTGATGAGGTTTGACGACCATAGCTGTGGTCATTCCAACTGTTTCCATTATAAAAACGATCGGTTGCGATATGATAAAACGTGGCACTCTGCCATTGGAAATCACGCTTCTCTGCTTCTGCTTCCTGTACTGAACTTGATTCTAATAACAGTAATCCACCACTATGACGACTTGGTGTTAGCGTTATTTGACCATTCTTCACTTGAGCAATATTGCCAGAGTAAGCATCTGTGACGACTGCACCTTCAGACCACAATTCTGAAACGGTAACCGTCACAGGCTGAATGCCTAATGAAGGACATACACTGACTTGATTCGTCGAATCACTTGAGACTACAGGAGTATTCTGTGAAGAAGAATTTGCATTATCCGTGGTTGGTAATGAAGTACTTTGACACCCGACCATAAGTGAAAGGGAGATAAGAGTTGTACACACAGATAATTTCATCGAAATCAGCAGCCTAATAAAAGAGAGAACATCAATTGTAGTCATTGTTAAGTATATTATTAACCTCTAATTTTCGAAAATACGATATCTAGACAAAAAAATACCCCGCAAAAGCGAGGCATTTCATGAAATTTGGCTATTTCTTATTTTTGAAGAAGAGAAATATCCGCAATATCTAAGAACAGATTACGAAGCTTGTTAAGCAGCGTTAAGCGGTTAATCTTAAGCGCTTCATCATCAGCCATAACCATTACACCATCAAAGAAGGCATCAACAGGTTCACGTAACTCAGCTAAACGACTTAGTGCTTCTTGATAGTTACCTGCAGCAAATACAGGCTCTAGTGCTTCAGCTAGGATCTCTACTTTCTCAGCCAATACTTTCTCTGCATCTTCTTGAAGAAGAGCAAGATCGATTTCTTGAGCCAGTTCGCCATCGAATTTCGCAAGGATATTACCTACACGCTTATTCGCAGCCGCTAGAGATTCTGCAGCGTCTAGTTCACGGAAGTGAGATACCGCTTTCACACGCTTATCAAAATCAGCAGGTTTCGTTGGACGACGAGCAAGTACCGCTTGGATGATATCTACGCTGAAACCTTCATCTTGGTACCATGCGCGGAAACGACCTAGCATGAAATCAATCACATCTGTCGCTACGTTTGCATTCGTTAGCTTGCTTGAGCCATCTTCAAGTGCAAATAGAGATTGCGCTTTAGCTACTAGGTCAACTAAGTCTAAGTTGTAATCTTTCTCAACGATAATACGTAGAATACCCAGCGCAGCACGGCGAAGTGCAAATGGATCAGAACCTTTAGGTGCTTGACCAATACCGAAGATACCAACCAATGTATCTAGTTTGTCCGCCATTGCTACTGATGCAGAAATATCTGTGCTTGGTAGTTCATCACCCGCAAAACGTGGCATGTATTGCTCATAAAGAGCGAGAGCTACTTGCTCATCTTCACCATCGTGAGTTGCATAGTGCATGCCCATCACACCTTGTGTATCTGTAAATTCAAATACCATAGATGTCATTAAGTCACACTTAGCTAGAAGGCCCGCACGTTGAGATTTCTCAACATCCGCACCAATTTGCTCAGCAATGTAACCTGCAAGCTCAGTAATACGGTCAGTTTTGTCTTTGATCGTACCTAATTGCTTTTGGAAGATAGCTTGTTCTAACTCAGGTAGACGGTCGATAAGTGGACGCTTACGGTCTGTGTTGAAGAAGAATTCTGCATCAGCAAGGCGTGGGCGAACTACTTTCTCGTTACCTTCGATAACGTGACGAGGCTCTTTAGATTCGATATTAGAAACGAAAATGAAGTTAGGAAGTAGATTCTTCGCTTCGTCATACACAGGGAAGTATTTTTGGTCACCCTTCATTGTGTAAACTAACGCTTCTGAAGGCACTTTTAAGAACTCTTGTTCAAATTTAGCCGTTAATACTACTGGCCATTCAACAAGAGAAGTCACTTCTTCTACTAAGTCATCTTCTAGATCCGCTGTACCGCCTACTGCTGCCGCTGCTTTTTGAGCATCAGCAAGGATGATCGCTTTACGCGCATCGTAGTCAGCCATTACTTTACCGCGCTCTTCTAAGATCGCAGGGTATTGATCAGCAGAGTCAATCGTAAATTCGCTTTCACCCATGAAACGGTGACCACGAAGTGTACGAGTAGAAGCAACGCCTAAGATAGAACCCTCAATCAGCTCGTCACCCAATAGGATAGTCAGTGTTTTTACTGGACGAATAAATTGAATGTCTGAGTTACCCCAACGCATTGTTTTAGGAATTGGTAAGCCTGCTAATGCTTTTGCTGCTAATTCAACAACAAGCTCTTGTACAGGTTGGCCTTTCACTGCTTCTTTATGAAGTAGCCATTCGCCTTTGTCTGTTTTTAGACGCTCAGCTTGTTCAACCGTAATACCGTTACCACGAGCCCAACCTTGAGCCGCTTTGGTTGGATTACCATCCGCATCAAATGCAGATGCGATAGCTGGACCACGTTTTTCAACGATTTTATCTGCTTGACCTTCATCTAATTCAGCCACTTTAAGCGCTAAACGACGAGGTGTTGCATACCATTTAACACCTTGGTGTGCTAAATCAGCCGCTTTAAGACCCGCTTCAAAGTTAGAAGCAAATGCTTCAGCTAATGAACGAAGCGCTGTTGGTGGAAGCTCTTCAGTGCCTAATTCGATTAGAAAATTCTTCGCCATGATTACTTCTCCTCAGTTGCTGTCGGCTTATTAGAACGACACATAGGGAAGCCTAATGCTTCACGTGATGCATAGTATGCTTCTGCAACCGATTTAGTTAAGTTACGAATACGAAGAATATAACGCTGACGCTCTGTTACAGAGATTGCTTTACGTGCATCTAGCAAGTTGAATGCGTGACCTGCTTTTAGAATGCGCTCGTACGCTGGAAGAGGTAGAGGCTTTTCAAGTTCAAGCAGCTCTTTACACTCTTTTTCACACTGGTCGAAGAAACCAAATAGGAAATCAACATCCGCGTGTTCAAAGTTGTAAGTCGATTGCTCAACTTCGTTTTGGTGGAAAATGTCACCGTAAGTAACCACACCTTGAGGACCATGGTTCCACACAAGATCGTAAACTGAGTCTACTTCTTGAATGTACATAGCAAGACGCTCAATACCGTAAGTGATTTCACCCGTTACTGGTTTACACTCAAGGCCACCTACTTGTTGGAAGTAAGTAAATTGCGTTACTTCCATGCCGTTTAGCCAGATTTCCCAACCTAGACCCCAAGCACCCAATGTAGGGTTTTCCCAGTTGTCTTCTACGAAACGAATATCATGAACAAGTGGATCGATACCAAGCACTTCTAAAGAACCTAGGTACAGCTCTTGAATGTTATCTGGAGAAGGCTTTAACGCTACCTGAAATTGATAGTAGTGCTGCAGACGGTTCGGGTTTTCACCATAACGGCCATCCGTAGGACGACGAGATGGTTGAACATAAGCGGTAGCCATTGGCTCTGGGCCAAGTGCACGTAGACATGTCATTGGGTGAGATGTACCAGCACCTACTTCCATATCTAGAGGCTGTACAATCGTACAACCGTTTTGTGCCCAATAATCCTGCAGCGCGAGGATCATTCCCTGGAAGGTTTTGATATCGTATTTTTGCATAATTTAATTCGCGCGATGGTTGATAAATATAACCAAGAAGTATACCTCGCTGCCCTCTTTGGGAGTAGCAAAAATAAGCACTTTCTTAAAATTCACAGTGAGTTTACGGCTTAATCAATAAAATCAGGGCTTATCTTGGCTCTTTATCTCTGTTTGGTGTTGAGGTATGTTGTTAAAACAATCAATACTCAGACTCAACAAATAGCGCGGTAGTCGTAATGAAGTTTACTCAATTTGGCGAAAAATTTACTCGTTACAGTGGGATCACCCAATTAATGGATGATCTAAATGATGGCTTACGTACCCCTGGAGCAATCATGCTCGGTGGTGGTAACCCTGCTGGCATTCCCGCCATGCTCGACTACTTTAAAAGCGCCTCACAAGAAATGCTCGATTCTGGTGAGCTGGTTGCTGCAATGGCCAATTATGATGGGCCACAAGGTAAAGACTCTTTTGTTAAAGCATTAGCAAAACTATTAAAAGAGACTTACGGTTGGGATATTTCAGAGAAAAATATCTCTCTAACCAATGGTTCTCAAAGTGCTTTCTTCAGTCTATTTAACCTTTTAGCAGGCACTTATGCGGATGGTTCAAAAAAGAGAATTTTACTGCCTCTTGCTCCGGAATATATTGGCTATGCGGACTCTGAACTAGAAGTCGACAGTTTTATTTCTTACCGTCCTGAGATTGAATTACTCGATAACGGTTTGTTTAAATACCACGTTGATTTTAGCCAGTTAACTGTTGACGATTCTGTGGGAGCAATTTGTGTTTCTCGTCCTACCAATCCAACGGGGAATGTCATTACGGATGAAGAAGTGGCCAAACTCGACACATTAGCTCGTGAACATAATATTCCGTTAATTCTTGATA
This sequence comes from Aliivibrio sp. S2TY2, assembly GCF_028765525.1. Lineage (NCBI taxonomy): Bacteria > Pseudomonadati > Pseudomonadota > Gammaproteobacteria > Vibrionales > Vibrionaceae > Aliivibrio > Aliivibrio sp. S2TY2. The sequence continues at coordinate 56,421 of NZ_JARACS010000004.1, read as the reverse complement.
ATGCTTATGGCACCCCTTTCCCGAATATTATCTTTGAAGAAGTCACGCCATTTTGGAATGAAAACACCATTCTTTGCATGAGCCTTTCTAAGCTTGGTTTACCTGGGTTACGTTGTGGCATTGTGATTGCCAATGAAGAAATGACAGCAGCCATCACTAACCTAAATGGCATTATCAATCTTGCACCAGGAAGTATGGGCCCTGCAATTGGTTTGCACATGATTGAATCAGGTGACTTATTGCGTTTAAGTGAGGAGGTTATCCAGCCTTTCTATCGCCATAAATCTCAAGCTGCAGTTAAGATGTTACAAACGGCGATTACCGATCCTCGTTTTCGCATTCATAAACCTGAGGGCGCTATTTTCTTGTGGCTATGGTTTGATGAATTGCCTATCACGACAATGGAACTGTACAAACGCTTGAAAGCACGTGGCGTATTAATTGTTCCGGGAGAGTACTTCTTTATTGGGCAAGATGACAGTTGGGAGCACGCTCATCAATGCTTACGTATGAACTACGTTCAAGATGAAGATATGATGAAAAAAGGCATTAATATTATTGCAGAAGAAGTGCTGAAAGCGTATTCAGAGTAAATAAAAAGCGGTGAGTTGTGGTACTCATGACTCATTGCTTTTCCATCACCAACAAATGGCAATATCAAGTGTTGAATGATCATCAATGACAAACAGCATTGGTGATTCCAAAGCAATAAGTCATCACGATTTCTAATACCACTCTGGATAAGTCGTTGTTCAGATAATTGCGTAGGAAAAATCGATTAGAGCAAGGCATAAATTGCAGTAACTAGTGGATCTAATTACAAAATTTATAACGCAGATATAATCGATTTTAACAAGCAAGAATGATCAAATACTTATGTAGATTGGTATAATACCCGCTGTAATAAAATACAGACACAAAAAAGGCGCTATCACAGCGCCTTCATTTCAAATTTTTACCAATCTACGATTAGCTTTCCAGTAAGTTATTACCGTTAATTGCAATCTTACGAGGCTGCATCGCTTCTGGAATTTCACGTTCTAAATCAACATGCAGTAAACCATTTTCCATGGTTGCGCCCACCACTTTCACATAATCCGCTAATTGGAATTTACGCTCAAAGTTACGCTCTGCAATACCTTGGTATAGGTACGTTTTCGCTTCATCCGATTCAGGACGCTCACCGCGTACAATCAGCATATTCTCGTGTTGAGTTAAATCGATTTGTTCATCAGCAAAACCCGCCACCGCCATGGTTATACGGTAGTTATGTTCTGATTTTTGCTCGATGTTATAGGGAGGGTAACCACCATTAGTTTTCGCTGAGTGGCTTTCCATTTGATTGAAAAGACGATCAAAACCAATTGCTGAACGGTACAGTGGAGTGAAATCTACATTACGCATAATACTATCCTTTACTTTAAGCAATAGTGAGTACAACTACCCCAAACTTAGGTCCTTAGTTGCCTCTATCAAATTATAAGACTTTCCGTTTTGGACAAGTCATGTTCAGAAGACCCTTTCGGCATCCTCTTCATAACTAGATATGCGGCTCAGTGATTTTATTTTCAAGAGATATAGCCAAAAATATTTTCCATTCCCATTCAAAACTAATACTAAACAACTGAACTACAAACGAAAACAAACCCCAAATTCCTGACAAAAAAAAGCACCGCCAACAGCAGTGCTTCCTAATATATCTAAATTCTAAGTTGAGATAAATTGCCGCTGTAATCGCTTAGTTCAAGGAGAAGGCGCGGAGCTTATGAATATAAGCGAGCACCTTCGACGCAGAAATTAGTGATTACAGCAAATATTTACTCAACTTAGACGTCTAAGTTAGCTACACGTAATGCGTTCTCTTCAATGAAGTTACGACGCGGTTCAACTTGGTCACCCATTAGCGTAGTAAACAATTCATCCGCACTTACTGCATCGTTGATTGTTACTTGCATCATACGGCGAGAATCAGGATCCATTGTTGTTTCCCAAAGCTGCTCAGGGTTCATCTCACCCAGACCTTTATAGCGTTGTAAGTAAACACCACGACGAGATTCTTTAATTAACCATGCAATCGCTTCATCTAGTGTTTCTACTGGTTGTTTGCGCTCACCACGTTGTGCATAAGCACCTTCTTCAATCAAACCATTAAGCGCTTCTGATAGCTCAGCGATACGGCCGTACTCTTTCGAGTTAAGCAGATCAGCACTTAATACGTATTCATGTTGAACACCGTGAGTACGAACAACAAGCTTAGGCTGGTGAATGTTTAATTCTTCATTAAAATCCAATGCTGCTGTGTACTGACTTGCACCAGTTTCGTGCTCATTAAGATCAGTAACTAACGCCTCAGTCCACGCTTTAACTTCAGCTTCGTTTTCACACGCTTCCTGAGTTAATCGAGAGGTATAAACTAAACGATTTAATAGCGCTAATGGGTAACGACGGCTCATACGCTCAATCAGTTTCATTACACCATTAAACTGCTCAATTAAATTAGCCAGCTCTTGACCAAAGATTGATTCATTTGGATTAACAAATAACGATGCGTTATCTAACGCTTGCGTGATTTGGTATTCACCCATTGCTTCTTCATCTTTAATGTACTGCTCTTGTTTGCCTTTCTTCACTTTGTACAGTGGTGGCTGAGCAATGTATACATAACCACGCTCAATCAGCTCAGGCATTTGACGGTAGAAGAACGTCAGTAAAAGAGTACGGATGTGAGAACCATCGACATCGGCATCGGTCATGATGATGATATTGTGGTAACGCAGTTTGTCAGGGTTGTATTCGTCACGACCAATACCACAACCAAGTGCAGTAATTAGTGTGCCAACCTCTTGAGAAGACAGCATTTTATCAAAACGTGCTTTTTCAACGTTTAGGATTTTACCTTTAAGAGGCAGAATCGCTTGGTTTTTACGGTTACGTCCCTGCTTGGCTGAACCGCCAGCAGAGTCCCCTTCCACAATATATAGTTCAGATTGTGAAGGATCTTTTTCCTGACAATCCGCAAGCTTACCTGGAAGACCTGCAATATCTAACGCGCCTTTACGACGAGTCATTTCACGCGCTTTACGAGCGGCTTCACGTGCGCGAGCTGCATCGATGATTTTAGAACAAACCATTTTCGCTTCACCTGGGTTCTCAGCTAAGAACTCAGACAGTTTCTCACCCATTGCAGATTCAACCGCAGACTTCACTTCAGAAGAAACCAGTTTATCTTTAGTTTGGCTTGAGAACTTAGGATCAGGCACTTTAACCGAAACAACCGCTGTTAGGCCTTCACGCGCATCATCACCAGAAGTAGATGCTTTCGCTTTCTTAGAAAAGCCTTCCTTATCCATGAAAGTGTTTAATGTACGAGTTAGCGCAGAACGGAAACCGGCTAAGTGCGTACCACCATCACGTTGTGGGATGTTGTTGGTATAACAGAAAATATTTTCTTGGAAAGAATCATTCCATTGCATTGCCACTTCAACAGCAATGCCATCTTCTTCACGCGTGAAATCAAAATGGAATATTTTTTGATGAATAGGTGTCTTATTGCGATTTAGGTGATTAACGAACGCTTGAATGCCACCTTCAAACATGAAGTGATCAGATTTATCTTCTTCACGCATGTCTTGTAAAATAATAGACACACCAGAGTTTAAGAAAGACAACTCACGCAGGCGTTTCGCTAGAATTTCATAAACAAACTCAATGTTTGCGAACGTTTGGTCACTTGGCCAGAAACGGATTTTAGTACCTGTAGTATCTGTTTTACCAGTCACTGTTAGAGGGGCTTGAGGTACACCGTGACAATACGTTTGTTGGAAAATCTCACCTTTACGATTAATCGTAAGTTCAACTTTCTCTGATAATGCGTTTACTACTGAAACACCAACACCGTGAAGACCGCCTGATACTTTATAAGAGTTATCGTCGAACTTACCGCCTGCGTGAAGTACCGTCATGATAACTTCTGCAGCAGATACGCCTTCTTCTTCGTGAATTTCAGTGGGAATACCACGACCATCATCGCTTACAGATACCGAGTTATCTTCGTGTATCGTTACAATAATATCTTTACAGTGACCAGCAAGAGCTTCATCGATTGAGTTATCGACAACCTCAAACACCATGTGGTGAAGACCTGTACCGTCGTCGGTGTCGCCGATATACATACCCGGACGCTTACGTACTGCATCTAGGCCTTTTAGTACTTTAATACTCGATGAATCATAATTTTCTGACATGAGTTACTCTCGCGTTTTTATCCTTGGGCTATTTTGCCATGTTCTATCTCGAACATCTTGCTTTCTTCATCATGCATATCTGCAATCTGTTCAGCAGTAATCGAACTAATAAACACCTGCGCCTTTGTCTGTTTCAAATATTGAGCCAGCAATTGACGGCGATGACTATCCAGTTCAGAAGCAAAATCGTCTATTAAATAGATGCACTGCTTTCCTGTTGCTTCTGTTAAATGTTGCCCCTGCGCTAATCGTAGCGCACATACCATCAACTTTAGTTGACCACGAGACAACACATCTTCAACAGGAGTGCCTGCAACTTTAATTCGTAAGTCGGCTTTATTTGGGCCGCCGACGGTATAACCCAGCTGTTTATCTCGCTCAAAGTTCTTCTTGAGCAAATCTGCGTATGGGGTTTCTCTATCCCAACCGCGATAGTATGACAGCTTTATGTCATATTCTGGTAAGAATGCCTGACATATTTGTTGAGTTGCTTCAGATATGTGATTGATGTAATCCACTCGCCACTGATCTATTTTTTCAGCCAGTTGTGCGAGTTCCAGATCCCAGTAACTTAGCTCTCTATAACTGTGTGCCGTTTTTAATAGTGCATTACGTTGCTTGGTTAATCGCTTCACTCGGCTCCATGCTTCATAAAAAGCAGGTTCCACGTGAAACACTCCCCAATCTATAAATGCTCGGCGAAATTTAGGGCCATCAGTAACTAATTCAAACCCTTCAGGGTGAATTAATTGAAGCGGTAAAACCTTAGCTAATTGTGCCAGTTTTTGCCCACTTTCTCCGCCTATTTTAACCTCTGTTGTGCCATCGCGCTGCTTATTTATACCAATAGGCAGTTCAAAGTTTTCTGGTGTGGTGAAACGACCATGAATAAAAAGCTCGTTACAGTCATTTCTAATGATCCGACCGGTTAACGAGCTCTTAAATGAACGGCCATGTCCGAGCAAATAGATCGCTTCTAGGACACTGGTTTTGCCACTGCCATTGGCTCCCGTAACAAAATTAAAGCCTGATGATAATTGAATATCACACGTCTTTATATTACGAAAATCATTAATGATTAGGCGTGATAATGGCATTAATAGTTAAAATCTACAGACGGATTGGCATAACAACATATTGCGCTTCATCATTAGCGCAATCTTCAACTAACGCACTCGCATTAGCCGTTGTCATCGAAATACGTACACGTTCGCATTTTAAAGTATTCAGCACATCTAATACATAGCTAACGTTAAAACCTATTTCGATATCATCGCCTTGGAAATCCACATCAAGGATCTCTTCCGCTTCTTCTTGCTCTGGGTTATTCGCGGTAATACGCATTTGATTATTTGCTAAATTAACGCGAACACCACGGAATTTTTCATTAGATAAAATAGCGGCACGAGCGAATGCTTGGCGCAGTTCATCACAATCGGCTTCTAGCGTCTTGTTACTGCTTTGCGGCATTACACGGCGATAATCAGGAAAGCGACCATCAACCAGTTTTGACGTAAATACAAAGTTATTCACTTCTGCACGTACATTTGAATTACCAAACTGTAAAGTAACACTCTGATCGGGTGAGTCAAGTAAGCGAACTAGCTCTTGAATACCTTTGCGTGGCATGATCACTTGTTGCTCTGGAAGTTCTGACTCTACAGGCATATTACATACTGCCATTCGGTGACCATCCGTTGCTACAGAACGGAAAATAGCACCTTGAGTTTCAAACATCATACCATTGAGGTAATAACGAACATCTTGGTTCGCCATAGAGAATTGAGTACTTTCTATCAGCTTACGCAATTGTGCTTGAGATAAGGTGATTTCAACCTCACTCTCCCAACCTTCAATGTTTGGAAAATCATTAGCAGGCAGAGTCGCTAGAGTGAATCGACTGCGTCCAGAACGCACTAAAACTCGATCGCCTTCCAATACGATAGTGATAGTTGCGCTGTCAGGTAAACCACGACAAATATCTAAAAATTTACGAGAAGGAACGGTAATAGCGCCCGCTTCAAAATCACCTTCTAACGTAATCTTACTGATCAACTCTACTTCTAAATCGGTTGCGGTCATTGATAATTGACCATTTTCTACCTGAAGTAAGATGTTACCTAAAATAGGTAATGATGGACGGCCACCAAGGGCACCAGATACTTGTTGCAGTGGTTTTAATAACAGACTGCGTTCAATAGAAAATTTCATAATACTCGTTTATTTAAAAGTAGATAATAACTTACGATGACAACGTACGAATGAGGTTAGAGTAGTCTTCTTTTATATCATGACTCTCTTCACGCAATTGCGCTATTTTACGACAAGCATGAAGTACAGTGGTATGGTCTCGACCGCCAAATGCGTCACCGATCTCAGGTAAGCTGTGATTGGTTAACTCTTTAGACAATGCCATCGCTAATTGACGTGGACGCGCAACAGAACGAGAACGGCGTTTAGACAACAAGTCTGCCATTTTTATCTTGTAGTACTCAGCAACGGTTTTTTGAATATTATCAATCGTTACTAACTTCTCTTGAAGCGCTAATAAGTCACGTAATGCTTCGCGTACAAAATCAATCGTAATTGCACGGCCAGTAAAGTTAGCATTTGCAATCACACGGTTAAGCGCCCCTTCTAATTCACGTACATTCGAACGTAAACGTTTTGCAATAAAGAAGGCCACTTCATCGGCAAGATGAATTTGATGATCTTCTGCTTTCTTCATTAAGATAGCAACGCGAGTTTCTAATTCTGGCGGTTCAATCGCAACAGTAAGACCCCAACCAAAGCGAGATTTCAAACGCTCTTCTACCCCATTAATCTCTCTTGGGTATTTATCTGACGTTAGGATAATTTGCTGATTGCCTTCCAATAACGCATTAAAGGTATGAAAGAATTCTTCTTGTGAACGCTCTTTATTCGCAAAAAATTGAATATCATCGATAAGCAAGGCATCAACACTACGGTAATAACGTTTGAACTCTTCAATGGCGTTATTTTGTAGCGCTTTAACCATGTCTTGAACAAAGCGTTCTGAATGCATATACACAACTTTAGCGTCAGGCTTGCGCTCAAGAATCGCATTACCCACTGCTTGCAACAGGTGTGTTTTACCTAAACCAGTACCACCATATAAGAATAGTGGGTTATACGCCGTTCCCGGGTTATCAGACACTTGACGAGCTGCTGCTAAGCCAAGTTGGTTTGATTTACCTTCAACGAAGTTAGTAAATTTATGTTTAGGATTTACATTCGAGCGATGATTCAGATCAGCAGGAGTAGGCTCTGAACTCTGAGATTCCCATGGCTTATTCGCTGACTGTAAGGCTTGAAGTTGTGCAGGAGCTGAGGTTGAAGCAGCAACATCTGCTGCCGTTCTCTTTGGTACAGGTGCTGATGCCGTAGGTTTGCTACCCACTTCAAAGCGTAATGTAGGAACATCACTACCACAGAACTCATTTAATAATGAGTTAATGCTATTTAAGTACTTATCTCGAACCCAATCCAACACGAAACGGTTCGGCGCAAATAGCGTAAGGGTATTGTCATTTAATTCAGCTTGCAGGGGTTTAACCCACATACTAAATTCTGCGGAAGGTAATTCTTCTTGAAGGCGCTGTAAACACTGCAGCCAAAGCGATGAAGACACGGACAACCCCACTCATAATTATTTTTAAAAGGTTGTCGATTTTATACTGTGGATAACTTTTGTGCCAGTGTTAGATCGATGATCCAGTGAATAAGATCGAAGTTATTCACACTGATCACGCTTTTTTACCTAGATCGACACACTTTTTACCTGACTTATACCCAAAACCATCAACAATGAGGAGATTATGCCCTTTATTTTACGGTTTAGTTATTACACATAACCAGAGGGTATTTAGAGCTCAATCGCAAAAAAAGTATTATCTCAATACTGATGAATTACGGAGTATCAATCATGAAATGGACAAAGAATATTCTTACTGGATTAACACTGACACTAGCAGCCACTCAATTTGCTCAAGCAGCCACTGACGTTAAAGTAGGGATGTCGGGCCGTTATTTCCCATTTACCTTCGTTAAACAGGATCAACTGCAAGGCTTTGAGGTTGATTTATGGGATGAGATTGGTCGCCGTAACGACTATAACGTTGAATATGTAACTGCGAGTTTTTCTGGTTTATTTGGGCTATTAGAAACAGGCCGAATTGATACGATTTCAAATCAAATTACCAAAACCAAAGAACGTGAAGCTAAATACCTATTTGCCGACCCTTATGTTGTTGACGGTGCGCAAATTACCGTTCGTAAAGGCAATGACAGCATCAAAAGTATTGAAGATTTGGAAGGAAAAACCGTTGCCGTTAACTTAGGTTCTAATTTTGAAAAATTACTGCGAGATAACGATAAATCAGGCCAAATAAACATTAAAACCTACGATACTGGTATTGAGCACGATGTCGCTTTAGGCCGTTCAGATGCGTTTGTGATGGACCGTCTATCAGCAGCTCAACTGATTAAAAAATCAGGATTACCACTGCAACTTGCAGGCGAACCATTTGAAACCATTGAAAATGCATGGCCGTTTGTAAAAAATGAAAAAGGTCAAAAGCTACAAAAAGAAGTTAATAAGGCATTAGCTGAAATGCGAGCAGATGGTACATTAGCAAAAATATCACAAAAGTGGTTTGATGCTGACGTAACACAATAAATCAAACTAACTCGGTAAGTACCTACTTCTATTTACAATAAACCCACTATCTGTAACGTAGTGGGTTTTGTGTTTATTACTTATATAAACTCAGTACAACTCACCACTTTTGAAACTAATTATAGAGAGACATCATGGGATTTGATTTTGCGTATATGATTGAACTCTTACCAATACTGTTTAAGTATTTAGGTACGACATTAGAAATGGCGATATGGGGATTGTTCTTTGCTTTGGCTCTGGCGTTAGTACTCGCTAACTTAAGAGTCTTTAAAGTGCCCGTATTGGATCAACTCAGCCAGCTTTACATCAGCTTTTTCCGTGGTACACCACTGCTGGTTCAATTATTTCTTCTTTATTATGGCTTACCGCAAGTATTCCCTATTTTTATTGGATTAGATGCGTTTAGTGCTGCTGTTATTGGTTTAACACTCCATTTCGCTGCTTATATGGCAGAGAGTATTCGAGCAGCTATTATTGGTATTGATCGTAGCCAAATGGAAGCCAGTCTTTCTATTGGTATGACAACATCTCAAGCAATGCGTCGTATTATCCTTCCTCAAGCGACTCGAGTAGCTTTACCTTCATTAATGAACTATTTCATCGATATGATTAAATCCACGTCATTAGCCTTTACACTTGGGGTGTCTGAAATAATGGCAAAAGCGCAAATGGAAGCCTCTTCAAGCTTTAAGTTCTTTGAAGCATTTTTAGCCGTAGCTCTGATTTATTGGGGTGTTGTTGTCATTCTTACTCGAGTACAAACTTGGGCTGAAGTGAAATTAAATAAGGCGTATGTTCGATGATAAAAATTACCAACCTACATAAAAGCTTTGGGGACACAAACGTACTATCAGGCATTGACCTCACCATTAATAAAGGAGAGATAATTGCCATTATAGGATCAAGCGGTACAGGCAAGTCTACGTTACTTAGATGTGTCAACTTTCTCGAAACGGCCGACAAAGGCACCATCACTATTGATGATATTAGCGTCGACAGTGAAAAAAATACCAAAGCAGAAATCATTGCATTGCGACGAAAAACAGGGTTTATCTTCCAAAACTATGCTCTTTTTGCACATTTAACTGCTCGACAGAATATTGCTGAAGGCCTAATAACTGTCCACAAGTGGAATAAGGCAGATGCCCTTAAAAGAGCACAACAAATTTTAGATGATATTGGGCTTGGTGATAAAGGGGATAACTACCCTTCAGCGCTTTCTGGAGGCCAACAACAGCGCGTTGGTATTGGACGAGCAATGGCCTTAGAAGCAGAACTGCTATTATTTGATGAACCCACGTCAGCACTTGATCCTGAATGGGTTAATGAAGTGCTGACGTTAATGAAAAAACTGGCCACTCAACATCAAACCATGCTGGTTGTAACTCATGAAATGCAATTTGCAAAAGAAGTCGCCGATAAAGTTATCTATATGGCAGATGGAAAGATCGTGGAACAAGGAACCCCAGAGCAAATTTTTGGTTATCCACAGGATCCTAAATTAAAAAAATTCTTGAATCAGGTCGGGATCGCATAAAGATCCTTGCGCTCTGGCTCACAAAACGTATAATTCACCGTCCGGAAAAATCGTGGAACCTCTTATTGACTATTTTTCTGTCAATGATTACAATTCCGCCTCTTTGTTGAGAGGCGTCGGAATGTACGTCCCACGCCGGGTTTATACAAAAAACCTAAACACTACTGATCAGTAAAAGGTAATACCAATGAAACGCACTTTCCAACCTTCAGTTCTTAAGCGTAAACGCTCTCACGGTTTCCGTGCACGTATGGCTACTAAGAACGGTCGTAACGTAATTAACGCTCGTCGCGCTAAAGGCCGTAAGCGTCTATCTAAGTAATCCTAGATTATTTTGATGAATTACGACTTCTCTCGGGAGTTACGCTTGTTAACTCCCGAAGATTACAAATCTGTTTTCAAGCAAGCTCACCGAGCCGGCTCACCTCACTTCACCATTCTTGCCAGAGAAAATTCACTATCGCACCCTCGTTTAGGCCTTGCTGTTCCTAAAAAGCAAATTAAAACTGCTGTAGGTCGCAATAAGTTCAAACGTATTACGCGTGAAAGTTTCCGCAATAAGCAACATTCATTACCTGCGAAAGACTTTGTGGTTATCGCTAAAAAGAGTGCTCAAGATCTGAGTAACGAAGACTTCAACAAGCTATTAGACAAATTATGGCATCGCCTGTCTCGCCCTTCTCGTGGATAGCAATCGGTCTAATCCGTTTTTATCAACTCGTCATCAGTCCATTGATTGGACCTCGCTGTCGATTTACTCCAACGTGTTCACATTATGCAATTGACGCACTAAAGTCACACGGTTTAGTAAAAGGGTGTTGGCTATCTGGCAAACGTCTATTAAAATGTCATCCTTTGAATGATGGGGGCTATGACCCCGTCCCACCCAAGCAGCATAAAGACAGAGAACAATAACGATGGATACCCAACGTAATATTCTGTTGCTCGCACTGGCTTTAGTTTCTTTTTTACTTTTCCAACAATGGCAAGTAGAAACTAATCCGCAGCAACCAGCTACAGTTAGTACCGTTCAACAAACACAAACGGATGGTGATGTTCCAACTTCTTCAACAGCACACAGTGATACGCCTGCTGATTCAGCGCAATCTGATAAGCTAATCACTATCACAACAGATGTACTTACTTTAAAAGTAGATACATTGGGTGGTGACATCATTGAATCAATTCTTAATAAATACGACGCTGAATTAGACTCTAAAGCAAAGTTCGTTCTTCTTAAGAACGATGCTACGCACAGTTACATAGCTCAAAGTGGTCTTATCGGTCCTCAAGGTATCGATTCAAATACCGGCCGTGCACAATTCACTACGCAAAAAACAGATTATGTTTTAGCTGACGGTCAAAACGAATTACGCGTTCCGCTAACATTAGTGAAAGACGGTATTACTTATACTAAAACACTAATTCTTAAACGTGACAGCTACGCTATCAATGTTGATTATACGGTTGATAACCAATCTTCAGCACCAGCAACAGTAGAAATGTACGCGAACTTAAAGCAAAACTTAATGGACGACGGCGGCAGCTTAACGATGCCTACGTACCGTGGTGGTGCTTACTCTACAGAAGATACTCGTTACAAAAAATACAGCTTTGACGACATGGAAGATAAGAACTTATCTATCGACATGACAAACGGTCAAGGTTGGGCGGGTATGCTACAACATTACTTTGCTTCAGCTTGGATCCCTCGCAACGTAAATGACGCAACACTGACGTCACGCGTAGCGGGCGATTACGGTTACATTGGCGTACGTATGCCTGCTGTAACAATTCCTGCAGGTCAAGAAGCAACGCTTTCTGCAACACTTTGGACAGGTCCAAAGCTGCAGAAAGAAATGGCAGCGACTCAAAAATACCTAGACTTAACAGTTGATTACGGTTGGTTATGGTTTATTGCTTCACCACTTCATAAACTACTGTCTTTCATCCAAGGCATTGTTGTGAACTGGGGTCTAGCTATCATCATCTTAACCTTCATTGTTCGTGGCGCTATGTACCCACTAACAAAAGCACAATACACATCAATGGCTAAAATGCGCATGCTTCAACCTAAGTTGACTGCTATGCGTGAGCGTATTGGCGATGACCGTCAACGTATGAGCCAAGAAATGATGGAGCTTTATAAGAAAGAAAAAGTAAACCCACTGGGTGGTTGTTTACCAATTCTTCTTCAAATGCCAATCTTCATTTCGTTGTACTGGGCACTAATGGAATCTGTTGAGCTTCGTCATGCACCATTCTTTGGTTGGATCACGGATTTATCAGCACAAGACCCATACTACATCCTGCCATTATTAATGGGTGCAAGTATGTTCTTAATCCAGAAGATGAGCCCAACAACAGTAACGGATCCAATGCAACAGAAGATCATGACGTTCATGCCTGTTATGTTCACCGTGTTCTTCTTATGGTTCCCTGCTGGCCTAGTTCTTTACTGGTTAGTATCAAACATCGTAACGTTAATTCAGCAGACTCTGATTTATCGTGCACTAGAGAAAAAAGGCTTACACTCTAAGTAAGTTGAATTTCTAAAGAAATAAACAAAAGGCGGCCATTGGTCGCCTTTTTTGTTTTATCGGCTTACAATATGCTCAAGCAATAGACATTAAGAATAATCATGACATTACATACAGACACCATAGTTGCACAAGCAACAGCGCCAGGCCGAGGCGGCGTAGGCATCATTCGAGTATCAGGCCCTAAAGCGAAAGAAGTGGCTTTAGAGGTTATTGGTAAAGAACTGAAACCACGTTACGCCGAATATGCACCATTCAAAGATGAGAATGGTTTAGAGCTTGATCAAGGCATTGCACTCTATTTTCCTAACCCACATTCATTTACGGGTGAAGACGTTTTAGAACTTCAGGGGCATGGTGGCCCTGTTGTCATGGATATGCTAATCAAACGCATCCTAAAAATAGACGGTATCCGTACTGCTCGTCCAGGTGAATTCTCAGAAAGAGCTTTCCTAAACGATAAAATGGATTTAGCACAAGCAGAAGCTATCGCTGATTTAATTGATGCAAGCTCTGAAGAAGCAGCTAAATCAGCCTTAAATTCACTGCAAGGTGTTTTCTCAAATAAGATTAACACCTTGGTTGAATCACTTATTTACCTTCGAATTTACGTTGAAGCTGCCATTGATTTTCCAGAAGAAGAGATCGACTTTCTTGCCGATGGCAAAGTAAGTGGTGATTTACAAGGGATCATTGATAACTTAAATGCGGTTCGCCAAGAAGCGAATCAAGGTGCGATCATGCGTGAAGGCATGAAAGTTGTTATCGCCGGCCGCCCAAATGCAGGCAAATCTAGCCTTCTTAATGCACTATCAGGTAAAGATACTGCAATTGTCACCGATATTGCAGGGACCACTCGTGACGTCCTTAGAGAGCATATTCATATTGATGGTATGCCTTTACATATCATTGATACTGCAGGCCTTCGCGAAGCCTCTGATGAGGTAGAACGCATTGGTATTGAACGAGCTTGGGACGAAATAGCTCAAGCTGACCGCGTTTTATTTATGGTTGATGGCACAACAACGGATGCAACAGACCCCAAAATAATCTGGCCAGAATTTCTTGATCGCTTACCTAAAAACATGGGCATGACAGTGATACGAAATAAAGCCGATCAAACCGGTGAAGATCTTGGTATTTGTCATGTGAATGATCCTACCTTGATTCGTCTATCAGCAAAAACGGGTGAAGGGGTTGATGCTCTGCGTACCCACTTAAAAGAATGCATGGGCTTCTCTGGCAACCAAGAAGGTGGCTTTATGGCTCGTCGTCGCCATCTAGAGGCACTAGAAAAGGCAGCTCAGCACCTAGATATAGGTCAACAACAACTTGAAGGCTATATGGCTGGTGAAATCCTTGCTGAAGAATTGAGAATAGCGCAACAACACCTCAGTGAAATAACAGGTGAATTTACTTCTGACGACTTACTAGGCCGCATCTTTACTTCTTTTTGTATTGGTAAATAAACTAATAACAAATTACACAATAATGGGCTATTACAGCCCATTTTTTATAGGAAAAATTCATGAAAAATGCATCAATCATTACTGGTAGCACCCTTGGTGGTGCAGAGTACGTTGGCGATCATCTTGCTGATTTATTAGAAGATATGGAGTTCACAACAGATATACATAATCAACCTAATTTAGATGAAATAGACAGTAATAGTCTTTGGCTTTTCGTCGTTTCGACTCATGGAGCAGGAGATTATCCAGACAATATCAAACCATTCATTGAACAATTACAAAATAATCCCAACGCTTTATCTACGATAAATTTTGCCATCGTTGCGATTGGTGATTCAAGCTACGATACTTTCTGTGCAGCAGGTAAATCACTACAAAGTACATTGATTAAACTTGGTGCTACTGAAAAATATCCATTACTAGAAATAGATGTGACTCAAAATAGTATTCCAGAAGAGCCTGCTGAATTGTGGTTAAAACAACACTTTTGTTAATAAAAAGTGTTAACCGATCAAAAAAGTTATTAAATAGCTGACACCTACTATGTGGATAACTATAGAAAGATCCAGTGATCAAGTTATAGTTATCCATTGAATAAGATCTAACGCCCTCCCCCCTTGTGGATAAGTAGTAATTTTATCCTCAAGCAGTCCGATCGAAGATCAAAGATTCATCACAACTTAGGATCTTACTAAAGTACATGATCCTATTGATCATTTGCCACTTATCCACAGAGATCGACGATCTATATAATAGATCTAATAAGAGATCTCTTTAAAAGATCTTATATATATTAAGTGATCTTTAATTTTTGAACTTCGTCACTTTTTCATTTCTTTCCAAGCTAGAAAAAGGGTAAAATAGATCTCTTAAAATTAAATTCTTCTCACTATTTTCATAACACCTAAGGTCAACTCATGTTTTACCAAGAAAACTTTGATGTCATTGTTATTGGCGGTGGTCATGCTGGAACTGAAGCAGCATTAGCAGCTGCAAGAACAGGACAAAAGACACTTCTACTCACACATAACATCGACACATTAGGTCAAATGTCATGTAATCCTGCTATCGGTGGGATCGGCAAAGGCCATTTGGTAAAAGAAGTGGATGCTTTAGGTGGATTAATGGCACAAGCCACTGATCATGCCGGTATTCAATTTAGAACATTAAATGCGTCCAAAGGCCCAGCAGTTCGAGCGACTCGTGCTCAAGCAGATAGAGCACTATACAAAGCATTTGTTCGTTCAGTATTAGAAAACCAACCAAACTTAACGTTATTTCAACAAGCAGTAGATGATCTGATTATTGAAAACGATAAAGTTATCGGTGCTATTACTCAAATGGGCCTTAAATTCCGTGCTAAATCCGTTGTATTAACGGCTGGTACCTTTTTAGGGGGTCAGATACACATTGGCATGGAAAACTTCTCTGGAGGTCGCGCAGGAGATCCTTCTTCGATCACTCTTGCTCAACGTTTACGAGATCGTCCATTTAGGATCGATCGCCTTAAAACCGGTACGCCACCACGTATTGATGCTCGTAGTGTTGATTTTTCAAATTTAGAAGCACAACCGGGTGATAATCCAACGCCTGTTTTCTCATTTATGGGTAATCGTGAACAACAGCCTAAACAAATTAACTGCTTCATCACTCATACTAATGAAAAAACACATGATGTAATTCGTAAGAACCTTGATCGTAGCCCTATGTACGCTGGTGTTATCGAAGGTATTGGCCCTCGTTACTGCCCTTCTATTGAAGATAAAGTAATGCGTTTTGCTGATAAAGACAGCCACCAAATCTTTATTGAACCAGAAGGCTTAACAACACACGAATTATACCCAAATGGTATCTCAACAAGTTTGCCATTTGACGTACAACTGCAAATCGTTCGTTCAATGAAAGGCTTTGAAAATGCACACATTGTTCGTCCAGGTTATGCGATTGAGTATGATTTCTTTGATCCTCGTGATTTAAAATCAACGTATGAAACTAAGTTTATTGAAGGCTTATTCTTTGCTGGTCAAATTAACGGTACTACTGGATATGAAGAAGCGGCTGCACAAGGGTTAATGGCCGGTCTTAATGCAAGTTTGTTTGCTCAAGGCAAAGAAGGCTGGAGTCCACGCCGTGATGAAGCATACATGGGCGTGCTTATTGATGATTTATCAACGCTTGGAACCAAAGAACCATACCGTATGTTTACGTCTCGTGCCGAGTATCGTTTATCACTTCGTGAAGATAACGCCGATTTACGCTTAACAGAACAAGGCCGTGAACTTGGTTTAGTTGATGATGCTCGTTGGGCTCGCTTTAACGAGAAAGTAGAAAATATTGAAAAAGAACGTCAACGTTTAAAAGACATTTGGGTGAATCCTAAATCAGAAAATATTGATCAAGTTAATTCGATCTTAAAAACGCCGATTGTTCGTGAAGCAAGTGGTGAAGATCTTCTTCGTCGTCCTGAAGTGAATTATGAGTCATTGATCTCTATTGATGGTTTTGGTCCTGCTATTGAGGATCAACAAGCGTCTGAACAAGTTGAAATTCAAGTAAAATACGCCGGATACATTCAGCGTCAACGTGATGAAATTGAAAAATCATTACGTCATGAAAATACAAAATTGCCTTTAGATCTTAATTATAAAGAAGTAAAAGGTCTTTCAAATGAAGTGGTTGCGAAACTCACAGACGCTAAGCCTGAAACGATTGGCATAGCATCACGTATTTCTGGTATTACACCAGCTGCAGTTTCTATTCTATTAGTGCATTTAAAGAAACACGGTTTATTAAAAAAAGGTGAGTAACGTGACCGATTTATCTCAGCAATTCGATCGTTTGATTGCTCAAACTGATTTAACTGTCTCTGAATTGCAAAAAGAGCAATTACTTGGTTATGTAGCGCTACTTCATAAGTGGAATAAAGCGTATAACCTAACGTCAGTTAGAAATCCGAGTGAAATGGTCATTAAGCATATTCTGGATAGCATTGTTGTTAGTCCAAAGTTGTCAGGTGAGCGTTTTATTGATGTTGGTACAGGTCCTGGCTTACCAGGTATCCCATTAGCTATCATGAACCCTGGAAAATCGTTTACTCTATTAGACAGCTTAGGTAAGAGAATACGCTTTATCAAACAGGTGATTCATGAGTTAAAAATTACCAATGTCACTCCAATCCAAAGCCGTGTTGAAGAGTTTCAGCCTGAAGAAAAGTTTGATGCAGTCCTAAGTCGTGCATTTGCATCAATGACAGACATGGTTAATTGGTGTCATCATCTACCAAAAGAAGAAGATGGTGTGTTTTTGGCGTTAAAAGGGATCTATTCAGAAGATGAAGCTAATGATCTTCCAGAATGGTGCTCAGTCAAAGATGTAGCGACATTGATCGTTCCGGAGTTAGAGGGTGAAAGACATTTAGTCACCTTAACCGGAAAAAAATAATGGAATGAGGTTAGTGTGGGAAAAGTTATCTCTATTGCGAACCAGAAAGGTGGCGTAGGTAAAACAACGACAGCGGTGAATCTTGCCGCTTCAATGGCAGCAACTCATCGAAAAGTATTACTTATCGATTTAGATGCTCAAGGCAATGCGACCATGGCCAGTGGTGTTGATAAATACGATGTCGATGCCACAGCTTATGAACTTCTGGTTGATGAAGTGCCTTTTGAAAAAGTTGTAATAGAGGAAACTTCCGGGGGTTACGATCTTATTGCTGCTAATGGTGATGTTACCGCCGCTGAAATCAAATTGATGGAAGTGTTTGCGCGTGAAGTTCGCTTACGCAATATGATTGCTTCGGTTCGTGGTAACTATGATTTCATCTTTATTGATTGCCCTCCCGCTCTAAATCTCCTTACAATTAACGCCATGGCAGCATCGGATTCTGTATTGGTCCCTATGCAGTGTGAATATTACGCACTAGAGGGATTAACGGCTTTAATTGATACCATCAGTAAATTAGCCGCTGTAGTGAATGCTGATTTAAAGATCGAAGGGTTATTAAGAACCATGTACGATCCTCGTAATCGCTTAGCTAATGATGTATCAGATCAATTAAAAAAACATTTTGGGGAAAAAGTGTACCGCACTGTTATTCCTCGAAATGTACGTTTAGCAGAAGCGCCAAGTCATGGTAAACCTGCAATGTATTATGATAAATACTCTAATGGTGCAAAGGCTTACTTAGCCCTTGCCGGAGAGATAATTCGCCGTGACGAAATGGAAAAAGAAAGGGAAACAGAAATTCATGGGTAATAAACGTGGTTTAGGCAAAGGATTAGATGCCCTATTAGCAACAAGCTCTATTGCTCGTGAAAAGCAATCAGCAGCCGAACAAAGTGAATCTATCTCAAAAGATGCTCAATTAATTGAATTGGGTATTCATCAACTAAGTGCCGGCCAATACCAGCCTCGTAAAACAATGGAAGAAGAAGCCTTAGAAGAGCTTTCTGCTTCTATTCGTTCTCAAGGTATCATCCAACCGATTGTTGTTCGTCAAGTTGCTCCTCAGCAATATGAAATTATTGCGGGTGAGCGACGTTTCCGTGCTGCTAAAAAAGCAGGTCTAAAGCATGTACCCTGTGTGGTTAAATCGGTTGAAGATAAAGCCGTGATTGCAATGGCTTTAATTGAGAACATTCAACGTGAAGATCTGAATGCTATCGAAGAAGCACAAGCATTAGAGCGCTTACAGCAAGAATTTGAATTAACTCATCAACAAATTTCAGATGTTATCGGTAAATCTCGAACTACAGTAACAAACTTACTGCGTTTAAACGCATTGACTGATGAAGTTAAAGGTTTCGTTGAGAAGAAAGAACTTGAGATGGGACACGCTCGTGCATTACTAGCATTAGAGAGTAAGCAGCAAATTGAATTAGCTCATCTTGTGATTAAAAAGAAGTTGACGGTTCGTCAAACTGAACAACAAGTGAAAGCCTTATTATCTCCTAAAGCAGAGAAAGAACCAGTAAAGCAAGATTCAGAGATGATCGAGATATCGAACAAACTTACTTCTGCTCTTGGGTCTAAAGTTGTTATAAATAGAAACTCATCAGGTTCAGGTAAGGTAACGATTACCTTTGACGAGGCTCACAAATTAGAACAACTTATCGCAAAGCTAGAAAGTTAAATGTGATATAAAACGGTATTAGAAAGTAAAATTGTCTTTTACGTCGTAAAAGTTACTGCATTGTTCTCATAAATGTAACTTTTTAATGCTATTTGATTGCATTCATATGGGTGCAACGTATAATTTTTGCAAAATCTTCGCCTTGGGTTGATTTATATCAAGGCAAAGATGCTAAAAAGGAAGAATACATGGTAGTTACGCTAGCTAAACCAGGGCGTTTGCTTGCAAAGCGATTGTTATTGATTCAGCTTAGTGTCACTACAGTTATGACAATAGGGATGAGCATAGCCGTTAGTGCTAGTTGGGGAATGTCAGCATTGGTAGGGGGTAGTATTTTTATTATCGCTAATACCGTGTTTTCAAAATGTGCATTTATGTTCAGTGGAGCAAGAGCGGCTAAAATGGTTGCAGCTTTTTTCTATTTGGGTGAAGTGCTTAAAATTCTTATAACAATCGTCTTATTTTCTATTGTTTACGTGTATACAGAGGTGGAACTTGTTCCCCTCAAACTAACCTATTTGCTGGTACTGGGTAGTAATATCTTTGCACCAGTTTTCTTTATTAACAACAGGAAATAGGAAAAGTTATGTCTGCGTCAACGCCTACTGAATATATTAATCATCACCTGCAAAACCTCTCTTTAGGGAAGTTGGGCATTGTTGATGAATTAAGTTTTTGGAATGTGCATATAGACAGTTTGTTTTTTTCTGTGCTAACAGGGATGTTATTCCTTTGGGTTTTCCGTTCTGTAGCTAAGAAATCGACATCTGGAGTACCAGGTAAATTACAGTGTTTCGTTGAAATGGTGGTTGAATTCGTTGATAGCAACGTTAAAGATACTTTTCATGGAAGAAACCCGCTAGTTGCTCCATTAGCTTTGACCATATTTTGTTGGGTAATTATCATGAACGTCATGGATTTAGTTCCAATTGACTTCTTACCTTACCCTGCTGAACATTGGTTAGGTATCCCTTATCTTAAGGTGGTTCCTACTGCTGATGTAAACATTACTATGGCAATGGCTCTTGGTGTATTTGCTTTAATGATTTACTACAGCATTAAAGTGAAAGGACTTGGCGGTTTTGCAAAAGAATTAGCATTACACCCATTTAACCACTGGATAATGATCCCATTCAACCTACTAATTGAAGTTGTTTCGCTATTAGCTAAGCCTCTTTCTTTAGGTATGCGTCTGTTTGGTAACATGTTTGCTGGTGAAGTGGTATTTATTCTAATCGCTGCAATGCTACCTTGGTATTTACAATGGGTCGGTGCGTTACCTTGGGCTATCTTCCATATTTTGGTTATATTAATCCAAGCATTTGTTTTCATGATGTTAACGATAGTTTATCTATCAATGGCTCATGAAGATGGCGATCATTAATTTTAAAATTTTTAATACAACTCTATCTATTCAATTGGAGAATATAAATGGAAACCGTTCTTAGTTTTTCAGCTATCGCAGTAGCTATTATTGTTGGTCTTTGTGCTGTAGGTACAGCAATTGGTTTTGCTATTCTTGGTGGTAAGTTTCTGGAAGGCGCAGCTCGTCAACCTGAAATGGCTCCAATGCTACAAGTTAAGATGTTCATCATCGCTGGTCTATTGGATGCGGTTCCAATGATCGGTATCGTAATCGCGCTACTATTCACATTTGCTAACCCATTTGTTGGTCAACTAGCAGGCTAATCTAGCCTTTTGCTAATTGAATTTTTGTAGCTGATTCTTAACGAGGGGTAGCTGTTGTGAATATGAACGCAACTCTGCTTGGTCAAGCAATCGCTTTCGCACTGTTTGTTTGGTTCTGCATGAAATATGTATGGCCACCAATCATGGAAGCGATCGAGGCACGTCAGAAGCTAATTGCTGACGGTTTATCTGCCGCTGAACGCGCAGCTAAAGACCTTGATTTGGCACAAGCCAATGCTTCTGATCAACTGAAAGAAGCAAAACGCGCTGCAACTGAGATCATCGAACAAGCGAACAAACGTAAAGGTCAAATTTTGGATGAAGCCCGTGAAGAAGCGCTGACTGAACGTCAGAAGATTCTTACACAAGGTGAAGCAGAACTTGAATCTGAGCGCAAACGTGCACACGATGAACTGCGTAAACAAGTTGCAACTCTGGCTGTGATTGGTGCCGAGAAGATCTTAGAACGCTCTATTGATGTAGAAGCGCAAAAAGATATTCTTGATAACATCACTGCGAAATTGTAAGTAAAAGGGGGCAAGATATGTCGACAATGACAACCATCGCACGCCCCTACGCGAAAGCAGCTTTTGACTTTGCGGTCGAAAAAGGCGAATTGGACCAATGGGTTCAAATGCTAACTTTTTGTTCAGAAGTCGCGAAAAATGAAGACGTTGCTCAGTTGCTTGATGGTGCTGTTGCGCCAGAGCAGTTAGCTGAAATCTTTATTTCAATTTGTGGCGAACAACTGAACGAGTTTGGACAAAATCTAATTCATGTAATGGCTGAAAACAGCCGCCTGAAGATTTTACCTGATGTGTTAGAGCAATTTATCTTTTTCAAACATGAACTTGAAAAAGAAATTGATGCTGAAGTTACTTCAGCAATTGAGCTGACAGAACAGCAGAAAGCTGACATTAGTGCCAAACTTGAAGCTCGTCTAGAGCGTAAAGTGAAGCTGAATTGTAGCGTAGATGAGGCCCTACTAGCTGGGGTCATAATTCGAGCCGGAGACCTAGTCATTGATAACTCAGCACGTGGCCGTTTAAGCCGCCTGAGTGAAACATTGCAGTCTTGATGGGGAATGGAGCATGCAACTTAATTCCACGGAAATTAGCGATCTAATCAAACAACGTATTGAAAAATTCAACGTTGTAAGTGAAGCTCGCAATGAAGGTACAATCGTTTCGGTAAGCGACGGTATCATTCGTATCCACGGCCTTGCAGACGTTATGCAAGGCGAAATGATTGAATTACCGGGTGGCCGTTATGCGCTAGCACTTAACCTTGAGCGTGACTCAGTTGGTGCGGTAGTAATGGGCCCATATGCTGACCTACAGGAAGGCATGAAAGTAACAGGTACTGGTCGTATCCTTGAAGTACCAGTAGGTCCTGAAATGCTAGGTCGTGTTGTAAACACACTTGGTGAGCCAATTGATGGTAAAGGCCCTATTGATGCGAAATTGACTTCTCCAGTAGAAGTGATTGCACCTGGTGTAATCGATCGTAAATCAGTAGACCAACCTGTACAGACTGGCTATAAGTCAGTTGACTCAATGATCCCAATCGGCCGTGGTCAGCGTGAGCTAATCATCGGTGACCGTCAGACTGGTAAAACAGCAATGGCGATCGATGCGATCATTAACCAGAAAAATTCTGGTATTTACTCAATCTATGTTGCGATTGGCCAAAAGGCATCAACAATTGCTAACGTAGTTCGCAAATTAGAAGAGCACGGTGCGCTAGCTAACACTATCGTTGTTGTTGCTTCTGCTTCTGAATCTGCTGCGCTGCAATACCTTGCACCGTACTCAGGTTGTGCGATGGGTGAATACTTCCGTGACCGCGGTGAAGATGCACTGATTGTTTATGATGACCTATCTAAGCAAGCAGTAGCTTATCGTCAAATTTCTCTACTACTGAAACGTCCACCGGGTCGTGAAGCATTCCCTGGTGACGTATTCTATTTACACTCTCGTCTACTAGAGCGTGCTGCTCGTGTAAGCGAAGCGTATGTTGAGAAATTCACTAATGGTGAAGTGAAAGGTAAAACAGGTTCTTTAACTGCCCTACCTATCATCGAAACTCAAGCTGGTGACGTATCTGCATTCGTACCAACCAACGTAATCTCGATTACTGATGGTCAGATCTTCCTACAAACAGAACTGTTCACCGCTGGTGTTCGTCCTGCGGTAGATCCAGGTATCTCTGTATCTCGTGTAGGTGGTGCTGCGCAAACTAAGATCATTAAGAAACTGTCTGGTGGTATTCGTACCGCGCTTGCACAGTATCGTGAACTTGCAGCGTTTGCTCAGTTCTCATCTGATCTTGATGACGCGACTAAAAAGCAACTTGATCACGGTGAAAAAGTAACTGAACTTATGAAACAAAAGCAGTACGCTCCAATGTCTGTTTTTGATCAAGCGTTAGTTATCTTTACAGCTGAGAAAGGCTATTTGAATGATGTTGAGCTTTCTAAGCTTGCAGATTTTGAAGAAGCTCTGCTGTCGTATGCTCGTGGTCAATTTGCCGATCTAGCAACAGAGATCGACTCATCGGGTGCTTGGAATAATGAAATTGAAGCTCAGTTCGTGAAACTGGTTGAAGATTTCAAAGCAACCCAGACCTGGTAATTCGTTGGTGACCTGTTATGGGTCACCCGAAAACGGAGAGTAACGATGGCCGGTGCGAAAGAGATTCGTAACAAGATCGGGAGTGTAAAAAGCACTCAAAAGATCACGAAAGCAATGGAAATGGTAGCCGCTTCTAAAATGCGTCGCTCGCAAGAGTCGATGGCTGCGTCTCGTCCATATGCTGACACAATACGTAAAGTAATCGGTCATTTAGCGCTTGGTAGCCTCGAGTATCGTCATCCGTATCTTGAGGAACGCGAAGCTAAGCGCGTTGGTTACATTGTTATTTCTAGTGATCGTGGTTTGTGTGGTGGCTTAAACATTAACTTGTTTAAGAAAGTCATGACAGAAATGAAAGCATGGTCAAAAGATGGTGTTGAAATTGATTTAGCCGTTATTGGCTCTAAAGCAACAGCATTTTTTAACAGCTATGGCGGTAACGTTATTGCTCAAAACTCTGGCTTAGGTGATAACCCAAGTCTTGAAGAATTGATCGGTAGTGTTGGCGTTATGCTAAAGAAATACGATGAAGGCCAGCTGGATCGCCTATATGTAGTGAACAATAAGTTCATTAACACTATGGTGCAAGAGCCAGCAATTGACCAATTACTTCCTTTGCCTAAATCTGAAGATGAAGCAATGAAACGTACTCATTCTTGGGATTACATTTATGAACCTGAGCCTAAACTACTGCTAGATACATTATTGGTTCGATACGTTGAATCACAAGTATATCAAGGTGTAGTTGAAAACTTAGCGTGTGAACATGTAGCGCGAATGATTGCGATGAAAGCAGCGACTGATAACGCTGGTGACATTATTGATGAACTGCAACTTGTGTATAACAAAGCCCGTCAATCGGCGATTACACAAGAGCTTTCAGAAATTGTTTCAGGCGCATCAGCGGTTTAAGCAATAGGTATTTAAACAGTTTAGAGGATTAACGATGACTACAGGTAAGATCGTACAGATCATCGGTGCGGTAGTCGATGTAGAGTTCCCACAAGGCAATGTACCTCGTGTATACGATGCTTTGAATGTTGTTGATGCAAAAGAACGTCTTGTTCTTGAAGTGCAACAGCAAATCGGTGGCGGCGTAGTGCGCTGTATCGTAATGGGTAGCTCAGATGGTTTACGTCGTGGCTTAACAGTAGAAAATACTGGCGCGCCAATTACTGTTCCAGTGGGTACTAAAACTTTAGGCCGTATCATGAACGTTCTTGGTGACGCGATTGATGAGTGTGGCGAGATTGGTGCTGAAGAGCATTATTCAATTCACCGCGAAGCGCCTAGCTATGAAGAGCAGTCTAACTCGACTGAACTTCTAGAGACGGGTGTTAAGGTAATCGACTTAATTTGTCCATTCGCTAAGGGTGGTAAAATCGGTCTATTCGGTGGTGCTGGTGTAGGTAAGACTGTCAACATGATGGAACTTATCAACAACATCGCATTACAACACTCTGGCCTATCTGTATTTGCAGGTGTAGGTGAGCGTACTCGTGAAGGTAATGATTTCTACTTTGAAATGCAGGAAGCTGGTGTTGTAAACATCGAGAAACCTGAAGAATCAAAAGTAGCAATGGTTTACGGTCAAATGAACGAGCCACCAGGTAACCGTCTACGTGTTGCACTGACTGGTCTAACAATGGCAGAGCGTTTCCGTGACGAAGGTCGTGACGTACTGTTGTTCGTTGATAACATTTACCGTTATACACTAGCAGGTACTGAAGTATCAGCACTGTTAGGTCGTATGCCATCAGCGGTAGGTTACCAACCTACTCTAGCTGAAGAGATGGGTGTTCTTCAGGAGCGTATCACTTCAACTCGTAGTGGTTCTATCACTTCAGTTCAAGCGGTATATGTACCTGCGGATGACTTAACGGATCCATCTCCAGCAACAACGTTTGCTCACTTAGATGCGACAGTTGTACTTAACCGTAATATCGCTTCAATGGGTCTATACCCAGCGATTGACCCGTTAGACTCAACATCTCGTCAACTTGATCCACTTGTTGTTGGTCAAGAGCATTATGATATCGCTCGTGGCGTTCAATCGACACTTCAGCGCTATAAAGAGCTAAAAGACATCATCGCTATCCTAGGTATGGACGAGCTATCTGAAGAAGATAAGCAAGTAGTATCTCGTGCTCGTAAGATTGAGAAATTCTTAACTCAACCTTACCACGTAGCAGAAGTATTCACCGGTGACCCAGGTATTTACGTACCACTTAAAGACACATTAGCTGGCTTTAAAGGTCTATTAGCGGGTGATTACGATGACGTTCCTGAGCAAGCCTTCATGTACTGCGGTAAGATTGAAGACGCGCTTGAGAAGGCGAAGAAGCTATAAGGCTGATTAGGAGGCGATATGGCAGCAATGACCTTTCACCTGGACGTTGTAAGTGCTGAGCAGAAATTATTCTCAGGACTAGTAGAAACGATGCAGGTGACCGGTAGCGAGGGTGAACTTGGTATTTTCCATGGGCACGCACCGCTGCTGACCGCTATCACGCCTGGTATGGTGCGTATTGTTAAACAACATGGTCACGAAGAGTACATTTATGTCTCTGGTGGCATTGTTGAGGTTCAACCTGGTTCGGCTACTGTTCTTGCAGATACCGGTATCCGTGGTGAAGACCTAGACGCAGCTAAGGCAGAAGAAGCTAAACGCAAGGCTGAAGAGAACATCAAAAATCAGCATGGCGACATTAACTTCGCTCAAGCGGCCAGTGATTTGGCTAAAGCGATCGCACAGCTTCGAGTTATCGAGCTGACAAAACGTTCGCGTTAATCAAGCACCATTAGAAAGAAGGCGACCTATTTTGGTCGCCTTTTCTTTATTGAATGTTAATATTCTTATTTATCCACATGTTAATTCCATTAATCATTACTTTGTATTTAACTCAGTAGTCAGTAATGGATTTAGTATTTTGATTTCCACTAGCTAGGTAAATGGTATCGATACAGAGTTAGAGTCGATACCAGTTAGCATAATAATAGAATGGGCTTTTCATGAAATTCAGTGCAGTAATTTTAGCAGCGGGTAAAGGCACTCGCATGTACTCAAACAAACCTAAAGTACTTCATACTTTAGCGGGTAAACCAATGGCGAAGCATGTAATTGATACATGTGAGGGTCTTGGTGCTCAAAACATTCATTTAGTTTATGGTCACGGTGGTGATCAGATGAAAGCTGAGTTGGGTGAAGAGCGTGTTCAATGGGTACTTCAAGCTGAACAATTAGGTACTGGCCATGCTGTAAATCAAGCGGCACCAGAGTTTGCTGATGATGAGAAAGTATTAGTCTTATATGGTGATGTTCCACTTATTAGCACTGAAACCGTTGAGAATTTATTAGAAGCTCAACCAACAGGTGGTATTGCACTACTTACCGTTGTTTTAGATAACCCTATGGGCTATGGACGTATTATTCGTCGTAATGGTCCTGTGATTGCGATTGTAGAGCAAAAAGATGCGACGGAAGAACAGAAGTTAATTAAAGAGATTAACACAGGCGTAATGGTTGCGACTGGCGGTGATTTGAAACGTTGGTTAGCGGCACTTAAAAATGAAAACGCTCAGGGTGAATATTACCTTACCGATATCATTGCTGCAGCTCATGATGAAGGTCGTGCAGTAGAAGCTGTCCATCCAGTAAGCCCTATTGAAGTTGAAGGCGTGAATGATCGTGCTCAATTAGCTCGTTTAGAAAGAGCATTTCAATTAGCGCAAGCACAAAAGCTATTAGAACAAGGCGTTATGCTTCGCGATCCTAGCCGTTTTGATCTTAGAGGATCATTGCAATGCGGTATGGATATTGAGATCGATGCTAACGTGATCATTGAAGGTAATGTGACGATCGGTGATAACGTTGTTATCGGAGCTGGCTGTGTACTTAAAGATTGTGAGATTGATGATAATACAGTTATTCGCCCATACAGTGTGATTGAAGGTGCTACTGTTGGTGAAGATTGTACAGTTGGTCCATTTACTCGTTTACGCCCAGGCGCTGAACTGTGTAATGATGCTCACGTAGGTAATTTTGTTGAAGTGAAGAATGTTCGTCTTGGGGAAGGTTCTAAAGCGAACCACTTAACTTACCTTGGTGATGCTGAGATTGGTAAACGTGTAAATGTAGGTGCAGGTGTGATCACATGTAACTACGATGGCGCGAATAAATTTAAGACGATTATTGGTGATGATGTGTTTGTTGGCTCTGATAGCCAGCTTATTGCGCCTATTACCGTAGCCAATGGTGCAACGGTTGGTGCAGGTTCTACAGTGACTAAAGATGTTGCGGAGAATGAGCTTTATATCAGCCGAGCTAAAGAGCGCCGTATTGCTAATTGGCAGCGTCCAACTAAAAAATAATTAATAGGTAACCTATTGATAGTAAAAAGAAGCCATTAGGCTTCTTTTTTTTTATACCAGT
The DNA here is from genome assembly GCF_028765525.1 of Aliivibrio sp. S2TY2. Classification (NCBI taxonomy): domain Bacteria; kingdom Pseudomonadati; phylum Pseudomonadota; class Gammaproteobacteria; order Vibrionales; family Vibrionaceae; genus Aliivibrio; species Aliivibrio sp. S2TY2. The sequence continues at coordinate 28,044 of NZ_JARACS010000004.1, read as the reverse complement.
CTATAGGCAAAAAAAATGCTGACCGAAGTCAGCATTTTTTAAAATTCTATTCGAAAAATTCGAATTAAGCTGGAGTAACGTCTGCAGCTTGTGGGCCTTTTTGACCTTGTTCAACAGTGAAAGTTACCGCTTGGCCTTCTTTCAGAGTTTTGAAACCTTCAGTTGCGATAGCACGGAAGTGAACGAATACGTCAGCGCCGCCGTTATCTTGAGTAATGAAACCGAAACCTTTCTCTTCGTTGAACCACTTAACGATACCAGTTGATTTAGACATAATAAATCCTAATTTTTTTAAATTAAATAATTCGCATAATGCGAAGTTGTAGCCATAAAGAATTATTTATTTGAGGTAAAACATATGTATAAAAAGCTTCAAGCATAACTGGTAAAGCAGTATAACGAAGGTTTCAAAAGCATAATATTACAGATAAATAGGTCTGTTTACAGGCCGAGAAAAATAATAGCATTTTTTAACCGATTGTATAGTAGAATTTCAAAAATGAATGAAAATAAGGCTAAAAAATTATTAGCCTTATAAATGCCATACGCTATTAAGATAAAAAGAACTGATAAGCAGGGTTATCTGTTTCATCCTTACATTGGTAGCCTAACTCTTTGAGGTGCTTTGAGAAATCAAAGAGATCGTTATCATCTAGTTCAAAACCACATAACACACGTCCATAATCAGCTCCGTGATTGCGATAATTGAACAAACTTATATTCCAATGTGTGCCTAAAGTACTTAAGAATTTAACCAGTGCACCGGGGTATTCTGGAAATTCAAAACTGTATAAACGCTCTTTTAAGGGTTTAGATGGCTTTCCACCAATCATGTAACGGATATGCAGTTTCGCCATTTCATTGTCAGAGAGATCAACAACAGGGTAATCGCCTTGCTGTAAATCATTAATGATATTATCGAGCTCTTGCTGCCCTTCTTGTAAGCGAACACCGACAAAAATATTGGCTTGTTTGTCATCATTATAACGGTAGTTGAATTCCGTTACGGCTCTGCCACCAATCAGGTTACAAAACTCAAAGAAAGCGCCTTGACGTTCAGGGATCGTTACCGCTAATAGGCCTTCTCGTTTTTCACCTAATTCACAGCGCTCGGAGACGTAACGTAAACCATGAAAATTGGTATTGGCACCAGAAAGTACCGTCCCTAGTTGTTTATTTTCTAGTTGATGTTTATCGGCAAATTTTTTCAATCCAGCTAATGCTAACGCACCTGATGGCTCTGCGATTGCGCGAGTGTCTTCAAAAATATCTTTAACCGCAGCGCAGATTTCATCACTGGATACCGTAATATGACCATCTAGGTATTTTTGGCATAAACGGAAGGTTTCATCACCAATACGTTTAACCGCCACACCATCAGCAAACATACTGACTTGATTAAGAATGACAGGCTCACCTGCATCTAGTGCCGCTTTTAAACAGGCAGAGTCTTCGGGCTCCACGGCAATGACTTTGATGTCAGGCATTAATTGTTTAATAAGAACAGCAACCCCTGCTGCTAAACCACCACCCCCAACAGGAACAAAGATATAATCGAGATGGCCATTTTGTTGCAGCATCTCCATTCCTATTGTCCCTTGGCCAGCAATGACTAATGGGTGGTCGAACGGAGGAACAAACGTATAACCGTGAAGTTTAGATAAGCGTTCAGCTTCGGCTTTTGCTTCATCAAAGTTACTGCCATGAAGTACGACATTACCACCAAATCCTTTTACGGCTTCAACTTTAATATCTGGGGTGGTTTTAGGCATAACGATAGTCGTTTGAATGCCTAATTTAGTGCCTGATAACGCCATGCCTTGAGCATGATTTCCAGCAGAGGCTGCAATCACTCCGGCTTTTTTTTGTTCTTCAGTTAAGTTCGAGACCATATTATAAGCGCCACGAAGTTTAAAAGAATGAACAGGCTGGCGATCTTCTCGTTTTAGTTGCACTCGGTTACTAATACGTTCTGATAAACGAGGCATATCTTGAAATGGCGTTACTGTGGCAACTTCATAGATAGGCGCTCGTAAGATCTGACGCAGATATTCTGCGCCAGTTTGATTAGAAGGTGTTGTCATAAGCTCTACCCTTCTAATTTTGATTTATCACGTACCGCGCCTTTATCTGCACTGGTTGCCATGCTTGCATAGGCTTTTAGTGCAAAAGAGACTTCACGTTGACGATTAACAGGCTTCCAGCCCTGCTCATTTTGTTTCTCACGGCGCTGTTGAAGTTCTGATTCTGAAACGTCGAGGGTAATTGAGCGGTTTGGAATATCAATGGTAATGATGTCACCGGAATTAACTAAACCAATGGTGCCACCACTTGCAGCTTCTGGAGATACATGGCCAATAGACAGACCTGAAGTGCCACCAGAGAAGCGGCCATCAGTAAGAAGCGCGCACGCTTTACCTAGTCCCATCGATTTAAGATAAGTAGTTGGGTACAGCATTTCTTGCATTCCAGGGCCGCCTTTAGGTCCTTCGTAGCGAATAACCACAACTTCCCCAGCTTTTACTTTTCCGCCTAGAATACCTTCTACAGCACTGTCTTGGCTTTCAAATACAATCGCAGGGCCTTGGAATTTTAGATTATCTTCATCGACACCTGCCGTTTTGACAATACAGCCATCGATTGCAATATTGCCAGAAAGGACCGCTAGGCCACCTTCTTGGCTAAAAGCGTTCTCTTTTGTTCGAATACAGCCATTTTCGCGATCGTCATCTAGGCGATCCCAACGGCAATCTTGTGAGAAAGCTTTGGTGGTTCGAATGCCAGCAGGACCTGCGCGGAAGAACTTAAGTACCGCTTCATCTTCAGTTTGCATAATGTCGTATTGGGCTAGCTGTTCTTTCATTGTTAAGCCAAGTACGGTATTGGTATCACCATTAAGTAGGCCTGCACGATCTAATTCACCAAGAATAGCCATAACACCACCAGCACGGTGAACGTCTTCCATATGATATTTAGGCGTTGATGGAGCGACTTTACATAGGTGAGGTACACGACGAGACATTTCATCAATGTCACCCATATCAAAATCAATATCGCCCTCTTGAGCTGACGCAAGAAGGTGAAGAACGGTATTACTTGATCCCCCCATTGCAATATCAAGCGCCATCGCATTTTCAAACGCAGCACGGTTCGCAATATTGCGTGGTAATGCGGAATCATCCCCTTGCTCATAATAGCGTTTCGTTAATTCAACGACACGTTTACCGGCATTGATAAACAGTTGTTCACGATCAGCGTGAGTAGCTAGCATTGAGCCATTACCCGGTTGAGATAAACCAAGTGCTTCAGTTAGGCAGTTCATCGAGTTAGCCGTAAACATACCAGAACAAGAACCACAAGTTGGGCATGCAGAGCGCTCTACTTGCTCACTTTGTTCATCAGAGATAGTTGGATCAGCGCCTTGGATCATCGCATCAACAAGATCAAGTTTGATGATTTGATCTGAAAGTTTAGTTTTACCCGCCTCCATTGAGCCACCAGAAACAAAGATCACTGGAATATTAAGACGCATTGCCGCCATCATCATTCCCGGAGTGATTTTGTCACAGTTAGAGATGCAGACCATCGCATCGGCACAGTGTGCATTTACCATGTATTCAACAGAATCTGCAATCAGTTCACGTGATGGTAGAGAATAAAGCATACCGCCGTGGCCCATCGCAATGCCATCATCAACAGCGATGGTATTAAATTCTTTAGCGATACCGCCGGCTTTTTCAATTTCACCAGCAACTAACTGTCCCATGTCTTTTAAGTGAACGTGACCCGGAACAAATTGAGTGAATGAGTTAACAACAGCGATGATTGGTTTGCCAAAATCCTCTTCTTTTACCCCTGTTGCACGCCATAATGCACGTGCGCCAGCCATATTACGGCCATGGGTGGTGGTGGCTGAACGGTATTTATTTTTAGGTGCTGTAGACATGGTCATTAATCCTTTAAATTTTTAATCTTATGCACGATTCAAGGTAGATACATGAACCGCGGTAATATCCCAAAGTTTTTCAATTTGATTGGTAAGAAGGCTGATTGGACGATCGCTTTCTACGATAATTTCGATAGCCGCAACACCACTGGCTTGGTTTTGAGTCGCTAATACTTGTTTGATAGCAAAACCACGGTGGCGAATAACACGTAATACACGCTCTAGTAATACCGGCTTATCAGTGGCTTCAATTTCTAAAATATAACGTTGCATTATTCACCCTCTACCATGTCTTGATTTGCTGCGCCTGGTGGAACCAGTGGCCACACATTTTCTTCTTCAGAGATCAGTACGTGTAATAAATACGCGGTCTTGCTTTCAAGCATCTCTTTTAAGGCCGGCTCAACTTCTTCTTTTGTCGTGATGGTTTTACCTGGAATATCAAATGCTGCAGCCAGTGCAACAAAATCAGGGTTATCATCTAGAATCGTCTCACTGTGGCGACCATCAAAAAATAGTGACTGCCATTGGCGAACCATACCTAGACGTTGGTTATTGAGCAGTACCATTTTTACGGGAATTTGTTTGCGTTTGATGGTTCCAAGTTCTTGAATATTCATCATGAACGAACCATCGCCTGAGATCAGAATGGATTGATCATCGGGACGAGCCACTTTAGCGCCCATTGCCGCAGGTAAGCCAAAACCCATGGTGCCGAGACCGGCAGAAGTTAAGTAATTCTCAGGAGCGCGTGGTTGAATATGTTGCGCTGCCCACATTTGGTGCTGGCCAACATCAGTAGCAACAATTGAGCTATCTGGCATCATGTCAGATAATTGCTTTAATAACAGTGGAGCGTAGATTAGTTCACCGGGATGATCATAACGCCATTTAAATTCAGTACGCAGCGCTGATACATGATCTAACCAAGGCGTTAAATCTTGAGAGGTATTTAACTGCGGTAAGATGGCATTAATATCGCCACGTAATGTGGAGTGAGCGTGACGAAGTTTATTGAACTCTGCAGCATCAATATCGATATGAATGACTTTGGCGTGGGGAGCGAAGCTTTCTAGCTTTCCTGTTACACGATCATCAAAACGAGCACCGACAACAAGCAATAGATCGGACTCTTGAACGACAAGGTTAGCAGCCTTAGTTCCGTGCATTCCTACCATGCCTAAATAGTATGGGTCATGACGCTCAATTGACCCTAACCCTTTAAGCGTACTCACAGAAGGCATTGGATTGTGACGTAAAAATTCACGAACAGAATCAGTAGCATGAGCAAGTTGCACACCACCACCAACATATAATACTGGTTTAGCGCTGTTTTTTAGTATCGCTTCAGCAGCTTCAATACTCTCTGGTGACGCAACAGGAATTGCTGGTGGTTGAAAGTGAGGAAGCGTCGTTACAGGCGCTTCAGCAACCTGAACATCTTTTGCTATATCAATAAGAACCGGGCCGGGACGACCTGTTTTAGCCACTTCAAACGCTTCTGCAATAACAGGAGCGAGTTCATTGATATCAGTAACAAGGTAACTGTGCTTAGTACAAGAGAGAGACATCCCGATGACATCCATTTCTTGGAAAGCATCAGTACCGATTAAATGACTGGCAACTTGACCTGTAATCGCGACAAGAGGAATAGAATCAAGCATGGCATCAGCAAGGCCGGTAATGAGGTTAGTAGCTCCTGGTCCAGACGTCGCTAAGCAAACAGCCACGTCTTTTGTTGAGCGAGCCATTCCGATAGCTGCCATTGCTGCACCTTGCTCATGACGGCACAAGATATGTTCTACACCACCATCGTACAGCGCATCATAAATAGGCATTATTGCGCCACCGGGATACCCAAAGACTGTTTTTATTCCTTCATCTCTTAAGGCTTTTACTACTAACTGTGAGCCATTCATACACTATCGCTCCCTGCGTGAGTGGTTGTTTCTCTATTCTTGCACATCATGTGCTCCCATTTCTTCCTGAATCTATAAAAAAACCCCCTTGCTTGTAAGCTTGGGGGTTTTAAGTGTGCGTTGCTATTGCGACTTTTTGCTCACTCATCCCCGCGCGGTGACTAGAATCACCACGAGAATGTTAATAATTAGAATATTCAGTTGAGCAACAAAAGTCATTTAATCTGTCCGTAAGCGTGTTTTTTTTGATAATTCGTTACATTAACTTAGTGGTAACACAGACATGGCTCTCATGACAAGAAAAAACTCTCATTTTATTCACAATTCTCGTTCATTTAGCGCTTATATATAACAAATCAATAAAAAGCGTCGAAATAGTCGCTTTATAAATCATTGGGTAGGGAAATGGGATTAGCAATAATACACAGTCGAGCATGTGTTGGTGTTGAAGCACCAGAGGTAACGGTTGAGGTTCATATCAGTAATGGAATGCCGGGATTCAGCTTAGTTGGATTACCTGAAACCACAGTTAAAGAAGCGAAAGATAGGGTAAGAAGCGCCATTATTAATGCTAACTTTGAATTTCCATCAAAGCGGATCACGGTGAATTTAGCTCCGGCGGATTTACCTAAAGAAGGAGGGCGGTTTGATCTTCCGATTGCGCTTGGCATTCTTGCTGCTTCAGATCAAATACCAGAAACGAAATTGGATGGGCATGAGTTCGTGGGAGAACTTGCTCTTTCTGGTGAGTTGCGTCGAGTAAAAGGCGTGTTACCTGCAGCTTTAGCCTCATTAAAATCTAATCGGTGCTTAGTGGTTCCTGATGAAAATGGTGATCAGGCTGCGTTGGTTGGAAAAGATATCCATAAATCAGCCCCTCATTTGTTATCGGTGTGCGGTTTCCTTTGTGGGCAGCAGCAACTTGGATTATTAACGTCTGAAAAAATAGAACAAGAAGTGGAGGCAATGGAGCGAGATCTACAAGATATTATTGGCCAACAACAAGGTAAACGAGCGTTAGAAATCGCTGCAGCAGGAGGTCATAATTTATTGTATCTCGGTCCTCCTGGGACAGGCAAAACCATGCTGGCTTCTCGCATGAGTGATCTATTACCTGAGATGACCAATGATGAGGCATTAGAAACTGCGGCTGTGGCTTCATTAACTCATCAAAATATTACAGAATCTAATTGGCGATCGCGTCCCTTTCGTTCTCCGCATCACTCTAGCTCTATGGCCGCGTTAGTTGGTGGTGGTTCGATACCAAGACCGGGAGAGATCTCGTTAGCCCATAATGGGATTCTATTTTTAGATGAAATGCCAGAGTTTGAGAGAAAAGTGCTCGATTCATTGCGTGAGCCTTTAGAGTCAGGTGAAATTGTCATTTCTCGTGCAGCAAGTAAGACTCGATTTCCTGCTCGCTTTCAATTGGTTGGCGCATTAAACCCAAGTCCTACGGGCTATTACGAAGGTAATCAAACTCGTACTAATCCGCAGCTTATTTTGCGCTACTTAAATCGTATATCAGGTCCGTTGCTTGATCGCTTTGATATGTCTTTAGAGATCCCTTTATTACCTAAAGGAACCTTAACGGAAGGGGGAGATAGAGGAGAATCAACTCAAACCGTGAAAGAAAGAGTGATTTTAGCTCGAATGCGAATGCTTAAACGCAGTAATAAAATTAATGCTTTATTGGGTAGTCGAGAAATAGAACAGTATTGCCCATTACATAAAGATGATGCGGCTTTTTTAGAGAATACGCTACATCAGTTAGGCCTTTCTATTCGTGCTTATCATCGGATCATTAAAGTAGCGAGAACGATTGCTGATTTAGCGAATGAAGAGCACATTCAACGTATTCATTTAGCCGAAGCGGTAGGTTATCGCGCAATGGATAGGCTTTTAAAGCAACTGACAGCACAAGCAGTTTAAGGTCACTTATGCTGATACGGATAAAACTTATTAACAATATTAAGTGAGGCTTGTTATTATATGCGCAATTTTCACTCTGTTAATAAATGAAGAATCCTATGTTTGCTAATATTCGACTGGTTATCAGTGTTTTGCTTGTTATGCTTAATACAGCGTTAACCTCTTTAATTATCAGCTTTTTTGCTGTGATTAAGTTACTTCTTCCTGTTGCTATCGTAAAAAAAATCACAGTATCTATGGCAAACAAAACATTATGGGGTTGGGCAACACTAAACCTATGGATGCTTAATATTAACAATACGATAGAGTGGAAAATTGAAGGTGGTGAAAGCTTATCTCAAGATAACTGGTATTTATTACTTTCGAATCATGTGAGTTGGGCTGATATCGTGATTTTATCTTCAGTAATGAAAGATAAGATCCCAATGACTAAGTTCTTTTTAAAGTATGAATTACTTTATGTCCCTTTTGTCGGTTTGGCGTGTTGGGGGGCTGATATGCCATTCATGCGCCGAGATCCTGAGCGTCGTGAAGATGACTTTAATGCGATAAAGAAGTCGTGTGAAAACTTCCGAGCAGTACCAACAACCGTGGTTAACTTTGTTGAAGGGACTCGTGCAACGCCTGAAAAATTACTGGAAGCTCGAACGCCTTATCAGCATTTATTTAAGCCTAAGATTGGTGGCATTGCTTTTACGTTATCTGCGATGGGAGAATTGTTTGATGGTATTGTTGATGTGACGCTTGCGTATCCAGAGAACCAAAATTCGCCATTTATCGATATGTTGCAAGGGAAATTAACTAAAGTCGTTGTTCGTATTAATTTGCATCCTAATGATGAAAAGGTAAATGGAGACTACTTTGGCGATAAGGCCTTTAAGCGTGGCTTTCATAAGTGGGTAAATGACTTATGGAAAGAGAAGGACGACTATCTACAAGACGTTCTAAAAAATAAAGAATAAAAAAAGGGAGCGAATTATCGCTCCCTTTTTTGTGTCTTATTTCTTTAGTAGCCAGCTTACTAACTCGTAGTATTCTTCAGCACTTTGAACTTTACCTGTTTCAACAAGGTATTTGTTGTTAACAATAACCGCTGGAACGCCTGTTAATCCGCTGTCTTGAAATGCTTTATCAAAACGGTTAACCATAGAGTTAATTGCAAAACTATTGTAAGTACCATCGAAGTCATTTGCATTTACGCCTTCATCTAAGAAGATCTGGCGAATTTCTTTTTCGTTACGTGGTGGCTTATTCATAGTATGAATACGGTTAAAGAAAACAGGAACCATTTTATCTTCTACACCCAGAGATACCATGGTTGCATAGGCTTTACTCATTGATAAACCCATTGGTCCACCCATAAATGAAACGTGAGTTTTCTTAAATGTCGCATTGTCAGGCAGTGTTTTCTTTAAACCCTGAATAAGAGGTTCGAAGCTACTGCAGTGCGGGCAGTAGAAAGAGAAAAATTCATTTACTGTTGGTGTTTTTGACTCAGGTAGGTCAAGAACTCTATAGTAATCACCTTCTGTAAAGTTTGCTGCGTTTACTGAAAAACTCAGTACCAAAGCACCAAACAGTGCCATCATTTTCTTCATCATGTGTAACTCTCTCCAATCCATTTGTGGTTAGTATTCTAATTTTACCATTGTGGCATCAGTTCTAAAGGCGCATCATGCAAGGCTGCAATTTGCTCTTTAAATCCGAGTACTTGGCTTTCCCAGTATTTTGCGTCGGCAAACCATGGAAATGCAATAGGAAAAGCCGGATCTTTCCAACGTTTTGCAAGCCATGCCATGTAGTGCACCATTCGTAGACCGCGTAAAGGTTCAATTAGTTTCAATTGGTTAGAATCAAAGTCACAAAATTCGGAATAAGACTCTAATAAAATATCTAACTGAACAAGCTTATCTTGTCGTTCGCCATTCAATAACATCCATAAATCTTGTGCTGCTGGCCCATTTCTCGCGTCATCTAAATCAACAAATAATGGGCCATCGCGCCATAAAATATTACTTGGGTGACAATCGCCATGCAGACGAATCGCCTTGCTTGGTTGCCAATGTTGTTCGATTTGCTTGATCAACATATCCATATCAGAAAAAAAGCTGTTTTCTAAATGAGAGGGTATGAATGAGCTGTTTTCTAATAGTTTTCTTGGTTGGTATAAATACTCATCCAAACCAATTGTTGGGCGGTGTTGAAACAGTTCAGATTCGCCAACTTTATGAATACGGCCTAAAAAGCGCCCAACCCATTCAAGTTGGTCAAAATTATCCACTTCAAATGTACGGCCACCTAAGCTATCAAACAAGGCAAACCAGTAACCATTGGCAAAGTGAAGTGTTTTACCATTAATCTCAAGCGGGGCTGCGATAGGGATATCTTGCTGAACTAATTGTCTAGCAAAGAGGTGCTCTTCTAATATTTGGGCTTCAGACCAACGTTGAGGACGATAAAACTTCACGACATAACGGCGTCTTTCTTCATCAGTAAATTGATACACCCGGTTTTCGTAGCTGTTTAAAGCAAGAAATCCTGATTCAGCGCGAATACCAATATCAGCTAACGCATTCCATAATAAATCAGGGGTAAGCGTGCTGAAATTAAAGGCATGTTCAGTCATAGTTATTCTCAAATAAAAAGGGCTCATGGCGAGCCCTTTGATCCAGTAATAGAACGATTATAGCTTTTTAAAGAATCGACTTTCAGCTTTTATCGCTTGGCCATCAGAATTGGTAATTTTAAATTCAATGGTGGTAATGGTTTTGCTCAACTCAGTGTCTTGTGCACCCAAACTCATTGGTAAACTTAATACTTCACCAGCATTGACGTTAACGCTTTGTTCGCCATACCAAGTCAGGTTGTTAATACCGGTAACTGATAGTTGATATTCTTGGCTCTGTTGAGTCTTATTTATAATTTTCAACGTGTAAGTATTTTCAATTAAACCGGTGCTATTAATGCGAGAAAGTTGATTTCTGTCTCTTAATACATCAAGTCCCATTGGTTCTACAGAGGCTATTTGAGTAAAGAAAAGACCCATCATCAATAGCATGACAAGGCCATAACCGATCAATTTTGGACGCATGATATGAGTTTTATGACCTGCTAATTTATGCTCAGTGGTATAGCTAATAAGATCTTTTTCATAGCCCATTTTATTCATGGTCTCATTACACGCATCAATACAAGCACCACAGTTAATACACTCATATTGTAAGCCGTCACGAATATCTATGCCGGTAGGACAAACTTGAACGCATAAATTACAGTCTATGCAATCACCTAGCCCAAGGGTTTTCGGATCTTTTTTACGAGATCGTGGGCCTCTGGTTTCACCGCGTTGAGGGTCATAACCGACAATATAAGTGTCTTTATCAAACATAGCTGATTGGAATCGTGCGTAAGGACACATATGCAAACAAACGATTGAGCGCATCCATCCTGCATTTCCATAAGTACAACCAGCAAAGAAAATAACCCAAAATGCAGGTAGAAAATCACTATTGAAGGTAAAGAAATCAACAACAAGTTCTTTTACCGGTACAAAATAACCAACAAAAGTGATGCCTGTTGCTATCGCAATGGCTACCCATGCAAAGTGTTTAAGTGCTTTTCGAAGAAACAAGTTTGATGTCATTTTCATTTGGTCTTGTTTGCGACGTTTATTGGCGGGACCCTCTAGTTTTTCTTCAAACCAGATATACATGAATGTCCAAACGGTTTGTGGGCAGAGGTATCCGCACCAAACTCGGCCTAAAAAGGTGGTAATAAAAAAGAGACCAAAGGCGGCGATCACAAAAAGAAGCGCTAATAATGTCAGATCTTGAGGAAATAACGTTGTACCAAAGAAATTAAATTGTTGGCTGCCAATATCCAGTAAAATCGCTTGACGATCACCAAAGGAAATCCACGGAGTAAGAACAAAGAGTGCTAATAAAAACCAAGCGCCATAGCGGCGTAATTTTTGAAATGTCCCTTTACTCTGACGAACGTAAATACCTGAATTGGGATTGAAACGATCACTACTGGATTTGTGTGTTTTGGGATTGAACTGTTTTGGAGTCACATCTTTGATGTCGATTTTATCCTGACTCATGATTCTTCCTAGTTATTTTTATGAGGTATCCCAACGATGGTTTTATTGAGCGGAACCATTTCAAGGTTGGTGATATTAAGACATTGCGGCTGAATTATAGCTTGATGTGAGTTATGAATACGTTGGAAGGTTCAAATTTAGTTAAAAAAGTGTGTTTTATTTGATAGGAAATCGATCTGGTTTATTGCAAACCAGATCGAGATAATGAGGTTATAGCAGGCCACGCGCTCTTAATATTGCCGTTTTAAAGTCGTCTTCTTGGTCTTTTGCAAGACCAGGGATCATTTCATCTTTTTCACTATTGCGCATTTTTAGGTGATAGATAAGAACATCATCAGTCAGATCTTCTAGTTTACCTTCGTATTTTGTTTCTTCAGCCAGTTTCGTAATGAACTGCATTAAGTTCAATTCTGGTTCTTTTTGCCATTCTGGGTGAATTAATTCGATAAGTTCATTAACGCGGTGACATTTCATTGAGCATTCTCCTTATTTTTATTAAGGAGAAGTATAGCTAAGTTAGGGTGGGGAATGAAAGTGATATGTCGAAGAGTACATCATGATGCAAAAAGAAAAAGCGCAACCCATAGGCTACGCTTTTAAATTAAGCCGCACATGAAACATCAGCTTGAGTTTCTTTTTTCTCGGAAATTACAAGAGTCATTTCTGGTACGTTCTTTTTCGTTGCAACTACTTTTACAAAGTGGCTGCGACGACGATCCACGCTGTGCGTTGAAGCAGAGCGTGAGAACCTGACAGTCATAGGACGCATTGGTTATCTCTATAGTCAGGCACTTCCATGGCCAAATTAATGACCTAACAACTTATGAGTTACATCAAGGTGAACTCTATTTAGCTTTCGCCAATCCAAATAAGTCATCAGGGATATGTGTTCATAAAACACACAGTAAGAGTATCATAAACTGTCAATTAGTCGAGGTACATCTCAACGTAATTATGAATATTACGTAATACTATGTTGATAGATATATGCGTGGCGGAGGAGAGTAACCATGTCCTTTTTTAAGAAAACATTAGCATCGTTAGGTATTGGTTCTGCCAATGTCGATACAATTATTCATCAGGAAGCATTAGTTCCAGGTCAGAAAGTTCAAGTTACAATAGAGGTAACTGGTGGAGCGACAGAGCAGCATATTGATAACATTGACCTGAAATTATGTTGTCAGTACAAAAAAGAAGTTCATCGTAAAAGTGAAAATGGGTCACAAACCCAAATCATTAAGCAGACTCATGTTTTGGCTGATTGGAGCTTACCTTATGCATTTACAATAGAGCCAAAGCAAGAACGAAAGTTTGAGCTTGAATTAGACCTTCCATTAAATACACCTATTACGATTGGTGATGCCAACGTGTGGGTTCAAACCGGGTTAGACATCTCTCTTGGTTTAGACCCAAAAGATAAAGATCCTATTACCGTTCGTCCCGATGATTTATTTGATGGTGTTCTAACGGCATTAGAAACAGAAGGGTTACGAATTCGCCAGGTTGAATGTGAATATGTCAAAGGGTTTGAGCTGCCTTTTGTTCAAGAGTTTGAGTTCGTCCCGTTCGATGGGCCTTATCACGGTCGCTGGCGAGAGCTTGAAATGATAGCTCACAGAGCCAAGGATGAACTGCAACTATGGTTTGAGATAGACAGAAGACATCAAGGCGGAGCTTTGGGGCTACTATCATCAATGCTTGGACGTGGTGAGTTAAAAAGACAATTAAGCTTACCTACGCGCTTAACTCCGGAAGAGGCGGGAAAGCAAGTTATTGATTTCTTAAATCAAACGACCTAATAGTTTATGCACTATCAGTCTCACTTGTTATTCAAATAAAAAAGGACACATTTAAGCTTACAGTTGTACGCTTAAATGTGTCATACTTATTTCATCGAGCAATCACTCTATGAGATAAATTATGTCCACTTCTGCCACTTATTCAAAAAAAGAAGAATTAGCCAACAGTTTAAGTCATGCATTAGGGATGGTGTTTGGTGTTGTTGCTTTAATATTACTATTAGTAAAAGCAAATGCTGCGGATGCAGATTGGTTAACCATAGCAAGTATGTCTGTTTATGGCGCCAGTATTATTTTACTTTTTTTAGCGTCGACGCTTTACCATTCTATTGCTGCACCAAAAGCGAAAAGGTTATTAAAAACCTTAGATCATTGCGCTATCTTTCTTTTGATTGCAGGTAGTTATACACCTTATTTATTAGTGAGTTTGAGAACCCCATTGGCGTACTGGTTAATGGGTGTTATTTGGGCTATTGCGCTAATAGGCATTATTGGCAAGATTATCTTTGTTTATCGATTTAAAAAATTGTCGCTGATTACTTATCTGATCATGGGATGGTTGTCAGTTATTGCGGTTTATCAATTGGTTATTCATATCGATATTAATGGCGTTATTTTGTTAGGACTTGGTGGGGTAATTTACTCTTTAGGGGTTATTTTTTATGTCGCGAAGAAGATCCCATATAACCACGCTATTTGGCATTTGTTTGTGTTAGGTGGCTGCATTACTCAATTTTTATCGATTTATTATTATGTAAAGCCGGTTTAATACCAATAACAGTAAGTAAGTGATCAGAAATGGCCTAGTAGAAATACGAGGCCATTTTTATTGTTACTGTGTTATTCGTTAGTGAGTTAAATTTAGTATTAACCCTTAACTTAACCCTTCCAAAACGCTGGGAAGAACAGTACAAGCACTGTTAGGATTTCGAGTCGTCCCATCAACATACCAATGCTTAATATCCATTTAGCACTGTCTGGTAAAGTGGCAAAGTTTCCTGTTGGGCCCACAATGTGCCCCATTCCCGGTCCTACGTTAGCAACAGCAGTAATGGCACTTGTGATACTGGTAACAGGATCAAGACCTAAGCTACCGAGTAATGCAGAAATAACAATAATGGTGAGGAAGAAGGTAAACACCAAGGCAACGACAGAGCGTGCTATATCGTCAGTAACAGGGCGTCCATTGTAACGCTGAACAAAAATACCTGATGGGTGAATGAGTTTCATCATCTGCTTATTCAGCATTGTTGCTGCAATTTGAAAGCGGAAGATTTTTATCCCACCAGCAGTCGAGCCTGAGCAAGCGCCAGCCATCATAACAAAAGCAAAAATAATCGCAGGGAATGCCCCCCACGCCGTAAAATCATCCAAACCAAAGCCTGTTGTGGTTATCACTGAAATGATATTAAACACTGACACGCGTAACGCATCCATAACGGTATAGTCATTATGGAGAACAAGCCAAATAGCAACAGATAAACTGGTAATTAAAACTAGTTTGAGAAAGCCTACCACCTGAGCATCTTTAAATAATACTTTTGGATCCCGCTTTTTCAATACTTGAATAAAGAGCAGAAAAGGCAATCCGCCAGCAAACATAAAGAAGGCAGCAACCCAGTGTGTGCTATTAGAGAAACGGTTCATAGAACTGTCTGACGTTGAATAGCCCCCAGTGGATAGCGTCGTGAAGGCATGATTTATGGCTTCAAACGGCGTCATTCCTGTCACTAAGTAACTTAAAAAACATAAAAGGGTTAAACTTAAATACACACTGACGATGTATTTAGCTACGTATTTAGTCCTTGGTGCACTTTTATCTGACCAATCGGACGATTCTGTTTGGAACAGTCGCATACCACCAACATTTAGCATTGGAAGAATAGCAACCGCCATTACAATGAATCCTACTCCGCCAAGCCATTGTAGCGTTGATCGCCATAGTAAAATGCTGGGCGCCATATCATCCAAACCACTGAGAACCGTAGAGCCTGTTGTTGTTATTCCTGACATGGTTTCAAAGTAGGCATCAGTAAAGCTGATATGGTTGATGAAGACAAATGGCAATGCAGCAAAGGCACTGGCAATGGTCCAGACTAATGTGGTGATAAGGAACATATCCCGCACGTTCATTTTAAACTGTTTACTACGGCCAAAAGTTAAACAAGCAAATGCCACTATATGAGTAATAGCAACCGCTTGTCCAAACTCGATGAAACCGCCAGTACCAGTGAAAAGAGCGACGAGTGTTGGGATATACATAAATAGGGCAAGTTTAGATAAAACAAGCCCTATTACAAATAGGATCGGTTTGTAGTTAACCATAATTATAAGAAGAACGGACTCGGTTGGAATAAGCGTTCGACATCCTGAACGTATTTCTTATCCACTAGGAACATAACAACGTGATCATCCTGTTCTATCACGGTTTTATCATGGGCAATGAGTACTTCTTCGCCACGAACAATAGCGCCAATGGTTGTGCCTGGTGGGAGTTTGATGTTTTGAATCTCTTTGCCAACCACTTTCGATGTCGTTTCATCACCATGAGCAATGGCTTCAATCGCTTCTGCTGCACCACGACGAAGAGAAGAGACATTTACGATATCAGCACGACGAACGTGTGTTAATAGCGCTGAAATGGTCGCTTGCTGTGGAGAAATGGCAACATCAATCACGCCCCCTTGAACTAAGTCGACATAAGCACCACGTTGGATCAGTACCATGACTTTTTTGGCTCCCATGCGTTTTGCAAGCATGGCTGACATGATGTTGGCTTCATCTTCATTGGTTACAGCAATGAACACATCTACTTGGTCGATGTGTTCTTCACTCAATAATTCTTGATCGGCAGCATCACCACAAAAAACGATGCTTTCTTCAAGTAACTCAGATAACTCTTCAGCGCGTTTCATGTTGCGTTCAATCAATTTCACGCTGTAATTGTGCTCTAAACGTCGCGCAAGGCCTGCACCGATGTTACCGCCACCAACAATCATTATTCGTTTGTATGGGCGTTCTAAGCGTTGTAATTCACTCATTACTGAACGGATATGGTTACTTGCTGCAACAAAGAAAACCTCATCATCGGCTTCGATAACGGTGGTGCCTTGAGGACGAATAGGACGACCTTGTCGGAAAATAGCAGCAACGCGAGTATCAATATGTGGCATATGATCTCGAAGTGCAGATAACGCATTCCCAACGAGAGGGCCACCATAGTAGGCTTTTACTGCCACTAAGCTGACTTTTTTCTCTGCAAAACTAGCCACTTGAAGCGCACCTGGGTATTCAATTAAACGTTCAATATATCCCGTCACTAATTCTTCAGGTGCAATTAAGTGATCAACAGGAATAGCGTCTGATTGGAACAGGCGATCTTTTTCTTTTAAGTATTCAGGTGACCGAATACGAGCAATACGGTTTGGGGTATTAAAGAGCGTAAATGCTATCTGACACGCAATCATATTGGTTTCGTCAGAATTGGTTACCGCAACCAGCATATCGGCATCTTGTGCCCCAGCCTCTCTCAAGGTGTCTGGATGACTGGCAAATCCTTGAACAACACGAAGGTCATATTTATCTTGTAACTCACGCAGTCGCTCCGAACTCTTATCAACAACGGTAATGTCATTGTTTTCGCCCACCAAGTTTTCAGCCAGTGTGCCGCCAACCTGCCCTGCACCTAAGATTATGATTTTCATACCGCTTGCTCGCTCGTATATAGGTTATGCTTTTTGTAGAACAGCGTAATAGAAGCCGTCCATATTCTCTTCACCAGGAAGAATTTGACGTCCTGGTTTCGCAGGATCGGTATTGTCTACTAAAGAGGCATTTTCTGTGCGCTCTAAAAAGGCTTTTACTTGGTCACAGTTTTCTTGCGGAGTGATTGAACACGTCGCATACACCATGGTGCCGCCAGATTTTAACTGTAGCCACATCGCATCAAAGATTTCACTTTGCAGCTCAGCCAGCGCTTTAATATCTTCAGAACGACGTAGCCACTTGATGTCTGGGTGACGACGAATAACACCAGTTGCAGAGCAAGGCGCATCTAATAAAATGCGGTCAAACTGCTCGCCTTTCCACCATTGTTCAGGATAACGAGCATCACCACAAATAACTTTTGCAGTTAGGTTAAGGCGTTCTAAGTTTTCGTACACGCGAGTTAAGCGTGTTTCATCACAGTCAATCGCAACCACATTGGTGTTTTTTGTGCGTTCTAAAATGTGAGCCGTTTTACCACCTGGCGCAGCACAACAGTCTAAAATTAACTCGCCATCTTGAGGCTGTAGATATTCTGCCGATAATTGCGCTGCAGCATCTTGCACTGAAACCCAACCTTGCTCAAAGCCTGGTAGTGTAAATACATCGCGTGCTTTATCTAACAATAATGCGTCTGTTGCTTGGCTGTGTGGAGTCACTTCAATCTCTTCTTTTTCAAGAAGAGCTATGTACTCATCACGAGTGTGGTGCTGACTGTTAACACGTAACCACATTGGTGCTTTACTGTTATTGGCTTCAACAATATTTTCCCATTGTTCTGGGTAGGCTTGTTGTAGCATTTTCAATAACCAACCAGGGTGACCGTATTTACCAGAATCATGACTTACTGATTTCGCATCCAATTCTTCTTGGCTACGTTGATAGTTACGTAGTACCGCGTTGATCAACCCACTCAGCTTTGGACCTTTTAAATTCTTTGTGCCTTCAACCGTTTCAGCTACAGCAGCGTGTGCAGGAATACGCATGAAACTCAGTTGATAGATACCAACAAGAATTAGGTGATGGAATACTCGTTGTTTTCCCTTTAATGGTTTATCCATTAATGATTGAGCAACAGACTCTAAACGAGGAAGAAAGCGCAGTACGCCATAGCAGATCTCTTGCAGTAAAGCCTGATCACGAGGTTTGATCTCAGATTGAGCTTTTGGAAGCGCTGAAGAGAGAGAATGACCCTGATCGACAACTTGATAAATAACTTTGGCTGCCGCAGCACGAACGTTCATGTCATCACCTAAAATATGGTTGGCAAAAATAAAAAGGCAAATACAATATTTGCCATTTAAAAAGTAAGGTGGCAATTATGCCACCTTTTTATATTTTTGAAGAATTAGTTAAGGGTATTACCCACTTCAAACCATTCTTTGCGAGAGTTCAAAATATCTTGAACGCCCATTGCTTTTTTTCCAGGAACTTGCAGTTGTTCAAATACAATGGCATTTGAGCCAGTGGCAACATAAATTCCTGTTTTATCTGCTTGAATGATGGTGCCAGGCGTTGCATTTCCTGCGTATTCTTCAACACGAGATTGCCACACTTTAATGGCTTTCTCTTCAACAGAGAAGTGACTCATTGGCCAAGGGTTAAAAGCACGAACACAACGTTCAATCGCTTCTGCATCCATTGTCCAATCAATCTTAGCTTCTTCTTTGCTGAGTTTTTTCGCGTAATTAGCCTGTTCATCGTTTTGCTTTTCAGCAACAGCAGTGCCGTCAGCAATCGTCGATAAACATTCAACAAGAGCAACAGGACCAAGTTCAGCCAATTTATTGTACATTGACGCACTGGTATCTGTTGCTTCAATTGGCAGTGTTGCAATGCTTAGCATGTCGCCAGTATCTAAACCAATGTCCATTTGCATAATGGTTACGCCTGTTTCAGCATCACCAGCCCAAATAGAGCGTTGAATAGGAGCAGCACCACGCCAGCGAGGAAGAATAGAACCATGAACGTTAATGCAACCCAGCCTTGGTGTATCTAACACCGCTTGTGGTAGCAATAAGCCATAAGCAACCACAACCATTAAATCTGCATTTTGGTCAGCCAGTTCTTGTTTTGCTTCGTCACTCTTAAAGTTTTCAGGCTGGAACACTGGGATATTGTGCTCAAGCGCCAGTTCTTTTACTGGGCTTGCCGTTAGCTTTTTACCACGACCCGCAGGGCGATCTGGTTGAGTATATACGCCAATCACTTCATGGTGAGAGTCGATAAGTGCTGACAAATGGCGAGCCGCGAAATCGGGCGTGCCCGCAAAAATAATGCGTAATGGTTTATTCAAGTTGACCTCGGAGTCTCTAATATCAACCCAAATAAGGCAGTTACTTACTGCTTATTTGGGCTTACGATGGTTAGTTTTTAGCGTTGAATTTTTTAATCTTCTCTAGTTTTTCTTTGATGCGTTTACGCTTTAGAGGCGATAAGTAATCAACGAATAATTTGCCATCAAGGTGGTCTAATTCGTGTTGAACACAGATCGCTAATAAATCATCAGCATCAAAGCTAAATTCTTTACCATCGCGATCAAGAGCTGTTACTGATACTTCAGCAGAACGAGGAACCATTCCTTTTGCGCCAGGAACAGATAAGCAACCTTCTTCTATGCCATCATCGCCACTTTTTTGTGTGATAACAGGGTTGATTAATACCATTGGTTCGTCACGAGTGTCAGATACATCGATCACAACAATACGTTGGTGGAAATCAACTTGCGTAGCAGCAAGGCCAATACCTTCTTCGTCGTACATGGTTTCAATCATGTCATCGACAAACTTTTGGATTTCAGGTGTTACTGCTTCTACCGGTTTTGCTACGGTGCGTAGACGATCGTCCGGAAACGTTAAAACTTCTAATAAAGCCATAATTACTCTAAATGTTGAACTGCGCCGAAAACGGCATAAACCTAATAGCTCCAATTCTAGACATTTTATTGAGCAAATGACAGCATCGGTTGGTATGTCTGACAAGGAAAGCGGACCATGTTAAAAAAAACACTCATTTTTTCATCATTAATTAGCGCTATTTTATTTTCATCACCATCAATATCAAGTGACGATAAACTGGTTTTAAAACAAGATTACCCGGAACAATACACCGTTAAGAAAGGGGATACTCTCTGGGATATTTCGGCGTTATTCTTAGATAGTCCTTGGTTTTGGCCAAAACTATGGAAAATTAACCCTGGTATAAATAATCCTCACTTAATTTACCCAGGGGATGAATTAACGTTAACTTGGCATAATGGAAGCCCAGTATTAAGTGTTAAGCCGCTTAAGAAATTGTCGCCTAAAGTGCGTAAGGTAGTGAAAGAGCCTGTCCCTACATTACCGACGAGTTTAGTTGTGCCTTATTTACAGTCCGATCGTTTAATCGACGACATAAATTATGAAACGTCATACAGAGTGCTAGGAACCAGTGACGGTCGTAAATTTTTAAGTGCGAGTGAAAGAGTGTATGTGGATGCTGAGTTATCACATAAAGAATGGGGCATATACCGAGTCGTTAATGAGTTTTCGCGTAAGGACGATAAAGCCTCATCTTATGCTCTTCGTCTTGTAGGTGTTGCAGAGTTAGCAGAAAGAAATGAAGGAATGAGCGGGTTAAAAATCATTAAACAGCAGCAAGAAATTGCAATTAACGATGTGGTTTTACCTATTTCTTCTGATGAAATAAAAACAGAATTAACAACAACTTTTTATCCCCAGCCTGCACCAATAGATATTGATGTATCCATATTAGGTTCAATTGATGGTGGAGAATACTTAGCGGTTAATCAAGTCGCAGTGATCGATAAAGGAAGTAATGACGGCTTATTACAAGGAAGTATGTTTTCTTTGAGAGAGAAAGGAAATATTGTTAATGGTAATAAAGGCGAGTATTACTATGAGACGGATAAAGACACCAAGAAAAAAGGTATTCAATTGCCCCAGACTGAAATTGGTGAGTTAATCGTTATTAGACCTTATGAAAAATTTAGCTTAGCACTCATTACAAAAAGTGAAATGCCAATACACAAAGGCGTTATAGCGGTGTCTCCTAATGAGGAATAAATAAAGTTATGCCCATTTCTGAAGATCATCTATCGGCTTGGTTAACTTTATGCTTTTGTCCTAGAGTAGGTGGGAAGGTAATGTCTCGTTTACTCAGTGTCGATTCAGTTGAAAATATTCTGCAATACAATAATGAGCAGTTACAAGCTTTAGGCCTATCTTCATCTCAAATTACTTATTTAAAACAGATGGGGAATAAGCAAGTTGAGGCCTGCTTGACTTGGCAAGCAAAGAGTTCTGATCATACTATCTTGCCATTAACCGACCCTAGATACCCTAAGTTGTTGTCTGAGATTAGTGCTCCACCTCCTGTACTTTTTGTTAAGGGCGATGCGTTGTGTTTGTCTGAACCACAAGTTGCGATAGTTGGGAGTAGAAATGCCAGTCTTGAAGGATTAGATTGCTCTAAAGAATTTGCTCGCTCAATTGTTCAACATAATTATGTTGTAACCAGTGGTCTTGCGTTAGGTGTGGATGGGTATGCACATCATGGTGCAATAGAAGCAAAAGGAAAAACCATTGCTGTTCTTGGTTCTGGACTAGAAAAGATATACCCAGCTAAGCATCGAGCCTTGGCTCAGCGAGTGAGTGAAAATGGCGCCTTGGTTTCTGAGTTTAGACCTGACACACCACCAAGAGCTGATAATTTCCCCAGGCGAAATCGGATCATTAGTGGACTCTCGACGGGTGTATTGGTTGTTGAAGCTGCTGAGCGTTCAGGATCGCTGATTACAGCAAGGTATGCTAATGAACAAGGTCGAGAAGTCTTTGCACTTCCAGGGTCGATTCAAAACCCTACGGCTCAAGGATCAAATAGCTTAATTAAAGCAGGAGCAAAACTGGTTTCATCTCCAGAAGATATTTTTGATGAAATTGGGGCTTTAACTGAATGTGCAATATCTCACCAACCGTCCTTATTCGATCAAGAAGTTATCACAGAACAATTGCCATTTCCTGAAGTGTTCGCTACCGTAGGCAGTGAGGCGACGCCTGTTGATATAATCGCAGAGCGGTGTCAGATGCCTGTACATGAAATCATGATGCAATTACTTGAATTAGAGTTGCAAGGTTTCATCGCTGCAGTCCCAGGGGGTTACATTAAAAAGCGGAGGGGCTAGCCATGATGGATGTTCTTATGTATCTATTTGAAACATATATCCATAGTGATGTTGAACTAAACGTAGAACAAGAAAAACTTGAAGAAGAATTATTAAAAGCAGGCTTTCACCAAGAGGCTATTTATAAAGCACTTGATTGGTTAGAAGACTTAGCTCGTCTACAAGAATCGGATTCTTATACGCACATAGAACCAAGTACATCAACGTCAATGCGCGTGTATACTCAACAAGAAATTGATGGAATTGACACTGCTTGTCGTGGTTTTTTACTTTTTTTAGAGCAAATTAAAGTTCTGACAAGTGAAACGAGAGAAATGGTCATCGAACAGGTAATGGCATTAGAAACAGAGGATCTTTCTTTGGACGATTTGAAATGGGTCGTGCTAATGGTGTTGTTCAATGTTCCAGGTCAAGAGAGTGCTTATACGCAGATGGAAGAGCTGCTTTATACTGCAGATGTAGGCATTACGCATTAAGGTTTTTGAATGTCTGGGAAAATAGATAAGCAATTATTTCAAGCTCACGAACACGCGCTAGAGCATCAAAGTTGTCCGGAATGTAGCGGTGAACTTATGATCCGTTATGGTAAACGAGGTCCATTTTTGGGGTGCCAAAATTATCCTGAATGCGACTATATTCGCCCATTAAAAAGTAATGATGGTCATATAGTTAAAGAGCTGGGGATCCCATGTCCTGAGTGTGAAAATGAGTTAGTATTAAGGCAAGGTCGATATGGAATGTTTATCGGTTGTTCTACTTATCCCATATGTACGCACATTGAATCATTAGAGCAGAAAAAGGAAGAACCAAAAGAGTTGATTGAATGCCCGAGTTGCAAAAAAGGCTTGTTGCATGAAAAACAGTCACGTTTTGGTAAATCATTTTATGCGTGTGACGCTTATCCGGCCTGTCGTTTTGCTGTCAATTTAGAGCCGCAACAAGGGTGTTGTCAAAAATGTGGTTTTGAGTTGCTGCTAAAAAAAGAAACAGCAGTAGGGGTACGACTCATTTGTGCAGATAAAAAGTGTGCCGAAGTTCAGAACCAAGCAGAGTAACTTAATCACTAGTATTAAGTTACTCATACCTAAGATTTAAGAAAGAGCTTTAAAGGCTTGTTTATCTAAAATATTCGCAAGTTTAGAAAGCTCTTTTTGTAGCATTTCAGGAGAGTCGGCACACACGTTAATATGGCCCATTTTTCTACCCGCTCGCTTCTCTTTTCCATACCAATGAATATGGCAATTCGGCATTGTTAATATTTCATCTGGTAAGCTATCTTCACCTAAAATATTAATCATCGCTGTTGAGCGAAGTAATTCATTGCCTGTTAATGGTAAGTTGCATACTGCTCGAATGTGCATTTCAAATTGGCAAACATCAGTACCTTGCTGAGTCCAATGTCCAGAGTTATGAACTCGTGGCGCGATTTCATTTACAAGTAACTTTCCGTCTACATCGAAAAACTCAATAGCAAGCACTCCGATATAATTAAGCTCATCTGCGATAGCAGTAAACATACGATCGGCTTGTTCTTGCAACTCACTGGTGCCTTCTAATGCGGTTGATAAAGCCAAAACTCCATCGACATGAACATTTTTAGTCAGTGGGTAAGTCACCATTTGACCGTTTTTATTACGAGCGCCAATAAGTGAAACTTCACGGTTAAATGGAATAAATTGTTCAGCAACCATGGCTTGATCTGGAGAGTTTTTGATTAGCTCATCCATTTCTTCCCAAATAGAATCAACTTGAGAAAGATCTTTTAAGCGCCATTGACCCTTTCCATCATAACCACCTAAGGCACTTTTCAAAACCATAGGGATCCCTACAGTATCGATAGCATTAAGAAAGTCTTGTTTGGTATTGATGATATGGTATTTGGCGTTTGCAACATGAGCATTGTCTAATAACTTTTTCTCAAGACGACGATCTCCTCCCGCCTTTATTGCATCAGGCGTTGGTTGGAATTTTCCACTAATACTGCAAATATCTAGAATATGATGAGGAATATGTTCAAACTCAGCGGTAATTACATCAACATTGTTTATCGCTTGCTCTAATGATAAATCAATTGGCTGTTGAGTTAATGGATGTACAATTTGTTGGCTATTAACATCATAAGCGATCACATCAATATTCAGTGGAGCACTAGCTAAAGACATCATTCGAGCTAATTGACCTGAACCTAAAATAAGAACATTCATGATTAATCCTCTGATGGGTCTGGGTTCTCTAACACCATTTCAGTTTGTTCTTTACGGAAAGCTTCAACCGCAGCCATTACTTCTTCGTTTGATGTGCCAATGATTTGAGCAGCAAGAATACCCGCATTAGCCGCTCCCGCCTCACCTATCGCAAGCGTACCAACAGCAATACCTTTTGGCATTTGCACAATTGAAAGCAATGAATCCATTCCTTTAAGTGCGCGAGATTGTACTGGAACACCTAAAACCGGAACGCTTGTGAATGCAGCGGCCATTCCAGGAAGGTGTGCAGCGCCGCCTGCTCCAGCGATAATTACTTTAATGCCACGATCTTTTGCTTGAGTTGCATAATCGGCAAGTAATTGAGGAGTTCTGTGTGCAGAAACCACTTTTGTCTCATAAGGCACATTAAAGCGGTCAAGCATCTCAGCGGCCAGTTTCATTGTTGGCCAGTCTGATTTTGAACCCATGATAATACCGACTTTCATTGTGAACTCCTTAAATAAAGATATTGGCAATATAGAAAAGTTATCTGCATTATACGGTTATTTTTTATTAAGGAAAACGTTTGCGTAAGGAAATGCTCAACTTATTAATGATTGATGACAATTCAAAAAAGGAAAGCAGTTGTGTGATTTGAGTAGATCAATAGAATAGATACAATATATAGAAGAGAGTGGTATTAATGTGAAGAATCTAAATCAAGTCGTAGAAGCCTTGAACATAGGGAATGTTATCGCTTATCCGACCGAAGGTGTTTTTGGTGTTGGTTGTGATCCAGATAATGAGCAAGCCTTACTAAAATTGTTAGATGTAAAACAGAGACCAAAAGAAAAAGGGTTAATCTTAATTGCAGCATCTATTGAACAACTATTACCTTATATAGATTTAGAACAATTAACAGAAGATCAAGTTAATGCCATTAAAGCATCATGGCCTGGTCCTGTCACTTGGATTGTTCCTGTTAAAGAAACCACATTATCTTTAGTTACTGGGCAGTTTAATAGTATTGCTGTCAGAGTAACGGGTCATCCTCAAGTGAAAGCTATTTGTAATGCATTTGGTAAACCCATTACTTCAACCAGTGCTAACCTCTCAGGATTAGAACCTTGTCGAAGTGTTGCCGAAGTTGAAGCTCAACTAGGAAATACAGGTGTGGTAATTTTTCAAGGAGAAGTGGGTAATCGCACTCAACCAACCGAAATTCGTGATGCGAAAACAGGTAATACGCTACGCCAGGGTTAATGCATCAATGATAGGTTTAAGGTAAGGTTACTAACATCATTTAGCGCTTTCATTGCAGGGAATATTTTCACATGGATAAGTATGCCGTTTTTGGTAACCCGGTTAAACACAGTAAATCACCTTTTATTCATACCTTATTTGCTCGTCAAACAATGCAGAATTTAGAATATTCAGCAATTGAAGCACCCATAAATGGTTTTGTTGAGTCAGTGACCGCGTTTTTTTCTCAACAAGGAAAAGGCTGTAATGTAACGGTCCCTTTTAAAGAAGAAGCATTTCAGTTTGTCGATCAATTAACCGAAAGAGCAAAGCTAGCAGGAGCCGTAAATACACTTAAAAAATTGGACGATGGCATTATTTTAGGTGATAACACAGATGGCGAAGGGTTAGTTCAAGATTTATTGCAGTACCAAGTACCTTTAGAAGATAAACACATTTTATTAATTGGTGCTGGTGGTGCAGCTCGTGGTGTCATTCTTCCTTTATTAAAGCAAAACCCAGCTTCTATTACGCTTGTTAATCGAACTTATGAAAAAGCAAAACAACTTGAAGGGTTGTTTTCTTCTTATGGAAGGATCGAAGCAAAAGAGATGAGTGACATTAATAAGAGTTTTGATGTCATTATTAATTCAACATCGGCAAGTTTATCTGGAGAGCTTCCTCAAATTGATCCTGTTATATTCTCTGGTGGTGCGATTAGCTATGACATGATGTATGGTTCAGGAAAAACTATCTTTAACCAATGGGCATTAGAAAACGATGCTTACCAAGCTTATGATGGGTTAGGTATGTTAGTGGGTCAAGCTGCAGAAAGTTTTACTGTGTGGAGAGGGCTACGTCCAGGCAGCAAACAAATTTTACGCGAATTACGAAAAAACTTAGAAGGTATGTAATGAATCAATCGATTCTATTTTCAGATGATTTAACCGTAGATCTGGATAACCAGTGTGTGCGTTTTTCAGCACAACAAATGGGAAGCTTAATTAATTGCTTGGTTTTATTCTCATGGCTTGAAGAAGAAAGCGGAGAACCTGTTTGCAGTCAAGAGAAAGCCTGTGAGATTTTTAATCACTTGCGTTTTGATATTGAAGACACAGCTGAAGCATTGATCGAAGATGAAGAGTTCAATGCTTCAGGAGAAATTGAAATCAGCTAGTTTCTTCTATGTAGCCGTTTTTAAATGCAACGTAATTTGATGCTGATTTTTTAAGTGATGCTATTTCCTCTATAGATAGAGGGCGAACTCGCTTAACTGGGCTACCTATATAAAGGTAGCCACTTTCCAGTCGTTTATTTGGTGGAACCAGACTACCAGCGCCAATCATTACATCTGCTTCAATATAAGCGTTGTCTAGAATAATGCTTCCCATTCCAACAAGAACTCGATCTTCAATTACGCAACCATGCAGCATGACTTTATGGCCAATAGTGACATCATTACCAATAAGTAATGGGGCTCCTTTTGGGTTTTCTGTATTTTTATGCGTAACGTGCAGAACTGAACCGTCTTGAATATTAGTTCTATCGCCGATAGAGATACTATTTACATCACCTCTAGCCACAACCAAAGGCCAAACACTAGAGTTTTGACCGATAGTGATATCTCCAATTAGAACACATGAAATATCTATATAGGTATTTGATCCAATAGCAGGAAAGGTAGATTTATAGCTTCGTAATGGAGAATTCATATTATATGCCCTTAAAATGATAACTAACTGTTAATAGAATGCGTCTTTAAGGCTAATTTAACACTGAATTGTATGGACTTTAACCATAAAAACATAAAATTGGAATATTATTAAAAAAGCCCTTGCTAATGTGATCGAACTCTCTATAATGCGACCTCACTGACACGGAGAGCCCGTCCCATAAGGGGTTAGCAATCTGGTTCAGGATGATGGTTAAAAATTTAGTTTCAAATAAGTGCTTGACACTGAAGCTTAAATA
>NZ_JARACS010000039.1:0-578 GCF_028765525.1 Aliivibrio sp. S2TY2 | reverse complement strand
CTAAGCTGTCTGCGGTCAGATCTGTGCCTTCTGGCAGCTCAATAGTCGCCGTAACACCTGCGTCTTTTTCATCAGCGTTAATGGTGTCATCATCGCCTGAGTTAATCACGACCGTTGGTGCAACATCACTGCCGTTGTCGCCTTCGCCATCACCTGGTGCAACCAAATCAACGCCTGCCGTATCGCTGCCCGCCGCTGACTCATTGCCTGCCGCGTCAACAACGATCGCACTCACTTCTGTTGTTTGACCATCCACTATCGCTGCCGCTGGGATCGCTACGCTGAACTTACCGTCGATGACGGTAATCTCTGACAGTTTAATGGTCTCTGTTGTGCCATCTGAGAAGGCCACAACCACACTGTCTTCAGCAATGTTCGTACCTTCTGGCAGCGTGATTGTTGCCGTAACACCCGCGTCTTTCTCCGCTGCATTGATGATGTCATCTTCGCCTGAGTTAATCACGACCGTTGGTGCTACATCACCGCCGTTGTCGCCTTCGCCATCACCTGGTGCAACCAAATCAACGTCTGCCGTATCGCTGCCCGCCGCTGACTCATTGCCTGCCGCGTCAACAATG
>NZ_JARACS010000038.1:0-710 GCF_028765525.1 Aliivibrio sp. S2TY2 | reverse complement strand
ACCGTCTTTTCGAAACATCATCGAAAGTTGCCTTTTGAGTAATAATGGTATACTTTTAACCCTATGGTTAATTTTGAATTTGATGAAGTTAAGAGTAACTCGAATCTTGAAAAACATGGTGTGGATTTCAATGTAGCTCAATTGCTTTGGAATGACCCAGATTTAATAGAGGTCCCAGTAAATACTCACGATGAACCAAGATATATCGTAATAGCCATGCTTAATGGTAAACATTGGACTGGTGTTATTACATATCGAGGTCAAAATATCCGAATAATTTCGGTTCGGCGATCAAGAAAAGGTGAGGTAAAGGTTTATGAAAGCTAATGAATTTGATGCAAAGTTTGACGATGGCGACGATATTCTAGGCGATCTAGATTTATCTAAAGCTAAGCGTCCAATGCAAACTCAAAAACGAGTAAATGTTGATTTTCCAACATGGATGATCGAATCATTAGATCGTGAAGCTAATCGTGTAGGTGTAACTCGCCAATCGATTATTAAAGTTTGGTTAGCGGAAAGATTAGAAAGTGTAGCGGCGAATCACGCAGCAAGCCACTGATATCAAAACGGTTAACAAATGCATCAACACGATTTACTACACTCGGCAATCTCAGTTTGCCGGGTGTTTCTCGTTTTAAGGCGTCAATATTAAGTATAATCGCATAGTAGTAAACGTGTTATGCAGGCGTTACACGAACTCTAAGATC
>NZ_JARACS010000037.1:0-761 GCF_028765525.1 Aliivibrio sp. S2TY2 | reverse complement strand
GGCGTTATACCGTAATCGAACGTAGTTAACTGAAATCCGTGAATTGGCGTGCTAATCTAGCCTTCTTTATCATTTTAAGTAAGTAGTGATTCGATGTCAGAACATTTTAAAGGTAAGTTTGAAGTAGAGTTAAAATATAGACTGAAGTCTAAACCTCAGTTTTTAACTATATTGAATTCAATGGCATACGAAGTCATGCTTGAAGATAACTTAGAATCCGATTGTTACTTTGATACATCTGAACAAGTACTTTTGGCTGAAAATAAAAGTCTTTGTATCCGTGAAATGGAACCGTCTGGAATTAAACTTTGGATAGTCAAAGGACCAGAGGAGGACCGTTGTGAAGCAACGAATATCACCGATGCCAATAAAGCTAAAAGTATGCTTAATACAATGGGGTATCATGCTGTTTTAGCCATGAAGAAAACGCGTAGTATTTACTTTGTTGGTAAATTTCATATTACTGTCGATAATCTTAATGGGTTAGGTGATTTTGCTGAATTTGCGATTATGACTGACGATGAAAGCCTACTTGATAGTTATCGGTCTGAGCTGATTGCTTTAGCCAGTAAGTTTGACCTGAGTTCTGCGGACTTAGAGCATCGTTCTTACCGAAAAATGTACACAGAAAGTCTTACGGTATAACAAATGCATCAACACGATTTGCTACATTCGGCATTCTAGGTTTCTTTGAGTTTACCGTGTTAAGTGGTAAATTTGGGCTTAATCTGCATGGCAGCAAACGTGTTATGCAGGCGTTA
>NZ_JARACS010000036.1:0-822 GCF_028765525.1 Aliivibrio sp. S2TY2 | reverse complement strand
TCTTTCTCCGCTGCATTGATGATGTCATCTTCGCCTGAGTTAATCACGACAGTTGGTGCAACATCGCTGCCGTTGTCGCCTTCGCCATCACCAGGCGCCACCAAATCCACGCCTGCCGTATCGCTGCCTGTAGCCGACTTATTGCCTGCCGCATCAACAACGATCGCACTCACTTCTGTTGTTTGACCATCCACTATCGCTGCCGCTGGGATCGCTACGCTGAACTTACCGTCGGTGACGGTAATCTCTGACAGTTTAATGGTCTCTGTTGTGCCATCTGAGAAGGTCACAACCACACTGTCTTCTGCAATGTTCGTACCTTCTGGCAGCGTGATTGTTGCCGTAACACCCGCGTCTTTTTCATCAGCGTTAATGGTGTCATCATCGCCTGAGTTAATCACGACTGTTGGTGCTACATCACCGCCGTTGTCGTCTTCGCCATCACCAGGCGCCACCAAATCAACGCTCGCCGTATCGCTGCCTGTAGCCGACTTATTGCCTGCCCCATCAACAACGATCGCACTCACTTCTGCTGTTTGACCATCCACTATCGCTGCCGCTGGGATCGCTACGCTGAACTTACCGTCGGTGACGGTAATCTCTGACAGTTTAATAGTCTCTGTTGTGCCATCTGAGAAGGTCACAACCACACTGTCTTCTGCCGTGTTTGTACCTTCTGGCAGCGTAATTGTTGCTGTGACACCCGCGTCTTTTTCATCAGCGTTAATGGTGTCATCATCGCCTGAGTTAATCACGACTGTTGGTGCTACATCACCGCCGTTGTCACCTTCGCCATCACCAGGTGCAACCAAATCAACGTCT
>NZ_JARACS010000035.1:0-1103 GCF_028765525.1 Aliivibrio sp. S2TY2 | reverse complement strand
CGATTTATGAGTGCTCACACAGATTGCGAAGGTTGAAAATAAAGAGATTTAGAAGGTGTCCAACACCTTCGTTGTGTCCCGTTCGTCTAGAGGCCTAGGACACCGCCCTTTCACGGCGGTAACAGGGGTTCGACTCCCCTACGGGATACCATTTTCTCCTTATAGTTTGTTAAGTTGACGTCGTTTATAGACTATAAACGTCCTTACAACTTGCCTCCTCTAAGAAGAAAAATATGGGTCGTTAGCTCAGTTGGTAGAGCAGTTGACTTTTAATCAATTGGTCGCAGGTTCGAATCCTGCACGACCCACCATTCTTTCCACAGAGAATGGGTTTATTTCTGATAGAGTCAGGAGTAAATTGGAATATTATGTGGGCGATTAGCTCAGTTGGGAGAGCACCTCCCTTACAAGGAGGGGGTCACTGGTTCGAGCCCGGTATCGCCCACCATTTCATATGGATATACTCTTTAAATATTTTTGGAAGGATTCCAAACCAGTTCAAGAAATTGATCTAGGTTCGGATTTTTGTGTCTGAAAATGCTTAAAAAGTATTTTATCATTAACAGAGTTAATGATTTTATATAGCTCTTTAACAATTTGGAAAGCTGACTGATTTAGCTTAATTTATTTTACTTTTCAAAAAGTAAAACAAAACAGCTTAGGCTGTAATTAAGTTAAATCAAAATTTAAAGTTCTTAATATCTTTTGTTTATCATAGATAAACAAAAAATTTAAAGTTCTTAATATCTTTTGTTTATCATAGATAAACAAATTAAAAACACATTCAAGTGTTCTTGGTATTATTTTGTTTCTACTTTTTAAAGTAGAGATAAAGAGCGAATCCGGCGAAAAACCAGAACTCACATTTTTCTGTTTAAAGATTATCTTTTTTACAGAAATAGTGATGAGTTCAAACCTTGATTAGTTGAAATACGATCTCAAGTTATTTGTTTTACGTAGTAATTTTATTTTTAGACAAGGCGTTAAGAAATTTATCGAAGGGAGTGTAGCTTGCTACATGACCAAGTAAATTTTGAAAACAACGAAGTATAAAGATAAAAGAACAAGTAAAAAGACCTCTTGGGGTTGTATGGTTAAGTAAT
>NZ_JARACS010000034.1:0-1136 GCF_028765525.1 Aliivibrio sp. S2TY2 | reverse complement strand
TCTTGTGTTGCTGTTTTAGATGGCGATACGCCACGTATTTTAGAGAATGCAGAGGGTGAACGTACAACGGCATCGGTAATTGCATACACAGATGGCGAAACTCTTGTAGGTCAGCCAGCTAAGCGTCAAGCGATTACTAACCCACAAAACACATTATTTGCGATTAAGCGTTTGATCGGTCGTCGTTTTGAAGACGAAGAAGTTCAACGTGATATCGAAATCATGCCGTACAAAATCGTTAAAGCTGACAACGGTGATGCTTGGGTTGAAGCGCAAGGCCAAAAAATGGCTGCTCCTCAAGTTTCTGCTGAAATTCTTAAGAAAATGAAGAAAACAGCGGAAGACTTCCTAGGTGAAGAAGTGACTGGCGCAGTAGTTACTGTACCTGCTTACTTTAACGATGCTCAACGTCAAGCAACGAAAGATGCTGGTCGTATCGCAGGTCTTGATGTTAAACGTATCATCAACGAACCAACAGCAGCAGCATTAGCTTACGGTCTAGACAAAAAAGGCGGCGATCGCACTATCGCAGTATACGACCTTGGTGGTGGTACATTCGATATTTCTATCATTGAAATCGACAACGTTGATGGCGAGCAAACATTCGAAGTTCTTGCGACAAACGGCGACACTCACCTAGGTGGTGAAGATTTCGATAACCGTATGATCAACTACTTAGTAGATGAGTTCAAAAAAGAGCAAGGTATCGATCTTAAAACTGATCCTCTTGCTATGCAACGTGTTAAAGAAGCAGCAGAAAAAGCGAAGATTGAACTGTCTTCAGCTCAACAAACTGACGTAAACCTTCCTTACGTTACTGCTGATGCGACTGGTCCTAAGCACATGAACGTTAAAGTGACGCGTGCAAAACTAGAATCTCTAGTTGAAGACTTAGTAATTCGTACGCTTGAACCGCTAAAAGTAGCTCTAGCAGATGCTGATTTATCAGTAAGCGAAATCACTGACGTTATTCTAGTTGGTGGCCAAACACGTATGCCTATGGTTCAAGCTAAAGTAGCTGAATTCTTCGGTAAAGAAGCGCGTCGTGACGTGAACCCTGATGAAGCAGTAGCAATGGGTGCTGCAGTTCAAGGTGGTGTATTAGCAGGTGACGTTAAAGACGTTCTACTACTAGA
>NZ_JARACS010000033.1:0-1177 GCF_028765525.1 Aliivibrio sp. S2TY2 | reverse complement strand
AAGATTTTAGCAACAACACCAGCACCAACTGTACGGCCACCTTCACGGATTGCGAAGCGTAGACCTTCGTCCATTGCGATTGGAGCGATTAGCTCAACCGTCATTTGAACGTTGTCACCAGGCATTACCATTTCAACACCTTCTGGAAGTGTGATATCGCCAGTTACGTCCGTTGTACGGAAGTAGAACTGTGGACGGTAGCCTTTGAAGAAAGGAGTATGACGGCCGCCTTCATCTTTAGAAAGAACGTATACTTCTGACTCAAATTTAGTGTGTGGGTTGATTGAACCTTTAGCAGCAAGTACTTGGCCACGTTCAACGTCATCACGCTTAGTACCACGTAGAAGTGCACCAACGTTCTCACCTGCACGACCTTCGTCAAGCAGTTTACGGAACATTTCAACACCAGTACATGTAGAAACTGTAGTTTCTTTGATACCAACGATTTCTACTTCGTCACCTACACGTAGGATACCACGTTCGATACGACCAGTAACAACAGTACCACGACCTTGAATTGAGAATACATCTTCAATTGGAAGTAGGAAAGGCATGTCTACAGCACGCTCTGGAAGTGGAATGTAAGTATCAAGAGCTGTTGCTAGCTCGATGATCTTGTCTTCCCACTCTTTTTCGCCGTTTAGAGCGCCAAGAGCTGAACCTTGGATTACTGGTAAATCATCACCTGGGTAATCGTATTCAGAAAGAAGTTCACGAACTTCCATTTCTACTAGCTCAAGAAGCTCTTCATCATCAACCATGTCACATTTGTTCATGAATACAACGATGAAAGGAATACCAACTTGACGACCAAGTAGGATGTGCTCACGTGTTTGTGGCATTGGACCATCAGTTGCAGCAACAACTAGGATACCACCATCCATTTGAGCAGCACCAGTGATCATGTTTTTAACATAATCGGCGTGTCCAGGACAGTCAACGTGTGCGTAGTGACGCTCAGGTGTATCGTACTCAACGTGAGAAGTTGAGATTGTGATACCACGCTCGCGCTCTTCAGGAGCGTTATCGATTGATGCGAAATCTTTAGCTACACCGCCGTAGATTTTTGCAAGTGTAGTACAGATAGCAGCTGTTAGAGTTGTTTTACCGTGGTCAACGTGGCCGATAGTACCAACGTTTACGTGCGGTTTCGTACGTTCAAATTTTTCTTTAGACA
>NZ_JARACS010000032.1:0-1184 GCF_028765525.1 Aliivibrio sp. S2TY2 | reverse complement strand
TTGTATGGATAATAAACACTCAATTAGGGTAAAGTGAGACCCAGACTTTAGCTGCAACTAAAGTTGATTTATAAAGTAGTTCGGTTGATGCATGGCTCCTCTATCGAGAGACCGATAACAAACGCGAACGCTGTATAAACTCCAAGCCTACACTCGAATAGTCGACTGGGTCTCGAACCCGTATTATAGCAAACAAGAGTAAGCTTATTATGAATAATCCTACATTTCAAAGCATCAATGTCGGTGTTGATACCGGTAAAACTCAACTAGACATTTTCATCAGACCCGTAGGTCTGTTCTTTTCTGTTTCTAATGACGCTAAAGGCATAGAAGAAGCCATTACAACCATCAAGAAACATAAACCAGAACGCATCGTTATTGAGGCAACAGGCAGACTTGAAGTCCCCTTTGTTCTTGCTTGCTCAAAGGCTAAGCTTCCCTACGTGGTTGCCAACCCCATTCATGTAAGACGATTTGCTGGCGCTATTGGACAAATAGCCAAAACAGATAAATTAGATGCCCAATTAATTGCTTTGTACTCTGAAAGAATTGAGCCCCCACTATCAACTCTAAAGCCTGAAAACATAAGGCTAATGAGCGACTTAGTCATTCGTAGAAACCAATTATTATCCATGCAAACCATGGAAAAGAATCGCCTTCAAATACTCCCTAAAGAACTAGCGATGACCATTAAACCAATATTGACCGCTTTCAAAAATCAAATCCAAAAGATTGAAGAAAAAATCATTAAACTTATTGAATCTTGCGATGAATATAAGCATAAAAATGAAATCCTTCAAAGCGTTCCTGGCATAGGGAAAGTTGCCGCTGCATCGCTAATAAGTAATCTCCCTGAGCTTGGAAGTATTAGTAATAAAAAAGCTTCAGCTTTGGTTGGCGTCGCCCCTATAAATCGGGATAGCGGGTGCTACAAAGGCCATAGAAAAATCAAAGGAGGCCGTAAACAAGTACGGACGGTTCTCTATATGGCGATGATGTCAGCAATGCAATGTAACCCCGTATTTAAGTCGACTTACAGTCGCCTCGTAGCTGAGGGAAAACCCAAAAAGCTCGCTATTATTGCCTGCGTTAGAAAGATGGTTGTGATACTTAATTCAATGGTACGAGATGGTGTCATGTGGGATAAAAACCACGCTAATAATTAGTAATTGACACCATAGTCG
>NZ_JARACS010000031.1:0-1285 GCF_028765525.1 Aliivibrio sp. S2TY2 | reverse complement strand
TTTAGGACTTTTATATGAAAAATCAAGAAAAAACAAAGAATAAGCGAACTCAACGCGATTATTCATTAGGCTTTAAATTGCAGCTTGTTACCGCTATAGAAAAAGGCGATATGACCTATAAGCAAGCTCAAAACATTTATGGCATTCAGGGCCGTTCTACTGTACTTACTTGGTTAAGAAAACACGGTAAGATGGACTGGTCTCAATCACCTAAGATTATTATGCCTAAATCCCCGAAAGCAAAAGAGTCACCGGCACAAAAAATTAAACGTTTAGAGCGAGAGCTTGATGATGAAAGAATGCGTAATTTATTACTTAATGAAGTAGTCAATATCATGGACGCAGAGCACGGTGCTGGCCTTAGAAAAAAGTATATTGCCAAGGAGCAAGAAGTCTTCAAAAGCAGAAAATGATTAGCTTAGAGCGAGCTAGTCAGCTACTTGGCATAACAAGGCAATGTATATACCAACAAGAGCGTAGAGCTTTAAAACGTGCAGTTGAACTTTCACCGGTCAAGAATATGGTGCAAGAAATTCGACGATATATGCCTCGTATTGGAGGTAAAAAATTATATTTTTTACTTAAGCCCAAATTTATCACTCATGGTATAAAGTTAGGTAGGGATAACTTCTTTTCTTATTTAAGAAATGAGTGTTTATTAGTAAAACCTAAGCGAAGTTACACAAAAACTACCTACAGTAAGCATTGGATGAAAAAACATCCTAATTTACTTAAAGAATTAACTCCTCAAGCGCCTGAAGAGGTTTTTGTCAGTGATATCACTTACGTTCAATCACAGAAAGGTGTTCATTATTTATCTTTAGTAACAGATGCTTATAGTCGAAGGATTATGGGATATGAATTAAGTGACGAGATGAAAGCGACAGATGTAGTCAAAGCTCTTGATATGGCAATAGATAATCGTCAGTATCAAAGAGATACTATCCACCATTCAGA
Source organism: Aliivibrio sp. S2TY2 (assembly GCF_028765525.1). Lineage (NCBI taxonomy): Bacteria > Pseudomonadati > Pseudomonadota > Gammaproteobacteria > Vibrionales > Vibrionaceae > Aliivibrio > Aliivibrio sp. S2TY2. The sequence goes on along the minus strand of NZ_JARACS010000031.1, from coordinate 328 downwards.
TCGGGGTTTACAATATTGTTCAAAGGTTTATCAAAAAAAACTAAACGAAAATGATATTAAGCCGTCAATGACTGATGGATATGATTGCTATCAAAACGCATTAGCTGAAAGAATTAATGGGATCCTTAAGCAAGAGTTCCTTCTATATGAATGCAAAGATTTAGATGAATTAAGATTCCTAGTTGAAGAATCTATTTTTATTTATAATGAAATGCGACCGCATTTAAGTTTGGGAATGAGTACACCAAATCAAGTACATAAAAAAAGCCAAGTGCATACGCACTTAGCTTTCAATTAAAAATCGTCAACGTATTTTAGGACGAGACAT
>NZ_JARACS010000030.1:0-1561 GCF_028765525.1 Aliivibrio sp. S2TY2 | reverse complement strand
AATCTATCGTTTAAGGAGGTGATCCAGCCCCAGGTTCCCCTAGGGCTACCTTGTTACGACTTCACCCCAGTCATGAACCACAAAGTGGTGAGCGTCCTCCCGAAGGTTAAACTACCCACTTCTTTTGCAGCCCACTCCCATGGTGTGACGGGCGGTGTGTACAAGGCCCGGGAACGTATTCACCGTAGCATTCTGATCTACGATTACTAGCGATTCCGACTTCACGGAGTCGAGTTGCAGACTCCGATCCGGACTACGACGCACTTTTTGGGATTCGCTTACTATCGCTAGTTTGCAGCCCTCTGTATGCGCCATTGTAGCACGTGTGTAGCCCTACTCGTAAGGGCCATGATGACTTGACGTCGTCCCCACCTTCCTCCGGTTTATCACCGGCAGTCTCCCTGGAGTTCCCACCATTACGTGCTGGCAAACAAGGATAAGGGTTGCGCTCGTTGCGGGACTTAACCCAACATTTCACAACACGAGCTGACGACAGCCATGCAGCACCTGTCTCAGAGTTCCCGAAGGCACTAAGCTATCTCTAGCGAATTCTCTGGATGTCAAGAGTAGGTAAGGTTCTTCGCGTTGCATCGAATTAAACCACATGCTCCACCGCTTGTGCGGGCCCCCGTCAATTCATTTGAGTTTTAATCTTGCGACCGTACTCCCCAGGCGGTCTACTTAACGCGTTAGCTCCGAAAGCCACGGCTCAAGGCCACAACCTCCAAGTAGACATCGTTTACGGCGTGGACTACCAGGGTATCTAATCCTGTTTGCTCCCCACGCTTTCGCATCTGAGTGTCAGTGTCTGTCCAGGGGGCCGCCTTCGCCACTGGTATTCCTTCAGATCTCTACGCATTTCACCGCTACACCTGAAATTCTACCCCCCTCTACAGCACTCTAGTTCACCAGTTTCAAATGCGGTTCCGAGGTTGAGCCCCGGGCTTTCACATCTGACTTAATGAACCACCTGCATGCGCTTTACGCCCAGTAATTCCGATTAACGCTCGCACCCTCCGTATTACCGCGGCTGCTGGCACGGAGTTAGCCGGTGCTTCTTCTGTAGGTAACGTCAAACGAAGCCGCTATTAACGACAACGCCTTCCTCCCTACTGAAAGTACTTTACAACCCGAAGGCCTTCTTCATACACGCGGCATGGCTGCATCAGGCTTTCGCCCATTGTGCAATATTCCCCACTGCTGCCTCCCGTAGGAGTCTGGACCGTGTCTCAGTTCCAGTGTGGCTGATCATCCTCTCAGACCAGCTAGAGATCGTCGCCTTGGTGAGCTCTTACCTCACCAACTAGCTAATCTCACCTGGGCTAATCTTAGCGCGAGAGGCCCGAAGGTCCCCCTCTTTGGTCCGAAGACATTATGCGGTATTAGCTATCGTTTCCAATAGTTATCCCCCACACTAAGGCATATTCCCAGGCATTACTCACCCGTCCGCCGCTCGTCAGCAAATTAGCAAGCTAATTTCTGTTACCGCTCGACTTGCATGTGTTAGGCCTGCCGCCAGCGTTCAATCTGAGCCATGATCAAACTCTTCAATTAAAGTTTT
>NZ_JARACS010000003.1:0-393112 GCF_028765525.1 Aliivibrio sp. S2TY2 | reverse complement strand
ATCTCGTAAGAGATCGAAAAGCCAATTCAGAAATGAATTGGCTTTTTTTGTGTCTGTAAGAAATAAAACGTCTGATTCTCTTTTTATTCCTTGCCAAAACCACTGTTCAAATATACAGTTAGTTTGTTTTCGATAATATAAATAGAGGCATTAAAATGCACATAGCACAAACTCAAAAGCAGCAAGAGCCTTCACAATGGAAAACCTGTAGCTTATGTAACAAAGAGGCTTTTTGTAACCCATCGACTAGCGTAACAATGGCATGGATAAAAGCGGGCTTTGGACAACAGAAATGCACATGGCATTGTGAGACATGCAAGCCTACGGCTAAGTTAATGAATTAACTTATCTATCAAATTAATGGTAATATCGTTGTATTAAAAGATCCTTTCTTCATAGGATTCAAAATAAAAACAAGGATTTTAACCATAATGAAAGTAATCTCATTCAACATAAATGGCCTCCGTGCTCGCCTTCATCAACTTCAAGCGATTATTGATAAGCACAACCCTGATGTTATTGGTCTTCAAGAGATCAAAGTACATAACGAAATGTTCCCTGTCGAAGCCGTCGAGGCGATGGGCTATAAAGTGTACTTCCATGGCCAAAAAGCACATTACGGTGTTGCTATGCTATGTAAACAAGAGCCTATCTCTGTTCAGTATGGGTTTGATACGGATACCGAAGAACATCAAAAACGTATGATCATGACAACACATCAACGTGAAGATGGCTCACAATTCACGGTTATGAATGGTTATTTCCCACAGGGTGATAACATCAAGCATGAAACTAAATTCCCGTACAAACGCCAGTTCTATAAAGATCTCATGACTCACCTAAACACTCACCATAAGAGCGATGAAGAACTGATCATTATGGGTGACATTAATATCAGCCCTATAGATTCAGATATTGGTATTGGTGAACCAAATGCGAAGCGCTGGTTAAAAACAGGTAAGTGTTCATTCCAGCCAGAAGAGCGAGAATGGTTACAAACATTAAAAGACTGGGGTTTTGAAGACACCTTCCGTAACCTTCATCCAGAAGTGACCGATCAGTACTCATGGTTTGATTACCGCTCTAAAGGCTTTGTTGATAACCGTGGCCTTCGTATTGATGTGGTAATGGCTACACCAACACTTGCAGCTAAATGCACAGAGTCGGGTATTGATTACGAACTACGTGGCATTGAAAAACCGTCTGATCACGCCCCAATCTGGTCTACATTTAAATAACGATTTAAAGCCCTACCTTATATTCTAGTGTGGGGCTTTTTTAATAAGGAAGTAGTATGAAATTATTCTTATTTGAACATTGTCCGTTTTGTATGAAAGCTAAAATGGTTGCTGGTATTAAAAATCAGTCTATTGAATTCATCTATATGCAGAATGATGATGTAGATAGCCGAATTGAGAAAGTCGGTGCAAACATGGTACCTATTTTAGAGAAAGAAGACGGCAGCTACATGGCGGAAAGCTTGGATATCGCAGAGTTTCTGGATAAGCACGATCATCACTCTGTTATTGAGCAAGCGACTCACGCCGATGAGATTTCTGAGTGGTTAGATACAGCTCGTCCTTTATTCTTTAATCTTACCTTCCCTCGCTGGACTCAACTAAATTTACAAGAGTTTCAACGACCTGAAGCAATTACTTGGTATACAGAGAAAAAAGAAGCGTTTATTGGTATGCCCTTTGAGCAAGCGCTAGCTCAAAGTGATGATTATATTAAACAATTAAATCCATTATTGGTTGATGTTAATTTCATTACGCTACCATCAGAAAAAGGCAATAAAATCACATGGGATGATATTAACTTTTTCCCATTTATTCGTAATTTAACTGTCGTTAAAGGATTAGACTTCCCACCTCATTTAAAGAATTATCTTGATGAGGTCAGTGAACTGACTGGTGTTAATTTATTTTTAAATGACGCAATATAGTCATCATTTTAATTAGTGGTTATAAAGTAAAAAAGAGCACAGGACAGTGCTCTTTTTTATACTTAGAACCAACGTTGGTACCAAAGAATTTCGCCATGCTCAATAAAATCAAAAACGCTTAAAAATACAGCACAGATAATCGCTAATTTAACTAGTCTCACCAATAAAAACGATAATCCCATAATCACCACCTCAAAAGTATAATCTGACCATACTATCATGATATCTATCTGGATAAATATCTGACTATATACTTATGCGATTTGCTCTTATACCACGGATTGATATGAATAAAAAAAGAACACATCTTGTGCTCTTTTTTCTGTGTTTAAAATACAGTTAACTTAACGGCCTCATAAATCTAAGCAGTCGAGTTTCTAATTGCTTAAATACAAAAATGATAATAAACGTTAAGCACATATAGAATAAACCAGCCGCTATATATGACTCAAATGGCGCGTAATATCGTGAATTCACTAAGCGAGCTGCGCCTGTTAAATCCATTAAAGTAACGATACCTGCAATCGCTGAACCATGGAGCATAAAGATCACTTCATTACTGTAAGCGGGAAGCGCTCTACGCAAAGCACTTGGTAAAATAATGCGCTTATAGGTCTGAAATTGACTCATTCCATACGCTTTTGCTGCTTCTATCTCACCTTGTGGTAATCCATTAATTGATCCACGAACAATTTCAGCTGTATATGCGCCCGTATTTAATGCAAATGCCACTAAAGCACAAAATGATGCGTGCTCCCATAGTGTATCTTTCACGGGAAAAAACTGATCCATCCCATAATAAATTAGGTATAGCTGAATAAGTAATGGTGTCCCACGGAAAAAGTAAATATACGCCCAAGCGGGCACCCAAATTAATGGATTATTACTGTTTCTTGCTATTGCTGAAGGGACAGCAATACATAAGCCAACAATAAGAGAAAGAGTCACTAACCAAACCGTAGTCCAAAGCCCTTCTAAATACACAGGTAGGCTCTCAATAATGATTGAAAAATCCATGCTTACCTCATATGAATGCTGAATTTACGCTCAACAAGTTTTAAAGCACCTGTTGATATAGCAGTAAATAGTAAGAAAATACACGCGACGGACATATAGAAAGTAAATGGCATTTTAGTCGTACCAGCAGCCATTGAGCTGACTCGAACCATATCTTCTAAACCAATAATTGAAACCAGCGCAGTGGTTTTTAATAAAACTAACCAATTATTACCAAAACCTGGTAAGGCATGGCGAAGCATTTGAGGAAAGAGGATACGACGAAAAGCCATCGCTCCACTCATACCATACGCTTTTGCAGCTTCCATTTCACCACGGTCAACCGCCATAATGGCACCGCGAAATGTTTCAGCCATGTAAGCACCAAAGATAAAACCAATAGTTAAAATACCTGCAATAAACGGACTGATTTCAATATAATCTGGAAGGTAAGATATCCATTCATGGTCAGGATTAGAGTTGGTCATCCACTCATTAATCCATTCATTAGTTGCGTATAACCCATTATTAAGCAGCATTTGACCGCCAAAAAATAACAGCATCATCAAAACAAGATCAGGGATACCACGAACAACCGTAGTATAGAGAGTAGCAATACCTCTAGCCCAACGATAAGGTGCCATTTTAGCGAGCGCCCCTAATAGACCTAAAAAAACTGCTAAGATAAGAGACAGTATAGCTACTTGAAGTGTAACCATGGCTCCGTCTAAGATGGAGGATTCATATCCTTGTAAATCTAACATACTGCTTCCAAGCTTTCGCTTTAATACTTAAACCAATAAAAATAATTATCCTTTATTGGTATAAATATAAGTATTAGAAATAGTGGAAGAGACAAAGCTATTGCCTCTTCCCTTTTTATGCTTACCTATTGGCTTTTATTCACCATAAACATCATAGTTAAAGTATTTAGCTGCAATCTCTTGATAAATACCCTTTTCGCGTAAAGATTGAATTGCTGCATTCAGCTGCTTAGTTAAATCTTTATCTTGCTTACGAGTTGCAATACCAAAACCATCGCCAAACCACTTTGGATCCGTTAGTGATGGACCAACAAACTCATAGGCTTTGCCACCTGGTTTATTAATCAGCCCCTCTTCTAATGCTGATGCATCACCAAGAACCGTATCAATACGACCTGCTTTTAGATCCAAATACGCTTCATCAAATGAACCGTAACGCTTAAGATCAACACCTTTACCAAAATTATCAGTTAAATATTTGTCGTGTGTTGTCGCACGCTGAACACCAACAGTGACGCCTTTAAGACCCTCTTTAGTCATGACTAAATCAGTGCCTTTCTTAGCGACAAATTTATTTGGGATCAGTGCGTATTTTTCTGTAAAATCAATTTTCTTTTTACGTTCTTCAGTAATCGACATAGCTGCGATAATCGCATCGTATTTACGAGCCAGCAATGATGGAATAATGCCATCCCAATCTTGCGCTACGATTTTACAGCGCGCTTCCATCTCTTTGCATAAGGCATTTGCCATATCAACATCAAACCCTTTTAGTTCACCTGAAGGCTCAGTCCAACTAAAAGGAGGATATGCTCCTTCAATACCAAATCGAATTTGCTTCCATTCTTTTGCTTGAGCTGCACCAGTGACTGCTGTAGATGCCACAACGGCTGCTAATAACCACTTCTTCATTTCCTTGCTCCTGTAACTAACGATTTTTATATTTATAAGCTGTGTTTCTTTATATTACTCAGCCATCTATCGATTTCTAATAGATAGATGAGATAAACTGCTTTAAACGATCTGATTCTGGATTAGTAAATAGCTTAGCGGGATCGCCCTGCTCTTCTACTAAACCCTGATGTAAAAACATCACATGATTAGAAACATCTCGTGCAAACGCCATTTCATGCGTCACTACCAACATAGTTCGGCCTTCTTCAGCAAGATCTCGCATAACCCCAAGAACTTCACCAACCAACTCAGGATCAAGTGCTGAAGTTGGTTCATCAAATAACATCACTTCAGGATCTACCGCTAATGCTCGTGCTATTGCTGCACGTTGCTGTTGGCCTCCTGATAAGTGCCCAGGGTAATAGTCCCTACGCTCGTAAAGACCGACTTGTTTTAAAAGTTGTTCCGCTTTTTCAATAGCTTCGGCTTTCGGCACACCCAAAACATGTATTGGTGCTTCGATTACATTTTGTAACACCGTCATGTGTGACCATAGATTAAAGCCTTGAAAAACCATAGCAAGACGTGAGCGTATTCGTTGAACTTGTTTTTCATTGGAGGGGATTGCTTCACCTAAACGATTGTTTTTCATCTCAATCAATTCACCATTGACCCAAATTTCGCCATGAGTTGGTGTTTCAAGTAAGTTGATACAACGCAGGAAGGTACTCTTACCTGAACCAGATGAGCCAATAATTGAGATTACATCACCCTTATTAGCCTCTAGGGAAATACCTTTTAAGACTTCATTTTGTCCAAAATGTTTATGTAAGTCTTTCACTTCTAGCGCGACAGCATCCTTCATGCGCCATAACTCCTAATTCAATACACATTAATCGTTTGCTTTTCACTTTATTCTTAGAATTTAACACTCAAAATTATCACAAGCAACAATTTATTAACCAAAGTATGAATAGCGAACAAAAATTAGACACGATAAAAATTTAAATTTAATTTTAAAAGAATATCATTCACTTTTGGCCATTATTTTATAATTTCTATTCAATTTCACATTAACAATATTAAAACATTTATTTTCTGTGTATTTATGTTTAAGTACAGTAAAACTAGCACATAGTATATGTACTACATGTAAACGAATTACTGCTATAATTTGTTTTTTATTAAGAATTATTAACAAGTTCAATATTGTTGATACCATTAATAAAATGCATCAAAAACACTGTAGAGAACTGTTATTAAAGGAGAAATTTAATAACAACTCTATCATTAACATAATAACACCAAAGTATTAACCGTTTCATTTTGTAGTTTTCTTTCATATACAATTATATAGTGATCAAGATCAATCATTGGCTTAATTTTCGTGTGCTACACTCGGCGAAAATAACAAGAACAACATCAATATCTACTTATTGATTTTTTAATACTTAAAATTCTATTATGAGGATTCTATGTCTATAGACAAAGAGCAGAACGAAAAGAGCTATAGCGAGTTACATCGCCCAGCTTCTGAGTTCGATAGCCGTTCAGATTACCTAGATCATGAACTGCAAATTATGAAACCACGCCGCTTTGGTTTAAACCTACCTGGTCGTGACTTCCGCTTTGAACTTGAAGATCTTGTTCCTGCTTTAGCCGGAACTATCGGCATCATTGCAATGTACTCTGCGGTAATGATGTCTTGGGCTGATGGCCTTACTCAAGCATGGCCACACATCAACTTAGGTAAAGAATTTGCCATTGAAGTTGCTCGTGTAGAAATGCTTATCCCTGCTTTTTTATTCTGTATTCTAGCCTCTGGTTTCTTTAACCCTCGCGCTAACCTTGCAGGTAACCATGGCCCAATGATCCCACTTATCGGTGCGATCGCGTTAGCTGGTGCACACCCTCTTGCTCTTGCCATTTTATTAGGTGTATTCGGCTTACTATTGAGTTATTTCAAAGGCGGTTCCAAGTTAGTCAACTTAACCTCTGAAGGGGTTGCTGGTGGTCTTCTTGTCTTCCTTGGCTTCAGTGGAGCAATGGGTCAGATTAGCAATATACAAGCTTGGTCTACTGGTCTTGAAGGCGAGTTAGGCTACATTGGTTTAATCGTATTAGCAGTAAACATTGTTCTATACGCTTATCTTGCTCGTATTAACAAACGCTGGTTAGCAATCCCTGCTTGTGCGTTTGCTGGTTTAGCAGTTGCACTTGCTCTTGGTGCTGGTTTTGATCTTAAGTTTGAAACTGAGATGGGTATCCCTAACCTAAACCCTGTTTACTGGTGGGGGTCAACTGAAGAAGGTTGGATGCTTGGTTTACCAAACCTGCAGCACTTCTTAGCTTCTCTACCTTTTGCTATCCTAGCGGTTGCAATGTGGTCACCTGATTTCCTTGGTCACCGTATCTTCCAAGAACTTAACTACCCTCGTCGTACTGAAAAAGTACTAATGGACGTTGATGACACGATGACAATGTGTTCTATCCGTCAAATGGTAGGTACTGCAGTTGGTGGTGGTAACATCACATCTTCTTGGGGTACGTATATGATCCCAGCAGCAATTGCTAAGCGTCCGATCCCAGGTGGTGCTATCCTTCTTGGTACAATCGTAATGATTATTGCTATCCTTGGCTTCCCTATGGATGTTGCAGTATGGCCACCAGTAATGTGTATGGCTCTATTAGTTGGTGTATTCTTACCAATGCTTGAAGCCGGTGTTCAAATGGTTAAAGAAAACAAAGACGCACAATCTGCAGGTATTTGTATCTTTGCCGCAGCAGTAGCAAACCCAGTTTTAGCTTGGGCTATGACTATGCTTCTTGATAACAATGGTTTGATTGGTGATAAAGAACGTCCTAAGACACTTTCTTTTGTTGACCGTATTGTTATTCCTGGCGGTGTATTAGTAATTTGTTTAATTGCAATGCTTGCAGTTGGCATGCTTGAAGGTCAATACGGCATCAAGGCACTACTATAATAGTGACACCTCACGTATAATACTTATGGGGTAATAAAATAAATTACCCCATTTTATTAAAAAAATTGAAGATTTATTGATTTAGTTTAAGGTTTGCAAAAAAAGTTTAAGGTAGTATTGAAAAATCGAACGGTTAGTCGCAATATAAATGCTTATAGGCTAAATTTTATAATCATTTATATTGTTATTAAATTGAGTGTACTGTTTTACCTCTAACGAGGATGTGGGCAGCTCAAGCCCATTATGAATAGTACGAATTTTTTCTACTAAAAAGGTAGGTATATCATGGCAGAGCAATTTGCTAAAGCTTGGACAGGTTTTGCAGACGGTGAGTGGCAAAACGAAGTTAACGTTCGCGATTTCATCCAAAAGAACTATGCACCTTATGAAGGTGACGAAGAATTCCTAGTTTCTGAAGGTACTGAAGCAACTAACAAGCTTTGGGCTAAAGTAATGGAAGGCATCAAACAGGAAAACGCAACTCACGCACCTGTTGATTTTGATACTTCAGTTATCTCTACCATCACATCTCACGATGCGGGTTACATTGAAAAAGACCTTGAAACAATCGTTGGTCTTCAAACAGAAGCGCCTCTAAAACGTGCAATCATCCCTAACGGCGGTGTGCGTATGGTTGAAGGTTCTTGTAAAGCATACGATCGCGAACTTGATCCTATGGTTTCAAAAATCTACTCTGAGTACCGCAAAACACACAATGCTGGTGTTTTCGATATCTACACTAAAGACATCCTAAACTGTCGTAAATCAGGTGTTCTAACTGGTCTTCCTGATGCATACGGCCGTGGTCGTATCATTGGTGATTACCGTCGTGTTGCACTTTACGGTATTGATTTCCTAATCAAAGACAAACTAGCTCAATTCGCTTCTTTACAAGAACGTTTTGAAAAAGGCGAAGATCTAACTGCTACAATGCAACTTCGTGAAGAAATTGCTGAGCAACACCGTGCTCTAGGTCAAATCAAAGTTATGGCAGCTAAATACGGTTGTGATATCTCTGAGCCAGCAACTACTGCACAAGAAGCAATTCAGTGGACTTACTTCGGCTACCTAGCTGCTGTTAAATCTCAAAACGGTGCTGCAATGTCTCTAGGTCGTACTTCGACTTTCCTAGACATCTACATCCAACGTGATATCGACGCTGGTCTTCTAACTGAAGAACAAGCTCAAGAAATGATCGACCATTTCGTAATGAAGCTACGTATGGTTCGTTTCCTACGTACTCCTGAATACGATGAACTATTCTCTGGTGACCCAATCTGGGCTACAGAATCTATGGGTGGTATGGGTCTTGACGGTCGTACTCTAGTTACACGTACTAACTTCCGTTTCCTAAACAGCCTTTACACAATGGGTCCTTCTCCAGAGCCAAACATCACGGTTCTTTGGTCTGAGCAACTGCCTGACGGCTTCAAACGTTTCTGTGCGAAAGTATCTATCGATACTTCTTCTATCCAGTACGAAAATGATGACCTAATGCGTCCTGACCTAGCATCAGATGACTACGCAATCGCTTGTTGTGTATCTCCAATGATCGTTGGTAAGCAAATGCAGTTCTTCGGTGCTCGTGCTAACCTTGCGAAAACGATGCTTTACGCAATCAACGGCGGTGTTGATGAGAAGCTAAAAATCCAAGTTGGCCCTAAAGAAGCGCCAATGACTGATGAAGTTCTTGATTACGCTAAAGTAATGGATCGTCTAGATCACTTCATGGATTGGTTAGCAACTCAATACGTTACAGCATTGAACTCTATCCACTACATGCACGACAAGTACAGCTACGAAGCGTCTCTAATGGCTCTTCATGACCGTGACGTTCGTCGTACAATGGCTTGTGGTATTGCTGGTCTATCTGTTGCTGCCGATTCTCTAGCTGCAATCAAGTACGCTACAGTTAAACCAATTCGTGACGAAGATGGCATCGCTATCGATTTCGACATCGAAGGTGATTACCCTAAATTTGGTAACAACGACGCTCGCGTTGATGATATCGCATGTGAACTAGTTTCTACGTTCATGGGTAAAATCCGTAAGCTTAAAATGTACCGTAACGCTATCCCTACTCAATCAATTCTTACTATTACATCTAACGTTGTATACGGTAAGAAAACTGGTAACACGCCAGATGGTCGTCAAGCAGGTGCTCCTTTTGCTCCTGGTGCTAACCCAATGCACGGCCGTGATGAGAAAGGTGCTGTAGCATCTCTAACTTCAGTAGGTAAACTACCGTTTGCTGATGCACAAGATGGTATCTCTTACACATTCTCTATCGTTCCTAACGCACTAGGTAAAGACGATGACAACCGTCGTTCTAACCTTGCTGGCCTAATGGATGGTTACTTCCACCACGAAGCTAACGTAGAGGGTGGTCAACACCTTAACGTAAACGTTCTTAACCGTGAAACTCTAGAAGACGCAGTTAAGCACCCAGAGAACTACCCACAACTGACTATCCGTGTATCGGGTTACGCTGTGCGTTTTAACTCTCTAACTACTGAACAACAAAAAGACGTAATCGCACGTACTTTCACTGAAACTCTATAATTTCAGCGTTAATTAAGTAGCATTAAGCCCTGCCATTTTGGTGGGGCTTTTTTATTTCCACTTTCCTCATAATTCCCCCTATTTCTCTCTGGTTTGCCCTACTTAATTGGTCCAAAGTGTAATAAAATGGCCACATAATTATAGTTCGGAGAAATGTCGTCATGTCTGTAGGTCGTATTCACTCTTTTGAATCTTGTGGTACCGTTGATGGTCCAGGTATTCGCTTTATCATCTTTTTACAAGGTTGTTTAATGCGTTGTATGTATTGCCATAACCGCGATACTTGGGACACGCATGAAGGTAAAGAAGTTACCGTTACTGAATTAATTGAAGAAGCAAAAAGCTATCGTCACTTTATGAAAGCATCTGGCGGTGGCATTACCTGTTCTGGTGGCGAAGCAATGCTTCAACCTGAGTTTGTACGTGACTTCTTCCGTGCTGCACAAGCCGAAGGTATGCATACCTGCCTAGATACGAATGGCTACATTCGTAAACACACTGATGTGATTGATGAAGTATTAGAAGTTTCAGATCTTGTTATGCTTGATCTAAAACAAATGAAAGATGATGTTCATAAAGAGTTTATTGGCGTATCTAACACTCGAGTTCTTGATTTTGCTCGTTATTTACATAAAATCGGCCAAAAAACATGGATCCGTTACGTTATTGTCCCAGGTTACACTGATGATGAAGAATCCGCTCATCTACTTGGTGAGTTCATTAAAGACATGGACAACATTGAGAAAATAGAGCTGCTTCCATACCACCAATTAGGTGCCCACAAATGGCAAGCTATGGGACTTGATTACCCTCTTGAAGGGGTTAATCCTCCTTCTAAAGAAACCATGGAAAAAATGGTAGAGATCCTGAGCCAATACCATAATAACGTGAAATTCTAAGCTCTACTTTCACTTTACATTTATTTTAAATGCCCGACTATCGGGCATTTTTATTGGAAACAATTATGTATCAATTAAGCTTTTCGTTAAAAGAATTCCTTGCTGAATATTGGCAAAAGAAACCCGTCATTATCAAAGGCGGTTTTGAAAACTTTCAAGATCCTGTTACACCTGAGGAACTCGCTGGCTTAACGCTAGAAAATGATGTGGATTCTCGCTTTGTTTCTAACTTAAACAACGAATGGAAAGCGGAACACGGCCCATTAAGCGAAGAACTGTTCGATACGCTTGGTGAAACCAATTGGTCTATTATTGTTCAAGCGGCTAACCACTGGCACGAAGGTGCGGCTGAACTATTCAAGCCATTCAAACAAATGCCAAACTGGTTATTTGATGACATCATGATCAGCTATTCAGTACCTGATGGTGGCGTAGGTCCACACATTGACCAATACGATGTATTTATCATTCAAGGTCAAGGGAAACGCCACTGGCGAGTTGGTGATATTGGCGAATATCAAGAAGAACACCGCCATAGTGCACTAAAACAAATCACGGGTTTTGACCCTATTATCGATCAAATCTTAGAACCTGGTGATATTCTTTATATCCCACCAGGCTTCCCACATGACGGTTATGCATTAGAACCATCAATGAGTTATTCTGCAGGTTTTCGTTCACCAAAAGAACAAGAGCTAGTGAGTAACTTTGCTGACTTCATTATTGAGAATGACAAAGGTGATGTGCATTACCACAATCCAGATCTTCAAGCGCAAAGTCACGGTACTGAAATTAGCACGCAGAGCTTTGAAGATTTAAAAGCAATGATGTTAAATGCTATGTCGGATGAACAAACGCTAAAGCAATTTATGGGTGAATATTTAAGTAATTCACGCCATCATTTAAATATCCTTCCTGATTCTGAAAAATGGACAACTGAGGAATTAATTAGCTATTTACAGTCAGGTCAAGCTCTGATTAAAGTCGCTGGAATTCGAGCTTTCTATCATGAAATCGAAACATGTGAAGATAACATGACACTTTATATTGATGGTGAAAGCTATGTTTTCCCTTTAAGCGTAAAAAATGATGTGATTGCTTTATGTGAAACGTCAGAATTCACACAACTCGATGTTGAGGGTTTATTGCAAGATCCACATTCAGTGGCTAATTTACTGCAATTTGTAAATATCGGTTACTGGTTTGCTGACATTGACGGCGAAGCAGAATAATACCATTCTGGATAAGTAGTTGTTCAGATAATTGCGTAGGAAAAATCGATTAGAGCAAGGCATAAATTGCAGTAACTAGTGGATCTAATTACAAAAGTTATAACGCAGATATAATCGATTTTAACAAGTAAGAATGATCAAATACTTATGTAGATTGGTATAGACATAAAAAAAGCGCGATATAAATAGATTATCGCGCTTAAGCCTGTCACAGGCTGAATGATTAAAAACTGAAATTGCCATCATAATTCATCGAATTATGATGGCTTTTTACATTAGATATCGGTTACCGCTAAACAAGAAACGGCGTGTACATCTGTTCCTTTTAGCTCTGGTTTAGTCTGTGCACATATATCTGTAGCTTGAGGGCAACGAGTACGGAATACACAACCAGATGGTGGATTAATAGGTGAAGGTAAATCCCCTTCTAGCATCTCAATCACTTTTGCTCTCTCAAGCTTTGGATCTGGAATTGGAACCGCTGACATCAGCGCTTTAGTGTATGGGTGCTTAGGGTCACTAAACAACGCATCAGACTCGCCAAGCTCAACCTCATTGCCCAAATACATAACCAATACGCGATCTGAGATATGCTTAACGACAGATAAATCGTGGGCAATAAAGACTAAACTTAAGCCAAGCTCTTTTTGCAACTCTTTAAGTAAGTTTACTACCTGTGCTTGAATCGATACATCTAGAGCAGATACAGGCTCATCACAGATGATCATTTTAGGCTTTAGAATTAGTGCACGAGCAATACCGATACGCTGACACTGACCACCAGAGAATTCATGAGGGTAACGGTTGATTACGTTTGGTAATAACCCCACCTTTGCCATCATCTCTTTTACTCTATCTTTCACTTCATCTTTTGTCAGTTTTGGATAGAAAGTCTGTAGTGGCTCAGCAATGATATCGCCTACCGTCATACGTGGGTTAAGAGATGCCAATGGATCTTGAAAGATCATTTGGATCTCTTTACGTTTTTGACGCAAAGGCTCGTCATCTAATTTAGTTAAATCTTCACCCAGCCAAACTACTTCGCCTTCTGTTGCTTCTACCAAACCGATAATTGCACGAGCAAATGTTGATTTACCACAGCCGGACTCACCTACGACACCCAGTGTTTCGCCTTCATATAAGCGAACATTTACACCATCTACTGCTTTTAAGTTCGCAGGTTTAGCCCATGGCCATACTGATTTTGATGCAATGCTAAAGTGAACTTTTAGATTCTTTACATCTAAGATTAAATTTTTATCTGCTGACATTACCACGTCTCCTGATCAGAAAAACAAGCACGTAATCTATCTTGACCAAACGGCAATAAGATCGGAGCTTCTTGCTTACAACGGCTCATTACTCGATGGCAGCGCTCTTGATAAGGGCAACCCGTAGGTAAACGAAGTAAGTTAGGTGGATTACCAGGAATCGTTGGTAAAATCTCACCTTCTTGATCTAAACGCGGAATCGCTTTTAATAGACCTTCTGCATATGGGTGACTTGGTTCATAAAATATTTCATTTACTGTGCCGTATTCCATTGTACGACCAGCGTACATTACAAGCACTTTGTCACATGACCCTGCAACCACACCCAAATCGTGGGTAATCATAATAATTGCCGTATTAAATTCACTCTTCAGCTCATTCAATAATTCCATGATTTGTGCTTGTACAGTTACATCAAGAGCGGTTGTTGGCTCATCTGCAATAAGTAACTTAGGACGACATAATAACGCCATTGCTATCATCACACGCTGACGCATACCACCTGAGAATTCATGTGGGTACATAGTAATACGCTTACGAGCTTCTGGAATTTTAACCGCTTCTAGCATTCGGACAGATTCTTCAAACGCTTCTGCTTTACCCATGCCTTTATGTAGCATTAATACTTCCATTAGCTGGTCGCTAACTTTCATGTATGGATTAAGCGATGTCATTGGATCTTGGAAAATCATCGCCATCTGTTCAGCACGAATACTGTTTAGCTCTTTTTCAGGAAGGTTAAGAATTTCTTTGCCTTCAAACTTTGCACTACCCGTAATAATACCGTTTTTAGCTAATAGGCCCATTAGTGCAAATACTGTCTGTGACTTACCAGAGCCAGATTCACCAACAATGCCTAATGTCTCACCTTGTTGAAGTGAGAAGTTTAAATCGTTTACTGCGGTTACGTTACCATCTTGAGTTGTAAACTCTACACGCAGATCTTTTACATCTAATAAACTCATAATTCTTTCCTGCTCAAATTTGTTTAATAATTAACTGTCCACACAGAGAGTTATCTGTCTTTTGGATCCAGCGCATCACGTAAACCATCACCCACATAGTTAAAGCAGAATAAGGTAACGACCATAAATAAAGCGGGGAAAGTTAACTGCCAAATTGCCACTTCCATTGTTTGAGAGCCCTCTTGAAGCAAGGCACCCCAACTTGTCATCGGCTCTTGAACACCTAGACCTAGGAAAGATAGGAAAGATTCAGTTAGGATCATACTTGGAATAAGCAATGTTGAATAAACAGCAACAATACCTAATACGTTTGGTACGATATGGCGAGTGATGATGCCCCACTTACTCACACCACACACGTGTGCAGCTTCGATAAACTCTTTGCTACGTAAACTCAGTGTCTGACCTCGAACGATACGAGCCATATCTAGCCAAGCAATCGCACCGATAGCAACAAAGATAAGTACGATATTACGACCAAAGAATGTCACTAATACGATGACTAGGAACATAAATGGAACCGCGTATAAAATCTCAATGAAACGCATCATAACTCGGTCAACTTTACCGCCAACAAACCCTGATGTTGCGCCATAAAGAGTCCCGATAAGTACCGCAACTAACGCACCTAAGATACCAACCATCAATGAGATGCGGCCACCAACTAAAGTACGAACAAACAAATCACGACCTAAGCTATCGGTGCCAAATAAATGCTCTGCACTTGGAGCAGCATGCAGCGCATACCAATCGGTATCATCATATGCATATTGACTGAACATCGGCAGAAAAATAACCGCTAACGTCATTAAAGTAAGAATAAAAAGACTGATCATCGCCGCTTTATTTCGCATAAAACGCAGACGAGCATCTTGCCATAAACTTCGACCTTCAATCTCAAGATTTTCTGAGAACTTTTCGATCGCTTCTAAATTTTCTTTTTTAGTTAACATACGTCCGTTCCCTATTAATAACGAATTTTCGGGTCAATTATTGCTAGTAACACATCAACAATGGCGTTGAATAAAATGAATAGGAAACCAATTAAGATGGTCACCCCCATTACTAACGAATAATCACGGTTAAAGGCTGCGTTTACGAATAACTTACCAATGCCTGGTAGACCAAAAATAGTTTCGATAACGACTGAGCCAGTAATAATACCTACAAACGCAGGACCCATATAAGAAACAACAGGCAGCATTGCTGGTTTTAACGCATGTTTTAGAACGATATAGCGGTAGCTTAATCCCTTTGCTCGAGCTGTACGGATAAAGTTACTGTTAAGAGTTTCAATCATGCTACCGCGGGTAATACGAGCGAAAGTTGCAACGTAAAGAAATGACATACCCAAGATTGGTAAGAACATGTATTTGAATGAACCATCATGCCAGCCACCTGCAGGGAACCAACCAAGTTCAATTGAGAATAAATAAATAAGGGCTGGTGCCAACACAAAGGATGGCATTACCACCCCGACCATGGCGGTGGACATGATACTGTAATCGAGCCAGGTATTTTGCCTTAATGCTGCTAAGGTACCAATAGATACACCAAGTACAACGGTAAAGATAAAGGCAAAGAAACCCACTTTTGCAGATACAGGTAACGCCGCTTCAACCAACTCATTAACTGTGTAATCTTGGTATTTAAATGATGGTCCAAAATCACCTTGCAGAATGTTTCCAAGATACGTTGTGTATTGTTCAAAGACAGGCTTATCTAAACCATACTTTGCATTGATGTTCGCCATTACTTCAGGCGGAAGTGGGCGCTCTGTAGAAAATGGATTACCCGGTGCGAATCTCATTAAGAAAAATGAGATAGTGATCAAAACCAACATAGTTGGGATTGCTTCAAGGATCCGTTTGATAATGAATTGAAACATAATTCACTCTTCCAGTCTGTGACAAAAATAAAATAGAGGTAGATCTAGTCACTACACGCTATCCTGCGTGCAGTGACTTTTTTTATAGTTTTATTTGCTAATGATTAATTAGCTTTGATGTATAGATCTTTTGAGTAGATTTTTTCTTCCGCATTTTCTGCTGGGAAGCCGCCTACTTGTGGAGACAATAGACGAGAACGAACATACTGATAGATAGGTGCGATTGGCATGTCTTCTGCTAAAAGCTGTTCAGCTTGTAGATAGATAGCAGTGCGCTCTTCTTCAGATGTTGATTTTAGTGCTTTGTCAATTAATGCATCATACTCAGCGCTTAGGTAGTGTTTACCACCTGTTGTGTTCTTACTTACCATTAAAGTTAAGAAAGAAGACGCTTCATTATAATCACCACACCAACCGGCACGGGCAACTTCAAATTGACCTTGATCTTTTGAGTCTAGGTACGTTTTCCATTCTTGGTTTTCTAGTGAAACTTCTAGACCAAGCGTCTTCTTCCACATAGAACCAGCGGCAACTGCGATTTTTTTATGGTTTTCAGATGTGTTGTATAGAAGGGTAAACTTAAGTGGATTCTCAGGACCGAAGCCAGCTTCTGCTAGTAAACGTTTCGCTTCAGCATTACGCTCTTCTTGAGTCATCTTACCGTAAGCAGGAAGCTCAGGATTAAAGCCCGCTGTGATTTCAGGTGTTAAGAAGTAAGCCGGTTTTTGACCTTGACCTAAGATAGCACCTGACACGATATCACGGTCGATAGCGTAAGAGATTGCTTTACGAACACGTACATCATCAAATGGTTTCTTTTGAGTATTGAACGAGTAGTAATAAGTACACAGGCTGCCTTCAACAGATACAGACTCTGGTTCTTCTTTTTGAAGACGCTTAAAGTGCTCTGTTGGAAGCGTAGAAGTGAAGCTGATTTCACCAGATAAGAAACGGTTCATTTCAGCTACTGGGTTTTCGATTGGTAAGAACGTTACTTTATCAAGTTTTGTATCTTTATTATCCCAGTACTGTTCGTTACGAACTAGCTCTAAGCGCTCGTTTACAACCCAGTTTTTAACAACAAATGCACCATTACCAACAAAGTTACCTGGTTTAGTCCACTTATCGCCAAATTCTTCAACTGTTGCTTGATGCACAGGCTTCACTGTTGTGTGGCCCATCATCATTACAAAATATGGTACTGCTGTATCAAGTTGAATCTCTAGTGTATTAGCATCAATCGCTTTAACACCTAATTCACTCTTATCTTTTTTACCAGCAATGATGTCTTTTGCATTTACCATCTTAGTATATTCCATATACCAAGAGTATGGAGATGCTGTAGCAGGATCAACAGCACGTTGGAAACTGTATACAAAATCATCTGCTGTTACAGGATCGCCATTTGACCATTTAGCATCTTTACGTAAATGGAAAACAAAATTTTTGTTATCTGTCGTTTCCCAGCTTTCAGCCACACCTGGGATCGTATTACCGTCAGCATCTTGATTTACAAGACCTTCCAGCAGATCACGGATTACGTGGGATTCGGGAACACCTTGCGATTTATGAGGATCAAGCGTTGCGACTTCAGTACCGTTACCACGAGTCAGTTCTTGAACGTCAGCGTAAACAACTTCTGTTGATACTGGTTTTTCAGCAGGTTTTGTTTCTTTCACTGGTTGCTCTGCAGGTTTATCTCCACAGCCAGCTAGTGTTAGTGACAGGCCACCAAGCAAGATTGCTTGTGTAATTTTATTCTTATACATGCATTAACTCCAATACATTCTATTTTGCATCCATGACATACTTCGGGCAGAACGACTTGCCAATCATTTATCATCTAAAAAACGTTAAATGCGTCTTAAAAAAGATAAATCCATCGAAGATTCGAGGGCAACATTATCAATCATTGAAGGAATTTGCCACATTTTTGTCACAAAACACCTGATAATTTTTAAAAACATCACAATTAACAGCATAAATGACCAACTTTTAAACTTATTGCGGATTGAATATATAGAAAACTATAAAAATATAGAATCCATCGCTAATCAATCTAAAAAACACTCATTATTTAGAATAAAAACCCAACAAAAATGCTACATGTCGCATTAAAAAACAATATAAATGAACACAAATTAGACAGATATTTATATTTTTAGAAGCAAAATAAGCCTAATGCATCTAATGCAATCTTTAAAAATCATAATTTAGAACCACCCTTCAAAAAAAATCATCGCTTACAAATTAACCTCTTCAATACTTTTAGGCTGCTGCCAAACAGCTACAACCAACTGGAAGTTTATAAAATATGAATAATTATAAATAGCACTGCGAATATTTTGCGGTAATCCGTTTTTGGATTCATTATCAAGGATGTTATTTATGTTAAAGAAAAAACTTGGGCTTTGTTCTGGAGCTGTCGCTCTTGCTCTATCAATGCCTACCTATGCTGCAGCACCAGGCCAAGCGATTATCTCTTGGATGGAAACCGATTTTGCCATTATTGAAGTTGATCAAGCCGCAACATCATATAAAAATCTTGTCACAGTAAAAGACTTTGCTGAAGTCCCTGTTACTTGGGATCGTTGGTCTGGTGAATCTGCAGAAAAATGGCGCGTGTTATTAAATGGCGTTGTTGTTCATGAAGAAGTGATTTCTCCTACTGCTTCACAAAAAGCCTCTACGGTTCTACAAGTTCGTCAAGGTGGCCAATACGAAATGACGGTAGAACTTTGTAATGGTTCAGGTGCAACAGAAGAATGTAGCACCAGTGCAGCCAAAGCAATTGTTGTTGCCGATACTGATGGTAGCCATTTAGACCCGCTACCAATGAATGTCGATCCTGCCAATGGAAATTACACCACACCTGATGGAATGGTTTCTGGAGCTTATTTTGTTGAATGGGGTGTTTATGGTCGTAAATTTGCCGTTGACCAAATTCCAGCACAGAATCTAACGCATATTCTTTATGGGTTTGTTCCTATCTGTGGCCCTAACCCTTCTTTAGGTGAAATTGAAAATGGTAATAGTCTAGCAGCATTAAACCGCGCTTGTGCTGGGACGCCTGATTATGAAGTCGTTATTCATGACCCATGGGCTGCAGTTCAAATGCCACAACCTCAATCTGGCCATTCTTTTAGTACGCCTTATAAAGGGACTTATGGTCAAATGATGGCACTGAAACAACGCTATCCAGATCTTAAAATTGTTCCATCAATCGGCGGTTGGACTTTATCAGACCCTTTCTACGACTTTGTTGATAAATCCAAGCGAGATATTTTTGTCGCGTCAGTTAAACAGTTCCTTAAAACATGGAAGTTTTATGATGGTGTAGATATTGATTGGGAATTCCCTGGTGGTGACGGTGCAAGTGCAACCGGTGGTGACCCTGTTAATGACGGCCCTGCTTATGTTGCTTTAATGCAAGAACTAAGAGCAATGCTTGATGAATTAAGTGCCGAAACAGGAAAAACCTATGAGTTAACTTCAGCAATCGGTGCTGGTTATGACAAAATTGAAGATGTTGACTATGCTGCTGCATCGCAATATATGGATTACATTTTTGCAATGACATACGATTTCTTCGGCGGTTGGAATAATGTTGTTGGTCACCAAACAGCACTAAACTGTGGAACACATATGTCTCAAGGCGAATGTGATGGTACAGGTCTTGATGATAAAGGCGAACCTCGTAAAGGACCTGCTTATACAATCACTAATGCGATTGACTTATTACTTGCTCAAGGTGTTGATGCTAAGAAGCTGGTTGTAGGTGCTGCTATGTATGCACGTGGTTGGACTGGTGTTACACGTGATAGCATGACCGATCCGACAAATCCAATGACAGGGGTTGGTAACGGTAAAGTTGCAGGCTCATGGGAAGCTGGCGTAATTGATTACAAAGATGTGGTGACTAATTACGTAAATAAAGCAGGCGTTGAAGTGGGTTATGATGATATTGCTCAAGCCGCTTACGCTTATGATCCAAGCAATGGTGACTTAATCACTTATGATAATAAACAATCTGTACTCGCTAAAGGTGAATACGTTCGTTCACTTGGCTTAGGTGGTTTATTTGCATGGGAAATCGATGCAGATAATGGTGACATTCTAAATGCGATGCAAGAAGGTCTTGCTGGCGACGGAACGGTTACGCCTCCTGCAAACAAAAAACCTATAGCTAAAGCCGGCGTAGATCTTTCAGTGACTGCACCTGCATCTGTACAACTTGATGGTTCATTATCATCTGACAGTGACGGTTCTATCGTTTCTTATGCATGGACACAAACTTCTGGACCAAAAGTGACATTAACTGGGGCAGATTCAGTTAACCCAAGCTTTGCTACTGATACCTTTGCTCAATCTGAAACACTTCAGTTCACGTTAACCGTTACAGATGATAAAGGTGCAGCGGCATCTGATTCAGTAGCAGTCTCAGTAACAGTTGAAGGTACAGGACCGGTAAATACCGCGCCTGTAGCTGTTATCGTTGCTCCAACATCGGTAAACAAAGGCGATGTTGTTACTCTTGACGCATCAACATCAACTGACGCAGACAATGATCCATTAACCTATTCATGGGTAATCCCTACTGGTATTGATGCTACTGTTGTTGGTTCTCAAGTAACCTTTACAGCAGGCTCTTATACTGTAGATACGCCTTTCACCTTCTCTGTAACAGTTAATGATGGTCAAGCATCAGATACTTCAAATGTTACCGTGACTGTTCTGAAAGATGCTGGTGACCCACCATTAACTTGTGACAACGCATGGGATGCTTCAGCCGTTTATACTGGTGGTGATCAAGTATCACAAGCAGGTAAAGTATGGGAAGCGAAATGGTGGACAAAAGGTGATGAACCATCAAAATCTGGTGAGTGGGGAGTATGGAAAGAAGTCGGTATTTCTACTTGTAACTAACCTTCGACATTAACCTTATAAATAATAAAAAGACCAAGTTCATTCATCTGAGCTTGGTCTTTCTTTTCAAAACAATAGAATTACTTAAGTAAACTTTACTTACCTAGCGCTTCTTTATAATGCAAACGGCAAACTGATACATACAATTCATTACCACCAATAGCAACCTGATCGCCATCAGCAATAGCAACCCCATGCTCATCAGTACGAATAACCATATTCGCTTTACGCCCACAATGGCAAATCGTTTTTAACTCGACTAATTTATCTGCCCAAGACAATAAGTATTTACTGCCTTCAAACAACTCACCTAAAAAGTCCGTTCTTAAACCATAACACAATGCTGGAATATCTAATTTATCAACCACTTCAGTCAATTGATAAACCTGCTCTTTCGTTAAGAATTGGCATTCATCGATTAAGACACAATGAAGCTTCTCTTTTTCATGAAGCGTTTTAATTGCTTCAAATAAATTCATATCAGTATTAAATAAATGCGCATCAGCATCTAGACCAATACGAGAGCTTACTTTACCCACACCGTAACGGTCATCAATCGCTGCGGTAAAAATAGCAGGATTCATACCTCGTTCTTGATAATTAAAAGACGATTGAAGAAGTGTCGTTGATTTACCCGCATTCATTGCTGAGTAATAAAAGTACATTTGAGCCACAAATGTGTCCTCTATTAAAGTTTAAAAATTTATAAAATTGGCAATAAAAAAGGCTGGAAAACCAGCCCCTTTAATAAAATTAGTTAAGATTACTTACGACGCCATGTCGTCCCTTCAGGGCCATCTTCAAGTACAATATTTAGTGCAGCAATTGCATCACGAGCCGCATCAGCAGCTGCCCAATCTTTTGCGGCACGAGCGTCATTACGTGCTTTAATTAACGCTTCAATTTCAGCGACTTCATCATCACTGCCATTATTACCTTGTAAGAAAGCTTCTGGCTCTTGTGATAACAAACCTAACACATCAGCAAGTTCGCGCATTAACGCACCCAATTTAGAAGCGGCTTCTACATTTTCAGTCTTCAGGCGGTTTACTTCACGAGCCATTTCGAATAATACCGAATAAGCTTCAGGCGTATTAAAGTCATCATTCATTGCCGTAGAAAAACGGGTAACAAACTCTTCGCCACCAGCAGGAGTTACCGTTAAATCAAGACCACGTAATGACGTATATAAACGCTCTAATGACGCACGAGCTTGGTTCAAGTTATCTTCACTGTAGTTTAATTGGCTACGGTAGTGACCAGACATTAAGAAATAACGAACCGTCTCTGAATCGTAGTGTGCTAACACATCACGGATAGTAAAGAAGTTACCTAATGATTTAGACATCTTCTCACGATCAACCATAACCATGCCACTGTGCATCCATGTATTTACATACTTAGAGTCATGAGCACAGCATGATTGCGCAATTTCATTTTCGTGGTGTGGGAACATTAAATCAGATCCACCACCATGAATATCAAAATGATTACCCAGAATAGAAGAGTTCATCGCTGAACATTCAATATGCCAGCCAGGACGACCAGGTCCCCAAGGTGATTCCCATGTAGGTTCACCCGGCTTAGACATTTTCCATAAAACGAAATCCATACCACTGCGTTTAACGCTTGCTTCTTCAATGGTTACACGAGAGCCCGCTTGAAGCTGTTCAAGATCTTGGCGAGAAAGGCGACCATATTCATCGTATTTTTTCACTTCAAACATTACATCACCATTTGATGCAACATAAGCAAAGCCGCGTTCAATTAGACGATCAACCAATTCAATAATTTCTGAAATGTATTCAGTCGCTCTTGGTTCAACATCTGGACGTTTCATATTTAACGCATCAAAATCAGCGTGCATATCGGCAATTAAACGCTCAGTAAGTGCATCACATGTTTCACCATTCTCAGCAGCACGCTTAATGATCTTGTCATCAATATCGGTAATATTACGCACAAAAGTAAGGTCGTAACCTAAGAAACGTAAATAACGAGAAATCACATCAAAAGAGACAAACGTACGGCCGTGACCAATGTGGCACAAGTCGTAAATGGTAACCCCACACACATACATACCGACTTTACCTTCGGTAATTGGTTTAAATTCTTCTTTTTGACGTGTAATTGAGTTATATATTTTCAACATGCTCTTTTTTTACTCATTATTTGTTTAAAGGATATATAAAGGCTATTAAACCTATATTAAGTAATGATAGCAAGAAAATTCCCTGTAGATCCTCGTTAATCTTAGGTAAAATCAAATTCTATTTAAATACAATTACAAAGGTAATTTCATGATCATCCTTCACACATCATTTGGTGACATCACAGTTAAGCTTCATGAAGATAAAGCACCTGCAACTTGTGCTAACTTCCTACAATACTGTCAAGATGGTTTTTACGACAATACACTTTTCCACCGTGTAATTGATGGCTTTATGGTTCAAGGCGGCGGCATGACTTCTGGTCTTGAAGAGAAAACAGGTCGTGCTACGATCAAAAATGAAGCAAATAATGGCCTAAGCAATAAAGTAGGTACATTAGCAATGGCTCGTACTATGGAACCGCATTCAGCAAGTTCTCAATTCTTCATCAACGTAAACGACAATAAATTCCTAGATTTTAAATCTGAGTCTATGGATGGTTGGGGTTACTGTGTATTCGCTGAAGTAGTTGAAGGCATGGACGTAGTAAACAAGATCAAAGGTGTTGCTACTGGTAACTACGGTTACGTACACCAAGATGTTCCAGTTGAAGAAGTATTCATTACTGGTACTACAATTACAGAATAATTCTGTTTATGCTGGCTCTTATTCCTTAAGGGCTAGCATCTTCATCACTCCAACAAAAAGCATTCTATGACTATTTTATTTATTTCTGATCTTCACCTCTCGCCTCTTCGCCCTGATATTACTGATTGTTTTTTAGACTTTATGAATACAGAGGCTATCCATGCAGAGAAACTGTATGTGTTAGGTGATTTGTTTGAGTTTTGGATCGGTGATGATGATAACTCTCCCTTTAATGTAGTAATTAAAGAAGCATTTAAAGCATTAACCCAACATGGTGTTAAGTGTTACTTCATTCAGGGTAATCGTGACTTTTTATTAAATAAACGCTTTTGTAAAGAAACTGGAGTTCAACTCCTAGCCGATCACACGGTGATTAATATCAATAACGAAAAAGTACTTATCATGCACGGTGATACTTTATGTATTGATGATATCAAATATCAAGAGTTCCGCGCTAAAGTCCATCAGCCATGGTTACAATGGGTATTTAACCGTATTCCTCTGTTTATTCGCCAGCGTATTGTGAAAAATGTGCAAGATAAAATCAAAGAAAAGAAACAGCACAAAAAACTCACGATTATGGACGTTACTCAAAGTGAAGTAGAAAGAGTAATGCGACAAGAAGGCGTTAAAAGGCTGATCCACGGGCATACACATCGTCCCAATGTGCATACTTTTAATCACAACTCAGAAGAGATGACGCGTATTGTGCTTGGTGATTGGTACACTCAAGGATCTATTCTTGAATTTAAGAACAATAAATATACACTTCAGAATAAAAGTTTTAAATAAATCACATTAATTACCGCTCCTTATCTATCCAATAAGGAGATTTATAGTCTTTTTACCGTAAAAAGACTATGATGAAACAAGTTTCGATCCAACACGCTGTAGAGAATAGTTGTTATGTACTCATATGTTGCTCGTCAACCGATCCTAGACTTGAAAAAAAATACGATTGGTTATGAATTATTGTTCCGTGATGGTCCAAAAAACACCTTTCCTGCAGTTGAAGCAGAAGCAGCAACGAGCCGATTACTGTCAGACCACTTTCTAAGCTCTCAGTGTAATGCAACAAATAACAAACTTGGATTTGTAAATTTTCCTCACCAAAGCTTAATTAATTTGGTACCTACTCTATTCAGCGCCAATAATTTAGTGGTTGAAATCCTCGAAGATTGCATTCCAAATCAAGAGCTACTAGATGCCATTAAAACATTATCTGAACGTGGCTATAAACTCGCTCTAGATGATTTTGAGCCAAACCCACTATGGACGCCTTTTTTGCCTTACATCGATATCATCAAGTTTGATATTCGAGCAATCCCTATTTTAAAAGCAAAATTATTTATCCGTCATTGTGAAAAATATAACATCACATTTTTAGCGGAAAAAGTAGAAACTTACGAAGAATTCGAACAAGCAAAAGCAGCAGGTTTTACTTATTTTCAAGGCTATTTTTTTAGTAAACCTGAAATGTTGCAACAGCGAGCGATTCAACCAAATCAATTGTCAATAATGCAGCTATATAAAGAAATCTCAGCACCTATTGTTGACTTTAATGCCGTTGAAAAATACTTAGTTCAAGATGTCTCATTATCTTATAAATTACTGCGTTTTGTTAATGCCTCTTCAGTCATTGATAAACCAATCACCTCTTTTAAGCAGGCTCTTGTCTATTTAGGTGAAACTAAGTTACGTCAATTTATCTCTTTAGTTGCCGTTGCTCATGCCACGCAACATAAACCGCAATCACTGTACACATTGTCGATTCATAGAGCGAAATTGTGTGAGCTGATCGTAACCAAAACAAACATTAAACTTGAACCAAGCCAAGCATTCTTAGTCGGCTTATTTTCATTATTAGAGCCATTATTAGACCAACCTTTAAATAGCTTAATTCAGCACTTACCTATTTCGACAGAGATAAAACTCGCTCTTACTGAACGTAAAGGGGCACTTGGTATGCTCATTTTAGCCATTGAAAGTTATGAGAAAGCGAATTGGAGCGTCGTTTCAAAATGCTGTGCCACCTTGAAGATTACTGAAGAAGAATTTACAAACTGCTACAAAGAATCTGCCGAATGGGTAGATGACATGGAAAATTAAAGAGCAAATATTATCAATGTCTAAATCGAATCATTGCCCGTGTGGTACTAAAAAAAATTATTCAGTGTGCTGTGAGCCTATTCACAACAACCATGCTTTAGCAATAACACCAGAGCTATTGATGCGTTCACGCTACAGTGCTCATGTAAAGAAACTTACTCAATATATTATTGATACTTATCACCCAACTTGTAACGCCGAAGAGTTTAGAGAAGGTATTGAAGATTCAATCCAACTCGATTGGCGCAAGTTAAAAGTAATCTCTGCACACCTATCTGACCAAATTGATAATGAAGGTTTTGTTTCATTTAAAGCAACCTATTCAGAAGATGGTCAACTGCATCAATTGAAAGAACACTCTCGTTTTTTAAAGGAAGGTGGAAAGTGGTATTACATTGATGGTGACGTTGAATAACCTAATTGAACATGCATAGTAAAATTAAAGCCTGATTATTTATCAGGCTTTTTTATGTTTGTATAAATAAAGTAAGAGTTACAATCATCTACTACTGATTAATATCCCTATATTTAGTTAGGTATAAAAAAACGAGAACCATCAGGCTCTCGTTTCTATTTATTTCTTTATACCATTCTGGATAAGTCGTTGTTCAGATAATTGCGTAGGAAAAATCGATTAGAGCAAGGCATAAATTGCAGTAACTAGTGGATCTAATTACAAAATTTATAACGCAGATATAATCGATTTTAACAAGCAAGAATGATCACATACTTATGTAGATTGGTATTACTGGTTATTTCAGATTAAAACTTCTTCGAGATTAACGCTGAGCCAGCAATAATAGCTACACCTAGCAGCATGATAGGGCCTTTACCACTATCAAAACCAGATGAAATACCCATGAATGCAACGATTGCGATTGCAACAGGGATAACGTACTTAACTAAAGCGTACCATAAGCCGAACAGTGGGAACTTCACTTCGCCGCCGTTTGTCACTTCATTTTCTAAATCTTCACGCGTCAATCTCCAACCGGCAAAGATACATACCAACATACCGCCAACCGCTAAGAAGATCTTATCTGTAAGAAGATCGAAGATATCGAACGCACCAGTATCAAACAATGTTGGTCCAACACCGCCTAAAGATAGTGAAGCAAAGATACATAGAATTGCCATCACTGAACTTGCTGTAATAACCGCTTTAACTCGTGATAAGCCTTTCTCATCAATTAAGTAAGAAACTACAACTTCTAGTAGTGAAACAGAAGATGTTAATGCAGCTACACTTAAACCAATGAAGAACATCAGAGCAAGTAGAAGGCCAATAACGCCACCCATTTCAGCAAACAGCTGAGGTACAACTACAAATACAAGACCAGGGCCTGCTGTTGGGGCCATACCAAACGCAAACATTGCAGGGAACATTGCTACACCAGCAAGGATCGCCACACCCGTATCCATTGCTGTAACCATTGCTGTTGTTTGAACTAGGTTTTCTTTCTTCTTCAGATAAGAGCCATATGTCATCATACAACCCATACCAAGAGATAATGAGAAGAATGCTTGACCAAGCGCAGCAAGAATAACGTTACTATCAATTTTAGAAAAGTCAGGACTGAACAAGAATTCAAGACCCGCCATCGCTCCTGGAAGCATGAGTCCCTTAACAGAAACAATAATCAGGATAATGAAAAGTAACGGCATTAATACCTTACCCGCTTTTTCAATACCGCCTGAAATACCCTTCATTACGATAACGATGTTTAGAAGTAAATATGCGCCCATCCACATTAACGGTTGAACCGGATCAGAAATGAATCCACCGAAACTATCTCCAATCGCCTCAGGAGCATCTAAAAGACCTGTCCCTACTTTACCGATATAAGCAATTGCCCAACCACCAACAACTGGGTAAAAGCCCATGATCAACAGACCACTCACGACACCAATCACACCAGCGAACGTCCAACGACGATCCGTCGACTTAAATGCACCAACTGCCGATTTTTGAGTACGACGGCCGATAGCAAACTCGGTTAGCATTACGCTAAAACCAATAAAAATCACAAAGAATAGATAAATAGCAACAAATGCACCACCACCATTCTCACCCGCTGTATATGGAAATTTCCAAATATTACCTAGACCAACAGCAGAACCTGCTGCAGCCATTACAAATCCTAATTTTGAACCCCAGGTATCACGGGGCTTAGTGGTATTACTCATAGCCACAAATTCTCCAAATATTCTATATTGTTGTGTATGCACTGTGTTTATATATGAGCATCAAAATGGTGTATAAAATTATGTACACTCTAAAAAATGTTGAATAACGCTCAATATTTGCAAGTAAAACAGTTTGAGAATAAAATTGAAACCCCAGCAATCATATTTTTTAACGTACAGCCCTCTTTTTTAACTTAAGTGTTTACAAAATCATCAATACGCTTTATTTTGTAAATATTTTCCTTATACCCTACTTATTTCCTTCGACTCCTGATTTAATATAGATTCACTTACCACTCTTGCGATCAAGGTTAATGGATAAATTTTATCAAGCGCTTACTCTTATCGGTTTCATCTTATATTGGTTATTAGTAGCTGGTGTAACAATACGGGTGGTTTTCAAACCAAGACCTGTTGGTGTCTCACTTGCGTGGCTAATGATCATATATATCATTCCTGTTCTTGGCGTTATCGCCTACTTTCTGATCGGTGAGCTAAACTTAGGACGAACAAGGGGAGAGCGTGCAAAGGCCATGTTTACGCCTTATGAGGAGTGGTTCGCACAAGTCCACCATTGTCAGCACCACCAACCACAATCAATCTCTCATCGAATTTCGTCAATACATAATCTCTGCTCAAATCGTGTGGGCATACCTGCACTCAGTGGGGACACTTTATCTTTACTTAATACACCATCAGAGATCCTCACCGCTATTGTTCGAGATATTGAAAAAGCTGAACATGAAATCAATATGGAATTTTATATTTGGCACCATGGTGGCTTGGCAGATAGTGTTGCGAGTGCATTAATTAAAGCAGCTAAACGTGGAGTGACCGTCAACGTACTTTTAGATTCGGCAGGCAGTATCGATTTTTTCAAAAGTCATTGGCCAAAGCTGCTTAAAGATTCAGGTGTTAACATAGTAGAAGCGTTAAGTGTAAGTCCATTTCGTATGTTCTTTCGTCGACTGGATCTGCGCCTACACCGTAAAATTGTGGTTATCGATAATCAGGTTGCTTACACAGGTTCAATGAATCTCGTTGACCCACAATACTTCAAGCAAAATTCAGGAGTTGGGCAATGGGTTGACGTCATGATCCGCATTACTGGCCCTAATGTTGCTGTTTTAAATACGATTCATGCATGGGATTGGGAAGTGGAGACAGGGATCAGAGAATTGCCTGCACTGCCTGAATGTCCAATATCGATTGACCCATTCAACCATACGACACAAGTTGTTCCATCAGGCCCAGGGATGCCTGACGATATTATTCAACAAGTATTGATTACCGCGATTAATCAAGCAAGAAAATCAATCACTATTACTACGCCTTATTTTGTACCTAGTGAAATATTGCTGCATACGTTACGAACTACGGCTCATCGTGGCGTGGAGGTAAAGCTTATTTTACCAAAGAAAAATGACTCTTTAATGGTCAGTTGGGCATCTAAATCATTTTTTGAAACGCTATTAAAAGCAGGCGTTCATATTTATGAGTTTAATGGTGGCTTGCTACATACCAAATCAGTAGTGATTGATGATAGCTATTGTATTATTGGTACCGTAAATTTAGATATGCGTAGCTTTTGGCTAAATTTTGAAGTCAGTTTGATCGTTGATGATCCTGAATTTACCAAACAATTATCATGGGTATTAGACGGTTATCTAGAACAATCTACCCCGATAGAACTCGCAATATGGCAACAGCGTAACTTACCTCATCGCTTTACTGAACGATTCTTCTCAATGTTCAGTCCGCTGCTTTAAATACATATTAAAAAAGCCCGTAACTTATCGACTAAGTTACGGGCTTTTTACTGTCTATGCTGTCGTAATATCTAGCGGATACCGCTTAAAAATTCATGCCTTGTTGCTGGGTTTCTCTTAAAAATCCCACCAAGCGCAGTCGTTGTTGTGCTGCTTGTTGCATCCATAACGCCACGAGACTTAACACAATAATGCGTCGCTTCCATTGTGATCGCTACATCATCACAACCTAATAAGGTTTGCAGAGCCACTAAAATTTGTTGAGTCATGCGCTCTTGTACTTGTGGACGCTGCGCAAAAAATCGAACAATGCGGTTAATTTTAGATAATCCGATGATCTTTCCTCGCGGGATATAAGCCACTGTAGCCTTACCATCAATAGTCACTAGATGATGCTCACAAGTACTGGTTAACGTAATATCGTTAACACGCACCATTTCATCACAATTCATTTTATTTTCAATCACTGTGATTTTCGGAAAATTTGCATAATCTAAACCAGAGAAAATTTCATCCACATACATCTTTGCAATACGGTGTGGTGTCTCCTCTAAGCTATCATCACTAAGATCAAGGCTTAATAGCGTTAGAATTTCACGCATATGCTCTTCTATGCGCTCTTTTTTTTCTTCTCGACTAACACCATTTTCTTTCATTGGCGTCTCAAGACCACGTGCAACAAGGGCATCACGCACTAATACGGCTGATTCACTAAGTGATGACATCGTATACTCCAAAATTCCATAATCAATTGAACTTCGCTAAGGATACCTGCTCTGTCAAATAAATACACCCTGATTTTATTAGGTCTATTAGATGTTAAAGGTCAAAATATGGTAATGTTCAATCATTATTACGATTAATGTAGAGAGTACCCTAATGGATTGCTGCGCAACTCAAGGTTTAATTCCAGTAGAAACCGCTTTAGAAACCTTATTATCTCAAGTTTCTCCAGTATCAAAGACCCATTCTTTAGCGCTTGCTGACGCCATTGGCTTTGTATTAGCTGAAGATATTCGTTCTCCTATTAATGTTCCCCCATTTGCTAACTCGGCAATGGACGGTTATGCGGTACGTATTGCAGATTTAGAGCAATCTTTAACCTTACCTGTCGCTGGTAAATCTTTTGCTGGTGTGCCATTTGAAGGTGAATGGCAAACACAAACTACCATTCGCATTATGACAGGAGCTAAAATCCCTGAAGGCTGTGATGCGGTGATTATGCAAGAATTAACAGCAGAATCAGATGCCGGCATTACCTTTGAACTTAATCTTGCAGATGTAAAACCACAGGCGAACATTCGTCCGATTGGCGACGATGTATCTCAAGGTCAAACTGTCCTTGCTAAAGGTCATCGTTTAACGCCACGCGACATTCCGTTAATTGCATCATTAGGTATTAATGATATTCCCGTAGTAAATAAGCCAAAAGTCGCTTTCTTCTCAACAGGTGACGAGCTTAAGCCCCTTGGTCAGCCATTAGAAGATGGTCAAATCTACGACAGTAATCGCTACGGTATTAAAGTATTAATTGAACGTTTTGGTTGCGAAGCGATCGATCTTGGCATTATCCCAGACTGCCCAGAAACACTAAAAGAAGTATTCTTAAAAGCTGACAAAGAAGCCGATGTTGTTGTTACTTCTGGCGGCGTAAGTGTTGGCGAAGCGGATTATACTAAAGATATTTTGGATGAATTAGGTCAGATCGGTTTTTGGAAATTGGCGATTAAACCTGGCAAACCTTTTGCGTTTGGCCAGTTACCTAACGCTTACTTCTGTGGTTTACCTGGAAACCCAGTATCAGCAATGTTAACCATGTATGTACTTGTACAGCCAATGCTTGCAAAACTTGCGGGCCATACAAAATGGGAAGCACCAAAATCAATCCCTGCAAAAGCAACATCTGCATTTAAAAAACACCCTGGCCGTACTGACTATCAACGTGGCATTTATTCTATTAATGAACAAGGCCAATTTGAGGTATCGACGACGGGTAATCAAGGTTCTGGTGCCTTCAGTTCAATGAGTGTTGCCAATTGCTTCGTTGTATTAGAACGTGAGCGTGGCCGTGTTGAAGCGGGTGAAACAGTTAACATCGAACTTTTCAACGCATCACTATACTAAGAGCTTATTCATGAGTGAATTAACTGATAATGAAATGCTTCGTTATAACCGTCAAATCATCTTACGTAATTTTGATTTTGATGGCCAAGAAGCATTAAAAACAAGCTCTATACTTATGATTGGTGCCGGTGGCCTTGGTTGCGCATCCAGCCAATATTTAGCGGCAGCGGGTATTGGAAATTTGACTCTGGTTGATGATGATACCGTAGAGCTTTCAAATCTTCAGCGTCAGGTATTACATTGCGATGAGACCATTGGTGAAAAGAAAGTTGTATCTGCTAAAATGGCGTTAAATCGAATTAACCCAAACTGCCACATCAACACTGTAGATAAGCGTCTATCTGATGACGAGTTACGCTCATTAATTGCCTCTCATGATCTTGTCCTTGATGGCACCGATAATGTCGATACACGTAACCAATTAAACCGATTATGTTTTGAATCTAAAACACCATTAGTTTCTGGTGCTGCAATTCGTATGGAAGGTCAAGTCAGTGTTTATACTTATCAAGATGATGAGCCTTGCTACCAATGTTTAAGCAGCTTATTTGGCCAACAAGCATTAACTTGTGTAGAAGCGGGGGTAATGTCTCCTGTTGTTGGAATTATTGGCTCAGTCCAAGCCCTAGAAGCGATAAAAGTATTAGCCAATTACGGTCAACCTTTAATCAGTAAACTGCTAATTCTTGATGCCCTATCGATGAATTGGCGAGAAATGAAGTTGGCTAAAATGACTAATTGCTCTGTTTGCAGTCATTAAAAACACATTTAATTATTTATTTAAAGGCGGTGAAACCATAAAAGGTTACCGCCTTTTTTATTTTCAATATCCATAAAATCCCCAATAAAAACAAACACAAATATAAACCTTCCCCCTCGAAATGGTAAGAATCAGAGTTAACCTTTCTTCTCATGTAATACACATTTAAGAAAACTGAAATATAACTGTCACATAATTTTCCTAAAGTGACCTCGTCAACTTAATTACGGCATGAATGCCAGACAAAGGAAATGAAAATGAAAAAGTCAGTAATCGGCGCACTAGCAATTATTAGTTCAGTAGTAGCAGCACCAACTTTAGCAAAGGAAACCATTTCTGCAGTAGGTTCAAGCAGTGTCACTCCTCTTATGGAAGTGTTTTCTGAAACTTACATGAAAGACCATTCAAACGTATTTATCGAAGTTCAAGGTCCAGGCTCCTCTGCTGGTGTAAAAGCAGCAAAAAATGGGTCTGCTGATTTAGGTATGTCTTCACGTAATCTAAAATCATCAGAAAAAGAACCAGCACTTAAAGAGCTGATTGTCGCTCATGATGGTATCGCTGTTGTAGTAAACCCAAGTAACAAACTTAAAGGGTTAACATCAGAGCAAGTAACGGCTATCTACAAAGGTGAAGTGAAAAACTGGAAGGAAGTAGGCGGCGCAGACAAACCTGTTGTTGTAATTACTCGTGATACTGCATCTGGTACTCGTGGTGCATTTGAAGACATCATGAGCCTGAAGAAAAAAGTATCAGGCATGAAAGTATCAGCGATTTCACAACGAGCTCAAGTTGCTAACGGCAACGGTGCTCTAAAAACAATGGTAGCAAGTAACCCATACGCAATTGGTTACATCTCTTTAGGTACTGTTGATAGCTCAGTACACGCACTAGCAATTGATAATGTAGAGCCAAGTATTGCAGATATCAAAAACGGGACATACAAAGTATCACGTCCATTCCTTGTTCTATACAAAGAAGGCCAACCATCAGCTGAAGCACAAAAATTCCTTGATTGGATGACAGCTGAAACCGCTCAAAACCTTGTTGAAAAGAAAGGCTACATCTCAGTTAACTAATTTCTACCCTATTGCCTGACCTGCGAAGGTTGGGCATTTTTCCATTTCGAATTTTTCGACATGTGAGTATTTATTATGACCATCGCAATGAATAATCAAAATACAGAAAATCAAGTAAAACCATCTAACAGTCCATTACGAGAAAAGAAACGAGTAGATTGGAGAGAACGCATTTTCCACGGCTTATTTTTAAGTTGTGCTGTTATTGGTATTGTTTCACTAGCGACTATCGCTTATTTCATCATTAAAGAAAGTATCCCTGCATTTCAGCAAGCTGGTGTGAGTGGTATTGTATTAGGCCAAGATTGGTTGCCACCTGCACTGTATGGTGTATTCACCATGATCGTTGCCTCAGTTGTGTCTACTTTTGGCGCGGTATTAGTTGGGGTTCCCGTTGGTATTCTTACCGCTATTTTTATTGCTGAAATTGCACCTAAACGAGTCGCTGATATTATTCGTCCAGCCGTTGAACTTCTCGCGGGTATCCCATCAGTTGTTTATGGCTTCTTTGGCCTTGTTATTATTGTTCCATTAATTCAAGACATATTCCAAGTCCCTGCAGGTAACACTATTCTTGCTGGTATTATTGTTCTTGGTGTGATGATCCTTCCAACGGTAATTACGGTATCTGAAACATCCATCCGTGCGGTTCCGTCAACATACCGAGAAGGTTCACTGGCACTTGGCGCTTCTAAAATATTTACTATTTTTCGTATCCTTCTTCCTGCTGCTCGTTCAGGTATCATGACAGGCGTAATTCTTGGTATTGCTCGTGCATTAGGAGAAACCATGGCAATCATCATGGTAATGGGTAACGCCCCAGCAATGCCGGAAGGAATTTTAGATTCAGCTCGAACATTAACCGCAAATATCGCAATTGAAATGTCATACGCAAGTGGCATTCACGCCAACGCCCTATACGCAACCGGTGTGGTATTGCTTGTATTTATCATGTCTCTTAATGGCATTCTTCTTTACTTAAACCGTGAAACGGCGAAATAAGATCATGAATAAATTAAAGAAACAGCGTCAAATTAAAGACCAGATTGCTTCAGGATTCATTTGGTTATCTGCTGCAATTACCGTAGGTTTCCTATTTTGGATTATCTGGTACATCCTTTCGAATGGCATGCAACACGTAAGTTGGTCATTCATTACCGATAACTACACACGAACAGGCGAAGAACACGGTATCTTCCCTATGATAGTCGCAACCTTATACATGGTGCTTGCTTCTATTGCTGTTGCTGCCCCGCTTGGGATCATGACGGCAATTTACCTAACCGAATATGCAAAGGTAGGCAGTAAACTGGTTAAAGTGATTCGCTTTTGTACTGAATCGTTAGCGGGTATTCCATCGATTATCTTTGGTTTATTTGGTATGACTTTCTTTGTGGGTATTCTAGGTCTTGGATTCTCTATCCTATCTGGCGCTCTAACACTGAGTATTTTGATACTGCCAGTAATAATTCGTACAACAGAAGAAGCATTAATGGCTGTGCCTCAAACATTTCGTGAAGGTTCATACGGACTTGGCGCATCAAAAATTTATACGATTTGGCGCTTAATCTTACCAAGTGCAATGCCAGGTATTTTAACTTCCGTTATTTTGAGTATTGGTCGTGTTATCGGTGAATCGGCGCCTGTATTTTTAACGGCTGGTATGGTGGCTCGTATTCCTGATTCATTACTGGATTCAGGTCGTACTCTAACCGTTCACCTTTATAAGCTAACGACAGAATTATTTACTATCGACGAGTGGAACCAAGCATATGGAACGGCAACCGTACTTATCGTTCTTGTTCTTATCATTAATATGCTAACCAAGCTATTGGCTCGAAAAATCAATAAAGCATCTTACTAAAATAAATTAAATCAGTGGCACGACAATAAGTTGCGGCTGATAAGGAAAATACAATGAATAAATTTAATATTGAAAACCTAGACCTTTTTTACGGACAAAACCAAGCGCTTAAAAACATCAATTTGCCAATCCCTGCAAAGCAAGTAACGGCACTTATTGGTCCTTCTGGCTGTGGTAAATCAACCCTTTTACGTTGTTTAAACCGCATGAATGATTTGATTGAAGGCGTAAAAATCACAGGTCTTGTCAGTCTAGATGGTAACGATATTTACGGTAACATTGATGTTGCTGACCTACGCATCAAGGTTGGAATGGTTTTCCAAAAAGCGAACCCATTCCCAATGAGCATTTATGAAAACGTCGCTTACGGCTTAAAAGCACAAGGCGTTAAAGATAAGAAAGAGTTAGATGCTGTAGTAGAGAAATCATTACGCAGTGCAGCATTGTGGGATGAAGTGAAAGATCGCCTAAAATCACATGCTTTTGGATTATCTGGTGGTCAACAACAACGCCTATGTATTGCACGAACGATTGCAATGCAACCAGACATTATTTTAATGGATGAGCCAACATCAGCACTTGATCCAATAGCAACGCATAAAATTGAAGAGCTAATGGAAACCCTAAAGAAAGATTACACCATTGTTATTGTGACTCACTCAATGCAGCAAGCACGCCGCATCTCAGATAAAACGGCTTTCTTCCTAATGGGTGAATTGGTTGAGCACGATGACACTCAAATTATTTTCTCAAAACCAAAAGATGACCGCACACAAGGTTATGTAAACGGTGACTTTGGTTAATTGATTCAAAGAATAATAACAAAGCGATGGAAACTCTTGCCCCTCTAGTTAGGGGCTTTTTTGTTTTCTACATTCTCTTTTATAACCATTTCCTTATCTTCATAATCTAAGTACACTTGGTTAAAATTATTATGATGAGGTGTACTCAATGAAAATTCATTCTCTTTTTGCTGCTAGTTTCTGTCTTCTTTCATCCATTTCAGCAAACGCTGCCATTCAATTAACGGTGCCAGACAACGTTGAACTATTATTAGTTGATAACCAAGAAGTTGAGCTTAAGAGCTCTTTTTTCTCAACCACATCAACCCTTGAGTTAGAGAATGGCGAGCATCAAATTGCATTCCGATATAACCCTGTATTTAAGCAAGGTAAAGACAACATTATTGTATCTAGTGATATTATCGTCTCTAAATTTTCAGCTTCAGATAAAGAGTTAGCCTTTAAATTCCCTACGTATAATTCTCCAGAGAAAGCCGAAGCCTTTAATACTGAACTGAATTGGAATTTAATTGACCAAAATGGCGAAACCGTCCCATTTACTCAGGCGCAATTAATACATCATGGTGTTCAAGTGGGTCGCAATATTCAATTTGAATTAGCTCAATTTAATTCCACTGATGCGCCAGCAGCCTTTAAAGAAGGCATGGTGACAGTAACTCATAAAGAAATTAAAAATGAACAAGGCGAAAATACAGCAGAACAAATGCTGCATTATTGGTATGAAAAAGCAGATAAAGAAACAAAGGAACGCTTTGCCTCTTTTGTATTAAAAACAAAATAATACCTATACTTCTTTTGTATGTCATAAAACACGGAGGTTTATATGAAAAAGAAGGTTATTGGTTTTACGCTTATTGAATTAATAGTGGGTATTGTTCTTATTGCTATTCTAGCGATTGTTGCCGTACCTAAATTTCTTAACTACTCCTATAATGCCTACGTATCTCAAGCAGAGGGAATTGCCGCTAACTTTGAACAATCTGTTATTTTTACGCAATATCGCTGGATAACTAGCGGGGATTTAATTGCACAAACGGATCTTGAAGGGTTTGCAAGTGAGGACTTAGATGTAAATACATTGGGCTTTCCTCTTGGTATCAAAAAGAATCGAGTTATGGCCCAACCTAAAAATATTGGTAAGGGCAAACAAGGCTGCAATGATTTATGGAATGCTCTTTTGATCGATCCACCAACAGTTTCTCATCGCCAGAAGGATGAAACCGATTTTCTTTCAGTTCGTTATCGCAGTGAAGGGCAAAGTTTTCAAGATTCATGTTATTACATAAATCGCTTGTACGGTTTTAATAGCAGTAACCCTGAAGAGTCACAAATTAAAATCTCTTATAACTCCTCCAAAGGAACCGTTGTCGTTATTACTAAAAAATAAAAAAATAGCCTACCGTTAATGGTAGGCTACTTGTTTTCAATTTATTGAATCTATTGAATTTATTACACTTTAAATTGAGATACCAAATTATCCAACTGTTGACACTGCTCAGAAAGTGATTCGCACGCATTACCTGAGTTGCTCACCATGGTAACCATTTGTGAACTATTATCCGCAATGCGTTGAACATTTACGTTTACATCATGGCTAACATGACTTTGCTGATTTGCTGCTGTTGCTATTTGCGTATTCAAATCATTCATAGTAACAATTGCATTCGTAATTTGTTGTAATGACTGTGAAGCTTGGTTTGCTAACTTAATGGTATTTTCACCACTCTTTGTGCTAGATTCCATAGCAACAACCGCTTCTTTCGCTCCTGACTGCAGGCGTTCAATCATTTTCTGAATCTCGCCAGTACTGTCTTGAGTCTTACTCGCTAGCGCCCTAACCTCATCAGCAACAACGGCAAAGCCACGTCCTTGCTCTCCAGCACGAGCCGCTTCAATCGCTGCATTCAATGCTAATAAATTCGTTTGCTCTGCAATCCCTTTAATCACATCAAGAATAGATGCAATATTAGATACATCGCTGTCCAGCGTTTGAATGACATCCCCTGCTTGTGAAATCTCATCAGCTAAGCTCTGAATTGAAACTACCGTTTGTTGTAAAATTGCCTCTGTCGTTTCAGATTCAGTTGTTGCTCCAAGACTTGCTTGTGCTGCCTCATTCGCATTTTCATTAACCGTATCACTGGTTACCTGCATCTCATGGACAGCCGCTGCAACAACTTCACTCTCTTGTTGCTGGCTGGTAGAAAATTCAGCAATGTTTCGTGTTATTTCTTGAATATTGTCCATTTCAGAGCGAACCGCATTAGATGAGACAATCACATTCGATACTGTACCGTGAATTCTTGATACAAATTGGTTAAACGCTTGTGCCAACTTACCTATTTCATCTTCAGATGATACGGCAATTCGCTGCGTTAAGTCAGCATCACCAGAGGCAACCTCTGACATGGCTTTCTCAAGTGATTTAATCGGTCTTACAATTCCATTACCTAATGACCAAATGGCTAGCAAAGCAAGAATAACAGCACCCGCGGCACCAATTTCTGAAATTAATTTTACGGATTGAACCCCTTCGTAGCTCTGCTCCCTAAGCTTAACCTGTTCTGCTACAATAAGACGGCTAATTGACTTTAACTGCTTACGCATCGTCTTAAATTGCTCATCTAATTGATCGCTATTTTTTTGATAATATTCTTGTGAATTATTCGGGTCAGAGAATAGAGGTTCGTATAACTGTATCCACTTTTCAGCCGCTTTAATCAAGGTAGTTAATTCAAACTGGGTATGAGAAGGTAAAATATTGGCTTCATAAAGCTCTTGAACTTTCTTCATTCGAGGGAGTGCTTTATATGCATTATCTTTAAATTCAAAAGTATGGTGCTCAATATCAGCCACAGTTGTCGATAGCATTAGTCCTTGTGCTGCTGCTGTGACTTGATAAAGATCTCGATAAGCATCTTCCAAACTTTCATTAACTGGTTGAACAAGATCAACAAGTTTATAGTTAATGCCTTCCTGTTGATTCAACTTAATTACATTTAGAATTGAAATCGTACTAAATAATAAAACAATCGCCAACAATGGAATTGCGATTTTATGACCTACTGATAAACGTCCAATTAGTTTCATGACCTCTCCTAAGGCAAACCAGTTCTGATATCCTCGGACATTATCATTAGAATTCTCAAAAACAATACATAAAGAGGGCGAATAATCGACGCAGTTCACAATTCAATGAAGACTTTCACTATCTACATGTTTATTAAGTAAAAAATTTATTTATCGCCAAAATTGCAGCGCCATAAATCTGACTTAGTTCATCATTTTTACACTGTGATATATCATTATTTTTTCCATGCTGCTCGTAAGCATGGCAAAGCGAATGAAATTGCATTAGTCCTAAACTTCCTGCTGAACCTTTTAATTTATGTGCTAGTTGATTAACTTGATGCGCATCAGAACTGTCTATTGCTTCTTTTAGTTGAAGTACATTCTCTTTAGAAGACTGTTTAAATAAATTAATGATTTTAAGCATTCGCTCTTCACCTAATACCGCTAAATCACTTTGAAGTACTTTCTCGTCTAATATCATTGCTATTGTCTCTTCTTTCACACCATTATTCATTTGAATCACTTTTTCAGATTCAGAAATCTTACTCAATTCTGAAACTTGATGGGCATCACTCAAAAAACGATTCAACATTTTTATAAGTTGGTTTTCCACCAATGGTTTTGCCAAGAACCCATCAAACCCTGCAGCTAAATAGCTCTCAACATCTTCATTAAATACGTGCGCAGAAACAGCCAACATCGGTGTATTTCCTTCAGTATTCTCTTTTGATTTCTCAATATCTCTTAATCTTTTTTGTAATGATACGCCATCAGTGTCTGGTAAATTAATATCTAGAAGTAACATATCAAACTGCGTCTCTTTCACAGCTTTTTCCGCAAGAGCCCCTGTATCTACCGCCGTTACTTTATGACCTAAGCGCTCAAGAAAACCAACCGCGACCATTTGATTAACAGGGTTATCCTCAACTAAAAGTAAATGGGCTGGCGCCACAGTAGGTTCTATTCCTTCATCATTAGAGGTTGTAATACTATGGCCCTCTTCTAAATCTAAAGAGAACCAAAAAGTACTGCCT
Organism: Aliivibrio sp. S2TY2; assembly: GCF_028765525.1. Taxonomy (NCBI): domain Bacteria; kingdom Pseudomonadati; phylum Pseudomonadota; class Gammaproteobacteria; order Vibrionales; family Vibrionaceae; genus Aliivibrio; species Aliivibrio sp. S2TY2. The sequence continues at coordinate 352,187 of NZ_JARACS010000003.1, read as the reverse complement.
AACCCTTCTTTAGAGTCCACCCCAATTTCACCACCCATAGCTTCAATAAGGCGCTGGCTGATAGCTAGTCCTAATCCTGTCCCGCCATACACTTTCTGGCCTTCTTCTGCTTGAGTGAAGGCCTCAAATAAACTATTAATTTCATGCTCAGCAATCCCAACACCAGTATCCACCACTTCAAATAATAAAGTACTGTCTAAAATAGTATGCAACTGGATAGTCACGCTTCCGGTATGAGTAAACTTAACCGCATTTCCCACAAAATTATTAAGAACTTGCCTAATTCGAGTGCAATCCCCTAACCACCATGCTGGGATATCAGCAGGCACGTCAAATGATAAGGTTATTCCTTTTTGTTGCGCTCTTGAGCTAAATAAATGATGGACATCGGTGATCATTGAATGGACATTAAAGTTCACCGTTCGGATCGATAAATGACCCGCTTCTATTTTTGAGTAATCCAAAATGTCATTTAATAAATCAAGAAGGTTTTCACCACTGCGATTAATGATATCTACATATTGCTTTTGCTGTGCTGTTAAACCACTGCCACGAAGGAGTTCTCCCGTACCTAAAACGCCATTAAGAGGTGTTCTAATTTCATGGCTCATTGTGGCTAAAAAAGCAGATTTAGCTCGGTTAGCTTGTTCGGCTAAATCTCGCGCTTTATCATGATTAATGATCTCAACATTTAGTCTTTCATTACTTGATTTAAGCTCTTGTGTTCGCTGAGCAATTTGTAACTCTAAACTGTCTTTATAATCTTGAAGCTCTTGAGCGGTATCGCGAGCAACTAAGATTGATCGTCCCATTTGTGCCAATTCATCATCACCGGAGGTATCTAATTCAATATCAAGCTGTCCATTAGCAACATCCGTAATCGCTTGTTCATATTGGTTCAACCTCATGATCACTCTGGCATATACATAACGCCACATGATATAGATAACTAAACAGAGCCCTAACAAAGTAATAGAGATAAGCAGTTGTTGCACCACTTTAAGAACAAAATTCACATCAGCAACCGCCTGCTGAGTCACATCATTAGCTTGGTCAAGTAGTTGAGCAATCGTAAGGTTTAACTCTTGAAATTTATGTATGTTTTCATCACTTAATGCTTTCAATTTTTTATTAATATTAACTAGCTGAATAAGTTCACTAAAAAGACGTTCACTTTTTGTTAGGTTATTTGCCAACGTTAACATTTGTTGAGTGCGACTCGGATCTTCAACCGCTTGCACACGACGAGTAATGATGGTCATATCGCGAGTAAAGTCTTGACGCAATTTTTCTACTTTAGCAATATCATTACTGTTTCTTGCATCATCAAGAGTATTAACGACTTTGAACGTCAATAAACGCAATTCATGTAATCGTTCCGCTAGGTCTAGGTCGATTTCAACAAGCGTATCAAGCGCTCTATAAACAGAGTCTTTATCTCCGTTGTCAACTAAATCATAAATTTTAACGACATTGGCAATAGTGATGGTATTAGAGTTCAATACTTGAGAGCGAGATAACTCCTCTAGCTGCAGTGCGGCTTTTGTTAGTTTTTTGCTTTTTTCTTGAATGAGGCGATGTAAAACTACCTTTTCACCAACGTTATTACCCATTGTTGCTAAGTTATCGACAATATCTTGTACTTGATGATCCAACCGTGTCAGTAAGGCTTTATCAAACGGATAAACACCTAACCCTTTTAAACGGTCGTATAAGCTTTCAATTGAGGTGAATAACTCTTTACCATAAGTCTTTCTCTCTTTTTCAGAATCAACTTGAGAGAGCAGTTGAGAGGTCGAAATGATTTTAGTACTTAAGTCTGAAATATATCGAGCTTCAATGACGGCTGGGATAGCAGAATCAATTACGGTTCTTTCGGTTTTTTCAACGTATGAGAACCCTAAAACCCCCACCACGGACCCAAAAGCCATGAGGGCAATCATTACCATAAAAGTAAGAAACAGCTTGCGACCGATCCCTGTAGAAGCAAATAACATAATCTTGAATGCACTTTAGAAAAGAGAGTAATGCGAGTATCATATCACCAACCTAAAGTCAGTGCGAAGAGACCATGAAACTTACTTTTCATTCAATAGCAATTCTATTACTTTCCATTTTATTATCCCCTATTGCCTCAGCAAAAGAACCTTGGAAGATATGCGCTATTTATCCTCATTTAAAAGACTCATATTGGCTATCAGTTAATTATGGGATGGTAAAAGAAGCAAAACAAAATAACGTTGAACTCACCGTATATGAATCAGGTGGATACCCAAATGTTAACCGTCAAAAAGAACAAATTAAACAATGTGTGGCTATTGGTGCAGACGCGATCATTTTAGGTACCGTTGACCCTGTTGCCTTTCAATCAGACTTAAAAAAACTAACTAAAAATATCCCTGTCTTTGCTAGTGTAAACGAATTAGTGAGTTCGCTTCCACCTCGCCCTCCTCTTCATCTTGGCGAAGTGGGAGTAGATTGGTACAACATGGGGTTTAAAGCTGGCGAGTTTCTAGCAAAGCAGCACCCAAAAGGGTCAGGTATTACCTATATTGGCTGGTTACCAGGGCCTAAAACTCGAGGTGGAACCAAACCTGTGACTCAAGGGTTTAATGATGCTATTAAAGAAAGTGACATTATTGTTAGTGCAACTTATTGGGGAGATAATAGTAAAGAATTACAACGAAACCTAATTCAAGATGCGCTTGAGAATGAAAAGCTAGATTACTTAGTTGGCGGAGCTGTGGCCATTGAAGTTGCGATCAGTGAGTTAGCTAGCAGAAAAATGCAAAACCAAGTTGGTTTAGTTTCAACTTACCTAAGTCATGCGGTATATCGCGGTTTATTACGAGAACGTGTGCTATTTTCCCCTACAGATCAAATGGTACTGCAAGGTCGATTAAGCATTCAGCAAGCTATTGGCTATTTAAACCACCACCCCTTGCCTTTTAAAATATCACCAACGATTGAAACGTTAACACCCGATCATTTACCTAAAAATATATTGCAAGATTCTTTATCTCCAGCGGAATATCGACCTACATTCTTTGTTGCTGCTCAAGATTAGTATGATTGTCATGTAATTGAGATGAAGAAACACTAGGCTAGGTTAAAGTAAAACTAAATAAGGAACCTTAATGAAAAAAACAACACGGATTATCCCTGCGCATAAAAATATTGCACTTGTCGCTCATGACCATTATAAACCAGAGCTACTGCGCTGGGTTAAGGAGAACAAAGACGCATTGCAGGGACATTTTTTATTTGGGACAGGGACAACAGGAAACCTACTCAGCCGTGAAACAGGACTTGCTATTAAGAGTTTATTAAGCGGCCCTATGGGAGGCGACCAACAATTAGGTGCATTAATCTCTGAAGGTAAAATCGACATGATGATTTTCTTCTGGGACCCTTTAAATGCAGTACCTCATGACCCAGATGTAAAAGCATTACTACGTATTGCAACGGTTTGGAATGTCCCGGTTGCCATGAACCGTGCTAGCGCAAAATTAATGATCACATCCCCTAATATGACGCAAGAAGTTGAAATTGAAATTCCTGATTACGATGCTTATTTAGCTGAACGCTTATAAATATTAGTGGAAATCAAATACAAAAAATCCCTTACTGCACCAATAGCTCAGTAAGGGATTTTTTATTGGTTTCTAGTTAATTATTCAATGATCACTGGATAATCTTTATCAACTAACTCTTGAACAAAAGGAGAAGGCTTACCATGGTATACCACCCACACTTTTCTTTTTGCTCTAGTTAGAGCTACATAAAATAAACGACGCTCTTCTGCATAACTAAAATCTTCTTCATGAGGAAGCAGTGCGCCATCCAATGACTCAGCTCTTGATTTCATTGGGAACTGGCCATCGGTCATCTCCACAATAAAGACGTAATCTGCTTCTGTTCCTTTACTGGCATGACAGGTTTTATATTCTAAGTTTAAGCCTGGATAATACTTTAACCATTCATCAAAATTATCTGGCTTATGGTTGTGATTGCGCCCTAAAATAACGACATTTTCACCTTTGCGCGCATTTTTAGATAAAGACAGTAACTCTTTTTCTATTGAACAATGCTCAATAACTTTAACTGCCTTTCTCTTCTGCTTAGTAAAACTAATCAGCTCTTTTTTAAGCTGCATAGGGTTTTCTTGAATAAAGCGATTCGCGACTGCACCAATTTGATCATTAAAACGATACGTTGTAGATAAATGTGCAATTTGAGTCGATTGAAAACGTTTCTCAAACCCAGTTGTTAATGATACATCTGCCCCGGCAAAACGATAAATAGCTTGCCAATCATCACCCACAGCAAACAACGTCGCTTTGGTATTGTGCGTATTTTCGTTATGACAAATCGCTTCAATTAAATCTAAGCGTTGAGGTGAAATATCTTGGTATTCATCAACCATGACAAAAGACCAAGGCAAATCGTATTTTTTATCATTAATGTACTGCTTCGCTTTTGATATCATCAATTCATAATCAATCGCATCTTCATGCTTTAACGTTCGCTCATACGCTTTGAAAAATGGCCAAACAATATTTAGCTCACTTTTTAAACGAGCAGCATCTATATGCGTTTCTATTCGTTCAATGATCTCTTTTTTATCAAGTTGTAATGCATTCAATTGGCATATTTGCTTATATAGCCATTCTTGCAATTTCTCATTATGCGATTCTTCTTTTAAATCGACATCCCCTCTCAAATAAGCAATTGGCCACTTTTTAAGATGTTTTTTCCAGCGATTACTTGCTGTCGCATTTTTCCATTCAGAATCAAGTACATGGATAAACCACTCTTTACGCGATTTAACATCCGTTACTAAACAAGAAAGTCTTGGCTGTTGATATTCAACATGGCGAATAATATCCAAACCCAGTTGATGAAAAGTGGCGACTTTTACTTTTTGTCCAATGTCGAATCCCAATTTTTCGATAATACGAGCTGACATTTCTTGTGCCGCTTGACGACCAAAAGCAAGTAATAAAATTTCGTCTGCTTGTGCATGGCCACTTTCAATTAAATAGCGCACTCGTGCTACAAGTACACTGGTTTTTCCAGAGCCTGCGCCTGCAAGTACTAACGTATGGTCTTCATTTAATAATAGCGCGCTTTGCTGAGATTCATTTAATGGCTGAGACTCACACTCAGAAAAGAAGGTTTTCCACTCTACTTTTTGTTCTTCTAACCATACTTCATTTAACTTTTTCAGCTGCTCTTCAGGCTCAGTTAACCAATTTAATACTGGTGCAATACTGTCTGGTTGCAGTTGCTCAGCCAATGGTATTGAAAGGCCTGTTTGCTCAAAAAGATCGTACAGTTTTTCGACCATCATTAAGGCTTCGGTTTGTTTAAGAAAACGGCGTTGAGAAACAAAATCATCAACCAATTCCAACATTTGTGGTTTTAATTGATTTAACATTACTATCTTTGATTCTTTCCAATCGGCATACGCATTTAAGACGTTATTAATAATAGCGTCACACTCTTGCCACGGTAGCCCTGAAACTCGCCATGCGACCTGATCATTTCGATTGTAAAAACAAAGAGAACTCCAAACCAACCCTCTTTGAAAAGTCACCTTCCCACTCCATTTATCAAATGGGACTGATACTTGGAATTTATGTGAGGTAAACAACAGCTGCTCTGGTTCTAATTCAAGTTGATAATAATCACCCTGAACTAACCACTGAGCGAAAGTGGTTGCTTTGATCTGCATTATTCAATACTACCTAAAGAAAATTTAACTCGAAGAGTGCCTAGGATATCAGGTTCTTTTTTTGTTGTCCCAGATCAGTATTAAGACAATGATCTTGTCGCTTATACTTTTTTCTCGATAGGACTTTGTTATGATAGATTTTTTCCACTCGTTAGATACTGCTTATTGTGACTTATCGACAAATTTTTCGCCAATACTGGGCTAATAAAACCATCAACTTTAGTGTTCGTGTATTGCTCGCTTTAGTCGGTGCCGTCATTCCATGTTGGTATTTGGAACAAAACACAGCTATTACTCCTTTAATTCTGGGTATCATCGCTGCTGCTTTAGCTGAAACAGAAGATAAATTATCAGGCCGACTTAAAGCATTATTTTTAACCTTTATTTGTTTTGCTATTGCCGCATTTTCTATCGAGTTGCTTTTCAATACACCTATTTTATTTGCGATTGGTCTCTTCTGTTCAACCGTCTCCTTTATCATGCTTGGTGCATTAGGGCCCCGTTACGCCAGTATCGCGTTTGGTTCATTATTAATTGCGATTTATACCATGTTAGGCGCAGCCGACAGCCCAAACCTTTGGTACCAACCAATGTTATTATTGGGGGGGGCTGCTTGGTATTATTCGATATCCCTGACTTGGCAGATTTTCTGGCCTCTGCAACCGGTACAACAAAATCTAGCGACCGTATTCGAAACGATGGCACGATATTTAGAAATTAAAAGTGAACTGTTTCACCCTGTAACTAACTTAACGCCTCAACCTTATCGTATTCAAGAAGCTAAGAATAACGCACAAATGGTAACGGCATTAAACAACAGCAAAGCCTCATTACTTACTCGAGCTCAAGGCGGGCATGTTGTCGGTGCTAGCGACCGATTTTTAAAAATATACTTCATTGCTCAAGATATTCATGAACGTGTCAGTTCTAGCCATTACCGCTACCAAGACCTTGCGAATACGTTTAATCGTAGTGACATTCTTTTTCGTTTTAAGCATTTACTTCATAGCCAATCTTTAGCCTGTAAAGAGGTTGCTCGCTGCTTATCTCTAGGTTTATCCTACCAACATGCACAAACGTCCATTTTTGCATTAGATGAACTACAGCAATCTTTAATCGCAATAAAAGAACAACAACGACCTGAATGGCGACTCTCCGTTATTCAACTTGAATATCTGTTTAATAACTTAGCAACCGTTGAGCGTCAATTCGCTAATATTAGTAATCCAGAACGTAGTCTTGATATTGAAGAAGATACGGTATTAGCAGACCAAGGAGCACACACACCAAAGGCAATGTGGCAACGCTTAAAAGCCAATATGACTACTGATTCCGTTCTATTTCGCCATGCTATTAGAATGGCTCTCGCACTTACTGCCGGTTATGGCATTATCCAAGCGTTTGATTTAGAACGTGGGTACTGGATTTTATTAACCACTCTTTTTGTGTGCCAACCAAACTACAGTGCAACTAAAGAGAAATTAGTCGCTCGTGTTGCAGGCACGATTATTGGTTTATTGGCAGGAACGGCACTCTTAGTTCTGTTTCCCTCTCTTGATAGTCAACTGGTTCTCATGGTTATCGCTGGAGTGTTATTTTTTGCTTTCCGTCTTGCTAACTATGGCTTTGCAACAGCCTTTATCACCATTTTGGTTTTGTTCTGCTTTAACCAATTAGGTGAAGGCTATGCGGTTATCCTTCCTCGTTTAGGTGATACCATTGTTGGCTGTATTTTAGCGGTTATCGCTGTCACTTATATCCTACCCGACTGGCAATCAAAACGTTTGCATAAGGTAATGGCTGATACAGTGAATGCGCATCAGGATTATTTAGCTAACATAATTTCGCAATATCGAGCTGGTAAAAAAGATTCCTTACAATATCGATTATCCCGCAGACAAGCACATAATAATGAGGCGGCACTCAGCTCTGCCATCAGTAATATGTTGATTGAACCGGGTAAATATCAAACAGCGGTGGATGAGTCATTCCGTTTTCTTTGTTTATGTCATGCCATGCTGAGTTACATTTCGGCACTTGGTGCTCATCGAACCCGTTTAAAAGATGAAGAAACACATCAGTTAGTCGCAGAATCTCATCGCATTATCCATTCACATTTGAACCAAATTCAATGCCAACTCAGTAATACGGATTGTAATGATAAATTGAATATTATTGCTGAAGAAAGTATTGAACAACGCCTCTCAGAATGGCGAGATGAGGATGAAAATTCAGTAAGAATGGTGCTGCAGCAACTGCATTTAATTCATCAAATTTTACCTGAAATGCATTCACTCTCTGAAATACTAAGCTCACGCACTAAAGAGGTAAAAGTAGAGCGATAAAGTTTGAAGTAGATCATTGTCTTACCTCGGTAAGTTGATACTTATCAAACATTTTTCTACTTAGGCGTCTACACTAAATAGTAGCTACTCTTTACTATAAAAAGATAATAACTCTGTTGGAGGCGTCACTATGAAAAGTGTATTTATTGCTGCGTTTGTTGGTATTTCTAGCCCTGACTTAATTAAGCGCCTTGCTTCTGTAACTCATGAAGAAGGGGGAAAGTGGTTAGTCAGTAAGGTTCACTATCTTGATGCGCATATTTCAGCGGTCATTAAAATTGAAGTACCTACAAGCCGTAAAAAAGCTGTGCAAGATTATTTTTCTTCTCAAGATGATCTCATCGTTACGTTTAGTGATGCCTTAGAAACCATTGTAGAGCATCAGCACACTCGTCTAAAAGTCGATGCTGAGGACAGAGCTGGTATCGTAAATGACATCAGTAATATACTGCAAAAAGAGTCTATTGAATTAATAGATATGGATAGCCATCGTATTGGTGTTCCCGCAAATGGCAGCAGCGTGTTTACGGCAACATTAAGTTTAAAACTACCAATCAGCGCCAATATTAATGACTTAGCCGCTGAGATCGAAGCGCTAAGTGAAGATATGGTCGTTACCGTTATCTAATGCTAACCAGCGTAGCTCTTTGATTATTTTTGTTAACTCATAAAAAATGACCGCCTAAAAACGGTCATTTTTACTGTGTTTGATACTTACACCAATTCCATTAATTATCTGATCTATTTAGAATTTACGAGCTTACCGCCCATTGGGATAAAGAACGTTTAAAATCAGTGTAACCAAACTCATTTAATTTTTCGATCTTTCCTGTTGTACGTTCACAGTACACCGATGGCATTTTCAAACCATTAAACCAGTTTAGCTTCACCATGGTATAACCCGCACTATCCAAAAAATGCAGTTTTTGACCTATTTTTAGTGGTTGCTCAAATTGCGTTTCGCAAAACTGATCGCCAGCTAAACATGAACATGAACCAATAACATAATGGTGCTGCCCCTTCTCTGACGCTTCTAATATTGAGGCTGGCTCATTATAAATTAATGTATCAAGACGATGAGCTTCAGTAGCGGAATCTACAATGGCCGTTTTTTTGCCGTTTTCAACAATATCTACCACACTTACCACTAAGTCTGTCGTTTTGGTAATGATCGCCTCGCCCGGCTCCAGGTATAATTGAACTTGATGTTTTTCAGAAAACGCTTTTAACACCAACGCCAATTTCTCTACATCATAATTAGGCCAAGTAAAGAAGACACCGCCGCCTAAACTAACCCACTCCAAGCCATCCAAGTATGTGCCGAATTTAGCTGAAATAGCCTCTAGCAACGATGAAAATGCATCTACGTCTTTATTCTCACAATTCATGTGAAACATAACGCCATTCAAATTTTCAAACACAAGAGGATCGAGTTGATCAGCTTGTACGCCTAAACGTGAAAATTCACGTGCAGGATTAGCAAGATCTTGCCCTGCATAACTAACCCCTGGATTTAAGCGAAGACCAATCGATGCTTTACCTTCAACTAAGTGGCGATAAGCAGCCAATTGCGACTGCGAATTAAAGATCATCTTATCGCAAATATCGACCACTTCTTTTACATCATCCTCGCTGTAACCCACACTGTACGCATGTGTTTCTCCACCAAAGGTTTCATGGCCTAATTTGACTTCATATGGACCACTGCTAGTTGACCCATCAAGGTAAGGCTTAATGATGTCAAAAACGCCCCATGTTGAAAAACATTTCAATGCTAGTACAAGCTTTACACCAGAAAGATCTTTTAAGCGTTTAGCGACTTCAAGATTAGCGATTAGCTTACCTTCATCAATCATGAAATATGGCGTTTTTAACTCAGTTTTATTTAATTGAGTTGTCATTATTATCTTCTCTAAAAATCGAACAAAGCCAATGTGTAATACATCGGCCTATAAATTATTGATTATTATTTTAGAATATTAATCTTTGGTTGCTCTGGCGTTAACTCTTGCACATGCCAATCTAAACCAATACTTGGCATTGTTTCTAAAAATGGATCGGGGTTTAACTGCTCCATATTAAATACACCGGCATCAGCCCATTCACCACGGAAGAATTGCAGCGCCGCAGTAATCGCTGGCACTCCTGTCGTATAAGAAATCGCTTGGTGCTCTACGTCTTTATACGCAACTTCATGATCAGCATTATTGTAGATAAATACGCTACGCTCTTTTCCGTCTTTTTGGCCTTGCACCCAAGTACCGATACAAGTTAACCCGGTATAACCCGGAGCTAATGAAGTTGGATCGGGTAATAGCGCTTTTAATACATGCAGTGGTTGAACAACTGTACCATCATGCAATGTCAGCGGCTCAGGACTTAACAAACCAATATCGCGCATACAGTTAAAGTAATTTAAATATTGATCACCAAAGCCCATCCAAAATTCAATCCGTTTTGCCGGAATAAACTCTTTCATGGAGCGCACTTCATCATGTGCCATTGAATATACTTTATGGCGACCACAATGTGGGAAATCAAACTCTAGCATACGAGTATGGCAAGGTACTTGTTTCCACTCTTCGTTTTCCCAATAAAAAGAATCACCTTGGATTTCTAGCATGTTGGTTTCAGGATCAAAGTTTGTCGCAAACTTTTTACCGTGATCACCATTGTTAATGTCCATGACATCAATCGTTTCAATCTCATCAAACAAATGCTTAACTGCATACGCAGCAAATACACTGACTACGCCTGGGTCAAAGCCTGCACCTAAAATACCGGTAATGCCTACTTCTTTAAACTTCTGACGATAACTCCACTGCCAATCATAAGCCTCGGGTACTTGTTGTCCCTCTGAGCATAAATCCACTGCGACTGATGTATCTAGGTAAGAAACCTTTGCTTGATAACACGCTTCCATGATTGAAATATTAACCCAAGGAGGACCCGCATTAATAACAAGATCAGGCTTAACTTCTTTAATAAGAGTAACGAGTGCCTCAACGTCATCAGCATTCACAACTTTTGCTTCCAGTTTCTTAGTCGTATCTTTTAAGTTGCTTTTGCCCTTAATTGATTCGATAATTTTTTCACACTTTTCAATTGTGCGAGAAGCAATCGTAATGTCGCCCAGTGTGTCATTATTTTGGGCTGCTTTATGTGCAATAACCCATCCAACACCACCTGCACCAATTTGTAGAATAGACATTATTGTTTTACCCTTATTTTTTCTTGTTCAATTACTAAGTTATCAATTTGCTTCAATAAAGATTCAAAATCTGACATATTCAAACATGGATTTAAGATGGTGAGTTTTAACGCGACATTATGATTAACGATCGTTTCGCCTAAAACGGCTATACCACGCGTTAACGCTTCTAGCCTGACCGTTTTATTTAGATCATCTAACTCTTTGACCGTTGTACTTTTAGAGCGGAATAATACGGTTGAAAGTGATGGTTCTGCCAGTAACTCAAACCGATCATTATTTTGAATTAAGGTTGCAACTTGCTTGGCTTGAATTAGCAGATGGTCATACATTTGTCCTAATTGTTCTGCCCCTACATTTTGCATTGTCATAAACACTTTTAAGGCGTCAAAACGTCTTGTTGTCGCGATGGATTTATCGACCAAATTGGGCAGTTCATCATCTTCACGATTTAGATAATCAGCATGATGTCGTAGATAACCGAAATTAGATTTATCTTTTATTAAGATCGCACCACAACTGACAGTTTGATAAAACAATTTATGAAAATCGACACTAAGAGAATCAGCATGTTCAATACCCGTTAATCGCCGCTTGTCCTGACTTAATATTAACGCTCCACCATAAGCGGCATCTACATGAAACCACATACCTTCAGCCTGTGCTATGGAAGACAACGTAGATAAATCATCAATAGCCCCATGATCTGTTGTACCAGCGGTCCCCACTAAAACAAACGGAATTAACCCTTCTGCTTTCAATTCACCAAGTGTTTCCTCTAATGAATTGATATCAATAGTGCCATTTGAATGTGTTTCAACACAGCATACAGAACGCTCACCTAACCCTAATAAAGAGGCCGATTTTTGTACGGTGAAATGTGATTTTTTAGAACATATTATGCGTAATTTATTTGAATACTCTGGTAAGCCCATTTTTTGAATTGAATGTTGGCTTATTTTGTCAGCTATCCAATCACGAGCGAGTAATAATCCCATTAAGTTACTTTGCGTACCACCACTGGTAAATACGCCATCAGAGCACATACCTAACTGGTATTTCTCACATACCCAATCGATTACCTTTTGTTCTACATAGGTTGCTGACGAAGCTTGATCCCAAGAATCCATTGATTGATTAAGCGCTGCAATCATCGCTTCGGCAGCGATAGATGAAAGTAATGGCGGAGTATGAAGATGCGCAATACAGTTTGGATGCTGAACAAATATTGAGTTTTTAACAACTAACTCTGTTGTTCTATCAATAACATGTCGTAGATCTGATGGTTCACTATCTAGATTTACGCTTTGAATGGCTTTTTCAATCAGCTCAGGCTTTACTCCTGAATACGGTGATTGTACTTTTTCAAATACTGCAGCTAATGTCCGATTGGTATGATTCAACATAGAAAGAAATTCATCGCTGCCCCCCTCACCTGTTTGAATAAAATATTTTTGCCATTTTTCCTTCTGGCTAGGCTCTTTTTGACTATTTTCTTCTACGAATTGAGTTGATAAATGCGATACAGAAATAACAGTATTCGCATCGATAAGTGTGCTCATTTTTATAACCCTGAAAACTCGTTTTCTTTATACTTCTGTGATCTCTAGTTAGGCCTATATGCATTGATATAGTCTAAATAAGAAATTTAAGATGTGGAAATGCTGTCCATAGCATGATAGATATGGATTGATATATGCCATAAAGACAGTAAGTTTTTAAAGGATCAAGGCTCGGTGATGCTTCCTGTTTCTAATACAGGGCATAATGGAAGTATTAAGCAGATTTGAGTGTGTAATTTAAATGTATTCAATGTTGGGTTTCCCATAAATATGACGTTTCCGTCACTAGTATCCCTTCTATCAACAAGCTTTTGTTGATACCTACCCTACGTATTCACTCTTTAAGTTTTAGACAAATATAAAGGTAAAACGCGTCTCCCCCAGAACAGTTCCGAGATTGTGAAGAAAAATAACACAGCTGTTCATATTTTGGAAATTTTTATTCATAATCATGAAATTGATACGCAAAAACAATTATTTCTGGCGGAGCTTGCCGCTTTTTATCTTGCTTTAAACGTAAAAAAGCCTGCTCATTTCTGAACAGGCTTTCTTGTTTGGAGCGACACACGAGGTTCGAACTCGTGACCTCAACCTTGGCAAGGTTGCGCTCTACCAGCTGAGCTAGTGTCGCATGCTATATTTTTCAATATAGACTTTTATCGATGGTGCCCCGGGCCGGACTTGAACCGGCACAGCGCGAACGCCGAGGGATTTTAAATCCCTTGTGTCTACCAATTCCACCACCAGGGCACGCAATTCTTTATTGCGATGCTCCTAACCAATGTGTTCTAAAAAGAACGGTTAGACACCATCTTTAAAACAGTCTGCCAATGTTACGTGACTGCCTTTTACAAAATCTGGAGCGACACACGAGGCTCGAACTCGTGACCTCAACCTTGGCAAGGTTGCGCTCTACCAGCTGAGCTAGTGTCGCAAAGTCATCTCTAAAAAGAGATTGGAGGCGCCTCCCGGAGTCGAACCGAGGTCCACGGATTTGCAATCCGCTGCATAGCCACTCTGCCAAGGCGCCAATGTATCCTCAATTGGCTAGCTGCTTATTTACTGCCTTCCTCTTGGGTACGGGATGCATTCTACTGAATCAGAACTTAGAGTCAACACTATTTTTCTGTTTTTGTTCCGTTTGGATAAAATGCGATCAAAATGAATATAAAACAAACGAAAAGATGTGTTTCTTGGCACAGATAACACTAGATAAGTTAAAAAATAAGCTCTAATCATTCCAATTAAGAGACAACAAAAGTAAGGAATATCAATTCACTATAAAAAACGAAATGCATTAACATAAAAAAAGCGAACCTAAGTTCGCTTTTCATATATTTAATTCAATCAATCGTCTGCATTAAGCAAATCATCTTTCGCAGCAGCCAAGTATTGGATCATAGACCAGTACGTTAGAATAGTTGCGACATACAAAGCAACATAACCAACCCAAATCATCCAATCATCATAGCGCCAAATTAGCACCCATAGTGCAAACATTTGAGAAACTGTTTTTACTTTACCAACCCAAGAAACAGCAACACTGGCTCTTTTTCCAATCTCTGCCATCCACTCTCTCAAGGCAGAAATAATCAGTTCACGCCCAATCATAGTGATGGCTGGAATTGTCACCCAAATCGAATGATAATGCTCTGTTATCAAAATTAAAGCAGCAGCTACCATAACTTTATCAGCCACTGGATCTAAAAAAGCACCAAAGCGAGAAGTTTGGCCTAACTTTCTTGCTAATAGCCCATCAAGCCAATCAGTAAAACCTGCAACCCAAAAAACCATTGCAGCGGCAAAAGCCGACCATTCATAAGGCAGATAGAAAACAACAACAAACACTGGAATAAGTGCAAGTCGGATAAACGTGAGTATATTTGGTATCGTTAATCGCATAATAATTCTTTAGTTTTGGTCCGCTGGGCCTATGGTGCGCTTTTTTTATCCGTGTTTCAACGCATCCTGTATTTTTTCTGCCAAAGAACGGCTAATGCCGGGGACTTTGGCTATTTCTTCAACACTTGCACTTTTTAATTCTTGTAGACCACCTAAATACTGCAATAATGCTTGTCTTCGTTTTGGACCAACACCGTCAATGTTTTGCAATGTACTGGTTTTCCTCACTTTAGCTCGTTGAGCTCTGTGTCCACTAATTGCATGATTATGACTTTCATCCCTAATATGCTGTATTAAGTGTAACGCAGGAGAATCACTTGGCATAGAAAACTCTTCACCAGATACTTTGACTAATGTTTCAAGCCCATGTTTACGTGTTACACCTTTGGCTATACCTAACA
This sequence comes from Aliivibrio sp. S2TY2, assembly GCF_028765525.1. Classification (NCBI taxonomy): domain Bacteria; kingdom Pseudomonadati; phylum Pseudomonadota; class Gammaproteobacteria; order Vibrionales; family Vibrionaceae; genus Aliivibrio; species Aliivibrio sp. S2TY2. The sequence goes on along the minus strand of NZ_JARACS010000003.1, from coordinate 337,029 downwards.
ACAATGGTTGCTTTGGCCAATCAACCCAATGCTTAGAAATGACTTCATAAGCTCGGTTTAATTGCCCTTTCCCTCCATCAATAAAAACAATATCAGGAATTTTATCTACATCAAGCTGCTTACTATAACGACGCTCAAGCACTTGAGCCATTGCAGCGTAATCATCGCCTCCTGTAATACCTGTTATATTATAACGTCGATACTCTGCTTTTACTGGTCCTTCCTGATTAAACACAACACAAGAAGCAACGGTTTTCTCCCCCATAGTATGACTAATATCAAAACATTCCATTCGTTGAATTGAATTTAACGACAGTGCTTCTTCTAATTGCTTAAAGCGTTGATGAATCGTTAACTTATGGTTTGATTTACTGGTTAGTGCCGTCAATGCATTGGTATCAGCTAACTTTAAATAGCGCCCTTTCATTCCTTTAGGGTTTAACTGAAATTGTACTTTACGACCAGAAAGCTCGGTTAATGCTTGCTCTAGTCCTTTTTCATCAAACTCAAAACTGGTTACAACACGATTAGGAATGGTTCGCCCTTGTGAGTGATTCAAATAATACTGAGTTAAAAAACTTGAAAACACTTCCTCTTTATCTGTCTTAGCCGGTATTTTAGGAAAAAAACTTCTGCTTCCAAGTATCTTACCTTGTCGGATCATTAATAAGTGTATGCAAGCCAAGCCATTTTCAATAGCAAAACCTAATACATCCAAATCATCACCGCTGTCGTCTGATACGTATTGCTGCTCTTGCATACGTCTCATTGCTTGAATTTGATCACGAATAATCGCAGCCTTTTCAAATTTAAGCGATTGACTTGCCTCTTCCATTTGTTCTACAAGAGTTTGAATCACCTGCCGATCTTTGCCTTGTAAAAACAAACGAATAAACTCGGTTTGCTCTTTATATTCATCGTCACTCACAATGCCTTTTACACACGGTGCTAAACAACGACCAATTTGGTGCATTAGGCAAGGACGAGCACGATTCGAATAAACAGAATCTTCACACTGACGAATAGGAAACAACTTTTGAATTAAGTGGAGGCTTTCTCGTACCGCTCCAGAATCAGGATATGGCCCAAAATATTCCCCTTTCTTTCGTTTCGTACCACGGTGGATTGAGATCCTAGGATGCTTATGGTTTGAAATAAAGATATAAGGATAAGATTTATCATCTCGCAGTAACACATTATATTTAGGCAAATATTGCTTGATATAATTATGCTCAAGAATAAGAGCTTCCGTCTCAGTATGGGTTACCGTCACATCAATATGATCAATATGACTGACTAAGGCTTTGGTTTTTTCAGATGGGATATTGCTACGAAAATAGCTAGATAATCGTTTTTTTAAGTCTTTTGCTTTACCAACATAAATAACCTCAGCCTCGGTGTTATACATACGATAAACACCGGGCTGATGTGTTACAGACTTTAAAAAAGCATTTGAATCAAAAGAAGGCACTAAAGCGTCTCAGCATCTAAAATACCATGACGAATAGCAAGATGGGTTAATTCAACATCCCCACTTATATTCAATTTACTGAATAAACGATAGCGATAGCTGTTTACCGTTTTAGGGCTTAAGTTTAATTGCTCGGAAATATCCGTCACTTTTTCGCCTTTGGTAATCATCATCATAATCTGCAATTCACGCTCTGAAAGCTCCTTGAATGGATTTTCAGAATCAGGTGTAAATTGACTTAATGCCATTTGTTGCGCGATTTCTGGTGATAAGTAACGCTGACCACTCTGAACCATACGAATGGCATTAACCATTTCGTCCGGACCAGCCCCTTTTGTTAAGTAACCAGCAGCTCCGGCTTGCATTACTTTTGTTGGGAATGGATTTTCAGTATGAATAGTTAATACGATTACTTTCATATCTGGGTTGAAGCGTAAAATCTTTTTCGTGGCTTCTAAGCCACCAATACCAGGCATGTTCATATCCATTAGGACAATATCTGCCTGCTCTGTTCGACACCATTTTACGGCGTCTTCACCGCTGTGAGCTTCCCCTACTACTTTAATTCCACGGACGTCTTCAAGAATACGTCGAATCCCTGTGCGAACCAGCTCATGATCATCTACAAGGAAAACTTTAATCACAACTGACACTCCGATATAAATCTACTGCAACCTCACTTGAGGTTAATTTCAGTACCTATTTTACCTTAAAAAATAAGACTGTCGCATATTGATTATGCGTTAGGACGCAAATTTTTACTATTAAAAATCTATTGACTTTATAAGTGATTGTTAAAACAAACCTAATTGCGATGCTGATAGCTCAGAAAAATCCAAACCAATAAAAGGCAGTATCCCATCAGCAATTGGTTTTAGTTGTTTTTCAACATAATGGTCATAATCGACCGGATTTTTTCTATATTCAATTGGCTCAGGACCTGCTGTTGTTATCACATACTCAATCCAACCACCATATTGATATTGAGCAGGTTTACCCGCTTGTTGATTATAATAATCTGCTAATCGAGCAGCTTTAACATGAGGCGGTACATTTTTTTGGTAATCGTCTAATTTTCTTCTAAGGCGCTTGCGATAAATAAGTTGTTCGTCCAGTCGTCCTGATTTTGTATCGTCAACATACTTACGAACATACTCTTTTACCTCTTGCTGATGGAATACTTTGTCAAAAAGCACTTTTTGAAAAGTTTGTGATAAAGGAGTCCAGTCAGTACGAACGGTCTCTAACCCTTTAAAAACCATTTTCTCTACGCCATCTTTTCGGATTAAACCTGCATATCGCTTTTTTGATCCTGTTTCAGAACCACGAATAGTAGGCATTAAAAAAGTACGGTAGTGGGTTTCATATTCAAGCTCTAGTGAAGACTCTATGGCGTAAGTCAAAAGTAAGTATTCGCTCCACCACTCATTAATATGTTTCACTAAATCATGTCCAATTCTGTCAGCCTCTTTAGAAGATACTTTTTGTCCTAATGTGACAAATGTTGAATCCGTATCACCATAGATTACCTCATAGCCTTTCTCTTCTATCAACTCACGAGTGGTTTTCATGATCTCATGCCCTCTCATCGTAATAGAAGAGGCCAAGCGATGATCAAAAAAACGACAGCCTGACGAGCCTAAAACCCCATAGAAAGAGTTCATGATAATTTTTATCGCTTGAGAAAATGCTTTCTCATCATTCTTTTTAGCGACATCTCGTGCTGACCATAAAGATTCAATTAAACTCGGTAAGAAATGCTTTGTTCGATGAAAACGTCCACCTCTAAAGCCATCAATCGCTTGATCTTTTTCTATTCCAACTTCCTGCTTTAACCCCTCTATAAGACCGAGAGGATCAATCCGAAACGTTCTAATTATTGAAGGGTAAAGTGATTTAAAATCGAGCACCAATACAGAGTCATATAACCCTGGTTTTGAATTCATCACATAGCCACCAGGGCTAGCAATCCAATTTTCACTTTCAAGATTAGGCGCAATATAGCCCGAGCGATGCAACCTTGGTAAATATAAGTTTGTAAATGCAGCAACAGAACCACCAACGCGATCCAGCTCTACCCCTGTTAGTTTTGTTCTTTCAATCGCAAACTCTAACAAATGGGTTTTATCAAAAATTCGTGATACTAAAATACAATCTTGAAGATTATAATTGGCAAGCGCTTGCTTATCTTCTCGATACATACGGTTAATTTCACCCATACGATCGCTTGGATCATGAATTGATTTACCTTCATTAAGTAACTCTTGCGCAACATTCTCTAGAGACCAACTCGAAAAGTGATAAGTCGCTGTTTTTAAAGCATCAATACCATCAAGAACCACTCGACCAGGAAACGAAAGAAAACCTTGCTGGCGATTCTTATCTGAATCCCGCCAATACAAATTACTGTTACTTCGCCCTAATCGAAATGAGAGGTTATGCCATTTAGCACGCTGAATAAGCAAACGAAAATCAAAATTAACGACATTCCAGCCAATAACGATATCGGGGTCAAAGGTTTGAAACCAACGCTCTAATGCAAGTAATAATGCTTTTTCATTTTCTACCCATTCAATTGATAACTCAGTTTCTTCTGGTTTTCCAACCATAATGATACGAGTGTCTAAGTCGCTATGTAGGGCAACGGAATACAGAATACCTTTTTCAGAACACTCTATATCCAATGATACTTTACTGAAAGACGGGGTTACCTCGGCGGCTTTAATTTTGACATTTCGATACTCAATATGGTTTTTTCGTTGTATAGAAGTTCCTATAAAAGAAAGCCCTCCACAGATAAATCGCTCCATTAAATAGCGATCAGCTAATCTAATATCGTTTTCAAAAATGGGTAATTCGGCTTGCTCAAAATACTGAGCGACTTGACGCTTTTGATGTGTGCTTGTGAAATAAATAGCAGTGACGGCTTGATGATGAAAAGTACTTAATTGTGTTTCTTTAAGTGTGTATGAGATCTGTTGGCTATGTAAAACACGCTTATACTCAGATAAACGCTCTGTCAAAATAAAAGCGACAGCAAGTTCACTCTCAATTAAAAGATGAGCAATATGGTTATCACACTTAACCCATAAATCGACCAAGCTTTGTGAGTTTATTTCTTTGTTTTGTCGAGTAAGTAAAAAGCCTGTCTGATGTGAATTCAATCTTTAGCCTATTCTTCTTTCTATTTTATTAAATTCACTAACAACCCAACCACCAAACTCTTGTAATAAAGCGATGGTTGAGCGTTTTGGTATTTTACGTCCCTTCAATAACATAACAACACGTTCAATTTCCGTTTGTTTTTCTGGGTAATACTCTAAAAATTTTCTTGCACATAATATAGGGTGATCATACCAACCTTTATCTTTATGCATAACCAAAGAATAACAACTACGTAATAGCTTTTTAGCGATCGTTTTTTGCAGCTCAACTTGAAGATCAATGTCTTGGCTAGCTAAGATTTTTTTCGTGTAAGCATCTAACCACTCTTCAATATCCATATTCATATTCTTAGCAATTTCCCAACTTGGTTCAAAATCACCAAATCGAGTCGATAAATCATCGCCAAAAATACATACACAGCAATGACGAAGCCAAAAACCCCAACTAAAAATAGATTCAAGTTGTAATACATCGTTTGTTTCACCGATATTAAATGTCACGCCAGTAATTTGTGGATATTTAGATTGAAAACGTATTTTTATTGTATTTATTAAGGTTTGCTCTTTATTTGTTAACGGTACGGTGGTTATTAAGGTTACGTCTAAATTTGAACGTGTTGGAATTGCTTCACGTCGTGCCACACTGCCATATAGGTAAATACTATGAACCGATTTAGGGGCTGCTGAGCGAATATGCAGAATGAGATCTCGAATGACAGGTTCAAACTCTATTTGAAAAGGAGAATGTTTATCAATAATAGGTAAAGTATAACGAGACACAAAGAACTCCAATCATAAATAACTTAATGTAATGATCGCGACTTCATGAATAAAAAGCAATAAAAAACCGGCCATATAGACCGGTTTGTTTATATAATAATTAACACTATGCTGTAACTGCACGTTTTTTGGACAGAACCATTAAACCACCACATACACAGATGAATGCGGCTGTTGCTGCTATAAAGGCAATTAACACAGAAGCGGTAAAGCCAAGAGCAATATAACCAACAGCAGAAACCCCTGCAATTGAAAGCGCATAAGGTAATTGTGTAGCTACGTGGTCAATATGGCTACAACGAGCACCAGTAGAAGACAGAATCGTTGTATCTGAAATTGGAGAACAATGATCACCAAATACAGAACCCGCTAATACCGCACCTAGCATTGGCAAAATAAGAGCAATGTCTGTCGCACCTGCCATGTCACCTGCAATTGGTAACATGATACCGAATGTACCCCATGATGTACCTGTACTAAATGCCATCAAACCTGATAGTAAAAATAGGATAACGGGGATCCAGTGAATACCAATACTGCCTTGCGCTAAACTAGATAAGTAAGAGCCAGTTTGCATATCACCAATTACAGAACCAATTGTCCATGCAAAGAAAAGGATCAAAATAGCACCGAACATTGACTTCGCACCAATCCACATTGTCATACCAATGTCTCTTGGAGAGATACCTTGACGGAAAACAGTGATAAGCGCAGAGCCTAGACCGATTAATCCACCGTAACACAATGACGCGCCAACATTCGTATTTTCAAAAGCACCAAGAATATTAAATTCTTTACCGTCAGCAATTAATGCTTGTCCGCCGGTATAAATCATAAAGAATACCGTTGCGACAATTAACGTAATGATAGGGAAAATAAGATCAGACACTTTACCCGTTTCACTTTCCGTAATATTCAGTTCTTCGTTTAAATCTTTAGATTCTTTATTAACTGTTTGATCATCAAAACCATTACCACGAGCGGCTTCATTTTCATGATCGCGCATTGGCCCTACATCAAGTTGGAACCAAACTACTGCAAACACCATTAATAAAGCAAAGACTGCATAGAAGTTCATTGGAATTAAACGAACATACGCACCTAGTGCAGAGTATTCAGTAACACCATGCGACACCAAAATACCACCAATAATAGTAATGATGTACGCACCCCAACTTGATGCTGGCATTAATACACACATAGGGGCAGCAGTTGAGTCAAGGATATAAGCTAGCTTTGCTCTTGATACATAAAAACGGTCAGTTACAGGGCGGGATATTGAACCAACAGCTAAGCTATTAAAATAATCATCAACAAAAATGAAAACACCAAGGAAGGCGGCAAGAAGTTTCGCACCACGCTTGCTTTTAATTCTTGTCTGAGCCCACTCAGCAAAAGCGCGAGTACCACCAGAAAGAGTCAGAAGCGCAGTTGTCATTCCCAATAAAATAAGGAAAGCAACAATACTCATGTTCCAGCTATTAATTGCGCCATCATCGATGAACACGCCTTTAACAGAAGTAAATACATAAGAAGCGGTACCAGAAATAGAATAATTAGACAGCAAAATTGCGCCTAAAACGATACCAACACCAAGAGAAAGTAAAACTCGGCGAGTTAAAATTGCTAAACCCAATGCGATTAATGGGGGCAATATTGATATCGGAGAATTTGAAAAATCAGCTAAGTTCATGATCTACAACAACCAGTTTGGTTGGAGATCTACTGTTGATACGGCAATGCCGTTAAAGGAAGTGAATGTTAAAACAATTCCCCACAGTAGCGCTCCATAGTTAAAAAATAAAATTGACTATGGCAGTGTTATTCCTTTTCGAAATAACCCCAGCTAACACGTCTGATTAACGTAATTAACTTCGGCACTGACTCCTTTCGATTGCTGTCATCAGAATCACCCTCTAACAATCTACTCTTAGGCAATGCGCCTCTACCCGTTTAGGTGAAAGTCATTGTACGGACTGAACACAATTTTGCAATACTATATCTGAGTATTTTAACATTAACTCATCACTACGGTCAGAATGAGATACTTTATCTTGGCGAATAGTCTACAAATGTATTATTAAATCTCACTTTTAATATTTCTATCACTATCAAATTATTATTTCTTTATTGGAAAGTTTGTTATATTATTTTCTTGTTATATAATAAATGTATTATCAAAATAATTATGGAATCAATCATGTCTGATACAATTAAAACACTATTAAACCTACGTAGCCTTCGTGTATTATCTCGTGAAATGACACTAGAGCAACTAGAAGAAGCTCTTGAGAAATTACAATCAGTTGTTGCTGAACGCCAAGAATCTGAAGCTGAAGAACGCTCTCAACTTGCTGAAAAACAAGCAAAACTTGAAGAGTTCCGTCAAATGATGCTTGAAAGTGGTATCGCTCCAGAAGACCTACTAGATACTATGTCTTCTACTACTGTTAAAACAAAACAAAAACGTGCACCTCGCCCTGCAAAATACAAATTCTTAGATCATGCTGGCGCAGAAAAAACGTGGACAGGCCAAGGTCGTACTCCATCAGCACTACAAACTCAACTAGATGCAGGTAAAGCACTAGAAGATTTCTTAATCTAAGATTAATATGCTTTTGATTCAAAAAAAGCCACTCATTGAAGTGGCTTTTTTATTACTACTACTTACTTTTTTTTCATAAAAGTATTCGATTAAATTGTTTCAAAATTTTAATCATATCAATACTCTTTAATTAAAATGCTTCGTTATTGGTATTCAACACATTACTTGCTCTAAAATACATACGCTATACCAACATTACCCGTCGTACTTGCCGTGTGTTCTATCATTGAACTCTTTTCTAAATTGCCTTCTAAGTTCACATATCGAAGACCACCAGTTACACGAATATTTGACGTTAAATGAAAATAAGTAGATAAGCCAACAAAGAATTGTCCATCCCAATCAGCATCAAATTCTTCAATACCACTTCGTTGCGCCTCTTCAGCAGACACGCCATATAAATGATTATTTAGGCGCTCACTATTATATGAGTAACCCAGTGACGGAGTAATTGCCCAGCCCTTTCTTCGAATTGGTAATTTCCATACTGCTTCTGCATAAATTCCATTATGCGTATTACCAATATCTGATCCTGCACCTATTTCAAATAAGCCAATATGAGTAATTGCTTGATAAGTAACACCTCCTAAAATAGTTGCTTTACGTTCATCCAATTTCTGCATTTGAATATTATCGGAATCTTCAGGCTTAAAGGTACGTGGGTCATAAACAAAACGAAGAATAATATTTTGAGGTGTTCCTACAGGGTAAAGACGATATCCACCGCTAAAACCACGTAAAAAAAGGTGCTCTCCCTCATAACCAACAACTGGAATTACCGTTGTATTTGAAGGAGTTTCTTTATAAAAAGAAGGCGAATAGGCTGCTGCTGCACCAATCGACCATTGAGAAATATTTGCACTTACGTTAGCAGCAGCAACTAATGCTGCTCCAACAATCAATCCATTTACGAGTTTATTCACGATAAAAACCTTTTTATTACTTTGTATATTTTAAACACTCTAGAACATAACAAAGACACCATACAGCACGTCGTACCATTTTAACAGTTTTTTAGGTTTATTTTGTAAATTAATCGTGAAAATACAATTATTGAACTCAAATAAAATAACAATCAGTATTAGTTATCCCTTCATTTATCTTCAAATTTCAGATATAAAAAAAGCAGGCTTTTATAGCCTGCTTTTTTATATTTTTAGCTAATAAATTAACTATCATCTTCTCTAAAGTTACTTGGTAAGTTCAGTTTCATCTCATTCCAAATAAGATTACCTTCCATACCATATTGACGCATTCTTGGCATTACTGCGTCTTTTCTTTCTTCTTCACAAATTTGTTTTAAATCACGGTAAAATTGTAACGCAAGTTCACGTGCTTCTGGGTTTGAAAAGTAATAACTACCAACCCGTGCATATAGCTTTTTAAGTCCGTTAAAAATTAGTCCATAAATTTGGTTTCCAGATTTAAAAGCCACGCCTTGAAATAACATATAATCGTAATAATTAAATGTTTTAGCGATTAAGATTTCTTCACGCTTAGCAGGATCTTTTTCATTATCTTCTTTTACTTCAGCTTTAATTTTAGCGCCAAAAGGTGACTCTTCGATAAATGCATTCCAACTTTCAGCCGCTAAAAGTTGATCGCATGAATCAATAACACGGTCAAGAGTACGCAATGAACCTTCTTTATTAGCTTTAAAGGCTTGTCTCATGAATATACAACTAATATTAGTTCGAGCGGCTAATAAGTCTTCTACGATTGATGTCGCATTGTTCGCATCAACCAATGTCATTAACGTATCTAAAATATGAAGACCCGATGTCTCCATATAATTATTTACCTTCGTTGGCTTACCATGTTGAATTGTTAACCAACCATCACGAGCTAAACGCTGAAGAACTTCACGCAATGTTGTTCTAGTCACACCTATAAGCTCAGAAAGCTCACGCTCAGCGGGCAAAATCGACCCTGGTGGGAAACGACCGTTCCAAATACTTTCAATAATGTATTTTTCAGCAAATGCTGCTGGACTTTTAGCCTTAATAACCATACAAGTTTACAATCCAATCTTTATATAAAATAACTTCACTCATCATACCACCAGTTCAATAAATTCTTAACCACTTATTAATTTAACTCTCAATGTAGAAACATTTGCTCTATTTCTTAACCCTTACTTACCTTGAACAATCAAGCAGTAGCTATCTTTTTTTTATCGCTTTCTATCAGTTTTACTCATAAAACCGAGCAAAGGCACATTTTGATCAATTTACCTCTTTTCGAATATTGACTATTAATGATTTAAGAGTAAAGTTCAGGCGTTTGGTATAAGGGCGGATTTATATAGGTAGTTATTTGGCAAAGCAGTAAGGTATTTTTTGTTGTTTTTCTAAATAGTTGTTTATCTTTCAAAAAAAATAATACGTTAGGCGATTATTATCAACTTCCTACACCTCCTTATGTTTATAGAATCAATGTAATAATCTAGAGAGCATCACATGTCTATTTCACTAGGGAATGCATTTATCAAAAACTTTCTTGGTAAAGCCCCCGACTGGTACAAAATTGCAATACTGTCATTTTTAGTTATTAACCCTTTTGTATTTTTCCTAATCGACCCATTTACTGCTGGTTGGTTATTGGTTATTGAGTTCATTTTCACACTGGCAATGGCTCTTAAATGTTACCCATTACAGCCAGGTGGTCTACTTGCCATCGAAGCGATTGCAATAGGAATGACAAGCCCTGAACAAGTAAAACATGAACTTGTGGCTAATATTGAAGTATTACTTTTACTTGTCTTTATGGTTGCTGGTATTTATTTCATGAAGCAATTGCTTCTATTTATCTTTACCAAAATTTTGATTGGCATAAAATCGAAAGCAGCTCTTTCTGTTGCATTCTGCTTTACTGCTGCTTTCTTATCCGCGTTCCTTGATGCTTTAACCGTTATTGCTGTTGTTATCAGTGTTGCTGTTGGCTTCTATGCTATTTATCACCGAGTGGCTTCTGGTCAAGGTGGTACTCCAAGCCACGATCATACATGTGATTCAAATGTAACCGATGAACTGACTCGTGATGACCTTGAAAACTACCGTGCATTTTTACGCAGTCTTCTTATGCATGCAGGTGTGGGTACTGCACTTGGTGGCGTAATGACCATGGTAGGCGAACCTCAAAACTTAATCATTGCAGATCAAGCTGGTTGGATGTTTGGTGAATTCATTATTCGTATGCTACCAATCACTGCCCCTGTATTTATTTGTGGTATGTTAACGTGTTTTGTCGTTGAGAAATTAGGCATCTGTGGCTACGGTGCAAAACTTCCAGAAAACGTACGTAAAATTCTAGAAGAATACGATGCGGAAGAAAGCAAAAACCGCACAAATATCGATAACGCTAAATTAATCATCCAAGGTTTAATTGCAGTATGGTTAATTGTAGCACTTGCTATGCACCTTGCAGCTGTTGGCCTAATTGGTCTATCTGTTATCATTTTAGCGACGGCATTCACTGGTGTTATTGAAGAGCACTCAATGGGTAAAGCGTTTGAAGAAGCATTACCATTTACCTCACTGCTTGCTGTATTCTTCGCGGTTGTTGCGGTAATCATTGATCAAGAGCTATTTAAACCTATTATCGACGCTGTACTTGCAGTTGAAGATAAAGGCACTCAACTTGCGCTTTTCTATGTTGCGAACGGTTTACTGTCAATGGTATCGGATAACGTATTCGTAGGTACCGTTTACATTAATGAAGTAAAATCGGCATTATTAGATGGTGCGATTACTCGTGATCAATTTGATCTATTAGCGGTAGCGATCAATACAGGTACTAACTTACCTTCTGTTGCGACACCAAATGGTCAAGCGGCATTCTTGTTCCTATTAACATCAGCTCTAGCACCGTTAATTCAATTATCATACGGTCGTATGGTATGGATGGCATTGCCATATACGATTGTCTTGGCTCTTGTTGGCTTATTCGGTATTGTATTCTTCCTTGAACCAATGACTGCAATGTTCTACGATTTAGGCTGGATCACACCAGGTGCAATTGAAAGTGCAACTTCTGCGGTTTCTAGTGGTCATTAAGAAGGTATAATCACTTTTGATATGAAAGGCTCTGTTTATACGGAGCCTTTATTTTTTATTAAGGAATAATTAATGCAAGCCCTCAACCATTTCTCCCGCATTCGCTTATCTTGGCTGCTATTGCTTCTTTGTATCGCTGCTTTTGAAGCTGCAGCTCTTACTTTTCAACACGTCATGAAATTACCACCTTGTGTAATGTGTATTTATGAACGTGTTGCTATGATGGGAATTGGTGGTGCCGCAATTATTGGATTATTAAACCCAAATAATCTCATTATTCGCTGGTGTGGTTTTGTTGCTTGGGGGATCAGTGCAGGATGGGGATTAAAGCTCGCTCTTCAACATGTGGATTTCCAATTAAACCCATCACCTTTCGCTACCTGCGATTTATTCGTCACCTTCCCTTCATGGGCACCACTCAACAAATGGGCACCATGGATGTTTGAAGCGTATGGTGACTGCAGTAAAATTGTATGGCAATTCTTAACGTTAACTATGCCTCAATGGTTAGTTATTATCTTTGCTGGTAACTTAGTGGCTTTGGCTATTTTTGTTGTCGCTCAATTTTTTAATAAGAAATCAGCCTAACAACCTTTTGATTTAACACAAAAAAGCCATCAATCAGTTGATGGCTTTTTTATTCTATTTTTTACTAAGAAATAGCTTCGTGTTTATTTACCACAACACTTCTTAAACTTCTTACCGCTTTCGCACGGGCAAGCATCATTACGGCCCACATCTTTATATGGATTTACCTTTTGGCCTTTATAGCCAATTTGGTATTCATCCGCAGCCATTGCTACTTCTTGTATCATAAAATCAATTTTCGGTAACATCTGCTCTAGCGTTGGTGGCGTATCAATTCCTGTTTCAGCCATTTGACGATGAGTTTCTTTTTCATCAACGGCAAGCATCATAGTCGTCAGTAATGCAGACAACATTCGCATCGTACCATCCGCTACTTGAAGATCTGCCCATAACTCTTCAACCGTTGGCCATAGCGTCATAAAGCCTTCAGCAAATTCTGCTACATCATCAAGATTATCAAAATTTACAACCTCAGTGACTTCATATTCATGACGCTTTAGTAATGTGTATTGATGCTCTATTTGCTGAGATACTGGTTTTAGTATTGCTTGTACATTATCAGCACCAACCAAGTCGCTTAACCACACTTCAGGGTCTAATGGCTTGGTTGCCATATTTGCAGCAAGTACCGCTCCTTCAAGAAAGAGGCCAGAGCAGTTCAAATCAACACCATCTAGTGCAATTAATTGATACTTCATTATTTATTCACTTCCGAAATTAAGTTTTCGGCGTAGTATAGCGCAAATAATTATTAGAGCCTAAGTGCCGTTATTATTAATTTTTTGCTGTCGAGAAATATTATGAAAAAAAACCGAGGATTTACCCTAATTGAATTAATTGTTGTTATTGTAATTTTAGGAATTTTAGCTGTGATTGCCGCGCCAAAATTTTTAAATTTGCAAGATGATGCCCATGAGTCTAGAGCTGATGGTGTTTTTTCTGCCTTTACTGCCGCGGTGAGTATGTATCATGGCGCTTGGATTCTGCAAGGTGAACCATCAGCAAGTTCTGCTGTTGGTGTTACTTTCGCTGATGAAACTATTTACCCATCAAATGAAGGTTTTCCATTAGGTACCACTTATCATGGTAAAATTACAGGTGAAGGTTGTGGTGAACTTTGGAATGCATTATTAAATCAAGAATTAACTATCGAACCTTATAATACTTTTACTAATATTAACGCTGATATTCAATATGGTTATACAAACGCTGGTGAATGTTTCTATTCATATGTTAGCGATTATAATAATGGAACCTCTACCGGAAATGAGCTTTTCTATTCTCCAAGTACAGGGGAAACATATGTCAAACCATATAACAAATCAAAATAAGTGACATAGCCCCCCTTTCCCCCTACAATCCCACCTCCAATAAAAGAGGTGGGATATGCAAGTAATACTAGGCCCGATGGAGGGCGTACTCGATCACTTAATGCGTGAGCTATTAACCGAGATTAATGACTATGATTTCTGCGTTACTGAGTTTGTTCGCATCGTAGACCAGTTGTTACCTCCACACGTGTTCCACCGTATCAGTCCAGAACTACTCAATGGCAGTAAAACACAATCAGGCACTCCTATCCGCGTACAACTATTAGGACAAGAGCCTAATTGGATGGCAGAAAATGCCGTACGTGCTATTGAACTCGGCTCTGATGGTATTGATCTTAACTTTGGTTGCCCAGCAAAAGCGGTAAACAAAAGTCGAGGTGGTGCTGCGCTATTAAAAGATCCTGAATTAATTTATCAGATCGTAAAATCGTGTCGTGATGCCGTTCCAAGTGATAAAAAAGTCACAGCGAAGATCCGCTTAGGTTGGGAAAATCCAGAAGAGTGCTTTGCTATTTCTGATGCGATAAAACAAGCTGGCGCAAGCGAGCTAACCATTCACGCAAGAACTAAAGTTGATGGTTACCGCGCAGAAGAAATAAAGTGGGATTACATTAACCAAGTTCGTCAAAAAGTTGATATCCCAATTATCGCAAACGGTGAGATTTGGAACTATGAAGATGGACAACGTTGTATTGCAGCAACAGGTATTGATTCATTAATGGTGTGTCGTGGCGCATTCAACATTCCTAACTTAGGTAATGTTGTAAAACACAATCACACTAAGATGCCATGGCCAGAAGTGATCGCACTTTTAATTCATTATTCAAAATTACAAATGGCAGGTGACAAAGGCCAGTATTATTCAAACCGAGTAAAACAATGGTTAGTTTATCTTCGCCAAGAATACACTGAGGCAAAGGACATTTTTATGGATATTCGAAGCCATAAAAAATCAGACCCTATCGTTGCAAGACTACACCAAGAGCTAGAAAAAGTAAGCTAACTCTTTAAAACAAATATAAACCGAGTTTATGAAAAATACACTCGGTTTTTACCATCTTGTTTTGCTTTATAAAGAAGATCATCTGCTTTTTTGATGACATGCTCAAATGAGAAGTCTTGTTGAGAATCAATTACTGCAACACCACCAGAGACAGTAAAGCCACCTTTCACCACTTTACCAGAAGAGTCTTGAATAGATTTTCTCACTCTCTCGCAAATATTTTCCAAACTGGCTCTTGATTCTGCATTAATACAAATCACAAACTCTTCACCACCAAATCGTGAAACAATGTCGCTATCACGAACACTTTTATTCAGAATTTTGGCGACATATATAATCGCCTCATCGCCCACATCATGACCAAATACATCATTAATTTGTTTAAAATCATCAATATCATACAAAGCAAAACCAACATACTTCTTAACCACCCGATCTTGTAAGCTCATTTCAAAGCCTCGACGGTTGTACAAGCCCGTCATTGGATCTTGCTTTGCTAAGTCGCGATAATAGCGCTGAGATAAATGAGTTTGATAATAAAACATCGATAAAACAGCAAGAATATAGGTTACAAATATCAAGGTTAACGATTTAATGTCGTGGGTCAAAAAACTAATTAGTTCTTCTTTTATTGAGCTTTTGTAATATAGAAAGTAGGTAAAATTAGTATCCGCAAGTGTCACTGGCTGCATAAAACGATACTGTTCAAATCGTTCATATTGATCACTCTCTAATAGCTGAATATGCTTTGAAACATCATTATTTGAACGTAACAACTTCTCAACCGACAAATCAATAACTAATACCCCCTTAAAGAAGTCTTTATAATAGATCGGTGTAGAAAAGGTGAGAACTTCTAAACCATCAAAAAAAGCATCGGTATAAGGTGGTGTAAAGGTGATATGTTTTTGATTTTTATTCTTCATACTGTTTTTCCAGTATGGTCGAGAATAGATAGTGTCTAATGTCTGTTTCGTTAAATTTTCTGCGATTTGCTTTGGTGATGAAATAATATAATCGTATTTGGAGATAAAGTAGATACCATGAAGATACTTTTCATAATCATGGATAAAAGAAATAACGGGGGCAAGAATTACCTTCTTAGAGGCAATCTCATGAAGCTCGGAGTTTGGTTCACACAACGCTTCAGAACCTGCAATACTGTAATCTAAACGGCTATTTGGTACAGAAACATCTTGATTCGCCATTACTGCACTTTGATCATTACTCGGACGAATAACACAAAGACCAGCCTGTTCATCTAATTCAAAATTATGATTATAGAAACCACCTGAGCTTTGTTTGTAAAGCTGAGATAAGTTGTAATCAAGCGAAATCATTACTTTAATTGAACGCTGTAGAGAATCAATAATACGATCATACTCTCGGTTTACTTGTCGTTGAACCGACCCAATATGATTATCTAAAACAATGCTTAGCAACAACACTAAAAATAGTGTTGGTATAATAAAGATATGTTTTAAATTAGATTTCGGCATATATAAATTATTTAACAGAAAATGAACAGACCATATTACCTATTTCTTTGCTGAATATCTCGCAAAAACACTTCTTTTTACATTTAACTGACAGTGATACCAATACCAGTAATTAGATAATATATTTATGCTTGGTATTGGTATTAATTTCGACAAGAAACATTCAGTTACTAGCGAACCATTTGAGAAAGTACAGAGATACCAGACTTAGAGAATGCTTTTGAAGTCACCATATTTTCAATCTCTTGTGAGTCATAGCGTTCACCGTCATAAACCACAACAATACTTTCATCTCCTGATTGTAAGAAGTTAGCTTCGCCAAACTCCGTGTATCGTGTCGCTCCAATACTAATAACCGCTTGTTCTGGATAATTTGCATTAGATAAATATAAAGCTAGATTTTCAGCGGGACCTTCATCTTTCTGGTTATTCATTCGGTCAATCATCCACTCACTCAATTGTTCATGAAAATAACTGTAATCAATCGCAGCACTGTCTTCTCCATATCGATTCATTTGACCGTTACGAATATGAAAACTTGCAATACGGTAGGAGTCTAGCTCACATCCTTTAGTGAACGAAGTTAACCCAATAAAATCTTGTGAGATCCCTTTGGTATTTTCACCCCAGTTTTTCTTCTCACTTATCTTTTTTGCATTGGGCTTTCTAATTGAACAATCATTGTATGCCGCAAACTTCACAGGGGTTAAGGCCACCACTTTATTGTCTTGATAAGTGATATCAAACACAATCGCAACTTCTGGTTCAATTTGCAGGTTATCAGCATCATTAGGTGGAATAATAGAATCAGACGACAAAGGATATTGAGATAAGAATCCTGCTTGTTGTGATGGGATATAAAATGGAAACAGTGCTTTTGGTTGAATGGCATTTTCAACTTTCACATTTAAAAAATCAGTTGCTTCCCCTGCTTGCTCCAGATGCCCAGCAAAGTTACCTGCTACACCAAAACCCACTGCATGTTTAAATGTCATATTGCCTTCTTAATTATTCTAAAAGTAACGTTAAGAAGGCACCTTAATTTATTCTTTAATTCTGTTCGATGATACGGATCTAATTTTATGATTTCTTTGCTTTTCTACGACGTTTAAATTGCGGTTTTGTCGGGCTTTTCAACGTTTTTAATGATTCTGGTACCGGACCTTGCTGAACCCTTTGCATAAAGTTTAAGACTTTAGTTTCTAATTCAGACATAAAAGGACGATATGCACAGGTTCTTTCTGTCATTCCTTGTAGCTGAAACTCCCAATGAGCCGTCATATCTGGGTAAGTCGCCTCATTCGGTAACGCATTAATCAAGCCTTTTCCGGCCTCACTCGCATGAATATTTTTACCATTGCGAGTTAATAGTTGGCGTTTAAATAAAGTATCTAATATCCCTGCTCGTGTGGCCTCGGTTCCTAATCCATCCGTATCTCTTAGGATCTTTTTCAGCTCTTTATCTTCAACAAAACGAGCGATTCCTGTCATGGCTTGTAATAAAGTTGCTTCAGTAAAATACTTAGGAGGCTCCGTCATCTTGTGTTTTATTTCACCTTCACGACACGTATGTACTTCGCCTTTTTTAAGCGGAGGAACTTTATTCGCTACATCATCATCGCCATTTTGCGCTTGAGTTTTACCCAGCAATACTCGCCAGCCTGCAAACAACATCTGCTTGCCTTTGGCTGCAAAGACGCCCCCTGCAATATCAAACACCAACTCCGCTTCTGCGTAAACCGCAGCAGGATAAAACTGCATTAAATACTGACGGGCTATTAAGTGATAAACCTTCTCTTCAAGCCCAGAAAGTCCTGCCGAACCACTCGATTTTGGGGTTGGAATAATCGCATGGTGAGCATCTACTTTACTGTCATTCCATGCTCGTGATTTCAACGTTAAATCGGCATTGCTTACGGCGCTAGATAATTGCTTATCGTTATTACCAATTGCAGCGCATACTTGTTCACGCTGCTTATAATGATCTTTGGGTAAATGACGGCTGTCTGAGCGTGGATAAGTAATTAATTTGTGCTTTTCATATAAAGCCTGACACGCATCTAATACTTGCTGTGCACTTAGGTTGTAACGTTTTGAAGCATCTATTTGTAATGACGATAACGAATAAGGTAAAGGCGCATTTTGCTTGGTTTCTTTATTTTCAGCTTTAGTGACGGTTGCTGGTTGATTCTCAATTCTCTGAGCTACGTTTTCGACCAATTTCAGACTGAGCACGCGCCCTTCTTCGTCTTGCCATTGCTGACACGCTTCACTTGGCTTCCACTTCGCTCGAATATCAAACGCTTGTCCGTCATTCAACTGAGGATTTTGATAAGGAATTAATGCGTCTAAGGTGAAATATGCTTTAGGAACAAAATTAGCAATCTCTTCATCACGGCGAGTCACTAAACCTAATACAGGCGTTTGTACACGGCCTACGGATAAGACACCTTGATAACCACCACGTTGACCTAATAAGGTATAAGCGCGTGTCATGTTCATACCATACAACCAATCGGCACGAGAGCGTGCTAAAGCTGAAATAGAGAGAGGAATAAACTCTTGGTTACTTCGCATTGACGTTAATGCACGTTTTACTGCCGGTAAATTTAAATCGCTGATTAATAACCGTTGAGTTGCGGCTTTTTTCGTTTTAGACAGTTTTAAATAATCCAAAACTTCATCAACTAATAACTGTCCTTCTCTATCAGGATCACCCGCGTGAACCACTTGAGAAGCGGTTTTCAATAACTTTCGGATCACCGTTAATTGTTTGCTCGACGATTTTCTTGGACGAAGTTGCCACTGTTCAGGAACAATAGGTAAATGCTCCATACGCCACGATTTGTATTTATCATCATAAGCATCAGGCTCAACTTGCTCTAATAGGTGACCAATACACCAAGTTACAATGTCGCCATTGCCACATTCTATGTAGCCTTGTTGATTCTTCTGTGGCTTTGCTAGGCCTGCGGCAATCGCTCGACCTAAACTCGGTTTTTCTGCAATAAATAATCGTGACATAAAAAAGTGCTGATGTTGTGAATAACATCAGCACTATACCTGTGTAAATAGACAGTTATCAAGTTTTGTTGCCTAACTTGTTGGAAGTTTAGCTTAAAGTTTCGCGGCTAGTTCAACCCCTTGACGGATTGCTCGCTTCGCATCCAATTCACCTGCATGCTCTGCACCACCAATAACGTGATGCTCAATCTTTTCTGAAATTAATATTTCAACTAAGTCATTGACGGATACTTGGCCTGCACACATTAAAACATGATCAACATCGAGCAGCTTAACCTCTTCATTTTGACGAATATACAAACCTTCATCATTCACTTTTAAATATTCAACACCTGCTAGCATATGTACGCCACGTTTTTGTAAGGTGCGTTTGTGGATCCAACCCGTCGTTTTGCCAGGACCTTTGCCGATGCTGCCTTTTTTACGCTGCATCAACCATACTTCGCGGGTGGTTTGATATGTTTCTTGTGGCTTTAAACCGCCTTCGAACTCAATATTTTTATCGATATCCCAATCTTTTAGCCATGCATCAAGAGTGTGATCTTCAGGCTCAGTGATCATGGTCGCAACATCAACACCAATACCACCCGCCCCAATCACCGCCACTTTTTTACCAAGCTTGGGTTGGGTCTTAATGTAAGTTTGGTAATCAATCACTTTAGGATGCTCACTGCCTTCTAGTTGAGGAGCTCTTGGCTTAACGCCTGTTGCCACTACCACCTCATCAAACTGGCGCAGTTCATCCATTTCAACGGTATAATTCAACTTAACGATAATGTTCTTATGATCTAATTTATTGGAGAAATAACGAATGGTCTCTTTAAACTCTTCTTTCCCTGGGATCTGCATTGCTAAATTAAACTGCCCACCAATGCGATCACTTCGCTCAAATACTGTTACTTGATAACCACGTTCGGCCGCTGATGTCGCACAAGATAAACCAGCCATTCCCGCACCAATCACTGCAATTGACTTCACTTTGTCAGTAGGAGTAAGTACTAACTCGGTTTCATAACAGGCTTGAGGGTTAACCAAACACGTAGCTCGCTTGGCTTTAAATACATGATCCAAACAGGCTTGATTACAGCCAATACAAGTATTAATTAATTCTGATTTGTCTTGCTCTGCTTTATTTACAAATTCTGCATCCGCTAAAAATGGACGCGCCATTGACACCATATCGGCCTGTCCCGATGCCAATATATCTTCAGCGACTTCAGGTGTATTAATGCGATTACACGTCACTAAAGGAATAGAGACTTTATCTTTTAATTTTTCTGTTACCCAACTAAAGGCAGCTCGCGGCACTTGAGTCGCTATGGTTGGTATTCTGGCTTCATGCCAACCAATCCCTGTATTTAAAATTGTCACACCGGCTTTTTCTAACGCTTGAGCAAGCTCCACCACCTCATCAAACGTGCTGCCTTGTTCCACTAAATCAAGCATAGATAATCGGAAGATAATAATAAAATCAGTACCTACTTTTTCACGTATCGCTTTAATAATTTCTAATGGGAAGCGTATTCTATTTTGATAATTACCGCCCCAATCGTCATATCTCATGTTTGTTCTAGCACAGATAAATTGATTAATGAGATACCCCTCAGATCCCATTACTTCAATGCCATCGTAATTGGCTTGTTTTGCATAATGCGCACTATTAGCAAAATCATGGATAGTTTTTTGAATTTGGCGCTCACTCATTTGGCTTGGAGTAAACATACCTATCGGTGCTCTAATGTCAGAAGCACTCACCGCTAAAGGATGCATCGCATAGCGACCCGCATGAAGAAGCTGAAGGGCAATTTTTCCGCCATTATCATGTACAGCACGAGTTAACGCTTTATGTTTCTCCGCTGCACGAGAAGAGCTAAACTGCGCACTAAAGGGCGTTAAACGCCCACGAAAATTAGGTGCAAAACCACCAGTGACAATAAGCCCAACCCCACCCTTTGCCCGCGCGGCATAAAAAGCTGAGAGTTTTTTAAATCCATCATTACTCTCTTCTAATCCAGTATGCATAGAGCCCATTAAGACTCGATTCTTTAATTGGGTAAATCCCAAATCTAACGGCTGAAAAAGGTGTGGGTACATCATAACAATCCATCGCTTATAATTATTGTGGTCTGACCAGAATAGTAGCTATAGGCTTCTGCTACAATTAAGTATTTACAAATATGCAACATCCATCAATGTTTTTATTTTAATTTATTAATAGAAATAATTCTCATTTGAAACAATTTAGTCTAGTTACTTTCTGATTCAGTTAGCGTAGGATAGTGACAGAGTTCAAACTAATAATAAGGAACAATATGAAAGGGTTATTCCACTTCATAGGAAAATGTTTTAAAGCCATATGGAAGTTACTTTCCTTTACCCGTCAACTGGTATTAAACCTATTTTTTCTTGCTTTTGTGGGAGTGATTGCATTCACTTTCCTAGCCAGTGATGAGTCTAACGTTGAAACTCAACAAGTTGAGAAGAAGGCGTTAATCCTTAATTTATCAGGTCCCATTGTTGAAGAGAGTAAATTTCGCGAGCCATTAGAGCGTGTTACCTCTGATTTATTAGGCAGCCAAAAATCACAAGAAAATGTCTTATTTGATATTGTCGATACTATTCGCTTTGCGGCTCATGATGACAATGTTTCGGGCTTAGTACTTCATTTAAAAGAAATGAATGAAACCAGCTTAACTAAACTTCGTTATATAGCTAAAGCCATCAATACCTTCAAAGCAGCAGGTAAACCGGTTTATGCGATTGGTGATTACTACAATCAAAGCCAATACTATTTAGCAAGTTACGCTGATAAAGTTTTCATGGCACCTGATGGTACGGTTCTATTACGTGGCTACGGCGCTTATACGCTGTACTACAAAGACCTACTTGAAAACCTGAATGTCTCTACGCATGTTTTCCGTGTTGGAACCTATAAATCGGCGGTAGAACCATATCTTAGAAATGACATGTCTGATGCTGCAAAAGAATCAACGTCAGTATGGTTAACTCAATTATGGGATGCCTATTTAGATGATGTCGCTACTAACCGCCAAATTGATGCAAAAACGTTAACCATGCCAATGGAGCAATTCATTGCAAAATTGAAGACGGTTAATGGTGATTTATCACAAATGACAGTAGAGCTCGGTTTGGTGGATAAACTGGCTACACGACAGGAAGTTCGTAAAGATCTCATTGAGCAATTTGGTTCAAATGGCTACGACAGCTTTAAACAGATCAGCTATTACGATTATCGCCCGCAAGTTCGCCCTGCGATCATTCCTAATGCTCAAGATATTGCGGTTGTTGTCGCAAGTGGAGCTATCATGGATGGCACTCAACGCCAAGGCACTGTTGGTGGAGACTCTACAGCAGCACTACTTCGTCAGGCTCGTGGTGATGACAACGTAAAAGCAGTCGTTCTTCGTGTTGATAGCCCTGGTGGTAGTGCTTTTGCTTCTGAAGTGATCCGCAATGAAGTGGATGCCCTTAAAGAAGCAGGGAAACCTGTGGTTATTTCGATGTCGAGTGTTGCAGCCTCTGGCGGGTATTGGATCTCTGCAAGTGCTGATAAAATCATTGCTCAACCAACCACGATTACGGGTTCAATTGGTATCTTTGGTATTTTAACCACCTTTGAAAAAGGCTTAAATAAGATGGGGATCCACAGCGATGGGATATCAACCTCTCCATTTAATGGCGTTGGCTTAACTCGCCCGTTAAATGATGATGTTGCTCAAGTAATGCAGTTAGGTATCGAACATGGCTATCACCGCTTTATTAAACTGGTGAGTGATCATCGTGATCTATCCTTAGAAGCGGTTGATAACGTAGCCCAAGGTCGTGTTTGGACAGGTAAAGATGCGCTAAAATATGGTTTAGTTGATCAATTAGGTGATTTTGATGATGCAGTACAAGCCGCAGCTCAATTAGCCAATATGGAGTCATATAACCTCTACTGGGTTAAAGAGCCGCTATCTCCAATGGAGCAATTCCTTGAAGAGTTAAGTATGAGCTTTAACGCTAATATCAAGACAGAATTATTTTCACTTGCTCCTGAAGCATTGCAACCGACTATCAGCAAAGTTGCAACAGACATCAACATGTTGAATAACTTTAATGATCCAAAAGGGCAATATCTCTTCTGTTTGAACTGTAGCAATCTTTAAAAGCATGACGAGCCCGACACATGTCGGGCTTTCTTTATGCCAAATGCACAGTATAATCGCACCACCTCCCATAACTCTGTACCGTTGTTATTATGGAAAGAAAACACATTTACATCGCCTACACTGGCGGCACAATCGGCATGTTAAAATCAGATGATCATGGCTATGTTCCTGCTGCAGGATTCATGCAACATCAATTAAAACAAATGCCTGAGTTCCATCGTGCAGAAATGCCTATTTTCACCATTCACGAATATGAGCCACTGATTGACTCATCTGATATGACGCCTGAAGATTGGCAACGCATTGCAGATGATATTCGTGCTAACTACGATAAATACGACGGATTTGTAATTCTGCATGGTACGGATACCATGGCCTACACTGCCTCAGCACTGTCATTTATGCTTGAGAACCTTGGTAAACCAGTTATCGTTACTGGCTCTCAAATTCCTCTTGCTGAGCTACGCTCTGATGGTCAAAGCAACTTATTAAACGCTTTACACATTGCGGCGAACTACCCTATCAACGAAGTGACATTATTCTTTAATAACAAGTTAATTCGTGGCAACCGCAGTACAAAATCACATGCTGATGGCTTTGATGCCTTTTCATCACCAAACCTGCCACCACTATTGGAAGCGGGCATTAATATTCAAATCAATGGTGCCGAAATAAATAAACAGCCTGAAGGTGCATTCACGGTTAATGACATTACCCCACAGCCTATTGGTGTAGTAACCATGTATCCAGGAATTTCAGCGGAAGTGATTAAAAACACATTACGCCAGCCAGTTAATGCCATGATCCTTCTGACTTTTGGGGTAGGTAATGCACCACAAAACCCAGAGCTTCTTGCGCAATTAAAAGAGGCTTCTGAGCGTGGTGTTGTGGTTGTTAATTTAACTCAATGTCTATCAGGAAAGGTAAACATGGGAGGGTATGCAACAGGCTGTGCATTGGCTGAAGCGGGCGTTATCAGTGGTTATGATATGACTCCTGAAGCGGCTTTAGCGAAGCTGCATTATATTTTAAGTAAAGATCTGCCTTATGAGACCATGCGTACCATGATGCAGCAAAATTTACGTGGTGAGTTAACTCACTGATCTTCTAGTAACAATGATTGATTCTAATAAAAAGGCTTCCCTGATATTCTCATGGGAAGCCTTTTTTGTTCTATTAACTAATGTAATTAACTAACGAATGCAATTAACGCTATTTCTTTTCGTTAAGAATTATACGTAATGTACGACGAAGTGGCTCTGCTGCACCCCACAGTAATTGGTCACCAACCGTAAAGGCATTTAAGAAATCGTTACCCATCGACATTTTACGTAAACGACCAACAGGAACAGATAGCGTACCAGTCACTTTTGCTGGCGTTAGCTCTTGTGCGGTAATATCACGTTCATTAGGAATAACTTTAACCCAATCATTGTGGGTAGCGATGATCTCTTCAATCTCATCCATTGGCACATCTTGTTTCAGCTTAATCGTTAATGCTTGCGAGTGACAACGCATTGCACCAATACGCACACAAGTACCATCAATCGCAATAGGTGAATCTTGTAGACCTAGGATCTTGTTCGTTTCAACCGTTGCTTTCCATTCTTCTTTGCTTTGACCATTTTCACGCTTCACATCGATCCAAGGGATCAGTGAACCAGCCAATGGAGCCCCAAACTCTGATGTTGGGAAAGAATCAGAACGAATTGTCTCTGCTACTTTTCTATCAATATCTAAAATAGAGCTAGAAGGGTTTGCCAATTCAGACGTGACACAATCATTCACGACACCCATTTGAGAAATCAGTTCACGCATATTCTTCGCACCAGCACCAGAGGCTGCTTGATACGTCATTGCACTCACCCACTCAACTAAACCCGCTTTATATAAGCCACCAAGACCCATTAGCATCAAGCTTACTGTACAGTTACCACCAACATAAGTATTTGTGCCAGCATGAATGCCTTGCTGAATTTGCTCAAAGTTAACCGGATCAAGTGTAATAATTGCATCATCTTTCATACGCAGTGTAGAAGCGGCATCAATCCAATACCCTTTCCAACCCGCTTGGCGAAGTGCTGGATACACCTTCTCTGTGTAACTTCCACCCTGACAAGTAATAATTGCATCCAACTTTAACAATGATTGAATATCAAATGCATCTTGCAATAGACCCGCGTCCTTTCCAAGGTTTGGTGCTGGGATACCAACTTGTGATGTGGTGTAAAATACAGGTTCAATATGGTCAAAATCACGTTCTTCAACCATACGTTGCATTAAAACTGAACCAACCATTCCACGCCAGCCGACTAAACCTACTCTCATTGTACTCTCCCTGTTAATACTAAAAATATGAAGTCTCTATTCCATCTATATGATGAACAGAAGAAAATCTCAAGCACTATTTGCCTTACTCTCTCCATTTTACGCTGAAAATTTTATTTACATTTTAATTTATCCTTCAAGATAAAAGCGCAAAAAAACAGCATATATAAAATTAACTTCTCTAGTCATCAAATTAAAACTTAACATAAATAATACTTTTAGCCACTTGAGCTAACTTAGTAATCTAATACCTTATAAACCAATAATTAATAATATTTACATTGCGTTACACTTCACAAAATTTCATAATTTAACCATTATGCAAACGATTACCCTGCATTTAGGTTAAATACCTCCAATCAAATCAGTACATACGCTAAATTTATAATACAAAATAAAAACATTTAATTAATTGGAAATAAAAGCAATGATAAATTAAAACGTAAATTTAACCATTTAATTACCTTGAACTTAGTCCAGTAACACAGCTAGAGATAAGAATCACAAATCAACTAGAGTTAATCGACCTCTTGTTGATCATAAGGTAAAGTGCATCTCGTTTAGAAAACACAATCCCTTATCGTATGAATATTATTCATACATACAAAAAAGAGGCTTTTTACATGAAGCAAGCAACGACAAAGTTACCTTCGCTGACGCAGGTAATTATATCTTTAGGGCTATTTCTACTACTTGCCTTTTCTTTCACGGCACAACTTGATCTACCTATCCAACTAGCTCTTTACATTGGCTGGTTCATTATTATTACTTTAGGTATTAAGTTGGGTCATGATTACAAATCTTTAGAAAAAGCAGCCCTAAACGGCATCTCCAATGGACTAGGAGCGGTATTAATTCTCTTGGCTGTAGGTGCCTTAGTAGGTACTTGGATTTCTGGCGGTATTGTTCCAACCATTATTTATTATGGTTTAAAAGCAATTCATCCATCAATCTTCCTTCTTGCAACAATGATCATCTGTTCATTAACCGCTCTTGCTACAGGTACCTCTTGGGGTGCTGCAGGTACCGCTGGTATTGCAATGATGGGGATTGGGCAAGGCCTTGGTGTTCCTGCACCAATTACTGCTGGTGCGGTTCTGTCTGGTTGTTACTTCGGTGATAAAATGTCGCCGCTTTCAGATTCGGTAATCCTTGCTTCTTCAATGTCTAACGTTGAAGTTATGGAGCACATTAAAGGCATGCTGCCTGTTGCTCTTATCAGCTACATCATCACTGGTATTATGTTTACTGCATTCGGTTTCCACTTTGCAGGTAACGTGGACATGAGCCAAGTTGATTCTGTTATCTTAGCAATGGAAGAGCAATTTGTTATTTCTCCATTCTCATTTGTTCCTGTGGTTATTGTTCTTGGCCTACTGGCAATGCGTATGCCTTCTTTCCCAGTAATCAGCTTTGGTTCACTGCTGGGGATTATCTGGGCGGTAATGGTTCAAGACATTGACTTCTTAACAGCATTTAACACAGCTTGGGCTCCGTACTCAATTTCATCAGGTGTTGAGTTTATTGATGCGATCTTAAATCGTGGCGGTATGTCTTCAATGCTTGGTTCAGTGGCAGTTATCGTATTTGGTTTAGGCTTTGGTGGTTTACTGGATAAAGTTGGCGTATTAGAAACCGTTGCTAAACTATTCGAAAAACGCGTTCAAGGTCCTGGCTCTCTAGCAACAAGTACTATTGCTACCGCTTTCTTTGGTAACATCTTTGGCTCTGCGATGTATGTATCACTTATTCTTACTCCAAAAATCTGTGCGAAAAACTACGACCGTTTAGGCTACAAACGTAAGAACCTTTCTCGTAACGCAGAATTTGGTGGTACGCTAACCTCGGGTATGGTTCCTTGGAGTGATAACGGTATTTACATGGCGAGTATCCTAGGCGTTGCTACCTTATCTTACGCACCATTCATGTGGTTAAGCTTCGTATGTATCATCGTAACTATTGTGACATCTTACATGGGCTGGTTTGTTGATAAATGTGAACCAACTATCACAGCAGAAGAAACAGATGAAGCCATTGCTGTAGAAACAAAAACAGCATAATTACCTCATCTCGCTCCAATAAAAAATGCCAGTGATTACGTCACTGGCATTTTTGTATCTAACGGTTTAATTCTTATACCAATCTACATAAGTATTTGATCATTCTTGCTTGTTAAAATTGATATAATTAAACAACCGTTTTCTTTATTGCAGCTCGTTTACCAAGGAAATAACCCAGACCTAAAGGAGCAAAGAAAATCGCTAAGATAAACAAGATAAAGTAAATGATGGTACTTTTAATCAAATCAATCACTTTATCTACCGCTAGTGTCAGCACATCTTGTGATACTTTATCTAGGTCTTGAGTGAATTTTTCACGCTCTTGAGACACAATAATGGCAATAGCCTTACGCTCTCTCTCAACCATATTTACGAGCTCTTGGCGTTCACGAGCGACCATAATTTCTAAAGCAACACGCTCTGCACTAAGCTGATTTAATTTATCATCCGTTTTCATGTCCAAATCATCAAGCAGTGGTTGTAATTGCATACTCATTTGTTGTGCTAGATTTTGCATGTACTCAGGATTATTTTTCACAAAGTCTTGGAATGACTCAGAGGTATGACGCAAACTCTCCATCGTTTTATTTATATCATTCGCATTTACGTTGCTATTCATGGCGATCAATTGTGCTTTCCATGTCATTATCTTTGGCGTTTGCTCAGAAACTAAACCTAAACGGTCGGACACATCGCCTAATGCCTCTGGCATTGTCCCTAACGTTGCTACCGCTTCTGTTTCATCGATATTTTGATGTGCTAACCATGCTTTTAAAGCGGGTGTTCTACGCATCATTAAGCTATCAAAAGAGTGCTCTGCAACGAACCCTTTAATAAAATCTTGAGCATCACTAAACTCTGAACTCGGCAATAGCTTTTCTGCCATATTCTTTATGTCATTGTTCAATAATTGGCTTGTTTGAAAATCCACATCCCCCTCAAATAAACCCGAACCTTTTCCTTCTGGTGAGAAGAATTGTTCCATTTGTGCAGCAAATATCCAAGTATCGATTAACGCAATTTTTGGAGATACTTGATATGCAGCTTGTTGAAGCCCTTCTTCCGCATGGATTTTCCATAACAAAACATACGATTGATGTAAGGTGTCGTCTTTAGGGTACGTCGCTGATATTTGATCCGCAGTTGATTCCACTTCACTAAAGAAGTGTTTGCTGTACTCACGAGTTAAAATACGAGTATTAAGTTCTGCCGTTGTTAACGGTTCTGATTGAGACTCTATTTTAAGCTCAAGTAAAGAACACCCATTAAGTAGCAAAACAGACAAAACGATAGAAAAGAATTTAGAAGCAAAAAGCTGAGAGGTGTATTTCATGAACAACCCTACCTAAACCAAAATTTTATAATTAAAGGATAGATAGGGTATCATTTTGCAAAAATCAAGTTATCAAATATTTGAGAACAAATCGCCAATTATGATTAAATCAGCGCATTTATCTTTGACAACATAATCACTCGTTATGACTCAGAAGAACCTAAACGTCGTGTTAATTGATCTTTTAAGTTAGGTGGCGTGCCCTTAATGGTCAAAGTATCTGTTTCTGGATCATAGAAAACACGCTCTCCCAGTAACATCGCGTCAAAGTTTAATGATAAACCACCACCGGCACCAACAAACTTCGTTAATTTACGCATTGCTGTACGATCAACAGGGAAAGACTCTTCAAGCTCATACCCTTGCTCTTCCGCAAACTGATAAAAGTTAGAGCCTGATTCAGACGTTGGTAACTCGCCTGATAATTCTTTAAGTGTTAGCTCTTCTCCAGCTTGAAGTTGACCATTACAGTAATCATAAACTTGTTTACGGTATTGTTGTTTTTCGTCTTTTTCTAAACGTTCGTCAGCACAGAAATCTTCAACCGCTTGCATTAATACTTGGTTTTGAACCTTAGTATCCATACCTACATCAGCTTGTAAAAAATCTAAGAAGAAATCAGAAACTTTACGCCCAACACGCCCTTTAATGAACGTCAGGTAACGATTTGAATCCGCATTAGTTTCCCACGTTGATAAATCAATACGCGCTGCAATATCCATTTTCGCGATATCGAGGTAATCCGTAGAACTAATGTCTAGTTGTTCCGTTACCTTCATACTTTCGTTTGATGGCAATACCGCAACAAATAGATACTCTGTTGCCAGTGATTGATACTCTGCAATCACTAAAATACCTTCTTCAGCAAATGGGTATTTAATCAGCTCTGATTTTAATTTTTCTGCCGATTTATTACTGAATTCTAAAAATGGCGTTTCATTCTTACGAACAGAACCTAGCCAATGCCCAAACTCGCTCTCAGTCTTGAATACACCAAAGCCTTTGCCTGCTTTAGAGTTAAAGACACGATGCAGTTCAGAAACTAATGCTTCAGTGAACTCTTCGTTCTCAAGAGTTTGATTTCGTAGACAAACTTCGAGTTCATCTTGCTCATTTTTTACTAATTTATGTAAAATTACGTTTGAAAGGGTTAAACTCATAATAGAAAAGGTTTTTAGTTGACGTACATAGTAGGTTATCATAAGCCGCTTTCACTATCATTAACTGAAAAGACTTATGGCTATTAATACTTCGAAATACAGCAACAAACAAATTGAACAAATGTTAACAGAGATGGTCGATGTACTTGATAAACATCGTGCACCAGCAGATCTATCTCTAATGTTGGTTGGTAACATTGCGACAAATGTACTAAACCAAGAAGTGCCTGCAGAACAGCGTAAAATCATCGCTGAAAAATTTGCTCAAGCACTACTTAGCTCATTAGATACACCAAAAACTCACTAAGAGCGAGAATTCAATTACCATGGTTGATAGCGGAAATACCTACGGCGAAAAAGTCTCCAAGTTAATTACTTGGGGTCACTGGTTTAGCTTTTTCAATATCATTGCTGCAATGCTTATTGGCACTCGTTATATCGCGCAATCACCATGGCCTGAAACGCTACTTGGACAGACCTATCTGGTATTAAACTGGGTAGGTCACTTTGGCTTTTTGGTCTTTGGGTTTTACATTCTTGTACTCTTCCCTCTGACCTTTATTACGCCATCTCAACGCTTAATGCGAATTTTAAGTGTCATTATAGCAACTGCTGGTATGACATTGCTGCTGCTAGATACTTACGCTTATCAAACCCTTCATTTGCATATCACACCATTGGTTTGGGATATGCTTCTGAACAACGATAAATCAAATTTAAACACTCAATGGCAATATTTGTTTATTTTGGTTCCCGTAATGTTCCTACTTCAACTTTCTCTCTCAGAGTGGGTATGGAATAAATTACGTAAACTTGCTCATAAACATGTTGGTCGCCCTTTTGCGATCACTTTTGCTGTTGCGTTTATTGGTAGCCATTTAATTCATACATGGGCTGATGCTTCAGCTTATGGACCAGTAACGGCTCAACGCGCGACATTTCCACTCTCTTATCCAATGACCGCTCGTTCGTTTTTAGAAAAACACGGTTTTATTGATCGCGATGCATTGGCAAAACAAATTCAAGAAGAAGGAACTGGCGGCGCAAAAGAAGCAATGCGTTACCCACTTGAACCAATTAGATTCAAAACAAAACAGACAGGTTATAACTTACAAATCATTATGATCGATAGTCTCCGTGCAGACACTCTAAATCATACTGATACACCAAACTTAACTCGCTTTGCTCAGAATAACCTGAATTTCAATAATCATTACAGTGCCAGTAATAACCCAACCAGTTTATTTGGTTTATTTTATGGTTTACCTGGTAACTATGTTGATAACTTTAGAAACTCAGAAATTGAATCGCCAATATTAACGGAATTACATAAACGTAATTATCAGTTTGGTTTGTTCAGTGGTGATGATTTTACTTCATCAATCTATCAACAAATTATCTTTACTAAAGGTGAGATTGGCAAATCTAAAGAAAAAATGTCGGATAGCAAAGCTATTACTCAGTGGCATGATTGGTTTAGAGCTCAAACGCCTAATAAACCATGGTTTAGCTATTTAGAACTAACGTCAGTCTCTGAATATGATGCGACAAGCCCAATTTCAACAGAAAACTCAGATCAAAGTGCTTTTGAAGTTAACTACCGTAAAGCGGTTAAAAAAACTGATCAGCAACTTAAAACAGTATTGAGCGCATTAAAACAATCTCCTGATTGGGAAAAGACCATCGTTATCATTACATCAAATCACGGTATGGAATTTGATGAGACAAATACTAATAGCTGGGGCTCAAGCACTAACTTCAGTCAATATCAGCTTCGTGTTCCTATGTTAATTCACTGGCCAAACGTTGAGCCTGAATTAATTATGTCTCGTTCAAGTCACTTAGATTTAGCGCCAACATTGATGGAGTCGTTTTTAAAAACAACAACATCACCAGAGAGCTACAGCAGTGGTTTAAATTTATTAAATCAAGACAATGAGCGTAATTGGTTATTAGCTGGCGACAGAAAGAATATCGCCTTAATAACAGATACAAACACTGTCGTTATCGATACGTTTGGTAATTATAAAGTCTATGACGAAAACTATAATCGCCTGACAGATGAGAAACCAAAACTCTCCTTACTCATGCAAGGTATTTCAGAGCTGAAGCGGTTTTATCACCCTAAAAAATAAATAGCCTCATAAAAATCCCTTTCTCATAAAGGGATTTTTTATATCTACCATTTAAGAAAAACAGCGTCTAATGCCCACTGTTTTAAATAGAAAAAACAACTTAATGAGTTAAAAACAAAGCACAATGCACAAAAATAACGCAGTCAGCCGTTTTTTTTAATTTTATCCTTTACAAGAAGTAAGGATATTACTATTATTCACCGCACTGGAGGGATGGCTGAGTGGTCGAAAGCACCGGTCTTGAAAACCGGCAACCGTTAATAGCGGTTCTAGGGTTCAAATCCCTATCCCTCCACCACTTTTGAAAATTCAGATAGAGTCTGGGTTTTAAAAATTGGAGCGGTAGTTCAGTTGGTTAGAATACCGGCCTGTCACGCCGGGGGTCGCGGGTTCGAGTCCCGTCCGCTCCGCCAACATCAACGAAGCCTTGTCAGAAATGATGAGGCTTTTTTGTATCTGTTGAATATGAGATCCCAGTAAATTTCATTAAACTACTAACTCTAGAATTCAAACCCTTATCCCTCCACCACTTTTGAAAATTCAGATAGAGTCTGGGTTTTAAAAATTGGCTCGGTAGTTCAGTTACCCTTTATGCGTTATCTAATTTACTCGCCATTATTTCTACCTATATCTAGCTAAAGTATACTTATTTTAATAACTAAGCCTTCAATATTGCTTTAAACGCCCTCAAATTGTTTAAAATTAAATCAAACAGAAACTTTTTTAAAATTAGTACTTTACAATAAAAGTGGTTCAGCATATTATGCTCGGCATTGGAGGGATGGCTGAGTGGTCGAAAGCACCGGTCTTGAAAACCGGCAACCGTTAATAGCGGTTCTAGGGTTCAAATCCCTATCCCTCCACCACTTTTGAAAATTCAGATAGAGTCTGGGTTTTAAAAATTGGAGCGGTAGTTCAGTTGGTTAGAATACCGGCCTGTCACGCCGGGGGTCGCGGGTTCGAGTCCCGTCCGCTCCGCCAACATCAACGAAGCCTTGTCAGAAATGACGAGGCTTTTTTGTATCTGTTGAATATAAGATCCCAGTAAATTTCATTAAACGACTAACTCTAGAATTCAAACCCTTATCCCTCCACCACTTTTGAAAATTCAGATAGAGTCTGAGTTTTAAAAATTGGATCGGTAGTTTATTGCACCTTCTCATAATCTCCTTATTTCCAGCAATAATGCCTTAGAAATAAAACAGATTTTCAAACCGTTTCATATAAATGGAAGTAGTTAGCTAAATTCTATTCAAAGCATTTTTAACTCAACCTCATCTGTACTAGCCTAACGTCAAATTTTATAAAACAAAAAAGGCTAGAAAAACATGAAACATATTATTTCAACGTTGGCAATTATCACCGCTCTATCAACTAGCTCATTCGTTTCTGCTTCAGAATGGAGTTATGCAGGAGAAACCGCCCCTGCTAATTGGCACGGCACTTGTCAGAGTGGGCTAAATCAATCACCTATTGATATCACCAATGCTATAGAAAGTACTTTAAAGCCCATCACATTCGATTACGCACAAGCTGGTAAAAATATCGTTAATAACGGACATACCGTGCAAGTAAACTTTGATGGTAAACAATCCATTCAGGTTGAAGGTAAAACATTTAACCTATTACAACTTCATTTCCATGCCCCAAGTGAAAACCTGATTGCAGGTCATTCATACCCATTAGAAATGCATTTAGTGCATGCTGATAAAGATGGAAACCTAGCAGTGGTAGGTGTGATGTTTAAAGAGGGTAAAGCAAATCCTGAATTAGCAAAAATTTGGGCTCAAATGCCAAAATCAGGTGATGTTAAACTTGATAACAAGTTACGCCTTATCGACTTACTACCTAGCGATCAGGCTTATTACCGATTCAATGGCTCGCTAACAACTCCACCATGTACAGAAGGGGTTACATGGTTAGTAATGAAAAAACCTATTACTATATCAACAGAGCAACTGACTCAATTTAGAACGTTATACAAAGGCAATAATCGCCCAGTTCAGTCAATTAACGCTCGCCCTGTATTAAAATAAACAGCTACACCACCAGTTCTGCTCTAACTTTCATCAACATGATCAAATTTAGAGCAAACGGTTTTTATATTAGAAAGAATCCTTTACAAGTAGAAGGGTTACCCCTATTATACGCGGCATCGGAGGGATGGCTGAGTGGTCGAAAGCACCGGTCTTGAAAACCGGCAACCGTTAATAGCGGTTCTAGGGTTCAAATCCCTATCCCTCCACCAAATTAAAAGATTAAACCGCTGTTTTTACAGCGGTTTTTTTGTATCTGTACTATCGAAAATCACCTTGCACAGAAAGGTGGCACAGATGTACTTATTAAGACTCCCCAATAGCGTCTACTATACTCGTATCGCTACTCCAGTTTCACTCAGTTCTCGGATTCGGGTGCCGCTCAGAAGCTGAAAAACCAGTTATCCAATCGAACCGTACCCATTCATCAAACATTGTTAGATATGGGGTTTCTGTCCTTCGTGAAAGCTCGCCAGCGAGTAAAAGAAACACAGCTCTTTAATGTAAAGCCTCGCGGTGCAGATAATGATTGGTCAAAGGATTATAGAAAGACCTTCGGCAACATTCTTAATGACGTGGGCTTTAAGGCAGGACAACGCGCTACCGCCTATTCATTCCGTCATACCTTTATTGATGAGTTAAAACGATCGAATATCGAAGAGTATGTGGTTTCTGAAATTGTAAGCTATAAGCATCAAAACATGACCTACGGAAGATATGGTAAACGATTGGAGCCTAAGCAGCTTGTAGAGGCTGTAAATTTATTCCTCTTAGACGACATAGATATCACCTTAAGTGCATAGACAAGTATTGAGGACAACCTCGAAATAGACGTTCACTGAAAGTGTGACGACAATGCAACCCGCAGCTAACACCTTGCAGGAGCTAACTATGTCGCATTAAGCCCCCTTATTTGTTTGTAATGTTTGTTACTAACAAACAAACTCCAATAACTATAAAAATAATCATACTTATCCCAAAATGAAGTCGACGATAATCTAAACTACGTCCAAAAAGAGCTAGACGATATAAGAAATACCAAGTAAGTATTAGAAAAATCATCTTGAAGCCTTAAATGTTTATGTAACTATCCCGCCGAATTTTAAGACTACCCAATGTGCCGTTAGCTTCGACGTACCAAACCTAATCAATTACGAATACGTTTCTTGAATAAAACTCACATAACTGTCTTTTGTTGGGATCTTTCTACTTTACTTTTTTTCTTTATTCTTCAAAATCAGCCACTTATTAGATATTCAAATGCCCTACACAATAGCATATTCATTAACTGTAACTTACCTACTGTTTAATGCACGGCTAATAATCTAAACAATATTAATAACAAAGGATATTCCATGAAAAAAATATTAGGATCAACATTGCTTCTTGTCGCGGGGTTTAGTTTAAGCCCTGTTGCTGCAGCTATTGCTGAAACTGTAAATATTGAGACTTCAGCAAATGAAAGTCAGTGGTGGAGCACTTATAGCGTTGAAATTCAAAATACTTCAAATCAAGCTATTGATATGAAAGGGTCTACCATTGAGTTTCTACTGCCTAATGCTATCAACGATGTGAATTTTGTCTCTTCAGCGCTCTCATATCCGAGCTGGACGATTGAACATGAATTCACATCGGAAGGTGTTTATCACACTATCACTTATAAATTTGATGACGATGTATGGGTTAAAAATACACTTCCTCACGATGGTTCATTCAGTTTCACCTTTGGACTAAATAGCCAACTTCCAGATTTCCAATCGTTTGAAAATTCCATCAAATTCAATGGTTCAGGTGGTGGACAACCGCCAACACCAGAGCCAGAATTAGAATTGTCAATTCTTTCTCCTGTTGATGGACAAAAATTGGTATCCAATGAAGTAACCGATATTACGATTTCTATTGCTGGTGAAACCGCGTCTAAAATCGAATTCTGGGTCGATGGCAGTAAAATTGCAGAACAGAATGTCGAGCAAGATAAAACAGATTACTCGCAATCTTGGACACCAAGTGAACTCGGTTCTGCAACCATCAACGTGCTTGTGTTTGATGAGAAAAACCAACAACTCAAACAGCAATCTGTTACGGTTGAAGTGGAATCTGATCATAATTTCTCAGCACCAGAAGTTCGTTTCATTACACCAGAAAATGACGCCATTTTTAATAAAACAGAAACAGTATCAATCTCTATTGATGCGTTCGATTCTGATGATGACTTAACCTCTGTTGTCATCAAAGCCAATAACGCTCAAATTTGTGAATTTGATGCTAAGCAAACCGATCACTTTGCTTGTGATTGGCAACCATCACAAGCAGGCTCAGTGACACTGAGCGCGATTGCCACCGATGAACAGAACCTAACGAACACGACAAGTGTACAAATCACCGTTACCGAATCGAGCAACAGCTGTGGTGATGTTGCACCTTATCAAGATGGGAACAGCTACCAAGTTGGCGATCGCGTTTCGAATATTGGTGAAATATTCTCATGTACAGTATCTGGTTGGTGTGGTAACCCAGTATGGGCACCAGGAACTGGACATCCTAGCTACCCTGATGCTTGGAAAGACGCTTGGCAATCAGAGGGAGAATGTGATCCAAACGCGTTACCTAAAATTGGTTTAGAAACACCTTCTAACGGTGACCGCCTATCTCCGAATAAACCTTTTGACGTCATTATCAATGCGATTGATGAAGATGGCGAAATCGTAAAACTAGAAGCTCTGCTTAACGGTAAGGTTGTCGCAACAGCTACGCAACCAACATCAAGCAATCAATATAAACTAACAGTTCCAGGTCAGGCAGAAGGTGCTTATGAATTAGTCACAGCAGCTTATGACGACAAAGGTGCATCAGCGGCAACTGCACCAATTACATTGGCGATTACCGACCAAGATCTTGTCGTCGGACTGACATCTCCAGTTGATGGTTCAAAATTCACGCAGGGACGTAGCATTAAACTTGCCGCTGACGCAGAAAGCTTCGTTGGCTCAATTCAGTCAGTGACTTTCAAAGTAAATGGAACGGAGTTAATCACACTCAATAAAGCACCATACGAATATGAGTGGGTTGGTGCACAAGAAGGAACCCACACTATTGAAGCTATTGCCATCAATACTGAAGGTGACACGCTAGCAAGCCCAGTGTCAACGATTGAAGTACAGGAAGCGAAACCAGAAACAGGTTTACGTGATAACCCTGACCGTTCAATTACTTATTTGACGTCGTGGGGACTGACTAATATTGAAGAACTACAAAAATCTCAAGGTGATGCATACTTCTTGTCTTTTGGTAAGTGGGACTCGAACGGAAACATTCAAGTAACGGATTCAATGATTGAACCAAGTTACAACGACTCTTGGATGGCTCCAGGCTACCAATCATGGACAGAGCTAAAACATAGCCACCCAAATAAAACCATGATGGTTGCATTTGGTGGTCAAACACATGAAAGTATGTGGGCTTATATGGCCTCTCCTGCTGCACGCGAGTCGATTGCCAATGGTCTTGTTGAAATGATGAACAAGCCTTATCCAGTGTATAAGAAAAACCTTAAACCAGAAGAAATGGTTGGAGAATGTCTTGCGACGAACTGGTCTGGCGAGTGTGATTACAGCAAGTATCAACTGGCTGGCTATGTAAGTCTTGATGGCATCGATTTCGACTACGAAAAAGCGGCGCGCCTTACTGAACAAGAGAACCGTAACCTAGAAGCGTTGATTGAACTGATTCGCACCAAAGTCAGTAAGAGCAAGATTATCTCTTTGACAACTTACCATGTAGGTGCTGACCCTGTAGAGTGTGCAAATCCAAGCGTTACTGAAAACTGTTCATTCATCGAACCCGATCGTTCTAGCCACCATGGTGAAGTTATAACACTACTTCAAAATACGAAAGATAGTGTTGATTTCTTCAACGTAATGACATACGACGCAGGTAAAAACTTCAAGTACGATGTTGCTATGGCAAACTATGCTAAACACGTAGGTGACCCATCAAAAATTGTGCTTGGTGCAACCATCAATAGCCAATGGGGGCCAGATGGTCGTTTTGTTGAAACTCGTGAAAATAATATTGAACGAGCAAAATGGCAGAAAGCTCAAGGATACGGCGGTTTCTTTATTTGGACGT
The DNA here is from genome assembly GCF_028765525.1 of Aliivibrio sp. S2TY2. Lineage (NCBI taxonomy): Bacteria > Pseudomonadati > Pseudomonadota > Gammaproteobacteria > Vibrionales > Vibrionaceae > Aliivibrio > Aliivibrio sp. S2TY2. Next base: position 298,157 of record NZ_JARACS010000003.1, on the reverse strand, counting down.
TAGGCTCAAATACTGAAAGCCTTTCTATGCAAGAGCAAGTTGAATACTTCAACGACATGATTTCTCATAACTAAACCATCACTAAGAGGCGCTGTCTAAACGCAGTGCCTCGTCTTTGCTACTCGCTGGACACATTGCTAATGTGAAATTAAGCATAAACTTCGTTGTAGTGATCGATTCAAAGCAATTGCATATTGTGTACGAATTTAAGAGGTCTGAATCGTCAGCTTCTTTTTCATTATCTAACGCGCAACTAAAGGTCCCTTACTTTTTTTAGCACATTTCAGCGTAAATCTATGTTACATTTTTATATAACTATAGCCATTACTATGACTCACTTTCTTTTTTAGTCAGTAAAAGCTTCCATCTTCGTTCTGAATCCAAATGGCGCTATCGCCAGCCTGCCAGTCAAGTTCCGCTATATACTCATCTGGAATTTCGAAGTAATGCTCACCTTGGTTGGTAACTTTAATTGGGTTCTGTCGTTTCATGGTTGATTTTGATATTTTCTTTAGTAGCTATTATCAGATCATAAATGAAGCTTTTTTCTATCTAAAACAAGCGCTTATTGCTTAAATTCCTGTCTATGCTCAGGAAGTAATTGATGATATAAAGGCTCAAGGTTTGAGGTTATTACTCTGGAACAATATCAAGAAATTTATTTTAGACTTTAGCCATAATGAAAACCGAATAGTTCCATAATCAATTCAATAATTAAATATTGAGACTTTCTGGTATCTACTTGTTTAAATCCTTCATCATCCATACATCACAGCCATTATGAACGGTACCATCAAGTGGCTTTGATAAATGGCTAAAACCCAAGTCTTCATATAGATGGATGGCTGATTTCATACTTGATAAAGTATCCAAATAGCACTGAGTGTAACCAAAATTGACCGCATGTTTGAGTACCTTTTGAGCAATTGTTTTACCAAACCCCCTTCCTCTAGCCTCCGGTAATAAAAACAATTTACGTAACTCACATACTGTTTTACTGCCATTAAATGCCGCTAAACCACAGCCACCAACGACCCTACCATCAAGCAATAAAATCAGATATTTACTCTTAAATGCAGGGTTATAATATTTACTCATCTCCAATACTTCATCGTCTGATGGACCAAAACCTTCACCTACCGCACCAAACTCAACCCCAACGTTTTTTATGATGTAGCAAATATCATTATCGTGCTCACTACTAATTGGAACAATTCGATATTCCATACCCTGACTCTCCACAAATTTCCTTATTTCATTATAGAAAAACAAATTAAACAAAATATTATCGATATTACAGAGTGAGTGCTTAATACAAACCTTGATCACAGAGATAACTATTTTTTTGTAACAATAAAACCAACCAAACAGTGCAATTAATTATCAAAAAAGCACACAAATACACGACATTTGATTCATATTTAATGTTTTCTTAGAGAAAAACTATAAATTGCAGCAAAGATCACATTTCTAATCAATCAACGAATTTCCACATATAAATACTCATTATAAATTTTATCTATTGAGACCCTTTTATTGCCTATGAATAATATCGTTAATCGTTTTCTTCTAGTGTTAGTCCTATCCTACTCACCATCTCTAATGGCTGAATGGGGAGTACATGCTTATAACTCTGTATCTATATCTGAGTCTGCTCAAAATATCGCAACGGATATAAAACAGCTCCCAGAGCAACATTTTTTTTCAAACCAAGAATACGGACAAGTCAAAAGACTGATGTCTCGTACTTTGCTGGCACAAAAGAAACAGGCCCAAGAATTAAAAGATTCATTATCAAATTATCAAGATAATGCCACGGATGACACCTGGGCTCGTGTAGAAAAAGACCATCGTTCATTGACCTCTTTAAATACGAGTAAAGAGTCACTTCTGCACCTAACAGAAACAAGAAATCGAGATCAATTAACCGGGTTTGGTCCTCGTGGGGTTACTCAGTTTTATGCCGAATTGCAAATAACTAACCTTAACATTAAATATTATACCTATTATCAAATTCGCAGTTTTAAAAAATTACTTAATGACCTTGCTATATCGCCAGTGCCAGTGATCAGTGTCCTGCTCAAAGTATTAGGTATTTTCTTTATTTTTAATTGGTGGATGCGAAACAGCGACCGACTAATCCATGATTTTAAAACATCAAAGCTAAAGAGTACCTCAAACCCTAGCTTATTCGTTCGTACTATTTGGTATTGTAGCCGCGCACATAAAGCTATCGCGTATTTATTATTAATTACAGCGACATTACGTATTATTTCAACACTTCCGAGTTTGCAGCATTTGATCTTTCTAGAGATATTTACTTGGTGGATACTTGGGGGGTCTATTGCTGTCAGTTTCATTTTGGAATTTGCTTATAGAAACAGTAAACATAATAAAAAAGACACTATCGCTTTAAGGCTATCAACCATTCGCCGATACGTTTGGGGCATAATTGTTGCTGGCGTTGTTTTACAAATTTCATCAAGAACGTTAGGTGAAGGGACTATTTATGCTTGGATTAACTCTATTGTTTATCTATTTTTTGTCTTACTAACAGTCATTACCCTAAAACGATGGAACCAGACCATTTTTAACCGTATAGAACAGTTAGAAACGCATCCATTATCAGTTCAATGGGCAATAAGAAATAAGAATACAGTATTGATGTCTATTCCTGCTACCGCGTGTGGCTCGGCATGGTTACTTGGTCGAACAATTCAGCATCAAGTCATTTCTATACTCTCTCAATATGCAGCTTTTAGCCATGTGCTTGCCTATCTCTTTAGAATAGAAGTAGCGAAACAAACAGAAGTTTCACGCGAGCAATCAAATCTAGTCCGCATAAAGGGAGAAAATGCATTTAATTATATCGCTCCTGGCTCAGAGACATCTGAATTAATCGAAGAATATGCGGAAGAAGAAATTGCTTCATTATCCCGTTACTTATTAACAGATAGCCCTGCTGTATGTGTATTGTCTGGCGAGCGAGGCATTGGTACAACAACCGTATTAAATCGTATTTTAAATAAAGCTAAAAACGTAATTCCACTATATATAAACTGCCCTTACGATGGCTACTCGGCACTATTACCTGAACTTTCACAATTATTAGGATTAGAGGAAGGGGCAACAGAGAAGGATATCCTACAGCATCTTAGAAACAGCGAACAATGCTATCTAATTGCGTTTGATAATACCCAACGATTAGTAAAACCAAAAGTGAATGGATTAGTTGATTTAATGAAACTAACCAATTTACTTAGACGTGCGAGAAAAAGTCATCGCGTTGTCTTATCTATTGATAAATCAAGCTGGCGCTTTATCGATCGTGCCCGTGGAGAGCGACTATTATTTGATCTTGTTACTTTTATGCCCAAGTGGAATGAAAAACAAATTGGCCAACTATTAGATTCTCGTATCATTGAAAAAAATGGAGAGAGCTCAATTTCTTTTGATGGATTAGTTCTCCCAAGACAATGGGATGAAGATACCTTAACTGATGAAGAACGAGCTAAGAATGGGTTCTATCGTATCTTGTGGGACTATTCAGATGGTAACCCTACTGTTGCATTACGTTTCTTTAGACTTTCTTTATACAAAGATAAAGAAACAGATACGGTACTAGTTCGTTTATTCCGAGCTCCTCAATCTGATGATCTAGAAACGATGCCAAAGCCTATGCTTGCTGTACTGCGTTCAATTGTACAGCTTGAAGTTGCTTCACCTATCGATCTTTGTGATTGTAGTCGACTCAGCATTGCTGAAGTAATCAGTACGTTACGCTACTTTCAAAGTCGTGGATATATTGAGTGGAATGATGAAAAAGCACGTATATCAGATCATTGGTATCGCCATATTACTAACGCTCTTCACCGTCAACATCTATTGGTAAAATAATATGATTCGTTTATTCATACTTTGTTTGTCTCTATTTTCAGGTAGCTTTGCATTTGCAGAAGACCCTCAATCTATCGATAATTTACAACAATTTACTAGCTTAATTCGTTGGAGTGGCGTTGTTTTCTCCTTCTTTATTATTGTAGGCGCATGGCTATTTCTACGCTTTATTCAGTCCATTGTTGATGGCGTAAGTAGTCAATTTGCACAACGTCGTATGTTAATGCAAAAGTTGCAATCCTTCTTTCAATTTTTCATTTACATGTCGACAGCTGTTGCCGTATTCATGCTCAGTTTCAGAGTTGATGAGCGTGTACTCGCTCTGATCGGTGGTACGATCGCAGTTTCTGTTGGTTTTGCATTAAAAGATCTTACCGCCTCATTTATCGCGGGTTTGACCGTCATGATCGACCGACCATTCCAAGTTGGAGATCGAGTAACGTTTGAAGGGCATTATGGGGATATCATTGCCATTGGTTTACGCTCGGTACGAATGCAAACTCTTAATGATGATATTATTACGATACCTAACAATAAATTTTTAAATGACGTAGTGGTGAGTGGAAACTATGGCGGACTTGATATGCAGGTTGTTATTCCTTTTTATATAGGAATGGACCAAGACATTAATAAAGCTCGTGATATTATCCAAGAAGCGGCATCTTCAAGTCGTTATATCCACTTACCAAAGCCTGTAGTAGTTTTAGTTAAACAAACGATAACCGATAACTATCTAGCGATACAATTAACCTGTAAAGCCTATGTAGTAGATATTAAATTCGAAAAATTATTTGAAACTGATATTACATTGCGAGTAATGCAGGAATTTAGAAAAGATGCTATTACTCCTCCAACCATTGCTATACAAAATAAATAAATCTTCTTTTTCTTACTGACAAAAAATAGGTAGAGAACATCTCTCTACCTATTAGTTCTACCTTAAATCACACCTAACTCGCGTAGACGTTCCATTAAGTAACTATTCGCAGTATGACGATCAGACAATACAACTTCAGGTTTTGGATGTAAAAACAACGGCAAAGAGATACGAGATTTCGTTTTATCTGCACCTTCTGGGTTAATCACTCGGTGCGTTGTTGATGGGTAATAACCCCCTGACGCTTCTTGCAACATATCACCAATATTAATGATTAGGTTACCAAAATCACAAGGTACATCTAACCAATCACCTTCTTTAGTCTTAACTTGTAAACCCGGCTCATTCGCGGCAGGAAGCGCTGTTAATAAGTTAATGTCTTCATGTGCACCAGCTCGGATAGCACCAAGCTCCTCATCGCCTTCTAACGGTGGGTAATGCAGAACACGAAGCAATGTCTTATCACTTTGCTCTACCATGCTAGATAATGATTGAGAGTACAGTGCAGAAACATCTTCCGGAGAGTGCACTTCAACCCAAGATAATAGCTCACTAGCAAGTACATTAGCGTTATCGTAATACTCTTGAATTTGAGCTTTCAATTGAGCAGGACATTGACCTGTTGGGTAATAATGATAGTACTCTTTAATGTCTTTTTTAGTGTGCCCTTTTGCGACTTCTGATACTGATGCAGGGAAAAAGCCATCTTGAGTATCTACATTAAACTGGAAGTTTTCTTTTTCTTCGCTGTTAAAGAATGCATACCAATTGTCGTAGATGCTTTGTACAAGCTCTTGTTGAATCGGATGATTTTTTAACACGCCAAATCCTGTTTCACGCAGTGATTTAACAAACAGCTCCGCTGCATTCTCAGCAGTGTAATCAATTGCTTCTAATTTCATAATTATTATCTTATCGTTGGCTGACTGGTTTTTATAATGTGTTTTTATAATGTACTGTTAAATTGTATTAAGATGAGCAGAGAGCCTCAAGCGCTAATGTCTAAAAACAGACAACAATTCGTTTACACATAGAAACACAACTATTCTGTGCAACAACAATAAAGAGAAAAAGAAGAATATTTATGGTGGGGTATTACCCAGCTATCGATTTAACAATAGCGGGTAATTTTTAAATTTCGTTAGCGCTGGGTTACCTTGGTAGTGGCTCTAAAATTCCATTTCTAACTAAGCCACGGCGAACGTTTTTGCACAGTTTAGCGAACTTGTCGATCTCAGAGAAATTGGGCGTTTCACCGCGCTCAATATAAGATTCCCAATACAATAATTCACTTTCAACTAGCTCTATCAATTTACGTGGGCAACCAACACAGGTATCACCGCATATCTGAGCTTCAGGCGCATCAAATGGAAAGTCAGCTTTTACCAACTCAATGATGTTACGCATTGCCGTTTTTAGGTCAGGCTTTTGTGTTTTAGGTTTATTGGTCATTAGCTTCTATGAGGGTGATTTGTAATGTGGTCTTCCCAATTTTTCACATCAATCGCATAAACAACCTTGTTTCTTACGCTTTCGCCAGCGGCATGCATTGCTGATTTAGACCCAGTGATCAGTGGGTGCCATTCTGGAATGTCTTTGCCTTCTGCCAATAAACGGTATGCGCAAGTCACTGGTAACCAGTTAAATTCAGCGATATTTTCACGGCTTAGTTTTAGGCAGTTTTCACCTGAAGTAAAACGCTTAGGATAATCTTTGCACGAACACGTTTTACTGTTTAACCAGCTACATGCCACGTTAGTGTAGTAAACCTCATCTGTATCTTCATCCATTAACTTGTGTAGACAGCACTTACCACAGCCGTCACAAAGAGATTCCCACTCTTGCTCTGTCATTTCTTCTAATTTTTTTTGTTGCCAAAATTGCTCTGTCATTACTTTACACTCGTTATGGGAAGAGGCGGTTTTATACCCATCTTGAGCTAAAAGTGCAAGTGGTTTACAGATCACATAATAAGAATCCGGAGTAATACCAATCTGGATAAGTAGTTGAGCAGATAATTGCGTAGGAAAAATCGATTAGAGCAAGGCGTAAATTGCAGTAACTAGTGGGTCTAATTATAAAATTTATAACATAGCTATAATCGATTTTAACAAGCAAGAATGATTAAATATTTATCTAGGTTGGTATAGTTTTGACCTGAAAGGGGAAGAGTGCTATTTTGCGCATCCTTTAATTGATGCAATGAGATAGTGTTATGGAATGTAGATTATATTGCGGAGCTTGCTGTATAGCCCCAAGTATTACGTCATTTATTCCGGGAATGCCTGATGGAAAACCTGCAGGAGTACGCTGCGTACAATTAAACGATGAGAACTTGTGTAAGTTGTTTGGTAAGGCAGAACGCCCGAAGGTGTGTCATCAATTTAAAGCTTGCCCTGATGTATGTGGGTCAACCCCAGAGCAAGCTATTCAAACCATCACTGAACTAGAGTCAATGACGCTATAATTTTTTAACGGAATTCGATTACGATAATACGCGAATTACGTTTTGAATGTGCTCTGCTGTTTCAATGCCGTGGTTTGTTAAATAACCACCATCTTCTTGTGTTACCAATCCTTTACTGAAAAGACGCTTCATTGCTTCGATTGCTTCGGGTGCAGCGTCAGAATGTACTTTTAAACCCGATTGAGTGCTTTCTAGTGGGAATTGCTTGAGAAGGTTCATTTCTTCAATGATGTCTTTATTAAATGGCATAATTTTTCTCTCTTATTTATTAACTGAATTCAGCATAGACTGTCTTTGAAATATTAAAACAGAGCTAGATCACACCTATAAAAAATCCCCATAGGATTACTCTCTATGAGGATATTTTTTAATCAGATTATTATGTATTTAGACAGTTAAGCTTGAATACCAATAATTAACCACGGTGCATTTGGTTGCGTAAGATCACGCTCCAAGTGCCAAATATCAGTAATGTCTTCTTCAACACCTTCAACCGAATCACGGTAGCGACCAGAAAACTGCAAACTAAGCTGTGCGCGGTTTGCATCATGATCAGCACGAACAACTTCAGCATCAACAAACATTACATCTGTATGTTGCTCACCTTCTAGATTTGCACGTTCTTGCACTAAATCATTATATAGGCTGATTGATACGTACTCTTGAATCGTTTCTAGTTGGTTGTGGTTCCAAGCACCTTGTAGAATACGGTAATGCTCGCGTGAACCATTAATGAATGCTGCCACATCAAAGCCCGGTGGGTAATTATGCGGTACGTCATCAGCAGCAGGAGCACCAAAACCACCAGTTGGTTGTGATTGCGCTTGCTCACCTTGGAAGTATTGCTGGTTATCACGGAAGCTTGGCTGTTCGTTATTCGACGCTTGCGGGCCTGCGTATGCCGCCCCTTGCCTCTGATTTATGCTGCTTGCCTTTGATGCCATAAACATACGGAATAGCTTAAACAGCATAAACGCCACACCAGCAATAATAAGGATATCCATGAACTGAATACCTTCAAAACCGCCACCAGCAAAAATTGATGCTAAAAGACCCCCCATAAGAAGACCACCAAGCAAACCACCCATTAGGCCCTTTTTACTTGATGCGCCTTTTGCTGTGTCTTGCTTACCAATAGTATTGGTATTTTGTTGTTTTTGTTTTGGCGCTGGTGCTGTTTTAAAGCTTTTGCCAAATGATTTACCACCACCAAATTTCTTTGCTTCTGCATGAGGGGCAGAAAGAACAAAAACAAACATTAGGGCAGCAATAGATAAAAGACGTTTCATTGTCTGTTCCTTTACTGTATTAAAATAATTTGAACTGATAATAGCCTGCATCGCTTCATATTGGGAGCATTAAAACGCACGACTGTGTTTCAGAGTGTTAAAAAACGCCTCTTTTATTCTCAACATTGTGCTTTGCGCCCTAATTGACAAAACTCTTACTTGAAGAATAATGGGATGCAATTAAAATTAAGAACAATGTTCACAATTTTTTAAATCAGGTTTATATGGCGCGCAGAAACGACCATACTCATCAAGAAATACGCGATATGGCATTAGATAATGTGAAGGTATTTCTCAACGAGCATAGTCATCACGAACTCAGCTTAAGAAAGCTAGCAAAAAGCATTGGCTATGTACCCAGTACATTGGTCAATATTTTTGGTAGCTATAATTTGTTGTTACTGCGCTCTATCGCTCAAACGTTAGATGAACTAATGCAGCAAGTAAATCAAGGGTTGGACAATAGCACGACACCAGAAGAAGCACTTAAAGCCATCGCCTATTGCTATTATGACTTCGCGCAACGGCATCCTAATCGCTGGAAATTAGTGTTCCAACACAACATGAATGGTGAGGCCTTACCTGATTGGCAAGAGAACCGCATTAGTCAAATGATGGGTGTGCTTGAAGAAATAATTAAAACCATTAACTCACATAAAAGCGACTCTGACGTAGAAAAAAGCAGTCGTGTTATTTGGGCTAGTGTCCATGGTATTACGTTATTAAGTCTGGATGATTTGTTATTTTCATCAACACCTATTGATGGTCATCTCCTCATTGATAATCTACTATTGAACTATATCAACCAATGGAAGCAGCACTAGCTTTGTAATTAAAGGATTATTCATGGCAAAGCAAGCCAAGCTATTAACCCAACGTCGTTTTCTGCCTTACTTTTTAACTCAATCTTTAGGTGCATTTAACGACAACATTTATAAAAACACACTGCTACTTTTTGTTGCCTTTGCCAGTGTGGATAGCTTGCCTATTTCATCTAATTTATTTATTAACCTTGCTGCTGGTTTATTTATTCTTCCTTTCTTTCTTTTCTCAGCTCCCGCTGGCGTTTTGGCTGATAAATATGAAAAATCGGCCTTTATTCGCAAAGTAAAACTTGCTGAAATCGTGATCATGCTCTTTGGCGCGATGGCGTTTATCCTCCAAAATTACACCTTATTATTAATTCTTCTTTTTTTGATGGGTACACAATCGGCTTTTTTTGGTCCGGTCAAATACGCTCTGCTTCCTCAGCAATTAAAAAAAGAAGAGTTAGTAACGGGTAATGCCTTAGTTGAGACAGGAACTTTCCTTGCTATTTTATTCGGAACCATTGGTGCAGGTTTCATTGCTTCACAAGATAATGCGGAGTACATTGCAGCGGGTGCGGTTGTTCTTTTTGCCGTGCTTGGTTATCTTTCAAGCCGCCATATTCCTCACACAAAAGCCATTGCTCCTAATTTGGTTTTTAAATGGCAGCCTATCCAACAAACAAAACAGACGCTTAATATTGCCAAAGAAGATCCCTCGGTATTTTTAGCTATCATGGGGATCAGTTGGTTCTGGTTTTTAGGCGCAAGTTATTTAACTCAGTTCCCAAATTATAGTCATCTACACCTTAACGATAATGCCATTACTGTAACGGTATTATTAGCTTTATTTTCTATTGGTATCGCAATAGGCTCTCTGGCTTGTGATATGTTGTCTAAACACAGAGTTGAAATTGGAATTATCCCATTAGGCTGCTTAGGCATCTCTCTATTTGGGATGAATCTTTATCTTTCAACACCAAGCTCATCTATTGATGCCACTGGCTTTATCGCTACACTTTTAAGCCCAGAATTACTGCCTGTTTTTATTAATCTGTTATTTTTAGGTATTTGTGGCGGACTTTATATCGTTCCTTTGTATACTTTAATCCAACAACGACCAAAGCCAGAACACCGCTCTCAAATCATTGCAGCCAATAACATCTACAATGCGCTATTTATGGTCGCTAGTGCCATTTTAGGCATTGTGTGTTTATCTGTTCTTGAATTATCTATTCCTCAGTTCTTTGCCCTTCTCGCTATTATGAATGGCGTTGTTGCCTTATTTTTACTCTGTAAAGTTCCTGTTTTTGTGATCCGATTTTTATTGTGGATAATAACTCACACTTTATACCGCGTTAAACATAAAAACTTATATCATCTTCCTGAAGAAGGTGGCGCTTTACTGGTTTGTAATCATATTACTTATATGGATGCCTTTATTCTAAGTGGTGCATGTCCACGTCCCATTCGCTTTGTTATGGAAGAAGAGTACGCTGAATTGCCTTTAGTTAAATATTTCTTTCGCTTAACCAAGGTCATTCCCATTAATGCCACAAAGAGCAGCTCTATTCGTCGTGCTTTTTTAGAGGTTGAAGCAGCACTATCTGAAGGAGAAATAGTCTTAATTTTCCCTGAAGGGGTATTAACTCACGATGGTGAAGTGGGGTCATTTTTGCGAGGAATAGATATTATTTTGAAACGCTCACCTGTGCCCGTTGTACCAATGGCGCTGCGTGGTTTATGGCAAAGTTTCTTTAGTCGTCATGGCGGGAAGGCAATATTAAAACGACCAAGCCGCTGTTGGTCAAAAATAGAAGTGGTAGCCGGAGAGCCCGTACCACCACATCTAGCAACATCAAGCGTAATGCGTGAAAAAGTAATTCAATTACGCGGTGATTGGCAGTGAGTTAACCCACTCTTTTACTTGTGGACGAGAGATCTTAATGCCAGTTCCAAGTAGGTGTTCAGGCATAGTTTCATAGCGAATTGGACATTCAAACTGAGTTAACCTCTCTTTTAAGAAAGAATGCAGCTCGTCATGGCTAATCGGTTGTGTCATTTTAATAACGGCAACAGGACGTTGTCCAAACTCTTCATCTTCCACATCAACAACAATCGCTTGCTCTATTTCGTTATGCGTTAGCAAAGCGAGCTCTATCTTTTCTGGATGAATATTCTCGCCGCCAGAGATAAACATATTGTCAGCTCGGCCTTGAATATGCAGCTCTGCGCCCATCACATAACCAAGATCGCTAGTTTGATACCAACCCTCTTCGTTAGTGATATTCATAATGCCAGATGAACGATAATAACCTAGCGCTAAGCACTCACCACGAACAAGAACTTCACCTTTTTCAATACGTAATTCACGATAATGAAGTACATTACCCACACCCGGCTCTCCATCTGCCAGTTTTGCGGTTACCGTAGAAGCCATTTCTGTCATGCCATAACCTAACCAACACTCAATGCCATTTTCTCTTGCGGCATCAGTTAATTCAGTCGGTATAACAGCACCGCCAAGTAACACGCGTTTTAACGCCAGACGAGAGACATCACCACTGTCTAAAATTCGCTGCAACTGAGTAGGAACCAATGAGGCATGAGTAACACCACATAAGTCATTTAACAAACCATCTTCGGTTGGCATCACAATGGTTGCGCCCGTTAATAACCAACGCCATACAATCGCGAGTCCCGAAACATGGAATAAAGGCAAAGATAATAGCCACGAATCACAATTATCAAACTCCATCGTGCTAAGTAAGCCAGCAGCTGAGTACAAATGGTTATTTATGCTGTGTGCAACCGCCTTTGGTAACCCTGTTGAGCCAGAGGTAAAGGTTAAGGTCGCTAATCGATTTGGTTGCCATGTCGCAGCAATAGCACTGTATTCAGCGTTGATTAATTGCAGATGATGCCAAGTGCCTGAAATGCTCTCTTGCCCTTCACCAAACCACATATGTTGAGCAGAAATAGTCGTCACTAACTGATGAAGTTGAGCTTTCGGTGTTTTAGGATTAATTGCTGAAAAGCGAGCACCAATACGAATACTGGCTAATTGCAGCCAAATGAGATCAACACCACTTTTTGCGACCCCAACAACTACATCATCACGTTTGACGCCTTGTTGAATAAGACCATTGGCGTAGCGATTCACTTGAATTGATACTTCAGCCCAAGTCCACACTTTGTTGCCATCACGAAGCGCTATTTCCACTTCTCGCTCTTCACTCCATTTTGCCCAAGGCCAAGTAGTAAAAAGCGGTGAGATTAATTTTCCCATATAAGTGTCAGCTCTGATAACTCATTCATTGGTAACTCACAATTAGGCCAAGGTGTGTCTAATTGCATTTTAAACAGATCAATCGTATCTAAACCTGGGATCGTCTCTGGTGTTTTCCATGCTGCCAATCGTGCTAGTTGGGTTAAAGCAAGGCTAGATTCTAGGCTTGAGCTAATCACGGCCTGCATACCTAACTTATGCGCATCTTCAACAAGAGAAAGGCACTTATCAACTGAACCAATCATGGTTGGTTTAATGACAATCGCTTTTACGCCATCTTGAGCCGTAATTTCAAAGCCATCATCACGCACCGTTTCATCCCAAGCAATGGCGATGCCTGTAGCTTGAGAGAATGCCAAACTTTCTTCTGGCGTGTGGCAAGGCTCTTCTAAAAACTCAATACGAGAACGAAATTCTGGATTAACATAATTAGCAAATTGTTCGGCTTTCTTTGATGTCCAATTACGGTTAGCGTCAAGGCGTAAAGAGAGATCGGGAATAAGCTCTAAGAACATATTTACAACCATGCCATCACGAATCGGTTCATATAAGCCAACTTTGATTTTCGCAATTTTTTTGCCACTCATCTCGTTCAGCTTAACGACTAAATCGTCTGGGTCACCTGAGCATAATGGCGCAGCTTGATAATTACCTTCTTGTGGTAAACCATTCTCTAGCTCTAATAGTGCCATACTAAAACCAAAGGCTACCGATGGGCAATTAGCATCAAGATCCAGCTCTTCATCATTGAGCCACGCTTGCGTTAAAGACAATAAATCTTCACGTGCCTGCTCTAACGTCTCTTGGCTAAACTCAGGAAGAGGAGAAATTTCACCTTTACCACAATGTGTTCCATCACTTAATTCAATGACCAATCCATCTCGTTGTTGAAGACGTTGTTCACGAAGAATAACTCCACTGTCCATAGGGAGTTGGTATTGATATATCTTGGCTGTTTTCATTTGTTACTCCAACCAATAAAAAGAAAAAAGAGACTCATAAAGAGCCTCTAATACTTAATTGAATCAGTGATAGGTGCTTATGGATTACGAGGGAATTTATCGAAATCAGGACGACGTTTTTCATTAAACGCGTTGCGACCTTCTTGACCTTCTTCTGTCATGTAGAACATCATAGTTGCGTTACCCGCTAACTCTTGAAGACCAGCTTGACCATCACAGTCTGCATTTAATGCCGCTTTTAGGCAACGCAGTGCCATTGGGCTGTGTTGTAATGTTTCACGACACCAACGAACCGTCTCTTTTTCTAAGTCAGCAACAGGAACAACCGTGTTTACTAACCCCATATCCAATGCTTCTTGAGCATCGTAGAAACGACAAAGGAACCAGATTTCACGCGCTTTCTTTTGACCAACGATACGAGCCATGTAAGAAGCACCCCATCCACCATCAAAAGAACCCACTTTAGGGCCTGTTTGACCAAATTGTGCATTTTCAGCGGCAATGGTTAAGTCACACATCATATGTAAAACGTGACCACCACCAACAGCGTAGCCTGCTACTGCTGCGATAACTGGTTTTGGACAAGTACGGATCTGACGTTGGAAATCCAACACATTTAAGTGGTGTGTGCCGCTATCATCACGGTAACCGCCGTAATCACCACGGATCTTCTGATCACCACCTGAACAGAACGCATCTTCGCCTAAACCTGTAAGAATGATAACACCAACTTTCTCGTCATAACGAGCATCAGCTAGTGCATCGATCATCTCTTTAACCGTACCAGGGCGGAAAGCGTTACGTACTTGCGGGCGTGCGATAGTGATTTTCGCAATGCCATCTGCTGATTTATGGTACTGAATGTCTTCGTATTGCGCTGTGCAATCTGTCCAATTTACTGGAGCGTAAAGTTCTTCTTCTGAAATGCCAACAGTTCTTGCCATGGGTTTTATTTCCATTGTTGTAAGAATGTATTAAGTACATGTGTAAAGCGTTCGGGCTGTTCCACATGAGCGTTATGCCCCGCCTGAGCAATGATTTGATATGTTAATTGACTTTGCTCAGCCAGGTGTTGAAATTTTTTATCTGCTTCTCCGCAAATATATAACATGGGGATGGTGCTACGATGTAAGGCTTCAAGCAAATGCGGTTGCTTAGCCAGTGATGTAGATCTCAACATCATCCCAATTGACTTACCAAGATTATCACTTCTTTTTACTACTAAATCTTGTCTTTGCTCAGGGTTTAGTGAAGAAAACACCTGTTGTTGATACCAATCGTCTAAAACATCAACAATCGGTTGTTGTTCAAATCGCTCAGCCCAAGCGATATCGTTTTTTAGTCGAGCGTGTTTCTCTTCTGCGTTAAGTAATCCAAAATTACCACCTTCAATACATAAACCACGTAAAACAATATTTTCTGGTAATTTAAAGCAGGCATTTAGGTACATGGCAATTCGACCGCCTAAAGAGTAACCCACAAAAATAAACTCTCGATAAGGGCTATTTTCAAGTTGTTCGACTATCAAGCGGCAAGTTTCTTCAAATCCATCGTCTTCTAAAACATGAATTGCGCTGCTCTTACCATGCCCAGGAAGATCGATTAGTAACGCAGGATAAGTATTTGTGACTTCCTGTGAGATCTTATCCCAATCAGCTATTGTCCCTAATAATCCATGTAAAAAGACCACACAAGGGCGCGTTGGATTTTCTTTGGGTACACTTAATTTAGAATAAAGTGGCATGCTGAATCGTTTGGAATAAACGCGTTAATTCTTCACCCGCTTGGCCCGCTGGAGTGTTAATTTCGACTAAATGCACCCCAGACTCTAATCCTTCATTAATCATTGATATTGCACAGCTTAGTGTTTCTGGCCTATGGTAGGCCAAACCAAACATCGCTGCGGCATGACTAAACTCTAGTTTATGAGGCATACGGTAATAATCGTCTTTTTTCTTTTCATCGACAGGCAATAAATCAAAGATACCACCGCCATCATTGTTCATCACAACAAGAACAACTGGAGCTGTTGCTTGCTTTAATAATGCCAATGAATTCAAATCATAAAGTAATGACGTATCGCCAACTAATGCTAATAACGGCTTTTGATTTGCTTTTTGAACCCCTACTGCTGTAGCAACAAGTCCGTCAATACCTGAAGCACCACGATTAGTATAAGTATGTTGTTGATTAAGCTCGCCAACCATATCTAATAAACGAACAATTAAACTATTGCCGATAAACCAGTCACACGATTCGACCTTTTGGCCTATCGTGAGCGCAAAGCTTAATTCAGATAAGGTTTCACTGTTGCATGCCATTGAGCGAGCCAACGCCAACGCATTAAGAGAAGCCACTTTTAACGACTCGCTCCATAACAATGAAGGAGCATGATCGAAATAACAATCACGCTCGACTAGGCTATCAATATGCGCCTGACACCATGGTCTGATATTGGCACGATAACGGACATGAGAGTGGCTGCTTACATCCAATAATTCCGAGTGAGGATCGATCAAATAATAATCGTTATGATAGTTATCTAACCATGCAGCTAAACGTTTAGACACTAAGCGAGCACCAAACTGGAGTACGCATTCAACATCAGACAGTAACTCTATGCAGTCACTATTTTGCAACCATAAATCGTAGTGCGCCCACTCTGAGTAATAACCTGATTGCGGATCCGCCAATACAGGCCACCCTAACTCTTTCGCTAATTCCGCAGCGGCTTGTGCCTCTTCCAATGAGACTTTACCAATGATGACAATGCCTTTCTTTTGGGCTGTTTTCATCCATTGAGGAGAAACGGTCATTATTGAAGAGTAACGAGGTTGTTGAATATAGGCTGAGAAGGCCTCTTTCCATTCTTGAATTGGCGCAAGATACTCTCGTACAAATGTATTATCTTTCTTGCCATAAAAGGGTTCAGGAAAAGGACAATTAATATGAATAGCGCCACCTTGTTCTTGCTGAATAAAGCAGGCTTGATCCAATCGACTCAATAGCCATTGTGCGGGAACGTTAATAGTTGGTGATGGCAATTGGAGAGAATGGCAGACATGTGAAGAAAATATTCCCTGCTGATTAATCGCTTGGTTTGCACCACAATTAATCAACTCTACTGGGCGATCTGCCGTAAGTAGGATTAACTTCTCTTTGGTTAATCCTGACTCTGCAACTGAGGGCAATAAGTTTGCTACTGCAGTGCCAGAAGTAACAATTACAGCAACCGCTTCATTTGACGCTTTGGCAATACCCAGAGCTAAAAACCCTAAGCCTCGCTCATCAAAATGCGTATGAATCGATAAATGTTGATGTTCGGAAGCGGCAAGCGTTAACGGTGTTGAACGAGATCCCGGAGCAATACAAACATGCTTTACTCCATTTCGAACTAACTCTTCAATAATCAACTCAGCCCAAACTTGATTTAGCATTACCTGCTGCTCTGGTTGCATCATGCGACTTGCGACTCCTTGATCTCTGCGCTCACGGCAGGATCAGATTCTAATAAGGTACATAGGGTTGAGGTTTTCTTATCTAACTCTTCCCATTCACTGCTCGGTTCAGAGCCAGGTACAATCCCTGCCCCTGCGAATAAATGCAATTTATTTCCCATGACTAATGCGCTACGAATCGCGACACAAAACTCACTGCGTTGTTGGCTTAAAAAACCAACGGCACCACTGTACCAACCACGGGCAAACGGTTCGTTATCAATAATGAAATCCAATGCGGACATGCGAGGCAAGCCAGCAATTGCTGCGGTTGGCTGTAAATTATCCAATAATTGTGAATCACAACACTCAGCGTTGATCTCTGCAGAAATTGGGCGTTTCAAGTGCTGAACTTTACGTAACTTCACGAGTTCTGAGCTTTCCGCTACCGTCATTGATAAGCTAAATTTAGATAAGCGATTGATAATATCATCGACCACAAGACGGTTTTCATATTGATTTTTCTTATCCGCAATAAGCCAAGAGGCAAGCTGGTTATCCTCTTCTTCATCGTGGCCACGACCAATGGTTCCCGCTAAAGCCTCTGTTTTTAAAGCATAACCGTTACGAACATATAAGCGCTCTGGTGTAGAGCCAATAAAACAATGTTCGCTATCTAGCGCCATCATAAAATGAAAGCTATGGCTGTTTGCTTTACGGCTTGCTTTTAAAAATTGAGCTGAAGATAAGGTCTGATCAAGTGTTAAGGTCGTTTTACGCGCAAGCACTACTTTCTCAAATTGTTGGTTTGAAATTGCCGTCAACGCTTTATTGACCATGTTAGTCCAATCAGATTTTTCTGGCGTATTAATTCGTTGTGTTACGTGACAATGCAATTCAGACAGTGATGAAAAATGCTCTACCAGTTTATCCAACGTCGATAGCAGACGTGAATTATCGTCAGATAGATTAACCATGATCTGCCAAGATGAGACTAAACGGCTGATTTCAACTTGTGGTAAAAAGAAAAAAGACGACATACAACGTCGATTACGCTCGGTACGCCCATCAAAAGAACGCCCACCCCAAATTCGTTGCTTTGGTGCTAATACTTTCTGCGCGGCGCTTGGGTCTGTAAATGTCTTCACTTGCCCGATAACCGCGACTTCTTCTTGGCCATCACGAGACTGCCAATAAAATTTAGGGAATACGGGTTGAGCTTCTAGCCAATCAATCAGTTGATCGCCAATCGACCAATCTAATTCAAGACAAATAGTATGACGTGACGTTGCCTGCGTAATTTGATGACGAATCGATTCAATGGCATTTTGAAAAGTGGACAAATTAACCTCTCTTGATCGTTTTCAGCCATCATGGCAACCGTATTGCACAAGCGGAATTGCTTGCTATTTCCTTGTATGAACCAGTGATTCTAGCAAAAGGTTTGAAAATAAAAAATAATTCACATCAATTGTATGTATAAAAAATAAAACTCTTATCAAATTTTGTTGATTTATGTAAATCTAAAACAATGTAAAATTCCCTTTATTGCCCACATATTAATCAACACTCACAAAAGCCATAAGAAAAGAGAATACGTCTAATCCCAGTAGGAAATATTGCAGACACAAATTTGGCGTGATTATTTTCTAAAAATTGTTTCTCACTCCTATAGAAATAGTGTAATTTGAACCTATAACGTATTTTTTTCATCAGGGTTTCACCATGCAAAATATTGGAATGTCATCAAAACTTAGCAGTGTATGCTACGACATCCGTGGTCCAGTTCTTAAACATGCTAAAAGAATGGAAGAGGAAGGCCACAAGATTCTTAAATTAAACATTGGGAATCCCGCCCCATTTGGTTTTGACGCCCCTGATGAAATCCTAGTTGATGTGATTAAAAACCTACCAACGTCGCAAGGTTACTGTGACTCAAAGGGTATCTACTCTGCTCGTAAAGCGGTGGTTCAACATTATCAACGTCGTGGTTTATTAGATTTAGATGTAGAAGATGTTTACATCGGTAATGGCGCATCTGAGCTAATCGTAATGGCAATGCAAGCGCTATTAAATAATGGCGATGAAATGCTAGTTCCTGCTCCTGATTACCCATTATGGACGGCTGCAGTGTCACTTTCAGGTGGTAAACCTGTGCATTACATCTGTGATGAAGGGGCAGATTGGTATCCAGATCTAGACGACATTAAAAAGAAAATCACACCAAACACAAAAGGCATCGTGTTAATTAACCCGAATAACCCAACTGGTGCGGTATACAGTCGTGATTTCTTATTACAAGTTGTCGAAATTGCACGTCAAAACAACCTAATCATCTTTGCTGATGAAATTTATGACAAAGTACTTTATGACGGTGCGGTTCATACTACATTGGCAACATTAGCGCCTGATATTTTAACGGTAACATTCAACGGCCTATCTAAAGCGTATCGTGTATGTGGTTTCCGTGGTGGTTGGATGTTCTTAAACGGTCCAAAAGATCACGCTCAAGGTTATATCGCTGGCCTAGATATGCTTGCTTCAATGCGTTTATGTGCAAACGTACCTATGCAACATGCAATTCAAACGGCACTAGGTGGTTACCAAAGCATTAATGAACTTCTGCTTCCGGGTGGCCGTTTATTAGAGCAACGTGATAAAGCGTATGATTTGATCACTCAGATCCCAGGTGTAAGCTGTGTGAAACCAAAAGGCGCGATGTACCTGTTCCCTAAACTTGATCCTAAGATGTACAAGATTAAAGATGATCAGAAGTTTGTGCTGGATTTCTTAATTAAAGAGAAGGTTCTACTTGTTCAAGGTACAGGCTTTAACTGGCCAACGCCTGATCACTTCCGTATCGTGACATTACCACGAGTTGATGATCTAGAAACCGCGATTGGTCGCCTAGAGCGCTTCTTGCATACTTACAAACAATAGTATTTCTGGTTATAAAAATTCAAAAGCCTGCTCACTTCACTTGCAGGCTTTTTACTATTCGTAGCACTAAATTTTAATGACTAACGCTCACGCACAAAATGGTTTTGAACAATCGCACCAAGGAAGGTTTCGCTCTTCACAAACTTAAAGTTTAGCGGCTGCTCTAAATCACCAAATAATGGTGAACCTCCACCTAAAAGTACAGGAATAGTGGTAATAATAAGCTCATCAATCAAATCTTCTTTTAAGAAATTTTGGATCGTCACACCACCATCGATATACAGATCTTTAAAACCTTTCGCATGAATATCGTTAAGAACTTCTTTTAACTCCCCCTTAACTAAAAAGACTTTATCTTCATACCCTTCAGGTACTGATGTCATGGTATTACTCAGAACAAAAACGGGTTTGGAATACGGCCAATCAACACCAAAACTTAATACCATATCAAGCGTGTTACGCCCCATGACCATGGCATCAATACGATCAAAATGTTCAACAAACCCCATCGAATCTTGTTCTGGGTTTGGAATGGCATGTAACCAATCAAGGCCTCCATTTTTATCAGCAATATAACCATCTAAACTTGTTGCTATAAATACACTGTTTGACATTAAAAGCTCCGATATATCTAAATTTACTCTATTCTTTGGTAATAATTATTACGCAATACTGCCCTTAGGCGTCATATTAAAATGACGCTTAAACTCGCGACTAAATTGTGAAGTACTGGTATATCCAACTAAATGCGCGGCATCAGTTACTCGTCGCCCTTCTAGTTGAATTAATTCTTTGGCTTTATTCAAGCGTACTTTTTTTAAATACTGCAATGGGGATTCAAATGTTACTTTACGAAAAGCAGAATGAAAGGCAGAAACACTCATGTTCGCCTCTTCCGCTAAATGTTGCACGGTTAACCCATCCGCATAAGATTGATGCATCTTATTCATCGCTTTAGCAACTCGCGCATATTGGCTGTCATGATGAGCCAAATTAAATAAAACGTGCCCTTCAGGACCTGTAAGTGCTCGATACACAATTTCTGTAAGTAATGACTCGCCTAGCATTTTTGTATCTAATTCAGAATGCAATGCAATCATTAATCGTTTACAGCTTTCAAGCATCTCGTCTGCCATTTTAACTGACGTTAAACCAAAACCATCTTGCTGCGACTGTTTACTTGGCTGAAAATTAGCCTCTTCCAATTCATTAACTAAGCGATGAAGCAACGACGAATCAACATCAATACTTAGCCCTAATAGCGGCTCTCCATTTTCAGGAAATGCTTCACACTCTAATGGCATAGGTACACCAACAACCAGATAATCATCAGGTCCATAACTGACAGGCTGATTGCCAATATGTATGTGTTTATGGCCTTTTCCCATCACTATGATGCCTGATTGATAAACAAAAGGCTGCCGCTGGTTACCTTTACTGCTGCGATAAAACCATACACCGGGAATAGCCGTCTCTCTAATCCCTTCAAGATCATTAAAACCATAATGTTCAGCATAGCTTTGCATTAATTCACCAAGAGAGCTCATCCTATTTCCTTTATCTAATCAAGATCACATCTATTACTTTATTTTTTGAAAATACATGCAATTGTAGAAATAGGCAATAAAAAAGCAGAAATCCACCTTTCTAATGTCACAATTGAATACTAATATGCACTTATTGAAATGATAATACCATTCTGGATAAGTAGTTGTTCAGATAATTGCGTAGGAAAAATCGATTAGAGCAAGGCATAAATTACAGTAACTAGTGGATCTAATTACAAAATTTATAACGCAGATATAATCAATTTTAACAAGCAAGAATGATCAAATACTTATGTAGATTGGTATAAGTTCTAGAAAATAGAACATCACCTTTTGGAAGAAATGAGGTACAGCAATGAAATTCTCTTACGTTAACCCGACACAAATTCATTTTGGCCAAGGTCAAATCGCGGCAATTGCTACATCAATCCCACAAGACCAAAAAGTATTAGTCATTTATGGTGGTGGTTCAATTAAAACAAATGGGGTTTATGACCAAGTTGTTACAGCACTGGCTAACCATTCTTGGATCGAGTTTTCAGGCGTTGAGCCAAACCCAACAGTTGAGACACTAGACAAAGCGGTTGCTATCGTTAAAGCAGAAAACGTAGATTATATTCTTGCTGTTGGTGGCGGATCTGTTATTGATGGTTCTAAGTACGTTGCTGCTGCTGCAAAATATGACGGTAATGGTTGGGATATTCTACTTGGTAAGCACGCCGTAATTGAAGCTGTTGCTTTAGGTGCTATTTTAACGCTACCTGCCACAGGCTCGGAGTCTAACTCTGGTGCGGTAATTACTCAAAAATCAACACAAACTAAAATGGCATTTATGTCATCTTATGTTCAACCTAAGTTTGCAGTTCTTGATCCAGATTCAATGAAAACACTGCCAGAACGCCAACTAACGAATGGTTTAGTCGATGCTTGGGTTCATACCTGTGAGCAATACCTAACCACACCAACGGGTGCAATGGTGCAAGATGGTTACGCTGAAACTCTACTTCGTAATTTATTAGTTCTTGGTGCTCAATACGACAACCGTGACAACAACGAATGGCGCTCAAACCTAATGTGGACTGCCAACCAAGCATTGAATGGCTTAATTGGTACTGGTGTTCCTCAAGATTGGGCAACGCACATGATTGGGCATGAATTAACGGCTCTTTATCATGTTGATCACGCACGTTCTTTATCTATCATTCAGCCTTCTTTACTTCGTAATCAAATCGAAGCAAAACGCGCTAAACTAGAGCAAATGGGTAAAAACGTATTTGGTTTAGAGATGTCAGATGATTTAGCAGAGCGCACTATTGTTGAAATCGAAACCTTCTACCATAGCTTAAACTCGCCAACAGAGTTAACGGAACATGGCGATGATAAAGCAACAGCGATTGATGCCATCATCAAGCAACTTGAAGCTCACGGAATGGTAGCCTTAGGTGAACATCAAGCGATTACCCTTGAAGTGTCACGTGAAATTCTAGAAGACGCAGTGAAGTAATATCGCATCTCCATCGTTCTAGATACAAAATAAAAAGCCGATTTAGCACACTGTAATGCTAAATCGGCTTTTCTTATTCTTAATGGATTAAAATAATGAATAGATCACTTAATCACAGGCTTCTTTCTACGCTCCCATTGAGTAATGAAAGCAACAGAAGCTATGATTATTGCCGCACCTAACCATAAGCGTCCTGGAGGTGCCCAACCAAATACAACCCACCCAGCTAACACATTTAATGGCAATTTAGCGTGATCAAACGGCTGCACAAACGACGCATCAGCAACAGCATAGGCTTTTACGATAGCCCATTGCGCTAATGCTGTCATTACCCCAGCACCAAACAACAATAGCCATACGTTCATACCGCTTGGTGTTTGCCAATCGGGTAGCGCCAGTAAGATATTAAATGGGGTAATAAGAACCAAAAGATACACCACCATAGTCGATGGTGAATCGTTTGACGACATCTTCTTAACCATTAACGAATAACAAGCCCAGAAGAAAGCAGCGCCAACAGGTAATAGTGTTGCCCATGTAAAGCTATCTGCCCATGGCTCAAGAATAATCATCGCCCCAACAAAACCAGCTAATGTTGCACACCAACGAGCCACACCGACTTTCTCTTTTAAGAATAAGCCAGAGCCAATAGTCGCAAATAAAGGAGAGGTCATTAAAAGGGCGATGCCTTGCCAAATCGGAACTGGGTAAGCTAATGCCCACAACCACAGTTGAATACCAATTACCGACAAGAATACACGCAGCGCATGCATACCAAAATGCTCAGTACGAAGTGAATTACGAAGCCCTAATGTGCGTAAATACGGCAAAATAACAACAAGTGCTATCGCGTATTGAACCAGTGCTACCATGGTTGATGGTAAGCCAAAGTTCATACTGACGTATTGAGCAATACTGTTAACTATCGCAAAGGCAAGGCCTGCAGTTAACATCCAAGACGCACCTTGGACAGGTTGATGCTGAGACATAAAGGTCATTATTCACATTGAAAAAAGGGAAACAAATCATACGACTGTTCCCCTCATTTGCCAACCGTTAACCCCTAACAAACCCCTATAAACTGGGCTTATTAGCTCATAAATTTATGACTTAAGATTTTTAGCATCCATTTTTTGTGTTTTAACAGCAACCTTGCTCTTGGTAACCAATTTGGTGTATTCAATATGGTTTTAGCGTGAGAGAAGGTTTGAAAGCCTTCAATGCCATGGTAACTCCCTACGCCTGAATCACCAATGCCTCCAAAAGGAGCATCATCAGCAGCCACATGCATCATAGTGTCATTAACGGCTAAGCCACCACTGTGTGTTTTCTGACTAATGTCTTTAACCAGCTGTTTATCTAATGACATCACATATAATGCTAATGGGCGCGGACGCGCCTGAATATAATTCAAGGGTTCTTCGATTTTGTCATAACCCATAATTGGCAATATCGGCCCAAAAATCTCCTCTTTCATCACTTGCATGTCGTCAGTTACGTTCGTTAGTAAACGAGGTAAGAATGAACGCCCGTCTATTTTCTCAACATCACCAATCGCCGTAATTATGGCTCCCTTCTCTTGGGCATCTTCAAGGTAGTTATTTAGGCGATTATATTGAGCTTGGTTAATGATATGGCTGTATTCTCGTCGTCCCTTTTTCTCAGGAAAAGCTTGTAAAAATCGACGAGAATAAAGCGAGATAAAGTCATCCACTTTATTTTTAGGAACAAAGACATAATCAGGCGCAACGCAAATTTGGCCTGCATTCATCGACTTGCCAAGCATAATCGCATCTACCGCTGACGTTAAATCGGCATCTTCTGCGATGATCACTGGTGATTTCCCACCTAGCTCAAGAGTCACTGGTGTCAGATTTTTAGCCGCAGCACTGGCGACTAGCTTACCGACTTGAGTTGAGCCTGTGAATAATAGATGGTTAAAAGGCAATTGTGAGAACTCTGCCGCGACATCCCCCTCTCCTTCAATAATACAAACGTGCTGAGAAAGCTCAGCGAACACACGGCGAAGCACTTGATTTGTTTGAGGCGTGTATTCACTTAACTTGACCATGACACGGTTGCCCGCAGCAATTGCAGTTACAATAGGCGCTATACTTAAATAGATAGGAAAATTCCAAGGGACAATAACACCAACAACGCCAAGCGGCTGATAACACACTGACACCTTTGAAGGAGAGAGCAATAGTCCTGCATGGCGCTTTTTAACGTTAAGCCATTTAGGCAAACGCTTAAGCGTATAATTGATGTGTTGAATGGAAGGCATCAAATCACAAATACTTGAATCAAAATGACTTCTAAACCCATAATCTTGTTCAAGTGCTGAGACTAAAGCCCCTTTTTCAGCTAATAGCGCAACTTTTAATTTGATAAGTAGTGATAGCCGATCTTCTTTTACAGGGTAAGGAGAGGCTTGATATGCCTGTTGAAGCTGCTCAAATTCATACGATAAATTAACGACACTGTTCATGGTCTAAGTCCATTTATTGGCCAAAAAATCATTATAGCAATGCCATTTAATTCGCGAAATCATTCTACTTTAGGCCTGTGCTCTTCTTCTCTTTTTTAAATAACTCATTGATCTTTTTGTAACAAGGCTGTAATGATATAGAGATAGTAATAACTGTGAGAACAATAATAATGAATAAACCAACCAATATTACTCTGTCCCCACAATGGGAAGATCGCATAAGTAACGAACAAAAGTTACGTCGTAATGATCAGCGCAGCGTTTTTCAACGAGATCGTGCTCGTATTCTCCATTCTGCTGCTTTTCGTCGCCTTCAAGCAAAAACTCAAGTTCACGGTCCAGGCAGTGCCAATGATTTTTATCGCACGCGCTTAACACATTCTTTAGAGGTTTCACAAATTGGCACTGGTGTAGTTGCACAACTTAAATTAAGGCAGCCCGAGTTTCGTAACCTATTAACCTCTACCAGTTTAATGGAAAGTATCTGTTTAGCTCATGATATAGGCCACCCTCCTTTTGGTCATGGTGGTGAGATTGCGCTTAATTATATGATGCGTGATCATGGCGGGTTTGAAGGCAATGGGCAGACGTTACGAATTTTAAGTAAACTAGAGCCTTATACTGAACATTTCGGTATGAACTTAGCAAGAAGAACTCTACTTGGTGTTCTTAAATACCCTGCATTTTTAGACCAAGTTCACTCTAGCTTTCACCCTGAACCGGTCACTAACTTACGTCACTTAAAATCCATTGAATGGCATCCACCGAAAGGAATTTACCGTGATGATGAACAGATCCTTAATTGGGTTTTGACCCCACTATCTGATCACGATAAAGACCTGCTATCTACACTTCGGTTCCAAAAAGAAGGCGATAATAGCCATAGAAAAACACGCTTTAAATCCATTGATTGCTCAATCATGGAGCTAGCTGATGATATTGCTTATGGTGTTCATGATTTAGAAGACGCGATTGTGATGGGGATTGTCACTCGTAACCAATGGCAAGAATCTGTAGCAAGTAAACTTGCCGAGTGTGGTGATGAATGGTTTGAAGCTAATATTGAAACCATCAGTGACAAGCTGTTTTCAGGTCTTCAATATCAACGTAAAGATGGGATTGGTAGTATTGTAAATGCATTATTAACCTCTATTAGTATTAAAAAAACGACGTTCGAGGAAGAGCCTGAGTTCGATTCAGAATTACTGCGTTGGAATGCATATTTAAGCCCATCCATGACTTATGCCTTAGAAGTGCTTAAAAAGTTTGTAGGTAAATACGTAATTCACCACTCTGAAATGCAACGGATTGAGTACAAAGGTCAGCAAATTGTGATGGAAATATTTGATGCGTTAAATTCTGATCCTGAACGTTTATTGCCTGAAAATGATAAACGAGAATGGCAAGAAGCAATGATCTCAGGTGGTAATGCGCATCGAGTGATTGCTGACTATATTGCTGGCATGACCGATGGTTATGCTCAGCGTTTATATAATCAGCTTTTTGTTCCTATTTGATCGAATACCGAACAATAAAAGAACTACTCTGAACGGTAGTTCTTTTGATACACCCCTTCCGGCATTTGGCTAATATGAAATTCTATCATGTTGTCAAAAGCCGTTAGAATCGAACCAAATTTATCGGCAGTTTCTGATGCTGTCGATTCATTATCTAATTGACTGAGTACATGGTAACCCGCTTCTGCTGTTGATAGCGCGTTGTCTTTTGGCGCTTTTCGAACACGATAATTGCCCGATAACTCAGTATCAAGATGCACCTTGGGTAATGAATGCAGACTCGTCGAGAGCTGCCACATCTTGTAGGCTTTCTTCCACGTCCCATCCAATAAAATTACACGCTGTTTTTTCTCTGATGTATTCGATGCCGATGAAATCACCTGGCTTGTGTTGTCTAAAAAAAGCACTTGATGCTGATAATTATCATCACTTAATAATTGGTTTAATTCAGAATGCTCAGTAAAATTCTCACCAATAAAAGTGCGACAGTTTGCCAAACTTAGCGATAGGATCTTCGCTGTCCCTAATGGCCGCTTAGCTTCTGTTGGATGCTGTAGTATGATAAGTTCAATCTCAGTAGAGATCGGGGTTATCCATTTACAAATGCAGGCTTTTTTTGTTTTTAAACATTGAAGACAAAATCGAATCACAAGGAACCTTTGTTTTGTTGAAATTACTTTTTCCCATTTTAGTTATGCTTGGGTTTGCACAACTAACACCAGTATCTGATTTTTTTACTTGGGACAGAAACTTAATTCTACAAGGCGAGGTTTGGCGATTAATTACGGGTAACTTTACCCATACTAACCTTGCTCACCTAATAATGAATGCTGCCGCACTAATGGTATTTTGTTTTATTTTTAAGGACATATTAAATCCAAAAAAATTGTGGGGCCTACTGCTTTCTATCAGTTTAATGACTGGAGGGCTTCTCTTATTATCTCCTATCCAATCTTATGTAGGCTTATCCGGTGTATTACATGGCTTATTTATCTGGGCTGCGATTGAAGACATCAAACAGCAACGAAGTACAGGGTGGTTATTACTCGTCGGTGTCGTCGCTAAAATTGCTTGGGAACAATACTTTGGAGCAAGCGCTTCAACCATATCTTTAATAAATGCTAACGTTGCTATAGAGGCTCACCTAATTGGAGCATGTTGTGGTGCAATACTCCAATTACTCTACTATTTCTATACACTTAGTACAGCCTCTGACGCCCCAAAATAGAATGAGATAAAGTTGTACCGTCCACTAATTCTAGCTCTCCGCCCATAGGGACACCGTGCGCAATTCGACTTGCAGGGACTTGGTGCTCCTGACACACTTCAGCAATATAGTGAGCTGTCGCTTCGCCTTCTACCGTCGGGTTCGTTGCTAAAATCACTTCGGTAATATCGCCACGGCCTAAACGGTGGTCAAATAAATCTAAACCGATATCACTTGGACCGATACCATCAAGAGGAGAGAGATGCCCCATTAAAACAAAATAACGCCCAGAGAATTGTCCTGTTGCTTCTACCGCAACGATATCGGCAGGACTTTCTACGATACACAACTCACCGCTGGCTTGACGTTTTGGGTTTAAACAAATTGCACACGTATCTTCTTCAGTAAATGTTCTACATTCTGAGCAATGTCCAATCTCAGACATCGCACGAGACAAAGAGTCCGCCAGTTGCATTCCCCCTTGACGGTTACGTTGTAAAAGATGAAACGCCATTCGTTGAGCTGATTTTGGACCAACGCCAGGTAGGCATCGTAATGATTCCATTAATTGTTCTAATAAACCACTTGTTCGCATAGTTTTTTTATATTCCAGAAAAGAAAAAGGCAGCCACTTAGCCGCCTAATTTTACCAAGATAAATATGAATAATCTGTCTTGATTTTTATCATTTAAGATAAATTAGAATGGCATTTTAAAGCCTGGTGGCATTTGCATTCCACCAGTAACACCAGCCATTTTTTCTTTTTGTGTTTCTTCAATACGACGAGAAGCATCATTGAACGCGGCTGCGATCAAATCTTCTAGCATCTCTTTTTCGTCTTCTTCCATTAAGCTTGGATCGATTTCAACACGACGAACACTGTGAGAACCTGTGATAGTAACCTTAACAAGGCCAGCACCTGATTCACCAGTTACTTCCATGTTTGCGATTTCTTCTTGCATTTTTTGCATGCGATCTTGCATTTGCTGGGCTTGCTTCATCAAGTTGCCCATGCCGCCTTTTCCACCGAACATAATTATTCTCTCTTAAATTTACTTCTTTGTTACTAAGAAAATGGGGATGAATATTACAATTTCAACCCATATGTATATTTTACTTTATTTGTATAAGAACGAATTAAATCGGCCTTACACTTTCTTGATCCATTTCTGCACCAAACCTCTGTATAAAGAAATTCACGTGTGGATCTTGTTGTAAACTTTGGTACGCCGTTTGTAATTTGGTTTGATACATTTGCTCACGCAATTCTAAAGGCGTCGTACCCTCAGTACTAATATCAATCAATACTGTGATGTCTTTATTAAGCGCCTGACTCAATGCCTGAGCTACCAATTCATTGGCTTTATCGCCATTCAAATGAGACTGCGCTGCTCTCAAATGTAATGTTACTTGGTTGTCTTTCTCAACAAACGACGAATTTAACACTAACTGTTGAACCAATTTTGGCAGGGGTAATGACATGGCCAGTGCTGACCATTCATCTTGCTTTGATGATTCTTCCACCAGTAATTTTACCATCTCTGGTGTTTTTTCATGCTCTAGTGCTTGCTTTAACTTGGTTGGAGTAATATCACTCACGACCTTTTTCTGTTCAGGTTGTGTTGATTTCCAACGATAAGGCTCTTCTGGTTTTTTCTCTTGTGCTGCTGAACTTCCAATTTGCGACACCTGAGCACGAGGGGCTAAATGCTGTTTTTCAGCAATGCGTTCTAGCACTGAACTCGTTTTTTTCTTATCGGATGCCGCACTAGACTTTTTTGAGCCAGTACCATTGTTTGTGTTAGCTAAATTATTTTTTGCACTGCGTAACTGGTTACGAACGCCAAGCAAACCCGTTTTTGGTGCAACAGCAGGCTCTTGCTGTACAGGAGGTACAGAAGATGACGTTTGCTGCATTGATTGATGCGAATCCCCCATAGGCGGCGCATCATACATAGGTGGTTGCTCTGACTGTACTGGTGGTACGTATTGATTCTGAGTATTCGCTTGTTGTGGTTGAGCGATTTGAGATGCCTGACGCTGAACTGGCGTTTGAGGTCTCATCGTTGCTGGATTTGAGTCTACAAGCGGCGCTGACTGCTGCCTTGGCATCGCCATAGGTTGAACAACTTGAGGCTCTGTTGATGGTACAGCAATCGGCTGAGCATCTAACTGTTGTGCATGAACGGGACGAAACGCAACCATTCTTAGCAGCATCATTTCAACGCCCGTTTTTTCCGTTGGCGCTAACGGTAAATCTTTACGGCTTTGTAAGGCAATTTGATAAAAAAGCTGTACTTCTTGTGGTGATAACTGACCACTTAATAGCTCAATACGCTCTGCATCTGGTTGAGATTTATCCAAGGTTGCAGGCAATGCTTGATACATGGCTAATTTATGCAATTGATTAGCGATTTCTTTTGCTAATCCATCCCATTCAATCCCCATATCAGCAAGATCATTCACACAGCTCATTAATGTCTGCATGTTTTTCGTGCTTATAGCCTCTAAAATCCGAACCGCTTGATCCGTGTCTAAAGTGCCTAGCATCGCTGAAACAATATCAGTGGTAACAGAGCCATTACCCAATGCTATCGCTTGATCTGTCAAGCTCAGTGCATCACGCATACTGCCGTCAGCAGCATGAGCAATCAGGCCTAATGCTCTTGCGTCTTTTGTTACTTCTTCTTTATCTAAAACAAAATCTAGCTGCTCATGAATTTGATCAACACTGATGTGCTTTAGATGGAATTGCAAACAACGAGACAATATCGTTACAGGCAGTTTCTGTGGATCGGTCGTTGCTAATAAAAATTTGACGTACTCTGGCGGCTCTTCCAATGTTTTTAATAACGCATTGAAACTATGGCGCGACAGCATATGAACTTCATCGATCAAATAAACCTTAAAACGACCACGCGCAGGTTTATATTGAACATTATCAAGCAGTTCACGAGTATCTTCTACTTTGGTTCTAGAAGCGGCATCGATCTCAAGTAAATCAACAAAACGTCCTTCGTCGATTTCCTTACAAGTAGAACACACACCGCAAGGGGTTGATGTGATCCCTTCTTCACAGTTCAACCCTTTCGCGAACAAACGTGCAATGGTGGTTTTACCCACACCACGAGTTCCGCTAAATAAGTAAGCGTGATGAAGTCGATTATGGTCAAGTGCGTTTTCCAACGCCGTAAGCACGTGAGGCTGGCCAACCACATCTTTAAAATGATGCGGACGCCACTTACGTGCCAGAACTTGATAGCTCATAGAATACAGCCCAAAATAAAATAGATCTAAATCGTAGCACAGCAAAAAAATGAGATCTCCCTTGATAGAGAGATCTCACTCAATTTATTGTGTATATGAGGAATTAGTGACCAGCAAACTCACAGATGCTGTATACGTTTAGGCCTAAACCTTCTAAACGAGTTTCGCCACCAATTTCTGGTAGGTTAATAACAAATGCTGCGTGCTCAACTTCACCACCAAGTTGACGGATCAGTTTTACTGTTGCTTCAATCGTACCGCCAGTAGCTAGTAGGTCATCAACCACTAATACTTTATCACCTTCAACAATTGCATCAGTATGAATTTCTAGCGTATCTGTGCCGTATTCAAGATCATACGTTTGTGCGATTGTCGGGCGTGGAAGTTTTCCAGGCTTACGTACAGGAACAAAACCAACACCTAACTCTAGCGCTAATGGTGCACCAAATAAGAAACCACGAGCTTCAGTACCAACAATCTTAGTAAAGCCACCTTGTTTATATTTCTCTACAAGTAGCTGAATTGTCGCTTGATATGCTTTTGGGTCTTCCATCAAGCTAGTTACATCACGGAACATGATGCCTGCTTTTGGGTAATCAGGAATAGATTTGATGCTGCTTTTAATCAGTTCAAGTGTTTCTGTCGACATGATTTTGTCCTATTCTGCCTAAATCCGGCATTAAAAAAAATTAACCGACTTATGTTATTCACTTTCTGTGTTGTGAGCAAGTATTACCCGTCGAGATAAGCAGTTGATCTAATGCCTATTGCGCTAGTCGATTATTTTAAAAATTAAGAACTTGGGATGGTTGAAAACCAATATAGAAGTGTAATTGCTAATACTAACAATAAAAATTTCACCCACAAAACTGGCGCTATTATGATAGAGAGAAGAAAGCTAAGCACTATCATTACAAACGCCTTCTTTTTAATGGAGGCCTTGATAGTTTTACACGCCTGCCACTCAACAATAGGAGGGCCTAAATAAGGGTGCTTAATAAGCCAAGCATGGATTCGAGGTGAAGCTCGCATAAAACATGCGCTAGCAAGGATCAAAAATGGCGTCGTTGGTAGGAGAGGTAAAAATACACCAATAAGACCTAGAACTAATGCGATAACGCCAATAAAAAACCAAAACGCCTTATGGGTAAAATGCAAATCTGTCTCTCTAAACCAAAACTATACTCTAACGTGAGGCTATCACTAAACAATCAATCTATGAAGAACTTAATTCAAGCTTAAAACTGCTACACCCTAAACTGTTTAAAAGTAAGCTATTTTCCTGTGTAATAGGGAAACGATGTACCTTGTTATTTTCGGCTCCCTGAGTTAATTGTTCGCTTCCTCGTACCACACTGCGCTCTTTCTGATTATCCCATACGGCATCAAGTCCTGCAGATAAAATAAAGATGGCCTCATCAGAAAAATCGACATACCCAAACATACCTGACATGGGGTAAGAATGTGCCATCGTTGCCATTCCTTTTTCAATCGAAGCAACCATTTTTGGTATTGTATTTAATGTAATGTTTTGATCTCGGATCAAATCATTAAAAAATGCTCTGATCAACAGACAAGAAACAACACCACTCTCCTCACCTGATTTTGAGTCGACAAGATAAAAGAATAAACGGCCATCTAACAACCACTCATAATCAAAAATCAGTGGCATTCCATCTGCTGGTTGTAATAATCGATAACTTAATTTCCAATTACCTTGCTGTGCATCATTTTCTGGCAACAACTCAAATAAAAGATCTCTGCCTATATTAGGTTCATTTTGTAAATGGTCTAAGTGCCAATGCAGCTCATCATTACAACTTTTATCAAGTTCTGATGTTCTGAACCATTGGCTAGAAAAGTCCTGCATCCGCTGAGAACTCTCTTCACTTAACTTTAACGCCGATACCAATGATTTAATCAAAATAGAAATATCATTGATAGGCTTAACTAAAAAATCTTTTGCTCCTAAACGCAGCACTTTTGCCACATCTTGCATATCTCCACTGCCTGAAATGACAATGATTGGCAACATTGGGTATTCTAAAACGGCTTCCTCAACAAACTCGATGCCATTTAAGATTGGCATCGCTAAATCACACAACAACACATCTGGTAATGCGTTTTGTAATATTTTCAACCCTTCTAAGCCATTACAAGCTTCTTTAACATTGCATGAATAACTTTCTAAAACCGCTTTTACCATGGATCGAAAAACAGGATCGTCATCAACAATCAATACATCTTTATTAAAAAGTAAATCTTCTACTGGTGCTTTAACTTCATCTACATTTTTTTCGCACTGCTCTATCGACATACGACAACCCTCTGCACGTTCCTTAGCAAATAATGGATACTTCCTTTATTTTTGTTATTACTCAGAATAAATTTAGTTCTATATTGGGTGGAGCACAAATATTTTTAGATAAGATTATTAATAACTGCTAAGAAATTGGCGAAAATGCTCTTTTATTTATAGAATTTCACTTTAGTTGACTTATAACAACACGTCCCTTACTGTTTTAGTTACACTTTAGCGCTCGAAAAAACAGAGAGTATCTTAATATAATGAAGTTAGATGATTTAAATTTGTTTCGACAGGTTGTTGATAATGGCAGCTATACTGCCGCCTCAAGAAAAACCCTAATCCCTGTTGCGACAATTACTCGTCGGATTCAAGCCTTAGAAGATTCTTTAGATATTCGCTTACTTAATCGCCACGCTCGCAAGTTATCACTAACAGAAGCGGGACAAAAGTTTTATGATGAATGCGCCCCAATTTTAGCGACCTTAGTTAATACCAGTGAATGCCTAGGTGAAGAGTGCCGTGGCGCTGCTGGTAAATTAAAAATCGCAGCTCCCTCAAACCTGACCAAACGCATGATTCAACCTATCTTAAATAAGTTTATGCTGATCTATCCTAATATCAGTATTAACTTAACTATGAGCAACCAACCAGAACAGCTTGACCCAACTGATTGGGATATTATTTTCCGTGTTGGAAAGCAAAGAGACTCGTCACTTATTGCTCGTCAAATTGGATCTTTAGAAGATATTTTAGTCGCTAGCCCTGCTTATTTAGAAGCAAATTCAGAGCCAACACACGCACAAGAGTTACATGAACACCATTTACTAAAAGGCAACCCTTTAATGCGTTGGCGTTTAACGAATAATGATGGTGAATCTGTCACAATTACTGATGCAGGGCGTTTTGAGGCGAGTGAACTTAATGTGATTCGAATGGCTTGTTCTGATGGTTTAGGGATAACGCTGATGCCAGATATCATGATCCGCCAATACCTTGCTGATGGCTCACTAGTACGCGTTCTTAAAGACTGGTCAGCGAACCCTAGAGATATTTATATGATTTATAACCATAAAGATCATCAACCTGAAAAAGTCCGTCTTTTTATTGATTTCGTAAGTAGCCACGTACCAAGTTAATACGACAACACATTTCAGGACAAGACACACATACAAAAAAAGCCTGTGATAACAGATATCACAGGCTTTTCTTTAGACGAAATTTAAATTTCTTCGTTATAAATATCTAAGCTTGCTACATTTTGAGCTTCATGATCTTTTTTTGCATCGTCACCACGTAAACTTTCTAAATACTCTAAGTAATTTTGGTCTACATCACCAGTTACATAATGCGCATTAAAAACCGAGGTTTCAAAGCGTTCAATTTCACGGTTACCACAACCGACAGCATCAACTAAATCTGACAGATCTTGGAATATTAATGCGTCAGCACCAATTTGCTTACAGATTTCATCCACTTCACGACCATGAGCAATTAACTCATTTGCACTTGGCATATCAATACCGTATACGTTCGGGAAACGAATCTCTGGCGCAGCTGATACCATGTAAACATTTTTAGCACCTGAATCTCGTGCCATTTCAATGATCTGCTCAGAAGTAGTACCACGAACAATTGAGTCATCAACCAGCAGTACATTCTTATCTTTAAATTCTGAACGAATAGCGTTTAATTTACGACGTACCGATTTTTTACGCTCTTGCTGACCTGGCATAATAAACGTACGGCCAACATAACGGTTTTTCACAAACCCTTGGCGGTAAGGCTTATTAATAATTTGAGCAATCTCAAGGGCAATATCGCATGAAGTTTCAGGGATAGGTAAAACTACATCTATCTCTAGATCTTCCCATTCACGTTTGATTTTTTCACCCAAACGCTTACCCATTTCAACTCGTGCACTGTATACCGAAATTTTATCAATAAATGAATCTGGACGAGCAAAGTAAACGAATTCAAAGATACATGGATTTAACTTTGGATCATGCGCACATTGTTGTGTATATAGACCACCTTCAAATGGTGCATATATAGCTTCACCTGGCGCTACGTCACGTACAAAATCAAAACCGACAGCATCAAGAGCGACGGATTCAGACGCCACCATATACTCTGTACGGCCTTCTACTTCACGTTTACCTAGGCATAATGGACGAATGCCATTTGGATCACGGAAAGCAACCATTCCATGACCAATCACCATTGCCGTTACCGCATAAGCACCACGAATTTGTTCATGTACTTTAGCTACTGTTTTAAAGATATCGTCTTGAGTGAGTGGGTAATTCTTAGATTCATCAAGATGGTGAGCAAAGATGTTTAATAATACTTCTGAATCAGAAGTCGTATTAACATGGCGACGCTCTTGTTCAAATAAAGTCTCACGGATTTCATTCGCATTGGTTAAGTTACCATTGTGCGCTAATGTGATCCCAAAAGGAGAGTTTACATAGAAAGGCTGTGCTTCTGAGGCACTAGAACTACCTGCTGTAGGGTATCGAACATGTCCAATACCAACGTTACCTTGTAGGCGTTGCATGTGTTTTGTTTCAAACACATCCTTCACCAAACCGTTCGCCTTTCTCAGACGGAAACGATTGCTTTCTATGGTAATAATACCAGCAGCATCTTGGCCACGATGTTGTAGCACTGTTAAAGCGTCATAGATTGACTGGTTTACTGGTGTTGCGCCCACGATTCCAACAATACCGCACATGTCCTAGAGTCCTCAATTTGCTAAAAAACTGGCGCTATTTAGCGCCAGGAAGAAAACTTGATGTATCCTTTAAGTAATCAAAGAACCACGCAATTACAACCTTAAACTGAGGTATTAATTGCGATTGCTTCCACCACTCTGAATCTGATAATGATGTAAAGGCATCAATGAAGAATAGAACCGCTGCAATAATTAGCACGCCCCTTAATCCACCAAAGACAATCCCTAAAATCCTATCTGTTCCTGACAACCCTGTTTTTTGTACTAATTGACCAACAACATAGTTAACAACAGCACCAACAATTAAGGTTGCCACAAACAAGGCAGCTATCGCACTGCCATTTCTTATCATTTCATCATGTATATTTGTAAAATACGCTGCTAATTTAGGATAGAAGTTACTGGCAACAAAAAAGGCACCAAACCATATCACTAATGACAATGCTTCTTTTACAAATCCTCTAACCAAACTGATTAAAGCTGATAGGCTAATAACACCTAAAATGACAAAATCGATCCAAATCATAATTTATCTTTTCTCTGTTGCTGCGCATTTTAACAGAAAAATCCGCTACGCAAACGTTTTCTTATGGGTTTAGTGGTGTAAATTTAAGCAATTGACCATTTAAGCCAGTTATTTCTTTTAATTTCGGTAGTTGTTTTTCAAGATCCGATTTTGAAATATCTGGGCCAACAGCAACTCTCACTAAATCTCCTTTCTGAGGTTCTTTAGGGAAAGTATGCGCCTGGAAACCTTGCTTACGTAATTTAAGCGCTAGATTTTGAGCATTATCTGCATTTCTAAACACGCCAAGCTGGATTATCCATGCGCTCTTTGCGTAATCAATTTTCGGTGCTTCAACTGCTGGTTTTTTCTCTACAATGTGAAGTACTTCTTTTTCCGGCTCTGTTTCTGTCGACTCAATGGTCACCTCTACAGGCTCCCCAGGAAGTTCAGCATCAAAATCTACTGGCTCTTGTATCTCAAATTGCTCTACATCTTTAGAGAGCTCTGGTTTAATTGGAATGCTTGCAAATTCTTCTTGGTAGTGTTTTTTCTTACCATCAAATACATCAGGTAAAACAATTACCCCAATAGCAACCAATATAATAGTTCCGACTAGACGTCGCTGAAATGGACTAGACACTTATGTTCCTTATGCTTCTTGTTTCCAGTAATCCCATACCTCACCAACCGTATGGAAAGAACCGAAGACTAAAATTAAATCATCATTTTCAGCCTGTTGTAAGGCTACTTTAAAAGCATCAACTGGTGATGAATATTCTGTTATTTCTTCTGATAAAACCGCAGTTAACTCACTTGCATTCGCTGCTCGTGGGCCAGATAAAGATGCAGGATACCAAACATCAATCACTCCCGTGAACTCACTCAAGGTCGATTTAATGTCTTTATCATGTAACATGCCGACTACTGCATGTACTTTCTTATTTGGGAAACGCTGTCTTATTTGTTGTACGAGATAATTTGCTGAATGTGGGTTGTGCGCAACATCAAGAATAATTGTTGGCTCAGCTTCTCCGTTGCCACGACTTAAACGCTGCATTCGGCCCGGTAAACTAGCAAGTTTCAAACCTTCGACAATATTCACATCACTCAGTTCTAATCCAGACGTACCTAACGCCATTATCGCTGTTGCTGCATTCGCTAAAGGTAAATTTGGTAACGGTAAGTTATCTAGATCAAACGCCCCACTTTTCCATGTCCATGTTTGTGTCTCAGGATTCACGCTATAATCAAACTGGTAGCCTACTTGATATAAATCCGCTCCGATGTCATCAGCATGAGCTGCGACACTTGATGGGGGATTTGGTTGGCCACAGATCGCTGGCTTTTCAGAGCGATAGATCCCTGCTTTTTCAAAACCAATCACTTCAATGTCATCACCAAGCCAATCAACATGATCAACCGCGAGACTCGTGATAATAGAAACGTCATGATCCACCACATTTGTCGCATCTAAACGCCCGCCTAAGCCAACTTCTAAAAGGACAACATCAACTTGATGTGCTTTAAACGCCCACAAAGCAGATAGCGTTC
The DNA here is from genome assembly GCF_028765525.1 of Aliivibrio sp. S2TY2. Lineage (NCBI taxonomy): Bacteria > Pseudomonadati > Pseudomonadota > Gammaproteobacteria > Vibrionales > Vibrionaceae > Aliivibrio > Aliivibrio sp. S2TY2. The sequence continues at coordinate 259,562 of NZ_JARACS010000003.1, read as the reverse complement.
CGAACTCAAAAAGACTTAATGATGTTTCTTTACGCCACGCTTCAATAGCAGCAAAAGATTGAGAGATAAGAGAATCAGATAAATCGTTACCATTAATACGAATACGTTCGTTATAACGAATAAGGTGAGGGGAGCTATAAACACCAACACGATAGCCCGCATTAATTAAAATAGATTCCATTAATGCACAGGTTGAACCTTTACCGTTCGTTCCTGCAACTGTAATTACCGTTGATGCTGGTTTTGTTAATTTTGCTCGTTGTGCAACACGCTGAACGCGCTCAAGGCCTAAATCAATTGCACTTGTATGAATGCTTTCTAAATAACGAAGCCACACCGATAAATCAGATGTGGCTTTCGGAGAATCAAATGATGTCATAATTCAACTACTTCACTGACGGAATAGAGTGACAGTATATATGACTTAGGTTGCTGTTTTAAGTAAGAACTAGCAACCTTGCTCGCATTTGATTTAATTTTTACTTTGCACCGTCAACAGGAACAACTAATGGCGATGGCTGGTTTGTCATTTTAGCCATTAAGCCACCAATACGTTGACGCATTTCACGACGATCAACAATCATGTCTATCGCACCATGCTCAAGTAGGAATTCACTACGTTGGAAGCCTTCCGGTAGATCTTCACGTACAGTTTGCTCAATAACACGACGACCAGCAAAACCGATTAGGGCTTTTGGTTCACCGATATTAATATCACCTAGCATTGCTAAACTTGCAGATACACCACCCATTGTTGGGTCGGTTAATACTGAGAAAAATGGTAGGCCTTTACGAGACAAACGTGCAAGAGCAGCACTTGTTTTTGCCATTTGCATTAGAGACATAAGTGCCTCTTGCATACGTGCGCCACCACTTGCAGAGAAACATACAAGAGGACAGTTATTTTCAATTGCAGCATCTACCGCTTTAACAAAGCGAGCACCAACAACAGAGCCCATTGAACCACCCATAAATGAGAATTCAAATGCACAAGCAACAACTGGAAGCTCTAATAGAGTCCCTTTCATTACCACTAACGCATCAGTTTCATTGCTTGATTTTTGCGCAGCAGAAATACGATCTTTATAACGCTTTGAGTCTTTAAACTTCAAAACATCTTTTGGTTCCAGCTCTTGGCCAATTTCCACACGACCTTCAACATCTAAAAATGTTTCTAAACGTTTACGTGCTTTCATGCGCATATGGTGGTCACACTTAGGACACACTTCTAGGTTACGCTCTAACTCTGCAGAATATAGAACCTGTTCACATGACGTACATTTCGTCCAAACCCCTTCAGGGATCGATGCTTTACGTGAACTAACAATATTGCTTGTATTAAAAATCTTTTCAAGCCAACTCATGGACGACCTTTCTATTAGTGATCTCTCGCACCATCGCAAGAGAAATAAATTCAATTAATTAGATTAAACCATAAATAACAGCCAGTGTAGATAAAAAACTGGTTGTACCTATTTTCAATATTGAACCTACATCAACTTTTTGTTTATTAAATAGGCGTATTTAATATAGATGTAATATCAGTTATCAGCTAAAAATAATGGGCCGAGTGGTACTCGCGGTAGTTCCCACTCCTGCGGATAATCAACATCAATGAGATATAGTCCTTCTGCTTTTGCTGTTGCTCCGGCTAATTTACGGTCTTTCGCTTCTAGTAGCCACTGTATCCATTCTGGTTTTTGTTTGCCTTTACCAACCTGAATTAAACTGCCAGTAATGTTACGAACCATGTGATGAACAAAGGCATTTGCTTTAATATCAATAACAATAAAATCACCATGACGAGTGACTTTAAGGTGCATTAAATTACGCCAAGGACTACGAGATTGGCAGTGTATTGCTCTAAAAGAAGTAAAGTCATTCTCACCGAGTAAATACTGCCCAGCTTGATGCATTAGGTCTGCATTTAACGGTTCGTGATAATGACTAACACCGTGCCCTAAGATTGCTGGACGAAGACGGTTGTTGTAAATAATATATCGGTAACGTCGCGCTGTTGCTGTAAAACGAGCATGGAAATCTTCGTTCACTTCCTTTGCCCAACGAACGGCGATGTTCTTTGGCAAATTAGCGTTCGCTCCCATCATCCATGCTGCGAGTTTGCGAGTGCTTGTTGTATCAAAATGAACAACTTGTCCGGTGCCATGCACACCAGCATCTGTTCTACCTGCACACATCACTTCAATTGGTTCATTTGCAACAATTGTTAAGGCTTTTTCTAATTCCGCCTGGACGCTATTAACGTCTTTCTGACGCTGCCAACCATAGTAATCGGCACCATCGTATTCAATACATAAAGCTATTCGCATGAGATTTGATTCTTTTTATTCAATTATACGTCATTATAAAAAAAGGCGGGGCTCACTGCCACCGCCTTTTTTAAGATTGTTTTCTTAAAGTTAGCCTAGTTGTTTCATTAATTTTTCAGCTTCAACTTTTAGTTGCGCATCATCACTGCGAAGAACCTCTTCAAGTAACTCTAAAGCACCTTTATCATCAGACATTTCAATATAGGCTCTTGCTAAATCAAGCTTACTTTGAACGTCACTATTTACATCAACATCATGAGAGCCTACGTTACCTAGCATATCGGGAAAGTCATCTAACCCAACATCTAAATTAAGGTCTTCTTCTTCGAAGGTTGATTTATCTCCGTTTTCAGTTTCTGCAATTAATGCTTCAATACTTAAAAAACGATCATCACCATGGGGATCATTAGCGAAGTTTGGTTGTTCTGCCCAATCTTCATCTTCCACCTCAGAGTCCATGCTTGATGTATTATCAAGATTGAATCCACTCCAATCGCTAGCACCATCATCAATCATGCTATCAATGTCTAAACCAGCACTATCTAAGTGAGTTAACGCTTCTTTTTCTTCATCTGACACTCGTGAATGAAAATCAAAGGGCGCGACTTCTTTCTCATCTTCAACAGTTAATGACTCTTCTGGTTTGTCATCTTCGGTGGCATCAATATCGTCTTCTAAAGCAGCTAACGCATCTTCAATCGATAATCCTTCCAGATGATCTTCATCTGCTTCTTCATCTAAATCATCATTAGGCTGTGAAAAATCAACCGCACTACTTTCTAAAAAATCATCTAATGAGAAATCATTTTCATCAAGATCATCTTCAATTTCTGACGCACTATCTACAGCTAGAGTTTCTTCCTCAAGGGCATTTTCTGTTATCGCATCTTCTGCTAACAGATCGTCTTCTAACTCAATTGGCTCTTCAGCTTGAAGTTCATTCAACTCTGTTGCTTCTAAAGACTCATCAAGATCAAACGAGAAATCAGTATCTTCATCTAACTCAGACTCTGTATTCTCTTCGATGTCTGCTTCTTCAGTTTCTAGTGAAAGCGTTGTTACTTCATCGGCTTCCAAGTCATCTTCTAAATTAGCAAATACGTCTTCTTCTGCCTCTGCCTCTACGACTAACGGCGCTTCTTCAGTAACTACTTCTTCTGCTAACAGATCGTCTTCTAGCTCAATTGGCTCTTCAGCTTGAAGTTCATTCAACTCTGTTGCTTCTAAAGACTCATCAAGGTCAAACGAGAAATCAGTATCTTCATCTAACTCAGACTCTGTATTCTCTTCGATGTCTGCTTCTTCAGTTTCTGGTGAAAGCGTTGTTACTTCATCGGCTTCCAAGTCATCTTCTAAATTAGCAAATACGTCTTCTTCTGCCTCTGCCTCTACGACTAACGGCGCTTCTTCAGTAAGTACTTCTTCTGTTAACAAATCGTCTTCTAGCTCAATTGGCTCTTCAGCTTGAAGTTCATTCAGCTCTGTTGCTTCTAAAGACTCATCAAGATCAAACGAGAAATCAGTATCTTCATCTAACTCAGATTCTGTATTATCTTCGATGTCTGCTTCTTCAGTTTCTGGTGAAAGCGTTGTTACTTCATCGGCTTCCAAGTCATCTTCTAAATTAGCAAATACGTCTTCTTCTGCCTCTGTCTCTGTCTCTGTCTCTACGACTAACGGCGCTTCTTCAGTAACTACTTCTTCTGTTAACAGATCGTCTTCTAGCTCAATTGGTTCTTCAGCTTGAAGTTCATTCAACTCTGTTGCTTCTAAAGACTCATCAAGATCAAACGAGAAATCAGTATCTTCATCTAACTCAGACTCTGCACTCTCTTCGGTTTCTACTTCTTCAGTTTCTGGTGAAAGCGTTGTTACTTCATCGGCTTCCAAGTCATCTTCTAAATTAGCAAATACGTCTTCTTCTGCCTTTTCTAATGAGTTATCAAGATCCAATGATGATTCTGGTTCTGAGACTAACTCTGACTCAAACAATGGGATATCATCGATTTCGTCATCTTCAGCTTCAACTAGCCAATCTTCATCTCTAGGCGTGTCTTCTGAAAGCGATTCTGATGCTGCTACACCTTCAACGTCAACATCATCGCCAGTCTTTCCCAGCGCTTCATCATCCTCTTCAGAATCATCGCCAATTAACTCATCTAATAGAGCAGTGCTGTCTTCATCAATCTTAATATCATCGTCGTCGTCACCTTCTGATAAGTACTCATCAAGTAATGAAGTGCTATCTTCATCAATTTCAATATCATCTTCATCAGTTAGTTCATCATCGTCACCCAGTAACTCATCCAACAATGATGTGCTGTCTTCATCAATCTCTAAATCAAGGTCATCTTCATCGTCTGATTCATCTAACAGGTCATCTAATAATGCGGTACTGTCTTCATCAACATCTAAATCAAGATCGTCTTCATCATCTGATTCATCTAACAGATCATCCAATAATGCGGTACTGTCTTCATTAACATCTAAATCAAGATCGTCTTCAATATTTAAGCTAGTGTTATCTTTATCATTTGAGTCATCCAATAACTCATTAAACATTTCTGTATCACTATCCAAATCGATACTTTCAGAGTTTTCTTCTGGTTTATCTTCAATGCCTGAAAGCAATGTATCGAAATCTAACTCATCTTCAAGCGAATCACGGCTTGGCTCATCAACTAGTTTTGTTTCTTCTTTTTCATCAAGGTCCCAGCCTTGATCTAGTTCCGACTCTTCTTCATCGTCATCCATTGATGAGAACAAATCATCAAGCATTGATTGATCTAATTCTCCGCCCTCTAGATCTTCATTTTCTTCTAGTTCAGGGGTTGATTTATCAAGTGCTGAAAGATCAGAATCATCAATTAATGATAAGTCAAAATCATCATCTTCCGTTTCAAGATCGCTTTCTGAGAATAAATCACTGTCAAAATCATTAAGCGCTTTTTCCATCTCTTCAAGACCTAATGCTTTTTCTTCCGCATCAACGGTTAATGCACTTGAAGACATATCAAGGTCATCGTCAAGATCATCTAAACTATCAAGGTCAAGATCATCAGATAGCATTGACTCTAAATCATCATCGTCATCTAATGAAGCAAATGGGTCATCATCATCTTCTGAATCTGTTTTTTCTGTTTCAAATTCAGCAAACAAATCATCATTAGAGTCTGAGTCATCATTTCCAAATAAGAATTCATCATCGTTGAGATCACCTAAGATATCGTCATCATCATCTAAGCTAATTTCTGGAATATCATCATCCATATTAAAATTATCTTCTGGCATTGCTAATGCAGACGGCAATGGTGTGTCTGGCGAACTTTCTGTCGTTTCTTCGTCTTCTTCTTTCTTACGTCGAGAGAAGAAGAAAGCAATTAAGCCAGCAATAAGCGCTCCTGGAATAAGTGCAAGCAATGCAATTAAACCCGGGCTCGACGCTAAATTATCCATTGCGCTTGGTTCTGCTTTTTTCTCTGCTACCGCTAACTGTTTTTGTTCATTAATGAATTTTTCGACTTCATTTCGAATACGATCTTCATCACTTAATTCATTTTTTAAGTTATCAACTTCATGCTGTACTTCAGCTAATCGTACACGTAACTGATGATTATTTTCTTGAAGTGCGGTGAACTCTTGCTCTGTTGTCTCTAGTTCAGATTTTAGAGCAACCACTGAAGGAGCTGATTCAACAACTGGCTCAATTGATTTAACCGTATTATTGACGGTTTTTGACTCTTGAATTTTCGTTTCTGTTTTAATTGGTGCTACTGTTGATTTTGGTTCTGTTTTTTCAACTTTAGCAATATGTTCAACTTTAGCTTCAGGCGCTTTTTTAACTACTGATTTTTTACTATGCGCAAGCAATAATTGTTTCGCATCATCTGTATTTTCACGACGAACTTGTTCTAATGTCGGTAAACGTAATCGGCTATTTGGCTCTAATCCATGAATGTTGTTATTTTCAAAAGCATGGGGATTTAAACGATAGATAGCTAATAAGGTTTGCTGAACTGATGTGGTATTCGATGGATTTACTCGACTTGCAATCGACCACAAAGTTTCATCTTCTCTTGTTGGCCCATACACTTTTGTCGGGGCCGCTGCCGATTGTTTTTCTAATGCTAAGTTTTGTGATGCAACAGTAGCGGTTCTTGTTGATTGTGATGGCGTCACTACCTGTGAACTGACGGTTTGATCCTTTCCTTCCGGACCTACAATTTGAATTGTACCCGCAGCGTTCGCAACCGAACACTGTGATGCAACGAATAACGCTAAAGGAGTCAGCGTTTTAAACATTTTTTTGGATGCGTCAGACACTAGAGATGCCTCTTAGTAAAATGAAAAAATTAATATCTGTATAACTATATCGGATAATAATAAAAAAACTGTAGCTTTTAAGCAAAAACTGTGTGGTTTATGGGAGAAAAAAGCCTTAGTTTTCACTAAGGCTATAATTCAAAGCAAACCATGCTCTTTATTTATAAAAGAACCGTCATATTAATCAGTAGTAATCGCGAATTAATACTTCTGCAATTTGAACCGCGTTTGTTGCTGCACCTTTACGTACGTTATCTGCAACAACCCACATATTAAGCCCCATTGAATGACTAATATCTTCACGGATACGAGCAACCATTACGTGGTCTTTACCTGTAGCATCACTCACTTGTGTTGGGTAGTCATTGCCGTGGAATACTTCAATACCATCGGTTTCTTCAAGTAAACGTGTTGCTTCTACTGCATCGATAGGTGCACGAGTTTCAATATGAACGGCTTCAGCGTGACCATAGAACACTGGAACACGTACACAGGTTGGGTTCACAGTAATCGTATCATCTGCAAAGATTTTTTGTGTTTCCCACACCATTTTCATTTCTTCTTTGGTGTAGCCATTATCCATAAACTCATCAATATGAGGTAAGCAGTTAAATGCAATTTGCTTATCGTAAGCTTTGTTCTCTGCTGGTAAACCGTTTAATAGCTTCGCAGTTTGGCCCGCTAGTTCATCAATGCCCGCTTTACCTGAACCTGATACTGATTGATACGTTGATACGTTGATACGATCAATACCCACAGCATCATGAATTGGTTTTAGTGCTACCAGCATTTGAATCGTTGAACAGTTAGGGTTCGCAATAATATTACGGTTACGAAAATCAGCAAGCGCCTCTGGATTTACTTCAGGGATCACTAACGGGATATCATGATCGTAACGGAAATGTGAGGTATTATCGATAACTACAACGCCAGACTCAGCTGCGATCGGTGCCCATTTTGCCGATAATTCACCACCCGCAGAAAATAGACCAATTTGTACTTGGCTCCAATCAAACTCTTCAACATTTTCAACCGTTAATGTTTTACCATTAAAGCGAACTGTTTTACCTTCACTGCGCTCTGACGCTAAAAGGTATAAATTGCGAACTGGAAAATTACGCTCTTGTAATACATCCATAATAGCTTCGCCAACGGCACCAGTTGCGCCAAGAATGGCAACATCAAATTCTTGAGTCATTAGACTTCCTCGATTGTAAATCCAAGTTGTTTTAACGGGGTTAAACCACAGTGTTTAGTTCCTGTGATTGTGATGGCACTGTATTCTCTTCTATCCCAATACTCTTTACGCATTTTATCAAATGCACCAGGTGTTGAGATTTCTGCTCTGAATATGGCATCATCTTTTCGCACATCATAGACTAACTGAATCAAATTGTGCAGTGTTGAATGATCCCATTGCTGATTTAGTGTCACATTAGGGATTGGGGCTATAGGTAATAACGCTTGTGGGTCTGCGCGCTCTTCTCTATTTAAAAACTCACAATAAGAATTAAATATCATTGTGGTTCCGCGAGCCTTTCCTTCTAATCCATACCCTGCAATATGCGGAGTAGCAAAAGAAAGTAATGGCAATAACGTCATATCAACGTCTGGTTCAAACTCAAACACATCTAATACCGCTTTAAAGCCGTCTTGTTTTAATAAGCGCTGTTTTAGTGCTTGGTTATCAACCACTGGGCCACGCGCTGCATTGATCACTATCTGGTCATTACGCAGTGCCGTGAGTCTTTTTTCATTCATCAGGTGGTGAGTTGGAAATTCACCATCGCATGTGATCGGCGTATGGAAACTAATAACGTCTGATTTTCCAAGTAACTCATCTAACGCGACAAATGAACGTTTGTCGCCTTCTTGCTCTTTAATTGGGTCATTAAGTAAGTATGGAATACCTAACGCATCAAGACATTTAGCTAAATAAGAACCAACTTGACCTGCACCAACAATACCAAACGTTTTATCAAAGATAGAAAAGCCGTGTTGTTGAGCCAATACCATGACACAACTTAATACGTATTCAGCAACACCCACTTTATTACAACCAGGAGCTGCTGTGAAAAATATCCCTTTTTCTTTCAGCAAAGTTTGATCAACATGGTCCATGCCTGCTGTTGCTGTGCCTACAAATTTAAGTTTATTGGCTTTTGAGATCAGCTCAGCATTCACTTTAGTTACAGATCGAATCATTAATGCATCAACATCAATTAAATCATCTGCTGTTAGTGTTCTTCCTGATTTAGCAACAACCTCACCTAGCTCACTAAATAGTTCAGCAGCATAAGGCATATTTTCATCAATCAATATTTTCATTTTTTAATCAGTTATCCTTTCAATTCATGAATTCAGTTTATCACTTCCGTAACAAAAAACAGGTATAAAAAAACCCAGCCAATTTAAGTGACTGGGTTTTACTGTCTTTTTTTAGTGATTACGCGATTACGCTTCGTATTTCTTAATGACTAGCGTTGCGTTTGTACCACCAAAACCGAAGCTGTTAGACATAACGGTTGTTAGTGCTTGATCACGTTTTTCAGTTACGATATCAAGACCTTCAGCTGCTGGGTCTAATGTTTCAACGTTGATGCTCGGCGCGATAAAACCGTGCTCTAGCATTAGCGTTGAGTAAATAGCCTCATGAACACCGGCTGCACCTAGCGCGTGACCAGTCATTGCTTTAGTTGCAGAGATAGCAGGGCTGTTCGCACCAAATACTTCTTGGATAGCGCCTAGTTCTTTTGCATCACCAACAGGGGTAGATGTACCGTGAGTATTCACGTAATCAACACTGTCTACGTTTTGCATTGCCATTTTCATACAACGAACTGCGCCTTCGCCTGATGGTGCTACCATGTCGTAGCCATCAGATGTTGCACCGTAACCTACGATTTCACCGTAGATTTTAGCGCCACGAGCAAGAGCGTGTTCAAGTTCTTCGATAACAACCATACCGCCGCCACCAGAGATAACGAAACCGTCACGGTCTGCATCGTACGTACGAGATGCTTTTTCTGGTGTGTCATTGTATTTTGATGATAGTGCGCCCATCGCATCAAACATCATCGTTAATGACCAATCTAGTTCTTCACCACCACCAGCAAACATTACGTCTTGTTTACCAAGTTGGATAAGCTCTACAGCGTGGCCGATACAGTGTGCAGAAGTTGCACAAGCTGAACTCATTGAGTAGTTCACGCCTTTAATTTTGAACGGTGTTGCAAGACACGCAGAAACCGTTGACGCCATTGTACGTGGAACCATGTAAGGACCAACACGCTTAACGCCTTTCTCACGCAAGATATCAACCGCATTTACTTGGTTTAGTGATGATGCACCACCAGAACCTGCAACAATACCTGTGCGTTCATTTGAAACTTGATCTTCTGTTAAGCCAGAATCTGCTACTGCTTGCTCCATTGAGATGTACGCAAACGCAGCCGCATCACCCATAAAACGCATTTTTTTGCGATCAATGTGATCAGCAGGGTTCATTTTCAAATCGCCCCAAACATTACTGCGCAGACCCTTTTCAGCGAACTGCTCAGAGAAGTTAATGCCTGATTTACCAGCTTTCAGAGACTCTAATACTTCTTCTGCATTGTTACCGATACTCGATACAATGCCCATGCCTGTAATTACGGCTCTTTTCATGATTCTTTCCTAATAAGTCATAAATCTTGGTAGATAATAGCGAAGATAGCACAACAAAGTGGTCAGCTTTCCTATAAGTCGTTAAAATCCGACGTAGATTATCTTTAATGGTGCAAATTTATGTCACGAAATCACATTTTACCACAAAACAGCATCACAAATGCAATTCTTGATTGGAATGAATCTGGGACACCTATCTCAAATGATTTTGATGATGTGTATTTTTCTAATGATAATGGCTTAGAAGAAACACGTTATGTCTTCCTACAACAAAATAATCTTCCGCAACGATGGAAAGAATTTGATCAACGCCGTTTTGTTATTGGTGAAACCGGATTTGGGACTGGATTAAACTTTCTTGCTGTATGGCAGTGGTTCAAAGCATTCCGTTCACAATACCCTGACGCCCCTTTAAAAGAACTTCACTTTGTTAGCTTTGAAAAATTCCCTGTAACCAAAGCTGATTTAGTTAAAGCACATCAAGCATGGCCTGAACTGGCTGAACTCGCAGAGCAACTGCAAGCGCATTATCCTGCTGCTGTACCTGATTGCCACCGTTTAGTATTAGAAGATGGCATGATCACGCTTGATCTGTGGTTTGGTGATATAAAAGATTGTATGCCTCAGATTTGGATGGACGATTCTGGTGTTATCGACGCTTGGTTTTTAGATGGTTTTGCACCAAGTAAAAATCCTGAAATGTGGAATCAAAATCTATTTAATAATATGGCAAGTCTTGCTAAAGAAGGCTGTACTTGCGCCACTTTTACAGCAGCTGGTTTTGTTCGCAGAGGCTTAATTGAAGCTGGCTTTGATATGAAAAAAGTCAAAGGCTTTGGACATAAACGCGAAATGATTGCAGGAACATTATCGGAACGTAAAGCCAAGGCTAATCATGAGGTTTGGTATGCACGCACGACACCCGAAAACATCACTGACGTTGCGATTATAGGAGGTGGTGTAGCCAGTGCAGCATTGGCGACAACATTGCTTCGTCGCGGTGTGAGTGTCACTGTTTACTGTAAAGATGATAAAGCAGCACAAGGGGCGTCAGGTAATAAACAAGGCGCGGTATACCCACTGCTTAATGAGAAATTCAACTCCCTTTCTCGCTTCTTTGCTCCAGGATTTATTTTTGCTCGTCAGTTTATCGACCAAGCCGCTAAACACGTAGAATTTGATCACGATTGGTGTGGCGTTACTCAGTTAAAATGGGATGAAAAATCCGCCAACAAGCTCAATAAAATGCTTGAGGGAAATTTCCCTAATGAACTTGTCTCTTCTTTTGATATCGACAAAACCAATCAAATGGTTGGCTTACCGATTAATATGGAAAGCGTCCACTACCCATTAGGTGGCTGGTTATGTCCAAAACAATTAACTCGTGGATTATTTGAACATTTATCAGAAAACCCACTATTTACTCTGCATAATAACGCTGAAGTGACGCAATTAACTCAAACGGACGATAAACAATGGAACCTTGTTCTTGGTGAAAAAACCAATAAACATCAAGCCGTTGTGGTTGCTAATGGGCACAGATTTACTGATTTTGAGCAAACTAAAGATATTCCAGCGACACCAGTTCGAGGGCAAGTGAGTCATATTCCTACAACGGAATCCTTGAAAAAGCTGAAAACGGTGTTGTGTTATGACGGTTACTTAACGCCTGAAAATACCAAGCATCAAAGCCATTGTATTGGTGCTAGTTATGATCGTCGTGATTTAGACTTAGCGTTTAAAGGATCAGATCAAATAGAGAATGGCGAACGCTTACATAAATGCATCCCTAACGAAGATTGGGTGAAAGAAGCTGATACGTCTGATAATTTAGCTCGTGTCGGAATTCGCTGCGCCAGTCGTGATCACCTGCCATTTATTGGTAATGTGGTTCGTTTTGAGGATATGCAAGAAGAGTACAAAAATATCTATAAGAAACGCCATTGGTTACGTGAAGCCAAAGATATCCCTGTTTATGACGGTTTATTCTGCATGCTGACATTGGGCTCTAGAGGATTAAGCTCTGCTCCACTATTGGCAGAAACATTAGCATCGCAAATAATGGGTGACCCAATTCCACTGCCAAACTCAGTACTTGAAGGATTGCACCCAGGGAGATTATGGGTGAGAAGGTTATTGAAAGGGAAGCCGTTGGATATTTAAGAGCTAAAGCAGAGTTCAGATCGCTTCGCTTAAAGAATTCAGAGGTGTTCGTTGTAAGTATATAACTAACAACACTAACCTCTGAATTCTGCTAGGGAGCTTGCGACCGATCTGAACTCTATAATTTACTTAATAGAATCAGCCAAGTGACTCACCGCCAGCGCAAAATAATGCGAACGGTTCCAATCCATTAATACTTGGTAGTTATTGTAAACAAGGTACGCACGGCCATCTTTGTCGTCGGGTTGCACTAACCATGCTTCGATATCTACATCAGGTAATGCTTTGCCCGTTAAACGACGAACACCCAATTCTTGCCATTGAGCTAACGTCTTACCTTTTTCTTCCGACAACCCTTTTAAGCTTTCCGCATCTAATGATTCAGGTAACTGAACTTGACGACCCCAAGTATAAGTATCATCCCAGCCTACTTGTTTTAAATAATTTGCAGCTGAAGCAAATACATCGGCTTCGGTAGTCCAAATATCTTTACGCCCATCATCATTACCATCAACCGCATACGCTAAGAATGACGTTGGCATAAACTGACACTGGCCCATAGCACCAGCCCACGACCCTTTCATATTTTCTGGAGTAATGTGCCCTTGCTGTAAAATCGTTAAGGCTGCCATGGTTTGTTTTTTGAAGAATTCTTCACGACGGCCGTCATAAGCTAACGTCGTCAATGCTTCAATCACATTATAACCACCGGTCAGCTTACCAAAGTTACTTTCAACGCCCCATAACGCAACAATAAAACGAGGTTGAACCCCATATTCATTACCAATTCGGGTCAATTCTTTATAGTGCTTTTGGTATAAATCATTCGCTTGTTTGATTTTCCATTTTGGCACAGCTCGTGGAATATACTCATCTAGCGTTAATTTTTTTTCTGGTTGATTACGATCTGATTTAACCGCTTTTTCTTTAAAAGCGATATCTTTAAATGCACGCTCAAGAATCGGTTCTGAAATGCCTATTTCTCTCGCTTCATTTTTTAATTCGACAATATAGTCCTGAAAGTCTCCTTCAGGTGTGCCCGCAGTTACTGATGTTGCCATTAATAAACTGACTATCCCTAGCAGTAATTTTTTCTTCATAGGTTATTTCTCATTTCTTTGTGCTTTCTCTTGCTTGTATTTCTCAAGCAGATTCTCTGGAGGCGGTGGTAACTGTAAAAAGAAGCCTTCATTTTGAATTGATGCTTTTACTTTTTCTACGTCAACTGAAGCTAATGTTCTGCCTGCCAAATTTACGACCATTACCATGGTTGGCGTACCAAACATTGTCATTAATTCTTTCGGAACGGGAGTAAAGTCATCTTTTTTTGCAATATAAAGATAAGCACCTTGTTTCTTGGTACTTTTATAAACTGAACAGAACATTTTATAACCTATTTTTGATAGAATTGATCTTACTCTCAACTTCAAACATACATTTAATGTCTATTTGATGAGAGCCTTACTAAAAAGTACACTTAAGACAATAAGATAACTTGCTGTACGCTTAAACTGACTATAACATGGTATCAGATTTGTGGTATTAAATTTATCAAGATACAGAATAGTATGACAAAAACAGCCGATTTAAAGGGCAGTAATTTCACCCTTTCAGTATTACATTTACCTAATGATGACGTTGCTTTGGCATTAAGTATGCTTGAGCAGAAAGTAGCTCAAGCTCCCTCTTTTTTTGCTTCAGCGCCTGTCGTGGTCAATATTGAGAATGTATCGAATGAAATTAACTTTGTTGAGCTAAAATCTGGTGTCGAACGCACTGGGATGATCCCTGTTGGGATCACTGGCTGTAAAGATAAAGAAAAGCAGGCTCAGGCAACAGCAGCAGGGTTTGCTGTTATGACTTCATTTACACCTCAACAAGTAACACAAAAAGCCAGTATGCAGCCAACGAAAGTGGTAAAAACGCCTATTCGTTCAGGCCAGCAAGTGTATGCAAAAGATGCAGACCTTGTAATTTTAAATCACGTAAGTCCAGGGGCAGAAGTGATTGCAGATGGCAGTATACATATTCACGGCACATTACGTGGCAGAGCAATTGCTGGCGCGAGTGGTCAAACAGAGGCAAAAGTCTTCTGTAAAAACTTACAAGCTGAACTGATTTCCATTGCGGGTAATTATTGGTTAAGCGACCAAATTGACAAAGAGTATTGGCATCAAAATGTCATGATCACTATGGTTGAAGACCGTATTCAGATCGATACCCTAACGTTATAGCACAACTGAAAAGGAATAATAAAAATGGCACGTATTGTCGTTGTGACTTCAGGCAAAGGCGGTGTAGGTAAAACTACTTCTAGCTCTGCTATTGCATCCGGACTTGCTTTAGCTGGCAAAAAAACCGCGGTAATCGATTTTGATATTGGTTTGCGTAACCTTGACTTAATCATGGGCTGCGAACGTCGCGTTGTTTACGATTTTGTAAACGTAATCAATGGCGAAGCAACTCTGAACCAAGCATTAATTAAAGATAAGCGTGTAGGTAATTTATTTATTCTACCCGCTTCTCAAACTCGTGATAAAGACGCACTAACAAAAGAAGGCGTTCGTCGAGTTCTTGATGAACTTATCGAAATGAATTTTGATTTCATTATTTGTGATTCTCCAGCAGGTATCGAAGCGGGTGCTTTAATGGCACTTTACTTTGCAGATGAAGCGATCATCACAACTAACCCAGAAGTTTCTTCTGTTCGAGATTCAGACCGTATTCTTGGTATTTTAGATTCTAAGTCTCGCCGCTCAGAAGAATCATTAGAACCAGTTAAGCAACATTTACTACTTACTCGTTATTGCCCTGCTCGCGTAAATCAAGGTGAAATGCTGAGTGTAGGTGATGTTGAAGAAATTCTGAATATCCCACTATTAGGGGTAATCCCTGAGAGTCAATCAGTACTAAACGCATCGAATAAGGGTGTTCCTGTAATTTTTGATGAGGAGTCTAATGCTGGCGCTGCATACCAAGATGCTGTTGACCGTCTATTAGGCAAAGAAGTTTCATTCCGTTTCTTAGAAGAAGAGAAAAAAGGCATCTTTAAACGACTATTTGGAGGTTAAGCATGGCATTGCTTGAGTTTTTTAGACCACAGAAAAAAGCCACTGCTAACATAGCTAAGGAAAGGCTACAGATCATCGTTGCAGAACGTCGTAATGGCGGACCTGCTCCATCCTATTTACCACAACTTAAAGAAGATATTCTTAAAGTGATCAGTAAATATGTTGAAGTAAACCCTGATATGGTAACGGTTTCTCTTGAACAAAAAGAGGAAGATTTATCAGTATTAGAGTTAAACGTTACTCTTCCTGAAGATGATCATTAACGTCTAAAAAAATTCGATATTGATAAAAAAAGGTGACTATTAATAGTCACCTTTTTTCTTAAGTGGAATTAGGTCGTATTGCTACTATTTTTCAAGTACCGCCATGAAACCCGTTTCAAGTAAATCACCGCGCCAACCATTCAATGCGTCAGGTTTTAACTCTGGTGCGCTGTTCTTTTTCCACTTCCAAGATAATAACTGATTTAACTGCTTTTTAGAGGCTAAGAACTCCGGCATCAATCCTGATTTATCTGATGCTAGCTTCACTTCATCTTTCAATAATTTGAAGATCTGCTTATAACCAGGGTAGTCCATTAAACGAGTGATCTCTTTTGGGTATTCAGCCGGGTTTAAATCATCTGCTAGATAAGAGAAACGCAATAATTTTCCACCGTGACGCTGCACCTCTCTTGGATCAAAACCTTCTTTTAACATTTGCTCTTTACTGCGAATGTTAAAACGTGCCAATTTCCATAAACTTAATTCATGAACAACAAAGTTAACCGCAAGATCACGCTTTCTTGCTTCTTCTAGACGCCATTTCGCTGCCATTTTTAACACAGCTAACTGTTTAGGATTTAACTGCCACGCATTTTTAATATCTAAAAACGCTTTTTCTGCATCAGGCTGTTTTTCACGCTTTTTAACCGCAAGAGCAGATTCTTGATACGCTGCCGATTCCCATTGAGTTTGTGCTAATTCGGCTTGAAGTTTTTCAAACAATGGCAGTAAATAATGTACATCTGCTGCTGCATAGTTTAGTTGCTTTTCAGATAAAGGTCGTGCCATCCAATCAGTTCGAGCTTCACCTTTATCTAAATCAATACCTAAATAATCAGAAACAAGCTTAGCAAAGCCCGTTGATAGTCCATAGCCTAAAAATGCCGCCATGATCTGTGTATCAATCATAGGCGTTGGCATGCAACCCGCGTAATGCTGGAATACTTCTAAATCTTCACCACACGCATGAAGCACTTTAGTTACCGATTCATTTTTTAATAAATCCCAAAGCGGTGTTAAATCATCAATTTCCACGGGGTCGACAAGTGCTAATGTCTCGCCATCAAACATTTGAATTAAACCTAAGCGAGCATATAACGTTCGTGTTCTTACAAACTCAGTATCTAACATTAAAAATGGTTTACTACTTGCTTGCTGACAGATCTCAGCCAAACGCTGACTCTGAGTGACGATTTCAAATTTCACTATTCTTCCTTAAAAGATCGATAAGGCAAGATAGCTTAACCTCAATAAAAACTAAGCTATCTTGTCTCTAAAATTTCATAACAAATAAAAATAATGCCAGCGAGTAAGCTGGCATTATCGTGTTTTTACATTGTAACCAAATTATGCGTTTTCTTCTGCTTTATATTCATCACGCAGTTCACGACGCAGAATTTTACCTACGTTTGTTTTTGGAAGATCGTCTCTAAACTCAACAATACGTGGGATTTTATAACCCGTTAGATGCTTACGACAATGAGCAATTAACTCATCTTTCGTTAGGCTTGGATCACGTTTAACAACACAAATTCGAACCACTTCACCTGATGTTGGGTGTGGTTTACCTACAGCTGCGACTTCTAGTACTTTGCCATGAAGCGCAACAACATCTTCAATTTCATTTGGGTATACGTTAAAACCTGATACTAAAATCATGTCTTTTTTACGGTCAACGATATGCAGGAAGCCTTCATCATCAAATTTAACGATATCACCCGTGCTTACCCAACCATCTTCAGTGATCATTTCTTTGGTTGCTTCTGCACGGTTCCAATAGCCTTTCATCACTTGAGGGCCACGAACTTGAAGCTCGCCGATTTGATCGTTAGCAACAACATTACCTTCTTCATCAACCATTCGAACTTCAGTTGACGGTACAGGTAAACCAATCGAGCCATTGTATGACGTTAGGTTATGCGGATAAGCTGCAACCAATGGAGAACACTCAGTTAAGCCGTAGCCTTCTAGTAGGTAACAACCTGTATGTTGCTGCCATTTTTCAGCAACAGCACGTTGCACAGCCATACCACCACCTACAGATAGGCGAAGGTTACTGAAATCTAACTCATGAAAATCTTCGTTGTTCACTAGAGCATTAAACAGCGTATTTACACCAGTAATTGCAGTAAATGGGTATTTTTGTAGTTCTTTAATAAAACCTGGGATATCACGAGGGTTAGTGATAAGCAGGTTACGACCACCCATTTCAATAAACAGTAAACAGTTAACCGTTAACGCAAATACATGGTAAAGAGGAAGCGCAGTAACAATAAGCTCACGCCCTTCAGTCAACACTGGGCCATAAGCGCCTTTTGCTTGCATTACGTTTGCAATCATATTGCGATGAGTAAGCATTGCGCCTTTTGCTACGCCTGTAGTACCACCCGTGTATTGCAGGAAGGCTAAGTCTTCACTATCAATGAATGGCTTGATGTACTGCATTCTACGGCCTTTACGTAATGCATTACGCATAGAGGTAGCATGAGGAAGATCGTACTTTGGTACCATTTTCTTCACGTACTTAACCACGAAGTTTACAATTGTACCTTTGGCACGCGGCAGTTGCTCACCTAAGTTCGTTAAAATAACGTGTTTTACTGGTGTGTTCTCAACAACTTCTTCTAGCGTACTCGCAAAGTTTGAAACAATAACGATTGCAGCCGCACCTGAATCATTCAACTGATGCTCTAACTCACGTGGCGTATATAGTGGATTCACATTTACCGCTACCATACCCGCACGTAACACACCAAATAATGCAATTGGGTATTGCAGTAAGTTTGGCATCATTAACGCAACACGATCACCTTTTTTAAGCTTCAGTTCATTTTGTAAATAAGCAGCAAAAGCACGACTGCGCTCTTCCAACTTACGAAATGTCATTACTGAACCCATATTGATAAATGCAGGCTGATCGGCGTATTTATGAACCGATTTTTCAAACATATCAACCAATGAGCTATATTGGTCAGGGTTAATTTCTGCTGGTACGTCTTCTGGGTAACGTGAAAGCCAAACTTTATCCACGCTTTTCTCCTATTTTATATACGATTTATTGCTTATTTCACAATAATTCAAACAGTGATCACTATCACTTTTTATGTGTAGACTATTTACTCCACAATTATAGTCAACTTATTTTATTATCAATTGTATATTCGATGAATATTTGACCATAAACGGGGCGTTTTTTTAAATATGTGAAGCGGTTATGTGTTTATTTTGTTAACTAACGCGCTAATGTAACTACTTACCTGAATAGGATTTTCTAAATGGCAATGGTGACCACCTTCAATTTGATAACAATCAAAGTGTGAAATATAAGCATATCGATGCATTTTTTGCTTCAAATGTCCGTAGCCCTCAGCGCCAATAACTGCAACCACTGGGCACTCTATTTTTGAAAGTAATGCCAAAGCGTGAACTTCACTCATACGATACAGAGCATCGCATTTTACTTTTGCATCGGTTGTCCATTGAAGCGAGTTTGAATTGATACTCAATGATCGCATTACCATTGGTTCAACTAACCGTTCTGGAAGTTGATTCACGCTAGCTCTTAATTCAATGGCGGTTTGAGTATTTTTTAAGGTTCTCTGAGGCTTATTTCTATATCGCTGACGGCTTAAAATACCTTGTCGGATCCTATCTGAAATTGCCTCTTCTTCCTCACTTAAAGGGCCAAGTGCCTCTATCATCACCAATGCTGCTACTTTTTCAGGAAACACGGCACTATAAGCACTGGCGACTAAAGCACCTAAAGAATGACCAATAATAACTATAGGCTCTAATTTTAAATGAAGAACTATTTGGTGAAGATCATCGATATAATCAAAGAAGTGATAAAAATTATCACCGCCTTTATGGCTTGAGCGTCCATGACCAAACCAATCAATAGCAATTAAATGATGATGTGGGTTTTCTTGTGCGTATGCTTCCATCGTCGTTTTAAACGTCGCTGCATTATCTTGCCAGCCATGCAAAAACAGCAATGTTTGGTGCGTATTTTTGGGTTTTATTTCCATCATTGCAATGGTGCCATGATGAAGTTCAATACTTGATTCTTGAAATGGGCTCATGCTGATTATTGTACTTCTTGTACCACTTTTCCACGACGGGTTTCAAGGCGGCTACGCTGATGTAAACATCGACTACCAGTACATGGCATATAATTCATATTGAAATCGTTAGTCACAACGTACTCTTGAACTTGCCATAAATGGATGCCAACGCCGGTAATGATGGGGAAAGAATAAAGATAATCTCCCACAGTGGCTTTTTCAATTCCATTTGATTGCCCTAAGACAGTAATTAATCGTCCTTTGGCATAAGTAACCGGATCGATAAACCCATCAAAATAAACCACGAATCGACCGTTTGGCTCTTGAGCAATGTCTGGCTTCCCAGAAGAAGAAATAGGTAGGTTAACCACTTCAATTCGAGTGGTTGTTGTTAAATTATCAATTCGAGCAATCACACCACCTAAGCGCACATCACTCTCTCGATTACTTTCTGCTACTGTAGAAAAAGCACTGTACTCAGTGATAACGACAGCTTGAGAAGAAGTCAATTCTTGAGGCAATGAACTACAACCAGCAAGTAATAACACTAAAAAAAAGCACACTGTCTGTTTCATATTAATCCTTACATATCGGGTTAGATATAGAGATCGACACCGACGAGTTGAGCAAGTTCCTCTCTACGCTTTTGTAACATGATGTCCATATACTCTTCCATTGCTTTACGGTTTCCCCCTTCAGGCAAATCGTATTGAATGCGAGAGTTTGCGTATTCTGATGCATTCAGCTGTTTTACTTGTGTTGTTACCGCTGTCGCCACTTTTGATGGTTGTGCAACTAAAGATTTACTTCCCGTCGCCTTCTTGACTTGGTTCTTTTTTCCAACCGCTTGCTGTTTTTGTATCAGCGCGGGCGGTAAGCCTTGAATCGATACCATAATGACCTTTTAAAGAAACAACTAAGCGAGGTATAAACTCCTCGCTTTAATTATAAAAACTATTCTCGACCCGGTAATTTCTTCCATGTCACCGTATCACGAACATAAACAGGGGCAGACTCTTCTGCTGGTAACGCCAATCCTTGTTCAAATTTTTGCTGTGCTAAAAACGCCATGTCTTCAGCATCAGGGTACAATACCTCTGAAGCTTTACGCTCTAATGGTAACTCTGCTAACGCTTCTGCATATGCATCCCATCCGGTGCCTACTGTTAACCACTCACCAGACTGCTCTGGTAGATAAGTTAATAACGCTTCTGGCTTAAAGACGGTTTCTGCCACATTATAAGTCCATGTTGCATCGTCATTACGTTGATACATACCAAAGTACACTTCACCCATACGAGCGTCGATAGCGGCAGCGACTTGCGTTGCACCATTTTCTCTATAACCCGCTTGAGCCATCGCTTCTAACGTTGAAATACCTATCATAGGTAAATCGGCACCAAACGCCAAACCTTGAGCAATACCAATACCAATACGAACACCAGTAAAACTACCTGGGCCTTGACCAAAAGCTAATGCGTCTAAGTCTTGTAAGCGCACACCCGCTTCTTTTAACACTTCATCAACAAATGGCAATACTTTAATCGTGTGCTCACGCGGTGCCACTGCACGTCGAGAATAGACTTTCCCATCAACAATTAGTGCGACAGAACAGTTTTCAGTGGCGGTATCTACCGCTAAAATTTTTGCGCTCATTAATGCCTCAATTTTCTAAAATAGCTTCTTGTTTTTCTGATTCATTTTCACTGCTCTGATTGGCTTTTGCCAAAAATTCAGACACATTGCGTAAATCTCGTGTTCTTGGTATTGGTGGTAAACTCTGTAAAAATGTTGAACCATAAGGTCGTGTGACTAAACGGTTATCACAAATCACCAATACTCCTTTATCTTTAGTGTCTCGAATAAGACGACCAACACCCTGCTTCAACGTAATGACAGCATCTGGAATTTGTACTTGCGAGAATGCATCACCACCACTCAATTGACAATCTTCAATTCGAGCTTTTAACAATGGATCATCGGGTGCTGTAAAAGGAAGTTTATCAATGATAACACAGCTTAGCGCATCACCTCTAACATCAATTCCTTCCCAAAAAGCGCCCGTAGCAACCAATAAAGCATTCCCTAGTTCCATAAACTCAGACAGTAATTGCTGCTTAGTGGTTTCACCTTGTACTAAAACTGGCAGATCCAGTGTTTCTCTAAATTTCTCAGCTAAGTCACGCATCATTTGATGTGAAGTGCATAAGAAAAAACAACGACCATTATTTTGCTTAATCACTGGCTGCAATAACTCGACTAGTTTTTCAGCAATACCGTAACTGTTCGGTTCAGGCAAGAAACGAGGCACGCACAATAGCGCCTGTGTCTGATAATCAAACGGGCTTGGTAAGGTAAATTGCTTCTTAGGCTCTAACCCTAAACGCTGAGTAAAATGCGAAAAATCATCATTTACCGCTAACGTTGCTGACGTAAAAATCCACGCACCTTCTTTATCGGCGAGATGCTCTTTAAATTTATCAGCAACAGAAAGAGGGGTTATATTTAAACTAAAATGACGAGGAGTACATTCATACCAATATGAATAACCACCAATCGTTGTATCACAAACACGCTCGAGTCGATTTTTTAGTAAGGTGCAACGCTCAAAGGCGGCATCCAATAGTTGACTACGACCTAATGCCAATTTTAATACGTCATGTGCTAACTCGAAGGCATCATTGATTCTTACAATTTCGCGCTGAACCGCTTGAGACTTAATCGCTTCTCGCCAGTTACCTCTAAAATTGGTATCGCCTAAAATGATACGCAAATCCATTGCTGAGCCAGCTAAACGCTCCGCTACTTTTTGCAGTTGGCGCATGTCTTTTGCTTCAGTGCGATAACCAATTTCGATATCTTTGGCTAATTCCGTTAATTGTCGGCTTGATAAATTCTGTCCAAAGTACTGGCTGGCAATATCTGGAAGCTGATGGGCTTCATCAAAGATAAAAATATCTGCTTCTGGAATTAGCTCACCAAATCCAGTTTCTTTAATTGCTAAATCGGCTAAAAATAGATGATGGTTTACCACCACGACATCGGCATCCATTGCTTTTTTACGGGCTTTAACCACAAAACACTCTTCAAAGCTTGGGCATTCTTTCCCTAAACAATTATCATTTGTTGATGTAATACTTGGGATAATTGGGCTGTCTTCTGCAATTGCAGTGCAATCACCTAAATCGCCTGTTTTAGTTTCAGAAGACCAAGAACGTACCTTTACTAATTGAGTTAATAATTCAGGATCTGCTTGAGGCGTGTGGCTTTCTACCAATTGTTGATTCAAGCGTTCAGGACATAAATAATTTGAGCGCCCTTTTAATAAAGCGACTTGGCCATAAAAACCCAAGGATGACGTCATTAAAGGTAGGTCACGATGAAACAGCTGCTCTTGTAAGTTTTTAGAACCAGTACTGATGATGGTTTTTTTTCCACTCACTAATGCAGGAGCCAAATAGGCAAAGGTTTTTCCGGTACCCGTACCCGCTTCTACAACAAGCTGTGTGCCATTTTTAATTGCATCATGCACGGCATGAGCCATATCAAGCTGAGGTTGACGAGGTTGGAAACCTGGGATGGCTTTACCTAACGCGCCTGAAGAAGAAAATATCTTGGCTATCATATCAACCTGCATTCATTGTGAGTTTAAAAAATAAGGTTGAGATTATGCCAAGATTTTCGAAAAAACTAAACGCTAAGTTTTGAGAGTTACGGTCTAAAACGGCAACTTCCAGATAACGACTTTCGCTAGTATTTTGATTTGATTTAGTAAAAACCCCTTTACGCCCTCTTCATTTATCGGTAAAAGAATAGAGAGCATACTATTTATAATACTATTCTGGATAAGTAGTTGTTCAAATAATTGCGCAGGAAAAATCGATTTTAACAAGCAAGAATGATCAAATACTTATGTAGATTGGTATACTTACCAATTTAGGTAAAACCATTGCAAACACGAGAGATAAAATGGAAAAGAAAATACTACTAACGGATTGCCCTGATTCTCGTGGGCTAATAGCGAAAATAACCAACATTTGTTACAAACATCAGTTAAATATTATTCATAATAATGAATATGTTGATAATGTCACAGGCCAGTTCTTTATGAGAACCGAGCTAGAAGGCATTTTTAATGATGTCACTTTTTTAACTGATATTGATGAAGCACTTCCACCAGGGAGCCATCGTAAGTTAGTGACAGAACCGCGAAAGAAAGTAGTCATTCTGGTAACAAAAGAAGCACATTGTATTGGTGATATTCTTATCAAAGCCTATTCTGGTGCAATGAATATTGATATTGCCGCAGTTGTTGGAAACCACGATACTTTAGGTGGATTAATCGAAAAATTTGATATCCCATTCCACCATGTCTCTCATGAAGATCTGTCGCGCGAAGAACACGAAGAAAAAATGCTTGAGGTCATTAATTCTTATGAGCCTGAATACGTGGTTCTAGCAAAATATATGCGTGTATTAACGCCAAACTTTGTGGCTCAATTTCCTAAAAAAATCATTAATATTCACCACAGCTTCTTGCCTGCATTTATTGGTGCTAAACCCTATCAACAAGCGTACGATCGCGGCGTAAAAATCATTGGTGCAACAGCACACTTTGTAACAAATGATTTAGATGAGGGTCCAATCATCAAACAAGATGTTATCCCTGTAGATCACAACTTTAGTGCTGAAGATATGGCAATGGCAGGGCGTGATGTTGAAAAATCCGTACTCAGTAAAGCACTGACTAAAGTCTTAAATGATCACGTTTTTGTGTATGGTAACAAAACCGTTATTCTTTAATTTTACAACGAATAAAAACAAAAATGGCGATCATAATGATCGCCATTTTTATTTTAGACTATTGCTATAAGCACTTATTGAGCTGCTATAAATTCTATTGCGTGTTTATTAAATTCTTTTGGTTTATCTATATTACACACATGTCCACATTCAGGGATCTGTAATAATTGACTGTGTTCATGTACTGCTACCATCTCTTCAACAGGCTTCATAAACAAATAGTCATTTGCCCCCATCACATACAGTGTAGGTATAGCCAGTTCTTTATCTTTAAAGTAACGCATCAATGGGTTTACATCGGCCGCTAATTTGAACCAACGTTTAAACTCTTTTTGACATAATTTTTTGGCTTCACGAGTAAAAATGTGACGAGATTCTTTTTGACTCTTCTGTGGCATAACAACATAAGAAAACAATTTATATAACCACATATAAGGCATGATATTTTTCGTCATATCTCCCATTTTAATCAGAAATTGAGATCGAAAATTAAAACGTGTTATCGCACCAGCTAGCACCATTGAACTCACTCTTTCTTGTGCAAGTTCGGCAAGATTTCGAATGATAATAGTACCCAAAGACATACCAACAAAATGCGCAGATTTGATATTAAGGTGATCCAGCACATCCAAAATATCTTGGCTAACGGCTTTAAAAGAGTATTGTTTATTAATGAATTCTTTAATTTTAGAAAAATTATTCGAGCGTCCATGACCACGTAAATCAATGAGTAATACATTGAAGTTTTTTCTAAAAGCAGCAACTTGCTTAAACCATGTTGTCGAACTTCCACCAGCCCCATGAACAAACACTACCCATTTAGAGCTTGATTCGTGCTCATAAGCTTTGTGGAATAATAAAGAATCAGTCATCCATTTTACTTTCATATAAAATACACATTGCGATGACTATATCACTTCAAGGGACTAATGAATATACATCCTCTCATTTCCTTTCACAGGCCTAACAAAACAAAAATATAGAATCATAACCCATTGATTTAAAAACTTAACCTTAGGGTTATTACTCTATATTTGTCATCAAAACCATCAATAAAAAGTAAACTATTGTGTTTAGCATTAATAAAGCGATTCAATACATACAAAGAGTTCGTCTCATAAAAGTCATAACGTGTTCGGCAATCAAATTTTTTACTGGATACTCGCTCTAGAACATCACTTCTAAAATTACTTGATACTCGTTGACCAAATGCGACATGAGTTGTTGGAATTAACAGTGCTAAGTAGGCCAATAACGTTTGTTGATTAAATTGCGGTGTTGCAACCTCAATGCTTGCTTGTGCGCCTTCAACTTCCCCGCTCAATAACATCCAATTAGAGCCTTCTCCCAATTGAGTATTAAGAGGCAAATCAAGATAGTCATGAGGGCTATTGGATG
This sequence comes from Aliivibrio sp. S2TY2, assembly GCF_028765525.1. Lineage (NCBI taxonomy): Bacteria > Pseudomonadati > Pseudomonadota > Gammaproteobacteria > Vibrionales > Vibrionaceae > Aliivibrio > Aliivibrio sp. S2TY2. The sequence goes on along the minus strand of NZ_JARACS010000003.1, from coordinate 233,481 downwards.
CATCGACTTTTTCATCAACACCACCCAATAAAATGCACTTCTCTTGTTTGGTTTTTAAATTTGCATCAGCAAGCAATAACGCATTTTCAACCAAAAAACCTTGCTGAGCTAAATTCAAGTTTTTACTTTCAAGCTCTAAATACTTAGCAATATAAAAGCCTGCGGTATTACTTAATGAGTTGATAAAATCCACTGGCTTTGGTGGCATTTTTTCAACATAACGTTGTTGGCATAAGCGGTTAAATACCGATAAATTCCCCTGACCTGAAACCATAAAAAGAGCGGTATTTTTATCAAGTGTTTGTTGCTCTTTAATGCCAGAAACACCTAATAACCCTAGTTGAATAAAACGATCAGTACGACGCACAAAACTTGAAGCGACTTTTTTGCACTCTGCTTTTACATCAATAGGTTGGTCTTGTTTTATATTCACACTGGCAGTGCAATGAACATACATCATACTGATTTTCTCTCCACCACCAAGGCGTTATTGTTTCCACCAAAACCAAAACAATTCAGTAAAAACACGCCAGAATCACATGAACTTAATTCTTGAGTTGGTATCCATTGAATTTCATCATCCTGAGCTTCAAAGTTAGGTGTTTTAGGAATAAAACCATTATCAATGGCATTCATCATTATCACTAATTCACTAACACCACACGCCCCTAAGGTATGACCGATATAGGGCTTTAACGAGAAAAATAACGGCGCTTGTAAAAACACCTCTTTCATACCATTAATTTCGGCTAAATCGCTTAGATTACTGGCGGTGCCATGTGCTTTTACTGCCGTGATCTCATCAAGACTCATATCACTGTTCTGTAATGCTTGTTTAATTACCTGAGTTACTCCAGAACCATCAGGGTTTACCCCCGTGACACTGTGTGTTTCACATTGACTACAACCACCACGAAAGTGCCAAGGCGATGCTTTAACATCATCTCGGCTCATTAATACAACACTTAAAGATTCACCTAAGAGCAAACCATCACGGTTTGCATCAAAGGGTTTGGTTTGCTGCTCTGCCAATAACTGCATAGAAACAAAGCCCTCAAAAGAGTGAGGAGCAAACATTTCCATACCAACAACTAAAGCATAATCAATAACACCGGCTTCTATCATGGTTGCTGCATCTAGAATGGCATTCGAGCTTGATGTGCAAGCGGTATTATAAGTTAGGCTCAATGAATTCAATCCAAACGCATTTGCCAACTTATCAGCATAAACCCCGTTACCGACTCTGCCATCTGAAAATTGAGGTGAATTACCATCTTTAATGCTGTTTCCTAGTGGGATCATTAAGGAGATATCATTAGCCGCACAACCGATAAATAAGCCACAACGCCCCCTCTCTTGAGCTGACAGATTGTGCTGTTCAAGCAAAGAGGCGATCAATACTTTTAAATGAGGAATAGGATCAAACAAGGTCTCAAAATTTCCGTCATTCTGAATCGCGTAATAAGGCAATGTTTTTACTTGTTCAAATACATTCACCGACTTATCAACGGTAAGGTATTTTCCCGCTTTCATTAAATTCAGTTGTTGTGTTTTATTGCCAAGAGCACTTAACACTTCACCGCCAAGGAGTGTAATCATAGTCATTATTCAGGTTGTAGGTGATCAGCAAGATGATTAATCGTTGTGACAATACGGCGGAACTCTTTCGGGTCTACCAAGCGTAAATTAAAGTGGCGCTGCAATAACATAGAGATCTGTAATCCATCAACCGAATCAAGCTCTAAGCCGCTCTCATCAGAAAATAGTTCCACATCATCTGCCAATTCATCAGCGGTGATCTCTTCTCTATCACACTCTTCAAGGATCATATTTTTAAGTTTTACTTTGAATTCTGTATCTAATGACCCTTTCATGCGTTTTTCCTTTGTTTATAAGTAAATACAATGCTGGCTATCAGCAATGAGATAACACCAAATAAGCTTAAAGCAATGACTTCATTTAACACATCTGACACCGTTCCTCGGCGTAAGAATATATCTAAAAAACCTTCTAGTCCCCAAGACATGGGTGAAATAGCAGAGAAGGTTTGCATCGCTTCTGGCATCACAAACTTAGGCACCATAACACCACCAATAGCCCCTAATAAAATATTGATAATTCCGCCAATGGTTGTCGCTTGCTCGATACTATCAACCGCACTGGCTACCAAAATAGACAAACCAATCGCGGAGAGACTTAAGGATAATGAAACCAAGATTAACCCCAAGATAGAACCATCAATCGTTAATGGAGCTGCACCAAATAAAGGGACGATATACATACCAACCCCAATCATCAGCCAAACTTGAACTTGATTGATCACCATATAAGGCAATATTTTCCCACCAAAAAGAGCTGACAAACTTAAGTTCATGGTGCTTAAACGCATTAAAGTATTTTGTTTACGTTCACTAATGAAGATGGTCGACATAGGTATAATCACAAAAAACAGACCAAACACGATCCAGGATGGAACACTTTGCTGTGTTGAGGTTGGCTTTTCATCTTGTGACAATTTTGCGTATTGGACATCCATCAACGTTGCCTCATCAAAAGGCTTTGTTTCTACTTCATCATCTAAAAACGAAAACGAATCTTGATTGGCCAAATTCACTTCATCCAGCTTATTCCCCATCCAACTGAGCGCGATCTGATTTTTAAAAATAGTCAGTAATGAAGGGGACGTATCTGCAGCAACACTAATATCTAATGGCTGCTCACCTTTAGAAAAGCCCACCGGAATATCAATAATAAATTGCACGCCCTCTTCTTCTGGAGATCGATATTTATCTGAATTCAAAGTGTGTTTGGTCAATGTAGAAATCGTAGATAGTTTATTAATTAATGCTTCACTTACGACACTTTGGTCATGATCAATCAAAGCATAAGTCATAAGTGATTTGTCTTCATTCATCACATCTTTTAGTGCTAAAGACATGATCAAAATAAATACCGCAGGCATAATAAATAAGGCTGCTAATGCGTGTTTATCACGACTCACTAACAGGAACTCTTTTATCAACATCGCTTTAGACATCTGTTCTTCCTTTTGATGTTAAGTTGATAAACAGAGATTCAAGGGTTGTCGCACCGTAGCGGATTTGCTTTATTTTGATCCCTTGCAGCTCTAATTGATGCAGAACTTGAGCGATAAGCTCACTGCTCGACTGCGTTAATAGTAAAGTAGTTTGATCAACGATCGTCACTTCAGCTCGACTCATTGCAGAAAGATAAGTGGAAGAATGTGGATACAGTTCAACAATGACCTGCTGACTTTCTTCGTTATTTACCATAGAAGAAATCGAGCCTTGTTTTACAATTTTCCCAGCATTCATTATCGCTACTTCATCACAAATCTTTTCTATTTCGGGCATATAATGAGAGGTATAAATAACGGTTTTATTATCCGATTTATACGCTTTAATAGTGTCGAGAATATCGTTGCGTGATTCAGGATCAATACCAACGGTAGGCTCATCAAAAAAGAGAATATCGGGGTTATTCAGCAGCCCAATGGCGATATTTAAGCGACGTTTTTGTCCACCAGATAAAGTTGCAGATTTCTGATCCATCATGGAAGAAAGACGATTAGTCTCAACCGCATAAGATAAATTAGATTTTAACGTGTGACCTTTTATCTTTTGTACACCGGCAAAGAATTGCAAATTCTCTTTAACGCTTAAATTCTCATAAAAAGCTAAACTTTGTGGAATAAGAGAACAACGTTGACGAATAGCCGAAAGATTCTTTTTTAGCGGTAAATCAAAAAAAGTAACCTCACCTGAGTCATACGAGACAAGACCATTTAGAATCGAGATCAGCGTAGTTTTACCTGCACCATTAGGGCCAAGTAAACCATAAATACTATTTGATGGGATAGAAAGCGTTAGATTATCTAGCGCTTTCTTCTTACCGTAGGATTTATTTAATCCACTAATATTGATCATTAAAATGCTCGCATTAATAATAAGTACAGTTGCTTTTCTTGCTCAGCAACTGACTCTAATTTTGCAGCAATCACATCAAATTCAATCGTTTTTTTATTTCGAGGTCGTATTGCCTTCGCGATCAATAAAGCAAATTCACGCCATTCATCACCAATCGCCGTCATCTCAGCAGATGCAATTTTTAGGTTCTCGTTACCAATAAGCTCCGCCGCTTCTTGTAAAAAAGAAGCATAGATATAACGGAAACCAGCACCGCCAGTGCCAATCTCTTCTTGCATGCGAATGATGTGACCTAAAAACAGTTTTGCGTAATGCTCATCTTTATTTTCTAACTGACGAATATGCTTAGCTAAAAAATGCATTCCCTTTAAACCCGCAATCGGTACTGGCGTTTTCAGCATCGTCTTTGCCGTTTTTTTAATGCTTTTTTCAATCACTTTTGGGTAATCAATCGAGCTTGGGATGTGAGTCGGATAATACAATGACCCTTTTGGTGCCATTACCCCTTTCACAAAGCGCGCTTTTTGCAGTGCTTTCTCTTCAGCCTCAACTAAGTGTTCAAAAACAGGATCGCTGATTTGATAACTTCCCTCTTTCTTATCAACCACAATAAGATTATGGGCATTAAAGTGAAAACGCATCTCTTCAGGAAAGTACGGTAACCAGAACACCGATGTTTGAGCGCCCACAATTTTACCTTGTTGAAGTAGCTCATCTAATCGCTTGGTGCCTTGCTCTGGTTTTGAAAATTTCTCTAACTTCATTTTCAAACCGATGCTTTTCTGTAATCCCTTCATGATGGATTTTGGCATTGAACGATAGGCAATAAGCGGCATGCCACTGAGCTTTACAAAAGGAAGATAAGCAAAAACTAAAGCACTAGATAAACCAAATACCATTGGCTCAGACAGAGGTAAACCATGATGAGTAAGCATAGAAGACATCACGCCACTCTCACAATGAGCATAATGCTTATGTTGGAACTGAGAATTGGTGTTTTTCAAAATAGAGGTCATGAGCACGCTTTATTTATTTTTATTTGAAAGGTTAGGTAACTTGGTTAATTGCTTAACTGAAATACCTAATGCATCACTGTAGGCCGAAAGCTTCACAGGTGATAATTTAGCAAAAATCTTCGGTGAGAAATGACGCTTAACACGCCACTGAAACCAACCAACAGATTGCGCTAGCACCATTAAATCCATACGCTGAGCAAACATATGATAATACAAGGGTGACTTTTCCCCTGTTCTTACTAAGTTATACGCTACTTGTGCTTGTCGTTCAAATTCATTCAAGGCTTGCTTTGTCACTTCTTCTTCTACTTCCCAACCAGTAGAAGCAACAACCGAATAATCACCATTTTCATCCGTTGCATACACGGCTTTTGCGTTATTGGCATACGTAGAGATATTATCTTGTGGTACTTTTTTCGCTTCCATTACACCACCTTCAATTGCATAAAGGCGGTAGAAAATCTTCCACTTTCAGGAACATAACAAAGTAGAGTATCCCCCACTTTTAAGTCACCAGAATGAAACAGCTCTTCAAGCATGATATAGATAGACGCTGAACCTGTATTCCCTTTACTTGGCAAATTAGTAAACCAACGATCTTGTGGAATATCACATCCTGCTTCTAGCATGCCTTGATATAGGCGGTCACGGAAATAACCAGACGAGTAATGAGGTACAAAATAGGTGATTTCATCAGCCTTCACTTTGCCTTGATCAACTAACTCTTTTAACGGCTTAGTTACTGTGTATTCAACGATATTATCGTTTAACTGCTTAACGTCTTGTTTTACTGAGAAGATAGATTGGTCTAGCCATTCTTGTGAGCTGTATTCACGCCACCCTTTGAGGCTACCGTCCGCCTGTTTTTCAGCACCTGCATACATACAAGCATCAAGCTCATTCGCATAAGATTTTTGCATCATCCATTCGATTTCAAGAGAGATGGAATCCGAATTAGGTTGAGAGGTTAATAGCGCGGCACCCGCACCATCACTTAACATCCAACGTAAGAAATCTTTTTCAAATGCGATTTCAGGCTGACGTTCTAAATCGTCCACCACACTTTCAATTTCAGCTTCAAACTTGTTAGCACGCATCATAGCCGAGGCATTTTCAGAGCCAGTAACTACCGCATTATTACTTTGTCCACTCAAAATTGACATATAGCCATATTTTAATGACATGGTACCGGACAAACAGATGCCAGATGTCGCTATCACTTCACAGCTAGGAATGCCAAGCTCACCATGCACCATTAATGCGTGATTAGGTAAAATTTGATCGGCAATCGTCGTACCACAGGCCAAAAGCTCTGTAGAGTTAATATCAAAAGAGGTTGAATTGAGTTTTCTGATCGCTTCGGCGGTTAATTCTGTATTGGTGTGCGTGGTTTCACCCGTTTGAGGATTAATCGCATAGTAACGTTGTTTAATTTTATTGGATCGCAAAATAAGGCTTTTTGCACGAGAAGGACGCGAACCAACTTGCCCTAGGACATTTTCTATTTCTTTATTACCAACAGCATCATTAGGCAAAAAAGCCTGAATGTCATTGATATATACCTTTTGAGTCATCTTAACGTCCTGATGGTTTTTCGTAATAAGTAATGCTTTCTTCTACCGCTTTCTTTCTAAAAGGCGAGATTAATTTCTTCACTAATAAATTAATCGGCACCAAGGTTAAAACCATAAGGGCTAAAAATATCGCATAGATGGTAATGACTATTTTTCGAGGAAAAGAGCCCGGTTTACCTGACTTCTGAATTAACTTTCCCCACACCATAAATGAACGAGTAGCAATTTTTTCAGAACCAATCAGTTTCCCATTAACCGTTACGGCATGAAGGTTTTTAAGCAGTGGTTCTTTTTTCTTTTCTAAATCTTGTTTTAGCGCCGATACCAAACGGTGACCAAAACGTTCACTCTCTTGCAAATCTTTTTCAGAAACGCCAGCGGCTGGGAATATCCAAAATGGATCTTTTTTACCGGTTAGTAACCAACGAGGCGTTGTGATAAATGCATAAACAGAGCCACCTTGATCAGTCAGTACAGCATTATCAATCAAGGTTCCACCTAACTCAGCAATGACAGTTTTCATTTTCTCTTGAGCCATTACCCACATATCACGACATGCAATAAAGGTAATAACAGGCTTACCGTTAATTAATGACTTAGCTTGTTCTGTCTGAAGAAATCCAGTCATTGGTATTGAAGGTGATAAAAACCACACCGTATAACCTAAAATAATTAAGTCATACTCCTCTTCTAAATTTTCAGCGGGTTTTACTTCGCAGCCATTCATATAAATCGCTTCAGGAAAAGCATCGAAGAAAGGATAAAATGACCATGGATATGGGTATTTATTGACGGGCTCTACGCAATGATAATCAATTTTCACTTCGTCACTTTGACGTAACGGCGCTGTTGCTAACTCAACAAATTTTGCAAGCTGACCACTTTGGGAGTGAGAGATAACTAGAACTTTTTTCATAAGGAAGAGTAAGCATTGCCATAGATAGTTTATTTGCAACTATTTTATAGCAATCATGATTAATATAAATAGCTAATCGCCATATTTAACCACTTCATCATGAGCTTAGAGTATTTTTAATAAAGCATTATGAAAAACTTGCGAGTGATATTGTAAAACTCGCTGCCTTACAATTAAAATTACTAAGACAATTTTTCAAAACCAGATAAAAATACGCAAATTATCACTTTTCGACTTGAACAAAAGAAGTACTCGTATTATTACTATGTTAACCAATTTGCTCATTTTGTTAATCATAATGACTTAATTTATAGAGGCATTTTATGAACAAGCTTGTTTTAATTATTTTATGTGTATTGCTTCCACCACTTGGAGTGTTCTTTGCTAAAGGTGTGGGTAAAGATCTTTTAATCAATATCGTATTAACTCTTTTCTTCTGGGTACCGGGCATGATCCATGCTCTGTGGGTAACGACTCGTTAAAAAAGTATCACTGTAAATACGAAAAATAAAAGCGAAACCCTAAATGAAGGTGTTTCGCTTTTTATTTAGCCTTACGTAAATGAACGTTATTTACTAATCATATTGGTTTCGCTACCGAATTAAGCCGCGTTAACTTGCCATTTCTTACGCAACGTTTTTGCCGCTTTCACCATATTCTCTAGCGCCGCTTCTGTTTCTTTCCAGTTACGTGTTTTCAAGCCACAATCTGGATTTACCCATAAACGCTCAACAGGCACTTTTGCTGCTGCGGTTTCAATCAAATCAACAATCCACTCTTCGCTTGGAATATTTGGTGAGTGAATATCATACACACCCGGTCCAATTTCATTTGGATAGTTAAAATCTTCAAACGCTTTTAGGAGTTCCATATTTGAGCGAGAGGTTTCAATAGTAATCACATCCGCATCTAACGCCGCTACTGATTCAATAATCTCATTAAACTCGCTGTAACACATGTGAGTATGAATTTGTGTTTCTGATTTCGCACTTGCTGCTGAAATCTTAAACGCTTCAACCGCCCAATCTAAATACGCTTTTTGATCACTCTTTTTAATTGGCAACCCTTCACGGATTGCAGGTTCATCAATTTGAATAATATTAATGCCTGCTTGTTGAAGATCAGAAACTTCATCACGCAATACTAATGCTAACTGCTGTGCAATTTCTTTACGAGTAATGTCTTCACGTGGGAACGTCCATCCAAGAATCGTTACAGGTCCGGTTAGCATCCCTTTCATTTGTTTAGTCGTTAACGATTGAGCATATTGCGTCCAATCAACCGTGATTGGTGCTTCACGTTCAATATCTGCCACCACGATTGCTGGTTTTACACAACGAGATCCATAACTTTGCACCCAGCCAAATCGCGTTGCTTGAAAGCCGTTTAAATTCTCCGCAAAATATTCAACCATGTCATTACGCTCTGCCTCACCATGCACGAGCACATCCAAATCTAAACGTTCTTGACGCTCAACTGCATCGGCTATATGCCCTTTCATTGCAGTAACATAATCTTGCTCGTTCAACTTACCAGTACGGTAAGCACTGCGCTGTTGACGAATATCAGAGGTTTGTGGAAATGATCCAATTGTCGTGGTTGGTAATAATGGCAAACCTAACTTTTCAGCTTGGTGCTGCGCACGGATTGCATATACTTCTGCTCGCTCTGCTAATGCAGGAGTGATAGCGGATAAGCGTTGCTGTACCGCAGGCTTATTAATGTGTTCTGCACTCTCACGTTCACGCAGTGGCTGACTGTATTGATGGCAAGCTAGAATTGCATTTTGGTTACCATCTAAAGCATCACCTAATAATGTCACTTCTTTTAGCTTTTGTTTTGCAAACGCAAACCATTGAACCGTCTCTTCCGATAATTCTGTTTCTTGTTCTAAATCAACCGGACTATGCAGCAATGAACATGAACTTGCGATCCATAACTTATCACCCAAGACTTCTTTTACTGGTTGAAGTTTTTCATGCAAACGTTCTAAATCTGCACGCCATACATTACGTCCATTAACCGCACCTACGGATAATACCCACTCTTTTGGCAATGCACTCACTATTGCATCTAACTGGTGTGGATCGGCAGAGATATCAATATGTAAGCCATTTACCGCAAGTTTTGTGATTTTATCTAAATGATGTTCAACGCCATCAAAATACGTTGTTAAGAGTAATTTCACATCACTTTGAATCACTTGATAAGCCAATTTGAATGAATCAGCCCATGCTTTTGGTAGTTCTAGTGCCAGAATTGGCTCATCAATTTGAACCCATTCAACACCTAATGCATTTAATTTAGAGAAAATAGCTTGATAAGCCGTCAATAAACGAGGCAAAAGAGACAGACGATCAAACCCTTGTTCTACCTCTTCGTCATTTACTTCTTTACCTAACCAAAGGTAGCTAAGCGGCCCTAGTAACACCGGCTTCACTTTATGGCCTTGCTTTTGTGCTTCAGCAATTTCATCAAAAAGTTGTGACCAACTCACATTAAATTTATCGTTTTTAGAAAATTCTGGCACGATGTAATGGTAATTAGTATTGAACCACTTAGTCATATCCGACGCTGCTTCACCGCAACCACAGCTGTTTTGAGATTGACCACGCCCCACCTTGAATAAGGTATCTAAGTCAGGAAAACCAGTATTGTGACGAGCAGGTACGTGACCTAAAAGTAAACTTGTGGTTAATACATGATCGTACCAAGCAAAATCACCCGCAGTAACAAAATCTAATCCTGATGCGGATTGATCTTGCCAATGGCGCTGACGTAGCTCACTGCCCACGGCCAGTAATTCTTTTTGTTCTATCTCGCCACGCCAATATTTTTCCTGAGCAAATTTTAATTCTCGTTGAGCACCGACTCGTGGATAACCTAAAATATGAGTGACTGTTTTTCCTACTGTATTGTTTAATTTTGTTGTCATTTGTCTAATTCCCTTAGCCGTTTGGATGGCTAAACAATGACCTTTTTTCGAACTATCTACAACGTCGAATACTTCATTTTGATTATGAATTTATTTCAACTAAGCTAGATTTTATTTAAATGCACTAATTTTATTTAGCCGTCTAGATGTTTACTTTATGGCCTTTTCACTTTACTGTGAAGATTGTTGAACTTACTCAAACGGATCTTGAGGTACAGTAATGATTGAATTAAAACACCTAAAAACCTTAACTACATTACGTGACACTGGCTCATTAACCGCAACAGCCAATGCACTCCATTTAACTCAATCAGCGCTTTCTCATCAATTGAAAGATTTTGAAGCTCGACTTGGTAACCATGTTTTTTTACGAAAAACTCGTCCTGTAAAATTCACATCAGAAGGTGAAATACTGTTAAAACTAGCGGATGATATTTTGCCTAAAATGGCCAGAGCTGAATACGATATTGCAAGCTTGAAAGAAGACTTACACGGACGATTACACATGGCGATTGAATGCCATTCTTGCTTTCAATGGTTAATGCCTGCGATTAAAGAATATCAAGTGGGTTGGCCAGAAGTAGAATTGGATTTTTCATCGGGTTTTGGATTTGAGCCTTTACCAGCCTTGGTTAATGGCGATTTAGACCTAGTGATTACCTCTGATATCCAGCCCCGTGGCGAGGTACATTACGAACCATTGTTTGATTTTGAAATGCGCCTAGTAATGGCAACTAACCACCCGCTTGCCAATAAAGAATATATAGAACCAGAGGACTTACTCGATCAAACAATGCTGACTTACCCTGTACAAAAACAGCGTTTAGATGTAGTAAAACATTTCCTATCGCCAAACAATGTAGAACCAGCAAAATGGAAACAAGCAGAGAACACACTCATGTTAATACAAATGGTATCGGCAGGTTTAGGGGTTGCAGCATTACCTAATTGGGCTATCAGTGAGTTTTCAAGACAAGGCTTAATTGAGAGTAAACCGCTAGGGAAAGGTTTATGGCGAAGATTGTTCGCTGCCGTTAGAGACAGCGAACATGATAAAAAATATTTACAAGCATTTTTCTCTACTGCGAAACAGCAGAGCCAGAGTCATTTAGATGGAATTAAAATGACTTAAACGAAGTGTGTTTTCTATTGCGTGTATTAAAAAACCTATTTATTTTTAAATTGATTCGTTAATGGGTCATATTGATAACCCAAGCCACTGAGCTTGTCTTGAACTCCTTGTGTATCAAGCTCATACATACTAGATAATTCTTCTAGACTGTGACATTCCAATCGCAATTTTTCATTAATTATGCCGAGTAGAATTCCACTTTCTAGTCCGTGAGCATTACTTAAATCCAATCTTCACCCTCCATGTTGCTTAAGAGACATACTTAGAGTAGACCAGTTTTAAGAATGAATGCGTGGACTACATCACAAAAAACAACTGAAATTGATAATAACCAGAAATAGCCATAATTACGCTTGCTAACGCTAGATTTTGCCACTTCACGGCTTGCTGTTTGAATAAGTGAAAACTCCAAAAACCAATACTTACTAACATCAAACTTAACGCAATACCGAGCTTAACGGCCATTCGGTCCAAGAAGATTTCATGAATACTTAATGTCTGACATAACAAGATAACCGACATAACTATCCCACTCACTATTCCACTAATAGGTAATAATTTATGAAACGCCTGCAAGCGAGTTCTCGCTAGAGTTAATAGAAGATGCGCTAATAATGCCCCAAATAAGAATGGGCCAGTAACAGCAAAAAATAATTGCGTAAATGAACCTGAACCCAAAGCTAAATTAACAAAACTTGCTGCAGCAAAACCATTCGCAAGCGCCATAACTATTAAGGGGCCTTTATCACGCGTTTTACCCGTTTTAACACTTAAGTAAAAACCAGCAATGGTGATGGCAGGAACAAAATTAATCGCAAAAATTGAAGCGTAAGTCATACCTACACCGGCAATAACACACCAGCCTAGAATCAACACTGGCAACCATTTATGTATACGACCTCGTTGACCTGGGCAAATATCCCCTTTATGCAAAATGATCGTTAATAATATTTGCGCCCCTAAAAGAGCTGGAATAAGAATATATTGTAAGGTTTGAAAGAACATAATTATGGCCGGATTTTAGAATGCTAAATAGTAGAATGACGATAGTATAAACGCTATTTTCACTTCGTCTAGTAGCGCTCAAAAAAGAACCAACTTATGTTAGGTTCTCAAATTTCAGCTTATTAATTTTCAACTCGTTATCCTTTCCTCGCAACAAAAACAACAGTTAAGCATCATCTTATTAACAGAATTATTTTTTATTTGTTTTAGATCATGATGGTGCTAAGTAGCAGATGTGCTACAGGTGAAAATTAGGTAAGTTTCTATTACGAAATGTGTAAGAATATGTAGATAAGTTACACAATTTTTGTATTTTAATATTTTAATTAGAGGGAAATTCCATGTTGGAGTTAATGATTGGTTTAGTAATTACCGTTTTGGTCGGTTACTTTATCGTAAAAGGATATAAAGCCGCTGGCGTACTACTCACTGCTGGTTTGGCACTACTTATTATTGCTGGCTTATTAGGTCATACCGTTCTACCAGCAAAAGTAACCGCGACAGGTAACTTACTAACTGATGCGTTAGAGTACGTGAAATATATGCTGCAATATCGTGGGGGCGGCCTAGGTATGCAGATCATGCTACTTTGTGGTTTTGCTTCTTACATGACTCACATTGGCGCAAACAATGTGGTTGTAAAACAGTTTTCTAAACCATTAGCATTTATTAAATCACCTTATGTTTTGCTGGTTGCTGCTTATATCGTGGCATGTTTAATGTCTCTTGCAGTGAGTTCAGCAACGGGTCTTGGTGTGCTATTAATGGCAACACTATTCCCAATGATGACAGCAATGGGTATTTCTCGCCCAGCAGCAGTAGCCGTTTGTGCCTCTCCAGCGGCAATCATTCTTTCTCCTACTTCTGGTGACGTTATTGTTGCAGCAGAAAAATCTGGCCTTCCTCTACATACATTTGCAGTTGAGACGGTATTACCTGTTTCAATCTGTGCAATCATTGTAATGGCAGCAGCGGCTTTCTTCTGGAATAAATACCTAGATAAGAAAGAAAATACGCCAATGGAAAAAGTAGATATTTCTGCAATGGAAGTAAACGCTCCTTCTTACTATGCGATTTTACCTTTCTTGCCAATCGTTGGTGTCTTTGTCTTCAATGGCGAAACTATCCCTGGTTTATCTTTAGATATTTATACTATCGTTGTGGGTTCAATCTTCATTGGTGCAGTCATTAACTTTATCACTAATAAGCTAGATGGCAGAGCAACGCTAGAAGATCTAGAGTCTTGTTATGCGGGTATGGCTGATGCCTTTAAAGGCGTGGTAATGCTATTAGTTGCGGCAGGTGTATTTGCACAAGGCCTAATGTCTGTTGGTGCGATTGATAACTTACTTCACCTTGCTGATTCTGCGGGTGCTGGTGGTGTTGCACTGATGCTTCTTCTTACTGGTCTAACAGTAGCAGCGGCTATTGCAACAGGTTCTGGTAACGCGCCGTTCTATGCATTCGTAGAACTTGCACCACAATTGGCTGGCAAAATGGGTCTTAGCCCTGCATTCCTTATCATCCCAATGCTTCAAGCATCTAACCTTGGTCGCACAATCTCTCCAGTATCTGGCGTTATTGTAGCGACATCTGGTATGGCGAAAATCAGCCCATTTGAAGTTGTGAAACGTACTTCTGTCCCTGTTATTTGTGGTTTAATCACTGTAATTGCAGGAACCATGGTACTTGTTCCAATGTATGCATAATTAAGTTAGATAGATAACGATTCTTAAACGCCAGTGGTTAATACTACTGGCGTTTTTTTTGATTTTATTCGTTTTATTCTGTGATGCTTTAGCCAATAGGCACTTTCCTTACAAACAATTTACCTAATGCTCACGTAAATCTTATGAAATAAAGCTAAATTTAGCTTATCAATACATACGACAAAAACAGGCACAACCATCATGATCAAAGATACGACTATTATTTTTACCCTATCCTTTCTGGCGATTTCTATCACCTACCTATGTCGTTTATATCTATAACTTTAATACCCAATGAAACTCCCTTACTAATATTGAGGGCTTTCTTTTCTGGTTAAACTCACCTCAAATCGGTATAATTCGGCCTCCAAATTCTGAGGTGAACTAATGCATAACGTAACTCCAATAAACGAATACCCTAAATTCTGGGCAGAATGCTATGGAACAGCCCCTTTCTTTCCTACTTCTCGTAAAGAAATGGACCAACTTGGTTGGGATAGCTGCGACATTATCATTGTAACTGGGGATGCGTACGTGGATCACCCAAGTTTTGGTATGGCGATCATCGGACGTTTGCTAGAATCACAAGGCTTTCGCGTTGGTATCATTGCCCAACCAAAATGGGACAATAAAGACGAATTTATGGCTCTTGGTCAACCAAATCTATTTTTTGGTATTACTGCGGGTAACATGGATTCAATGATCAACCGTTATACCTCAGATAAAAAACTTCGCCATGATGATGCTTATACCCCAAATAATGAAGGTGGTAAGCGTCCTGACCGTGCTGTACTGGTATATTCTCAACGCTGTCGTGAAGCCTTTAAAGATACGCCTATTGTTTTAGGTGGTATTGAGGCAAGCCTACGTCGTTTAGCACATTACGATTACTGGTCTGATAAAGTTCGTCGCTCAGTACTGTTTGATGCGAAAGGTGACATTCTTCTGTTTGGTAATGCTGAACGTGCATTGGTTGAAGTGGCTCATCGCCTTGCCAATGGCGAAGACGTAAAAACAATGACTGACATTCGTGGTACTGCAGTAAACTTACCAGCAGAGCCTGAAGGTTTTAAAATCATTGATTCTTCTCGTATTGAAAAACCAAGCAAAGCTGTCTTTGTTCCAATCAATCCATACGCAACAGAAGAGCAGTGCGAAACCAACAAATCGGAAGTAAAAGAAGAACAACCGCAGGTTATTACGGTTCGTGCTTCAAGCCATGATTCAAAAACAACAGCGATTCGTATTCCACCGTATGAAAAACTAAACGGTGACCGTATTCTTTATGCTCACGCTAGTCGTATTATGCATTTAGAAACTAACCCATACTCTGGCCGAGCATTAATTCAGCGTCATGGTGATCGTGAATTATGGGTAAACCAAGCACCAATCCCTCTAACAACCGAAGAGATGGATTTTGTGTTTGACTTGCCTTATGCGCGTGTCCCACACCCTATGTATGGCAAAGCTAAGATCCCTGCGTATGACATGATTAAAACATCAGTCAACATTATGCGTGGTTGTTTTGGTGGTTGTTCATTCTGTAGTATTACTGAACACGAAGGTCGTATTATTCAAAACCGCTCTAAAGAATCTATTATCAATGAATTAGAAGAAATTAGAGATAAAGTTCCAGGATTTACCGGCACAATTTCAGATCTTGGTGGCCCAACCGCGAACATGTATCGTTTAGGTTGTTCTATTCCTAAAGCAGAAGCAACCTGTCGTCGCCCTTCATGTGTTTTCCCTAAGATCTGTGACAAGTTAAATACTGATCACGTACATACAATTGATTTGTACCGTGAAGCACGTAAAGTCAAAGGCATTAATAAAGTATTAATTGCTTCTGGTGTTCGTTACGACTTAGCCATTGAATCTCCAGAATACGTGCGTGAGTTAGTGACCCATCACGTTGGCGGTTATTTGAAGATTGCACCAGAGCATACCGAAAAAGGCCCATTAGATTTAATGATGAAGCCAGGTATGGGTACGTACGATCGCTTTAAGTCTATGTTTGAAAAATACAGCCAAGAGGCCGGTAAGAAGCAATATCTTATCCCTTATTTTATCTCTGCTCATCCGGGTACAGAAGATGAAGACATGCTGAACCTAGCGATGTGGCTGAAGAAAAACAACCTTGAGTGTGATCAGGTTCAGAACTTCTATCCATCACCAATGTGTAATGCAACGTCAATGTATTACTCAGAAACAAACCCACTGAAACGCGTGAAATATAAAAAACGTGAAGATGTAACAGTGGCTAAAGGTGAACGCCAACGTCGACTGCATAAAGGCTTATTACGTTATCACGATCCTAAAAACTGGAAAATGATCCGTGAAGCACTAACAGAGATGGGGAAAAAGCACCTTATTGGTGACAAGCCACATTGTTTAGTGCCTGAAGACGATATCGATACACAAACACCTGCTGAACGTCGTCAAACAGGACGTCACGGCGCGAAACGTTTTGCAACTAAGCATACTCAAGCACAGTTTGATGGTGATCCTCGTAATAGTAATAGTCGCGGTGGTCAAAATAAGAATAACCGTAACGGTAAGCCTAGCTCTCAAGGTCAAAACCGCAATGGGAATGGTGGAAAACCTAGTGGAAATACAGGTTCAGATAAGCCAGCATCAAGCGGACAAAAAAATGGCGTTCGTAATGGTTATTCAAATAATAAACCAAGTGGCAATGGTAAACCTAAAACCGCTGGTAATAAACCAAATGGTACAGGGCCTAAACGCAAGCCTAAACACCGTTAATTAAATAGAAAAAATTAACAAGTATAAAAAAAGCGAACCAATTCGGTTCGCTTTTTTTATTGTCTGAATATAAAGTAATGAAACAGAGTTATCTACTCCACCCCATTACTAATTTATTCTTATTTCCAAACGTATAAATTAAACAGTTTTTTACCACGCTTAATTACGCTGTATTTACCGAATAATGCGTCTTCTTTCTTAAGAACAACTTCAGAATCAGCAACTTTCTCACCGTTTACTGAAACTGCACCATTACCAATAAATTCACGCGCCATCTTATTCGATTTTGCTAGTTCAGATTGAGTCAGAATTTCAACGATAGTTTGCTCAGAAGCGTCAAGCTCAGTCGTTGGCAGACCATCTTGCGCTAGTTGTGCTAAATCAGTTTCAGTTAGTGATGCTAGGTCACCTGAGAACAGTGCTTCTGTAATACGGATAGAAGAAGCTAAACCTTCCTCACCGTGAACCAAACGAGTTACTTCTTTAGCAAGGACGCCTTGACCAGCAGGACGACCTTGAACACTCTTATCACTTTCTTCAATTGCAGCAATTTCGTCTACAGATAGGAAAGTGAAGAAACGTAGGAAGTTATATACGTCAGCATCCGCAGTACCCAACCAGAATTGGTAGAAAGCGTATGGTGATGTTTTGCTTGGGTCTAACCAAATTGTACCTGATTCAGTCTTACCAAATTTAGTACCATCTGATTTAGTTACTAGCGGTAGCGTTAAACCAAATACTTTATTGCGGTTCATACGACGAGTTAGATCGATACCACCAGTGATGTTACCCCACTGATCAGAACCACCAATTTGAAGCGTACATTCTTTTGCTTTGTTTAGCGCAGCAAAGTCATACGATTGAAGTAGCATGTAGCTGAACTCAGTAAATGAGATACCAGAACCTTCACGGTCGATACGTTGTTTTACTGATTCTTTTTGAATCATTGCATTTACGCTGAAATGCTTACCGATATCACGCATGAATTCGATTACATTGATTTCACCAATCCAATCTAGGTTATTCACCACTTCTGCGCCATTTTTCTCTTCTGTAAACTCAACAAAAGCAGAAACTTGAGCACGGATTTTATTAACCCAATCACCAACAACATCAGAGGTGTTCAATTGACGCTCTGCCGCTTTAAAGCTTGGATCACCAATTAGACCTGTTGCGCCACCAACAAGTGCTAATGGTTTATGGCCCGCTTGTTGAAAACGCTTAAGAACTAACAAAGGTACTAGGCTACCAATATGTAGGCTGTCTGCTGTCGGATCGAAACCACAATAAAGAGTACGACAGTCAGTAGAAAGGTGCTCAGCTAATTCTTCGTCTGCTGTGCACTGTGCAATAAGCCCACGAGCTTTTAAATCCTGCAATAATTCATTTGTTGCTGTCATAGATAACCTACTTGTACTCTAAATTTAGGTATAAAAAAGAAGACTCGATTTTACACATTTAGCCGCTAAATAACAGACTTTGTGAGTAAAAAGCCACTTTGAACTAATATCTATTTTATCTCCCCATTTGATTAACAATTTCCTAGTTACAATTGCTTTCAATTTCAAGAAGAAAAAGTTCAAAAATTGACCTTAATTTAACGTCAAGAATTGTAATTCTGTGATGCTTAACTCAAACCAAAACAATGATAATTTTCACCTCTTGAATCTGCTAAGTGTGCCCATATTTATTTAGTAGGTGTTGCTAAGATGCAGTCTACTTAGTTGCTATTTCTTTCTGTCTTGCTAAGGAAAAAGAATGAAAAAGTTTGCCCGTGCCGCAGTCCTAATGGTTTTAGTATTTGGACGTCCTCAAGCACAAGCTTCCTCATTAATTGAGTTTATTGAACCTGATTATCAAGAAGCAAACCAATCAGAGATCGATCATCAACATGTCCTTCACAGCCTAAATGGTCTACTTTCGATTCAAAATTGGAACTATTTCTCACATCAGCCTTACGATGATTTTGATATTTTAAATTCAAAAGCACATCAAGCTCAAAGAGAGCTAGAAAATCTGTGTAAAGAAACCGCTTTGATCTCTAATTCTCAGCCTCAATTTGCTGGAGTGAAGAGCGCAGAACGTGCCTTATTAAAAATTGAACAAGAGTTAAATGGTCAAGTTAACCAGTTAACTGACATGGCAAGAGCGACCATCGTTGCCGATTCAATACCTGATTTGGTGACGGCGTATGAATCAATAAATAGAGAAACAACCGTCCTGAGTGTCACTAACCGTTTTGCACAGCCAGCAAAATCAGGCTACCGAGACATAAAATTACTCGTCGAATTACCAAAAACAAAACTGGTCGCAGAAATACAGCTGCATTTAAAAGACATTGCGACAGTAAAAAATGGTGCAGAGCATAAATTGTATGAAGAAATTCAAAACATTGAACGTTTAGCTCTTCTGGAAAAGCGAGAATTCACTCAGTTTGAAGATGCTCGAGTGACTAAATTGAGAGCTCTATCTCAATCACTATATACAAATGCATGGCAAACCTACTTACCACTTCAAGCACTCGCGTAATGTTCCACTATTAACATGCCAGCAACTAAAAAAGAGCAACCACTGCGTATTGGTTGCTCTTTTTATTTAATAGCGTTTATTTTTATGTCATCAAAACTAATTTATGCCATTAAAACCAAGCTTCCGAAAAAAGCTAAGCCAGAAAATACGGCTATAGTTGTAATGAGTGCAAATTTGAAATCACTATCCATAACGACTCCTTGTTATTGTGCAGTAACAAAAAATTAACACTAGTTTGAGGTATCTTCAAGGAATCAAAGAAAATTGACTGCCAAGTTGGTATTAGCATCACAATGTCAGCATAATAAATCAAACTTAGGGATAAGATTAGTCGCTATGTGGCTAAATACAAATTATCAAAATTAAAACCTATTTTAGGAGGAAAAATGAAACGGACGTCATTACTGGGGCTGCTAGCCATCCTGCCTTTACCAATATTTGCTCAGGTATATCTTACACCCTCTATTGGGTTTTCTTCTGGTGGTGAGGTGACAAACAGTGCAGGAGATACTTATAAAATCAATGGAGATAACGCTTTATCTTTTGCTATAGAAACGGATTTTGATACAGGCCGTATTGGACTATTTTATAGTACTCAAAGCAGTGAGATAAAATCACTGGGCAATAAAACACGGTTTGATTATTTACATTTCCAAAGTGCTTTAGATTATTCCCTTACCCCTAAACTAAGTTCATTTTTAGGATTAAGCCTTGGCGCAACTTATACCGATGTCGACTGGAGCGATGAAAATTTACGCTTCTCTGCCGGTGCTTTTACTGGGTTGCAATATCACTTTACTGACAATTTTGCCTTACAGTTAGAAGCCCGTTGGTTAGGCACTTCTGTTGATAGTAGTTTTGACAGCGCTTGCGTTTCTGATTCAACACAAAGTAGATGTGTTATTCGTTATGAAGGCAGTTGGATGAATCAAGTACAAGGGAATCTTGGCTTACGATTCAGTTTTTAACTTTCTCACACCACCTATTATTTTATAAATTCCAATTAATGCGGTTACTTTCCCATCAATTGGAATTTATTTACAAAAACACAATCATTTACTTAACCTTTATTTAACAATAATACACTCTAAACATCCCACCCCAAACAAACCCATTCTCTAAAAAAAGTTACAACTTCAGCATAATTGACTAGATAGATTACATTAAGCTACCTTTTTGTCATATTGCCTTAACAAGTATTAATGGGTAATCTGCCTGTAATGCTTAGCTAATACCTCTAGTTTGAGCAAATTGATTTCAAATTTAATAGAGAATGATACTAAGTTAGCTTCATTTCTCAGGGAAAAGTTTTTAAAAGGAGTATTTTATGAAGCGTGAACAATGGGGTTCTCGTGCAGGATTTATTCTTGCTGCAGTAGGATCTGCTATCGGTCTAGGTAATATTTGGCGCTTTCCATACATGGCGTATGAAAATGGTGGCGGTGCTTTCTTTATTCCTTATTTATTTGCCATGTTAACTGCTGGTATTCCATTTATGATCATGGAATTTGGTATGGGCCATAAATTCAGAGGCTCAGCACCGCGAACTTTTGCAAAAATAAATCAAAAATACGAATGGCTTGGTTGGTTTCAAGTATTAATAGCCGCTGTTATCGCAGTTTATTACGTTGCCGTTATTGGCTGGGCAATCTCTTATTTCAGCATGTCTTTTTCTCAAAGCTGGGGCCAAGATACAAATGCCTACTTCTTTAGTGAATATTTAAAGCTAGGCGATAACTCACCAACAAAACTGGGTGGTATTCAATGGCATATTGCCATTCCTATGATTATTGCATGGAGCATAACTTTTGCTGCTATTTTTGGTGGTGTAAAAAGTGGTATCGAGCGTGCTAGTAAGGTTATGATGCCATTACTATTTATTATGGTTATTGCGCTTATCGGCCGTATGATTTTCTTACCAGGCGCATTGGATGGTCTTAATTACCTGTTCCAACCAGATTTCAGTAAAATAACAGACCCAAAAGTATGGTCAGCCGCTTATGGTCAAATCTTCTTTACGTTAAGTGTCGGTTTCGCAATCATGCTGGCTTATTCAAGTTACCTACCTGAAAAGTCTGACGTAAATAACAATGCTTTTATGACAGTATTGATTAACTGTGGTTTCTCTATTATCGCTGGTATTCTTATTTTCTCTATCCTAGGAAATATGGCGCATGAACAAAGCAAACCATTAACTGAAGTCGTTAGTGCTGGTGTTGGTCTTGCATTTGTTACGATTCCAGCAGCCATCAATTTATTACCTGCTCCTTATATTCTTGGTCCTCTGTTCTTCTTTGCTTTAGTTGTTGCAGGATTAAGTTCTCATATCTCAATTATTGAAGCCGTTACCTCTGCATTTATCGACAAACTAAAATGGTCTCGTAAAAAAGCCGCTTCTGTTGTTTGTGGTACAGGGCTGGTTGTTTCTATGGCCTTTGCGACTAATGGCGGACTATTACTGCTTGATTTAGTTGATTATTTCATTAATAACATAGCTCTACTAGCAAGCTGCTTGATTGAATTATTTATTATGGGTTGGTTGGTAAAACTTGCTGACATACGTTCACACGTAAATAAAATCTCTGAATTTACCGTTGGTAAATGGTTTGAGATCTGCTTACGCTTTATTAGTCCTGCATTTCTAGTGGTTATCTTAGGAACTAATATTGTTAATACATTAACCGACGGATATGGTGGTTACGCTCAATCAGACTTGCTATTACTTGGTTGGGGATTAATTGCTGCAATGTTGGTTGTTGGTATCGTTATTAATAAATCAAGCAAGGAGGCTTAATATGACAACTGGTGCAATCATTATGATGGTTATTGGCTTAGGTATCACGTGGGGAGGCGCGGCCTTCTGTATCCGTAAAGCGATGAACAGTAACTAGAACTTAGCCTATAACAAATACAATTACTTAAAGCAGATCTTCGGATCTGTTTTTTTTCGCCGTTTCATTTTAAATTAATTTAGAAGGTAAAAATGACCATTCTCTATTCATTTCGACGTTGCCCTTACGCGATGCGAGCACGACTTAGTATCGCCCTTTCCAATAAATCAGTCCACCTTCGTGAAATCATATTGAAACATAAACCTGAAGCAATGATACAGGCATCCCCTAAAGGCACTGTTCCTGTCTTAATTGAAAAAGATGGACACGTGATAGATGAGAGCTTAGATATCATGAAATGGGCTTTAGAGGATTCAGAATTACTATTATCAACAACAGCGTCCATGTATTTATTAATAGAAGAAAACGATCATGTGTTTAAAGGATGGTTGGATAAATACAAATATGCAGATCGTTACCCTGAGAACACAGAACTCTATTATCGTGAACAAGGGGAGCTATTTTTAGAAAGGCTGGAGCAACAACTCTCTACTTCGAGAATGCTATTTAGTGATGAATACAGCTTAGCTGATTTAGCTATCCTTCCTTTTATTCGACAATTTGCGTTCGTTAATATTGAATGGTTTAACCAAAGTAAGTATCAACACGTAAAGCACTGGCTTACGACTTTCATTGATTCAGAGCTGTTTCTCTCCATTATGAAAAAATACCCTACTTGGCTAGACTCAAATCAAGACATCTCATTTCCTGAAAGATAATAGCTTTGCTTATCTTCGATTTTCTTCAAGCCAGAAACAGAAAAAGGAGACTCGAAAGTCTCCTTTTATTATTCATCGATAGAATCGCAAATTAGTTATGACTAATCCACTCATTCATATCTGTTTTCAAGTTATCAGACTTAGTACCAAAGATAGCTTGAACACCTGAACCCGCAACAACAACACCAGCTGCACCAAGTTTTTTCAGTTTATCTTGGTCAACGGCTTCAACGTTTGCTACCGATACACGTAGACGAGTGATACAAGCATCAAGGTTTGTGATGTTTTCTTTACCACCAAATGCAGCAACTAACTCACCAGCAAGCTCAGAACCAGTTACTGTTACACCAGCTTCTTCTTCGTCTTCACGACCTGGAGTTTTCAGGTTCATTGCTTTAATTACAAAGCGGAATACGATGTAGTAAACAACAGCGTAAACAAGACCAAGACCGACTAGAAGTAGCATATTCTCTGCACGTGGAGATTGAACTACAAAGTCAATGAAACCATTTGAGAACGTGTGACCGTGTACAACACCTAATGCGTTAGTTAGCATGTATGCAACACCAGCAAGTACAGCGTGGATAGCATAAAGAACAGGAGCAACAAATAGGAATGCAAATTCAATTGGTTCTGTGATACCAGTAAGGAATGAAGTTAACGCAGCAGATGCCATGATACCCATTACTTTTGCACGGTTTTCAGGTTTCGCTGAATGTGCAATTGCGATTGCAGCAGCAGGAAGACCGAACATTTTGAATAGGTAACCACCCGCTAATTGACCAAAACCATTGCCCGCAGCACGAGATGCGTCATCAGCAGTTAGGAAACAAGTCATGATACCATTTACTTGCTCACCAGCGCTGTTCACACAAGAACCGGCTTCGTAGAAGAATGGTACGTTCCAAATATGGTGAAGACCAAAAGGAATTAGAGAACGTTCGATTACACCGTAGATACCAAATGCCATTACTGGGTTTTGGTTTGCAGCCCAATCAGAGAACGCTGCAATTGCGCCGCCAATTGGTGGCCAAATTACAGAAAGAACCAAACCTAGAGCGATAGATACAAAACCAGTCACGATTGGCACTGCACGCTTACCAGCGAAGAAGCCAAGGTACTCAGGAAGTTGGATACGGTAGAACTTGTTAAAAGCCCAACCAGCAACACCACCAGCAAGGATACCACCAAGAACACCAGTCTCGATACCATCAACACCCATTACTGTCGCCATCACTTTAAGTGTAGCAACCATGATGCCGTAACCAACAACAGCAGCTAGACCAGCTACACCATCATTGTTTGTAAAACCAAGTGCAGTACCCACAGCAAATAGCAAAGCCATTTGGCCAAATACAGAACCACCTGCTTGTTCCATTAAGTGAGAAACCACTTCTGGAAGGAAACTAAAGTTGGCAGCACCAACCCCTAAAAGAATACCAGCTACAGGAAGTACTGATACAGGCAGCATAAGCGCCTTACCAACTTTCTGCAGGTTGGCAAAAAGGTTTTTAAACATGTTTTGCTCCTAATCATTATAAATACAATTGAAACATTCAATTACTAACTAGCTCGTTACGGCAATATCCCCCTCGCCTAATGTAACTAACATAATTGTAAGTAATCGTGTCTCTAATCAAACTGTCGCTAAATATAGACCTATGTAAAAACAGTTTCTAGCATGTTTTCATTTATTGTTTTAAAACCCTGCAGTGATCACAAAAGCAAGGCGTAGCAAAAATAACAAAAAAAATGCAACTTTACTATAAGTCACTGATTACAATTAATAAAAATAAAAATAAGCAGGGTGATAAATGTTATTTTTAGCAACAAAAATAGATAGTATAAATAAACAGCTACCGCAACCGATTACTTAGAATTTTATTAACGAAAACTTGCTAAAAATCAAATCCATAAAAAAAAGAGAAGTATAATTCTCTTTTTTGGTTACTTTGTGAACTTATTTAATTTATTTGTTCAAAAAAAGATTTTTAAAATTATTCGTCGTTATTTGAGCAACTTCCTCAAAGGATTTCCCTTTTAGTAAGCCAATATACTCAGCAACTTCTCTGACATACGCTGGCTGATTCTCTTTTCCTCGATAGGGAACAGGGGCTAAATATGGGGAGTCTGTTTCAACTAAAATACGATTTAATGGCAAGCGACGAACAACATCTTTCAACTCAGTGGCTTTGTTAAATGTAACAATACCTGAAATTGAAATATAAAAACCTAAATCCATTGCCGCTTCAGCAAACGCCCAGTCTTCAGTAAAGCAGTGAATAACACCACCACATTTGTTTGCTTGACCATTTTTTAGAATTGCTAAGGTATCTTCTCTAGCTTGTCTTGTATGAATAATTAGTGGTTTATTGTACTCAACAGCCACCTCAACTTGTTGTTCAAACAAGTCGCGTTGACGAGACGCGCTTTCAGGCTGATAAAAATAATCTAACCCCGTTTCACCAATAGCAATAACACGATCATTGGCCGCATATTGACGGAAAATAGATAAATCAAATTCCGATTCCACATCTAATGGATGAATACCACAAGACGCATGAACTTCAGGGTGATCTTTGATCATTTCCATCATATTGGGAAAAGTATCTAAAGTAACACCTACGGTTAGAAACTGCTCTACTCCACGTAATTTTGCTTTTTCAAGTACATCACCCACATTAGTATGCAGATCATTATAATTTAACTTGTCTAGGTGACAGTGTGTATCAACTAACACATTATTCTCCAATAAACTCAAATAACCACTGAGTTAATAATAATTCTTTGTTTAAGCCCGGATGATCATTGAGTTGTTGCCTTAGCGTATTTAGACTCAAATATTGCTTATAGATAAGGTTAGAAGAGATACTTTTTGCTAGTCTCTCTACCGTCTCTTTTTCATCACAATGAATCCAATCAGTTACAATTCCTAACTGTCGTTTCTGTATATCAGACAACAAGTAACTTAACCAACATAAGCCTTCATCCTCTAATTTTAGCAAGGTTTTAACCACATCGGCTGTATTACAAAAAGAGGATTGAACACAAACACTAAAGTGTGAAAGAAGCTGCTGATGGCTTACTTGTTTCTTATCTTGATAAAAGCTCTTCACCGCTAGCGGTAAATATCGATTCAAAATAATTGACTGCGTATTTACCGTTAGTTCTTCAGTTTCGAGTAACCATTGAGTAATCACTTCAGCACTGATCACTGGCTGTTGCCAAGTTTGGCAGCGACTACGTATTGTTGGTAATAAATGATGCAAAGAGCTAGCAAGTAAGACAAATTGGCAGTTTTTCGGTGGAGCTTCTAATGTTTTTAGTAATGCGTTTGCAGCAGACTCTGTCATTTTTTCTGCAGGCTCGATAATAATCATTCGCTTAGCGTTAAATTGCGATGACTCTAGTGCCCATGAGTTACATTGACGGATCTGTTCTACAGAAATCGATTTACCTTCCACTTCTGGTTTAATCCAGTGCAAATCAGGATGATTACCAGATTGAATCAAATCACAACTATGGCAGAAACCACAAGGTTCAGTGCCTTGAGTTAAACAAAGTAGAGTATCAGAAAAATACTGAACTAATTTATCTCGCCCAGTCCCTTCTGGCATTGCACATAAGATAGCGTGAGGCAGCCTATCATTTGCAATAAGCTGCTGCCATTGATGCCAAATATCTTCCTGCCAAGGGTAGAGTTTAGTTGCCATTAGTCACTAACCACGCTTCTAGCGCATTCACAATAGAGCGAGTTACCGTATCTAAATCTTGTCCTGCATCAATAGTAATAATACTTTCATCGCTGTTTGCGAACTCTAAGTAACGCTCACGGCTTCGTTCAAAAAAATCTAATTTCATTTGTTCAATTCTATCAAGCTCTCCACGAGCAGAAGCTCTTTGTAATCCAAGCTTAGGGTCAATATCCATGTAAATGGTTAAATCTGGTTTGAAGTCGCCTAGAACCGTGTCTCTCATCGTTTTCATTAAATTACGATCAAACCCACGACCACCGCCTTGGTATGCCTGCGACGATAAATCATGACGATCACCGACGACCCACTCACCTTTTGCAAGAGCAGGTTTAATCACATTTCCAACTAACTGTGCGCGAGCAGCATACAACAATAGCAATTCAGCCATGTCTGTTAACGGTTCATCTGGGTGCCCTTGCTTTACCAGCTCTCTCATTTTTTCAGCAAGAGGGGTTCCGCCTGGCTCTCTTGTTGTTACAGGGTTTTCAATACCATGCTTAGCTAATGTGGCTAATACATTTTTAATAGCTGTACTTTTACCTGCGCCTTCTAGGCCTTCGATTACAATAAATTTAGACATGATTAATTTCTTAACGTTCTTAAGTAAGCTCTAACTGCTTTGTTATGCTCTACTAATGATTTAGTGAATTTATGACCACCTGTACCATCAGCAACAAAATAAAGATAACGACTTGTTTCTGGATGTAATGCTGCTTTTATCGATGCAGGACCCGCCATTGCAATCGGTGTTGGTGGTAAGCCATTAATGGTATAAGTATTGTATGCCGTTGGTGTTCGGAGATCTTTCTTGCGAATATTACCGTCGTATTTATCACCCATACCATAGATAACCGTTGGATCAGTTTGTAAACGCATTCCACGCCTTAGGCGATTAACAAACACAGATGAAACTCGCTCTCTTTCAGAATCGATAGCGGTTTCCTTTTCAATGATAGAGGCTAAGATCAACGCTTCATAAGATGATTTTAAAGGTAAATTGGCTGATTTTGTTTTCCACTCAGCATCTAATAATGTCACTAGCGCATTATGAGAACGCTCTAAAATATCAAAGTCACTCATGCCTGCCGTATAATGGTACGTTTCTGCTAAGAAAAGACCTTCTAATTTAGACCGTTCAATGCCTAATTTACTCGCAATGTCTTCTTCTGACATACCTTCAAGTTCATGTTCTAGGTAAGGCGCTTGTTCTAGTTGTTGTTGCCACTCAGAAAAACGACTACCTTCAACAAAAGTAATTGAGAATTGATGCTCTTTACCCGTTTTTAATTGAGTCAGTACTTCTGCTAGCGTTTGATTTGGTTCAACCCAGTACGTACCGGCTTTTATATTAGTTAACTGAGGGGTTAATTTATGGGTAAATCGAGCCCATTGAGTGTCTGATATCCATTGCTTTTCTTCAAACTGACGAATGAGTTTTCGGTAACTTGTTCCTGATTTAACTTCAACAAGTTGAGCTTTCTCTAGCATTACAGGTTGTTGAGTAAAATTAATTGCCTGCTGATAAGCCCAAAAGCCAGCACCAAGTGCAGCGACCGCCAAAAATAAAATAATGATAATAAGTTTTTTCAACACGAGTACAGTTTCTCCTGAAACCAATAAGTTAATGTATGCTTGGTAAAATGAATGTCTTTGATTTTATTAATAGGTACAATTTCAAATAAAGAGTTAGTGATAAACACTTCATCAGCAACAGCTAATGTATCAAAATCACAATGTACAGATTCAATCCCGATATGATGAATGCTCGCAATCTTCTTAATATGCGCTTTCATCACACCTTCAACACCTGCTAATGATAAATCTGGAGTGAATAGTTTATCATTCTTAACCCAAAAAAGATTACCTATAGATGTCTCAACGATATTGTTACTAATATCGAGAACAATAGCATCGAGATAATCTGTTTTAGATATTGATTGCTTTATTAGTACCTGCTCTAGGCGGTTTAGGTGCTTCATTCCAGCTAATAATGGATTTAGTCCCAACTGAATATCTGATACACCTAAATCTATCCCTTTCTGCTTCCATTCTTTGTAATAAATAGGAAGAGAAAAAGTGGATATAATAACTTGAGTATCATCGCAATCTTGAGGGGAATAGCCTCGCCCCCCGCTTCCTCTAGTAATTAACACTTTAATGCCACCACTAATTACTTTCGTTGCAAGCTCAGTGATTTGTTTATCAAGTGCATTCCAATCAGGCTCTGTAATATTTAAGCGTATTGCGGAGGTTTTAAGTCGGTTTAGATGCAGCTCCCACAAACAAACTTTCTTATTTAATACCTTCATGGTGGTAAAAAAACCATCACCATACTGAGTTGCTCGGTCACTTATGGGAAGTGATTCAGATTCCATTCCATTAACCCAAAACATGACAGCTCCTAACCACTGATAAATAAAAAGGCGGTTTGATATAATATCAAACCGCCTTTAAAGTGTAACTGACTCTTAGAAACTAATTAAGTCTCACAAACAAGTTATTACATTTTCTTGAAGATCAGTGAACCGTTTGTACCACCAAAGCCAAATGAGTTACAGATAGCATATTCCATATCAGTAACTTTACGAGCCGTATGCGGAACAAGGTCAATATCTAAACCTTCTTCTGGATCGTCAAGGTTGATCGTTGGTGGAACGATTTGATCAACCAAAGACATCGCTGTAATGATTGCTTCAACAGAACCAGCTGCACCTAGTAAGTGACCTGTCATTGATTTTGTTGACGATACTAATACTTGTTTAGTACCCGCTTCACCAAGAGCACGCTTAATGCCCTTAACTTCCGCAACATCACCTGCAGGTGTCGATGTGCCGTGTGCATTTACATAACCGATTTGCTCACCCGTTACGCCTGCGTCACGCATCGCTGCTTCCATTGCTAGTGCACCACCAGAACCATCAGGCGTTGGTGAAGTCATATGGTAAGCATCACCACTCATGCCAAAACCAACTAATTCACAGTAGATTTTCGCACCACGAGCTTTTGCGTGTTCGTATTCTTCAAGAACCATCATGCCAGCGCCATCACCTAGAACAAAACCATCGCGGTTTTTGTCCCAAGGACGAGATGCGCCTTGAGGGTTTTCATTATTTGTTGATAGTGCTTTTGCAGCACCAAAACCGCCCATACCTAGCTCAGTAGATGCTTTTTCCGCACCACCCGCTAGCATTGCATCAGCATCACCATAAGCGATCATACGAGCCGCATGACCAATATTATGAAGACCTGTAGTACAAGCAGTTGAAATTGCGATATTTGGACCACGTAGACCGCGCATGATCGACATATGACCTGCGATCATATTAACGATGGTTGAAGGCACGAAAAACGGACTGATCTTACGAGGACCTTTTTCACTAAATGCTTTGTAACCAGCTTCAATTAAGCCAAGACCACCAATGCCTGAACCAATTGCAGCACCAATACGGTGAGCATTTTCTTCAGTAACTTTAAAACCCGAGTCATCTAATGCCTGAATGCCAGCAGCCACGCCGTACTGGATAAATAAATCCATCTTACGAGCGTCTTTCTTAGACATGTACTCTTCAGCATTAAAGTCTTGAACTAGACCTGCAAAACGAGTAGTAAACTCAGTGGTGTCAAAGTGCTCGATATTAACGATACCACTTTGGCCTGCTAACAGCGCTTTCCAAGATGCTTCAACAGTGTTACCCACCGGTGTTAGCATACCCATGCCTGTAACAACTACACGACGTTTGGACACGATATATTTCTCCGGAATTATTTGAAATTTAGATAGGGATTGTAGCGTATTAAAAACTCAGGCGGTCAAGATGACCGCCTGGAGGGTATTTCTTACTGTGCGCTAGTTACGTAGTCGATAGCAGCTTGAACAGTAGTGATTTTCTCAGCTTCTTCATCTGGAATCTCAGTGTCAAACTCTTCTTCTAGAGCCATAACTAGTTCAACTGTATCTAGTGAATCTGCACCTAGGTCATCAACAAATGATGCTTCGTTTTTAACTTCAGCTTCATCCACACCCAGTTGCTCAATGATGATTTTCTTTACGCGTTCTTCAAGATTGCTCATTTTAATTTTCCTAATTACAGACTTCGCTGATTTGCGATACTTGCTGTATTCTATTCATTAATAAGAAAGTTGCAAGGCTAAGATTGCTGGTCAAACCACGAAATTCGTGATTTTTAGTGCAATTTTGACCCAAAATTGACCTAAGTCACCCTTAAATCAATTTTAGTGATTAAACCATGTACATGCCGCCATTCACATGCAATGTCTCACCTGTGATATAAGCCGCTTCTGGAGATGCTAAAAATACAACTGCAGCTGCGATTTCTTTAGGATCACCTAAACGACCAGCAGGTACTGATGATAGTGTTGCAGCTCGTTGGTCATCATTCAAGGCTTTTGTCATGTCTGTTTCGATAAAACCTGGAGCGACAGTATTCACCGTTACGCCACGTGAAGCGACTTCACGAGCCATCGATTTAGTAAAGCCAATTACGCCTGCTTTTGCAGCAGCATAGTTAGTTTGACCTGCGTTACCCATAGTACCAACAACAGAACCTACGTTGATAATGCGACCATTACGTTTTTTCATCATGCCACGAAGTACGGCTTTAGATAAACGGAAAATAGACGTTAAGTTGGTATCAATAATATCCATCCACTCGTCATCTTTCATGCGCATAAGTAGGTTATCACGAGTAATACCCGCATTATTCACTAAGATATCAATCGCACCAAACTCATCATTG
The DNA here is from genome assembly GCF_028765525.1 of Aliivibrio sp. S2TY2. NCBI lineage: Bacteria > Pseudomonadati > Pseudomonadota > Gammaproteobacteria > Vibrionales > Vibrionaceae > Aliivibrio > Aliivibrio sp. S2TY2. Next base: position 201,833 of record NZ_JARACS010000003.1, on the reverse strand, counting down.
ATGGTTTTTAGTACTTCAGCTACAGATTCTGCATCTGTTACATTCAAAGCAAGACCTTTACCGTTCTCACCTAGATATTCACTGATAGCAACTGCGCCATTTTCAGAAGTTGCAGTACCAATAACCGTTGCACCGCGAGAGACTAATTGCTCAGCAATAGCGCGACCAATACCGCGGCTAGCGCCAGTAACTAAGGCAATTTTGCCTTCTAAATTCATCATTTACTATTCCCTTTAATTACTTAGCAGCTTCAAGAGAAGCGGCATCATTTACCGCTGCAGCGCTAAGTGATTTAACGATTCGTTTAGTTAAACCAGTAAGAACTTTACCTGGACCAACTTCATATAAGGTTTCTACGCCTTGCTCAGCCATTGTTTCTACTACTTCTGTCCAACGTACAGGGCAGTATAGTTGACGAACAAGTGCGTCTTTAATTTTTGCAGGATCTGATTCGGCCGCAACATCAACATTGTTGATAACAGGCAGTACTGGTGCTGAAAATTCAATGCTTTCTAGCGCTACCGCTAGTTTGTCAGCCGCTGGTTTCATTAGTGCACAGTGAGAAGGTACTGATACAGGTAAAGGTAGTGCACGTTTTGCGCCCGCTTCTTTACATAATACGCCAGCACGCTCTACTGCATCTTTGTTACCAGCGATAACAACTTGACCAGGAGAGTTAAAGTTAACTGGTGAAACCACTTCCCCTTGTGCTGCTTCATCACATGCTTTTGCAATTGATTCATTATCTAAACCAATAATCGCATACATTGCACCAACACCAGCAGGTACTGCTTCTTGCATCAGTTGACCACGAAGCTCAACTAATTTTATTGCATCTTTAAAGTTAATAACACCGGCACATACAAGTGCTGAATATTCACCAAGGCTATGACCAGCTAAAACAGAAGGTTGTGCTAACCCTTGTTCTTGCCATACACGCCATAAAGCAACAGAGGTCGCTAATAATGCAGGCTGAGTACGAAAAGTCTGATTTAGATCTTCTGCTGGACCATTTTGAACAAGTGACCATAAGTCATAACCTAATGCTTCTGATGCTTCAGCAAAAGTTTTAGTTACCACTTCGTGTTGCTCACCTAGTTCAGCAAGCATGCCAACAGCTTGAGAGCCTTGACCTGGAAAAACGATAGCAAAATTGCTCATGAATATTATTTCCTTTAAATAAGCACATAAAAGAAGCTAGACCATCAAACAGATGTCTAGCTCTTCACTTAAAACTTAACGAGTGCAGAACCCCAAGTGAAACCACCGCCGAATGCTTCAAGCAATAACGTTTGGCCACGTTGAATTCTGCCATCACGTACCGCTTCATCCAATGCCGTTGGCACTGTTGCAGCCGAAGTATTACCGTGACGATCGAGAGTAACAACAACCTGATCCATCGACATTGATAGCTTCTTCGCTGTTGCTTTAATAATTCGTAAATTGGCTTGATGTGGAACTAACCAATCAAGCTCAGACTTATCCATTTGGTTTTCTTGAAGTGTTTCTTTCACCAAATTAGAAAGCTGTGTAACGGCAACTTTAAAGACTTCATTACCAGCCATATGTAGCCATTTGTCTGCTTCTTCATTTTGTCGAGAAGGGACAGGTAAAGAAAGTAATTCACCGAACTTGCCATCAGCGTGCAAGTGAGTTGAAATAATTCCAGGCTCTTCACTTTGGCCAATAACAACCGCACCGGCACCATCACCAAATAAGATAACCGTAGAGCGGTCTTCAGGATCACAGGTATGAGATACTGCATCAGAGCCAATAACAAGTGCGTTTTTTGCCATACCCGTTTTGATATGTTGATCAGCAACACTCAATGCATAAACAAACCCTGAACAAGCAGCCGATAAATCAAATGCTGGACAGCCCTGAATTTCTAATAACCCTTGGACTTCACAAGCCGCAGAGGGGAATGAATATGTTGGTGTGCTTGTCGCTAAGATAATAAGATCAATATCGTTCTTATCTATACCGGCCATTTCAATTGCATTTACAGACGCAATATGACCCATAGTCGCTACAGATTCATTTTCACCGGCAATGCGACGCTCACTAATACCAGTTCGAGCTAAGATCCACTCATCACTAGTATCGACCATTTTTTCTAAATCCGCGTTTGTGCGAATTTGTGCTGGTAAATAGCTACCAGTACCTAAAATTTTGCTATACATGAAGACTAATAATGCCTCTCGAGTAAAACTGCCTCCAAGCGATCACTAATACGGTTAGGTATTTGTCGCTTGACCTCATGAACCGCTTCCTTGATGGCATTGTTAAAGGCAGAAATATCTGCACTTCCATGACTTTTCACAACAATGCCGCGCAATCCTATCAGACTTGCGCCGTTATACTGGTCGGGGTTCAGCTCTTTTAAGCTAGAAATGACATCACCAAAGAGCCATTTCGCTAAAATTTGTTTGAATTTTGATGTAACTAGGTGTGATTTTAGTTGATCTAAAAATAAATGTGCAACGCCTTCACTGGTTTTCAGACAAACATTGCCGACAAACCCGTCACAGACTACTACATCTGCAATGCCTTGATAAAGCTTATCACCTTCGATATAACCAATAAATTGAATATCTTGGCATTGATGCAGCATCTCAGCACAACGTTTTATTTGATCATTACCTTTTATTTCTTCTTCACCAATATTCAATAATGCGACTTTCGCTTTACGCCCTAAGGATTGTTCTGCTAATTCAGAACCCATTACGGCAAATTGAAACAGGGTTTCAGCATCACATGACACATTAGCGCCAAGATCTAACATCCAAGTACGTTGATTATTTTTCGTTGGTAATGGACTGATCAATGCTGGGCGTTCTACACCAGGAAGAAGTTTTAGAGTAAAACGAGATAATCCCATTAGTGCCCCAGTATTACCTGCGCTAATACACGCTTGGGCATCTTTACTGGAAACTAAATCAAGGGCGACTCTCATTGAGCTACCACGACTGTGTCGAAGCGCTTTTGAAGGTGGTGTATTATTGCCAATAACACTATCGCTATGGACAATTGAAAATCTAGAGCTGGGGGTATAATTTAGATGTGCTAATTGTGTAGAAATCGCATGACGATCTCCAACAATAGTGATTTTTAGCTCTGGGAATTGTGACAATGCCTGCACGGCGGCAGGCACTGTAACTTGGGGACCGAAGTCCCCACCCATCGCATCAATTGCAATGGTTAGCTGCTGCAAAGCGTCAACCTTACTTGTTGATTACCTTGCGGCCACGGTAGTAACCGTCAGCTGTAACGTTGTGACGAAGGTGAGTTTCGCCACTAGTTGCGTCTACAGATAATGCACTTGTAGTTAGTGCATCGTGTGAACGACGCATGCCACGCATTGAACGTGATTTCTTGCTCTTTTGTACGGCCATGGACCCTACTCCTCAATTACTGTTGTTTTAAAGATTTTAAAACATCAAACGGATTCGGTTTCTCTTCCTCTTCAGGAATTTCACCAAATACCAAATTGTTAGATTTGACCTGACAGTCTTTTATGTCATGCATAGCGACTTGCGGCAACGCTAGAATGAACTCATCAGTTACCAACTCAACGAGATCAACTTCACCCATTTCATTTAAATCTACAAGCTCATATTCCTCAGGAATTAGAGCTGCCTTTTCTTCGCTTAAAAAAGGCGTACACTTAAATGATACATTTAGGTGATGTTCAAAATTTTCATTACAGCGTTGACATTCCAACAACACGGTGACGTTAGCTTTACCAGAGATAACGGCTAGTCGTTGTTCGTCAACTTTAAATGACATAGTGACTTCAGCATCACTTTTCACATCTACAGTAGATTCAGCCAAACGCTTTAAAATATTAGATTGGATGATTCCATCGTAGTCTAATCTTCGTTGAGCGGTTTGGAATGCATCAACTGTTCGTGGTAATTTTACCTTTTGCATAGGGCGCGCATCTTATCTTTCTAAAGCCTTCGAGTCAAAGAAAAATGGCAAAAATTATGCTTTTTTTCTTCCCAGTTGCTATTTCAGCAGAGTTATACCAATGTAATTAATTAAGTGATCTATTTATTACGTAGGAAAATCACTTAAGAGTAAGACAAAAAATATGATAAGTAGTTATTCTACAAGCCTATTTTTTAACGCAGCTATTAAGTGATTTAACCAGTAATAATGAGCAGATAATTACTGGAATTGGTATCACTAATAATAAACGAAAAATTTAAGAAGAAGAACCTACTTATGCAATCAAAACTCATTCTAGCCTCAACATCGCCTTTTCGACGTTCGATCTTAGAGAAGATCCAGTGTCCTTTTGATGCAATTTCACCCGTTTGTGACGAAACTCCGCTTAATAATGAATCACCTAAAGAACTAGTCATTCGATTAGCGGAACAAAAAGCACGCTCTTGTGGAATAGAAGATCCACACCATTTGATCATTGGATCCGACCAGGTGTGCGTTATTAATGGCGATATTATTGGAAAACCACTGACTCGCGAAAAAGCCATTTCCCAACTTCAAAAAGCCAGCGGCCAAATCATTACCTTCTATACAGGGTTATCTTTATTAAACACCACCACAATGGTTGCTGAAACCCTTTGTGAAGAGTTTCACGTACACTTTCGATCATTAGATACACAACAAATAGAAAGCTACGTAGATAAAGAGATGCCACTTCATTGTGCAGGAAGCTTTAAGTGTGAAGGACTAGGAATTGCGTTATTCAATAAATTGGAAGGAAAAGATCCCAATACATTAATTGGTCTTCCTCTGATCACATTGATTGATATGCTAGATCGTCAAGGATTTTCAGTGCTTTAGTTTTTATATAACAAGTACAAAATGCGATAAGTGCCTATAACACTTATCGCTACCATTGCATTAGTACGTAACTATTTTTTAGCTCGTAAACCTTTTAGTACTCGTTCTAATTTGTTTTCCATTGGTGCGCTAATATCCATTAACTCTTCCGTACTTGGGTGAGTAAATTTGATATTTGCCGCATGCAAGAACAATCGATCCAAACCAAACTGTCCAGAATAAGCATCAAATCGTCTGTCACCATAACGATCATCCCAACCAATAGGATGGCCAGTATATTGGGCGTGCACACGGATTTGATGCGTTCGACCGGTAATTGGGCTTGCTTGGATTAAGGTCGCTTGTTCAAATTTTTCTAAAATTTTAAAACGCGTCTCAGAAGGCTTACCATTCGGATTAACTCGAACAATACTGTTCACTTCATTTTTTAGCAAAGGTGCATTCACGACCTTACATGTGCTTTTCCACTGTCCCATCACTAATGCAAAATAGTATTTTTGTACTGTCTTATTGCGGAACTGCTCTTGTAGTCGTCGTAATGCTGAACGCTTTTTAGCAACAAGTAGAATGCCAGAAGTATCTCTATCAATTCGGTGAACAAGCTCTAAAAAACGCGCATCAGGGCGTAAAGCTCTTAATGCTTCAATTGCACCGAATTTAAGACCACTACCACCATGAACCGCTGTGCCTGAAGGTTTATTCAATATTAGAAGATGATCATCTTCATAAATAATACAACTTTCAAGCTCAGACACTTTAGCTAATTTAACACTTGGTAAATCAGGCGCTGTAGATTCTGGTACTTTTACAGGAGGAATACGAACCATATCGCCCTCTTGTAATTTATACTCTGGTTTAATGCGTTTTTTATTTACGCGAACTTCACCTTTACGCACAATTCGATAAATCATGCTTTTAGGGACATTTTTTAAGCGGGCAAGAAGAAAATTATCGATTCGTTGCCCTGCAAAATCGTCATCAATATCGACGAATTGCACTTTAGGTTTATCATCAGTCATTTTTACATTCTACTGTCTTAATTCTAATTGATGAACCTTTTTTAGCTCACTTTCAAATAATGAAGATTGCTGCGGTTTAATCTGACTGTTATAGTTAGCCCCTGAAATTAGCCCAGATGGCTATTTCTTCACCTTGGTGAGCATAAAAGCACCAAAAGAACTAAAAATATACTGCTCGAATGCGGTGATGCGGCAATTGGCGTAAGACATCTATACTGCTTTGAGTTTTTTTGCTTGTTATGCCTAAACCATTTTTTATGTTTTAACGACCGCGAATAATTGCGGATCAGCACTATTTTATAGATAGTGTTGATGTGGATTGTGCCCTAGAGCATCCCTGAGTTCCAGCCGTGAGGCTGCACATGTAATCAGCCTTGGGATCTGGCACCATTTGAAATGGAAGTGGACAAACAAGCTCGACAATTTGTAATGAGTATTCCCTAATGAAAAGAATGTTGATTAACGCAACCCAAAAGGAAGAGTTGCGCGTCGCATTAGTTGATGGCCAACGCCTTTTTGATCTAGATATCGAAAGCCCTGGTCACGAATCTAAGAAAGCAAATATTTATAAAGGCAAAATCACACGTATCGAACCAAGCTTGGAAGCAGCTTTTGTTGATTACGGTGCTGATCGCCACGGTTTCCTTCCCCTTAAGGAAATTGCAAAAGAATATTTCCCTCAAGGTTACACTTATCAAGGCCGTCCAAATATCAAGGACGTTTTGAAAGAAGGCCAAGAAGTAATTGTTCAAGTTGAAAAAGAAGAGCGTGGCAACAAAGGCGCGGCTTTAACAACTTTCATTTCTCTTGCTGGTAGCTACCTTGTTCTTATGCCAAATAACCCTCGAGCTGGCGGTATTTCTCGTCGTATCGAAGGTGAAGAACGTACTCAACTTAAAGCAGCATTAAGCACATTAGAACTACCTCAAGGTATGGGTCTAATTGTTCGTACTGCTGGTGTTGGTAAATCTGCAGAAGAACTTGAGTGGGACTTAAACGTACTCCTAAATCATTGGGAAGCGGTTAAGCACGCATCAGAATCAAATCAAGCACCTTTCCTAATTCACCAAGAAAGTAACGTTATTGTTCGTGCAATCCGCGATTACTTACGTCGTGATATTGGCGAAATCTTGATTGATAGCCCAAAAATCTTTGACCGTGCTCGTCAACACATTCAACTTATTCGCCCAGATTTCTTATCTCGCGTTAAGCTGTATGAAGGCGAAATCCCACTGTTTAGCCACTATCAAATCGAAAGCCAGATTGAATCTGCTTTTGAACGTGAAGTACGCTTACCATCTGGTGGTTCTATTGTTATTGACCCAACAGAAGCACTGACATCAATTGATATCAACTCTGCTCGCGCAACGAAAGGCGGTGATATCGAAGAAACAGCATTAAATACAAACTTAGAAGCAGCTGATGAAATTGCACGTCAATTACGTCTACGTGATCTAGGTGGCCTTGTGGTTATCGACTTCATTGATATGACGCCAGTTCGTCACCAACGTGAAGTAGAAAACCGTATGCGTGAAGCGGTTCGAATGGATCGTGCTCGTGTTCAAATCGGTCGTATTTCTCGTTTCGGTCTTCTAGAAATGTCTCGCCAACGCTTAAGTCCGTCTTTAGCTGAAGCAAGTCACCATATTTGCCCTCGCTGTACGGGTACTGGTGTTGTTCGTGATAATGAATCACTAGCACTGTCTGTTTTACGTTTAATTGAGGAAGAGTCTCTAAAAGACAATACAACTCAAGTTCTTGCAGTTGTTCCTGTCTCTATTGCTTCTTACCTGCTCAATGAAAAACGTCGTTCAGTTCAGCACATTGAAAAATTCCACAATGTTCGTGTAATCATTGTTCCTAACTCTGATATGGAAACGCCTCACTTTGAAGTGATTCGTATCCGTGATGGTGAAGAACAAGAAATGCTTTCATACCTTCTACCTAAGAAACTAGAAGCGTTACGTGAAGCAGAAGCAAAAGAAGCCCCTGCGGTTAATATTGCTCCTAGAAAACGCGAAGAACCTGTTCTTCAAGGCTTCAGTGCTCCAGCTCAAGCAGCTCCAATTGCGAAAGTACAAGAAACAAAAGCACCAGAAGTAAAAGCAACTGCTGAAGAAAAACCGGGTATTATTAGTCGTTTCTTCACTGCGATTGCAAACTTCTTCTCTGCACCAGAAGCAGCACCTGCTGAAACTGAGAAAAAAGTAGAAGAAGAAAAACCAACTCAGCGTCGTAATCAAAACCGTAATAATGATCGTCGTCGTAACGAAAATGGTCGTAATAACCGCAACAATCGTCGTAACGGTAATGATAACCGCAACAACAACGAAAATCGCACTGATAATCGTCGTGGTAAAAAAGTTGAAGATAATGTAACTAAGCCAGTTAAAGTAGCGGCTGAAAGCAAACCAACGAAACAACCTAAAGCTCGTAAGGAAATTGCAGAGCAAGGGCTTCAATTAGCAGCAGAAGCACAACAAGTACCTGCGCAACCTTCTGATAAACCAGCTGAAAAACGCGAAAAAACGGTTCAAGTTAAACAACGCCGTCAACGCCGTCAGTTGCAAAAGAAAGTACGTACAGGTAAAGCAGTAGAAGCGGAAGTAGAAGTTCCTGTTGAAGTAGCAACAACAACAGAAACCCAAGCACAAGTAACTACGCCTGCAGAAGCAAATACTGAGAAGAATACAGAACGTAAAGAAGGCCAACGTCGTAACCGTCGTTCACCTCGCCACTTACGTGCAAGTGGTCAACGTCGTCGTCGTCGTGATCGTCGTCCTGTGAATCCTGCTCGTCTATTTGCTGGTGTTGCGTCTCCTGAAATGGCGATGGGTAAAGCTTACCCTGACTATGCTCGCATCTTAGAGATGAAACAAGCAAAACGCCAACAAGAGAAGTTCATTGATAATGAAACTCAAAATGCACAAGACCAAGCAAGTCAAACCACTACAGTAAAAGCTCAAATCGGTGGTGTTGCATTCCCTGAAATGGCTATGGGCAAAGTGTTACTGCCTTATGTTCCTGCTAATAAAGCAGAAGCAATAGTAGAAACACCGGTGGTTGAACATGTTATTGCTGAAGCGCCTGTAGCAACAACTCAAGCTGAGGCTCCAGTAATCAATGAAGTACCAGCAATTGCAGAAGCACCAGTAGCGGAGCAGAAGGTTGAAGTAACAGAAGCTCCTGTAACTCCTGCTGAAGTTGCAGTAGCAGAGACATCAGTACCAACGACGACTGTTGTTGCTGAAAAACCTCAATACAAAGGTCACGCTTCTTCTGGAATGACTAAAGCAACAGGTCCAACAGAGATTAAAGAAATCACTGTTACGGCTGCTGCATTTAGAACTGAGCGCTTTGAGCCAAAACAAGCTGGTAGTCAAACTGCCACTTCTCAAGCAAGTGCAGCAATGGCGAAAACAGCGGGTTTATAATTTTTTAGGCAAACGCCTTTAAAATAAATAACCAATAAAATTAAGCAAGTTACATTTCGATGTAACTTGCTTTTTTTATATCTAATTCCGAATATACATTGAAGTTCATCACGCTTTTCTGTACGATTCGCCGCATACTATGCTTGAAAAACAACCAAGAAGATATCTAAAAATAATGTTTGAATTTCCAAAATTTTCTAATCATTCAGTGAAGAATGATGTTCTATCAGGGTTAACCGTTGCGTTAGCTCTAGTCCCTGAAGCTGTTGCTTTCGCCTTTGTTGCTGGTGTTGACCCTATGGTTGGCCTATATGCTGCTTTCATTGTCGGCTTAATTACATCAGTTATTGGTGGTCGCCCTGGAATGATTTCAGGCGCAACTGGCGCGATGGCTGTTGTAATGGTTAGCTTAGTTGCAGTTCACGGCGTACAGTACCTTTTTGCAGCCATCTTACTCGCTGGTATTCTGCAAATTACCGCAGGTTTATTTAAACTAGGTAAGTTCATTCGTATCGTTCCACATCCTGTAATGATCGGATTTGTAAACGGCTTAGCTATTGTTATTTTCCTTGCTCAACTTGGTCAATTTAAAGCCCCTGACGCACTAGGTAATTTAGATTGGTTACAAGGTGACCAAATGATGCTAATGCTTGCCTTAGTTGCTGTGACTATGGCTATCATTCACTTCTTACCTAAATTAACAACAGCTGTGCCTTCTTCCTTAGTGGCTATTATTGTTGTAACAGGGTTAGTTCAAGGTTTAGATTTAGATACTCGTACTGTTGTAGATTTCCTACGTACAATGAGTGGCGATGAAGCTGCAACATTAGCAGGCTCTCTTCCTACTTTCTCTGTGCCTAATGTCCCATTATCTTTAGAAACACTGTACATCATCTTTCCTTACGCGCTTATTTTAGCAGCTATCGGTTTAATTGAATCATTACTAACTTTAACGGTTATTGATGAGATGACAGGTACTCGTGGTCAATCTAACCGTGAATGTGTTGGTCAAGGCGTAGCAAACGTTACTTGTTCTGTATTTGGAGCAATGGGCGGTTGTGCGATGATTGGTCAATCAATGATCAATGTTAACTCTGGCGGTCGTGGTCGTTTATCAGGCATTACTGCGGCACTTGCGTTGCTTGGCTTTATCTTATTTGCTTCTGGCTTAATTGAGATGATCCCTCTAGCGGCATTAGTTGGTGTAATGTTCATGGTTGTTATTGGTACGTTTGAATGGGCAACGTTTAAATTGGCTCGTCGTGTACCAAAACAAGATTTCTTTGTCATTGTATTGGTAACCGTCGTAACGGTTCTTACTGACCTTGCTGTTGCTGTTGGTGTTGGTGTTATCGCCTCTGCATTAATGTTTGCATGGCAACACGCAAAACACATCTTCTCAACAAACTCAGTAAACGAAGAAGGCTCTAAAGTTTATGAAATTAATGGACCGATCTTCTTTGGATCAGCGGCTAATTTCTTAGAGTTATTCGATGTAGAAAATGATCCTCAAGACATCATTATTGATTTTGCGGCCTCACGTGTTGTTGACCATTCAGCTATCGAAGCCGTTGATACTATTGCTGAGCGTTACTCTAAAGCAGGCAAAAAAGTACATCTTCGTCACCTAAGCCAAGATTGCCATGCCCTTCTAAACAAAGCGGGTAGCTTGGTTGAAATAAATGTACAAGAAGATCCAATCTATAAAGTGGTTAGTCAGTAAAGAGACATTCACTTTTATCATTGATAGATAATATAAATCCCGATATGGTTCTCCTATCGGGATTTTTTATATCTCAAATAACTTCAATAAATGAACTCCCCCCTATTTTTAATGGAATAGAAATCATGATAGAACAAGATAAAAAAGATGAACGCTATAAGCAACGCCAGTCAAAGATCAAAGAAAATGTCGACAAGCGTGTTGAAGATGCGCAGACAGAAAAAGGCTTGTTAATTGTTGTTACCGGTAATGGGAAAGGAAAAACTACTTCTGGCTTTGGCACAGTAGCAAGAGCGGTTGGACATGGCTTGAATTGTGTTGTAGCTCAATTTATTAAAGGGACATGGGACTGTGGGGAAAGAAATTTACTAGAAGGTCATGGTGTCCCTTTCTATGTTATGAAAACAGGATTTACTTGGAATACTCAAGATAAAGCAGCGGATACCGAAGCAGCACAACGTGTATGGCAAGAATGCAAAAAAAGCTTATCCGATGAATCTGTCGATCTTGTTTTGCTTGATGAAATGACTTATATGGTCACTTATGGTTATATCGGACTTGATGAGTTAAAAACAGCATTACAAAACCGTCCCAAAATGCAATCGGTAGTTATTACTGGTCGAGCTGCGCACCGTGAGTTGATCGAAATGGCTGATACGGTATCTGAAGTTCGAAATGTAAAACACGCTTTCGATTCAGGCATTAAAGCACTGAAAGGCGTAGATTGGTAAATTATCTATCTTACATAACAAATAAAAATGGCCTGTATCAATAACGATAACAGGCCACTTTTTTAACTGTTATTATCACAGTAAATTAATTGAAAAGTCCTTTCAGCAATTTATTTGCTGCGTCTTTTACTTTTTCATCTTTAATCTTATCGCCATATTTCTCTTCAAGTTTTTCGATACCGCGATCAATTTCTTTCTTTGCTTTTTGCTGCATCACATCATCAAATTCAAGCTTATACTTTGGCTTAGCCCATGGACCTGTAATTCTAATTGGGATCGTAACATCTTTAAGATCATCAATACCTTTACCACCCTGGCCTTTTAATGAGCCAACGATTGATGTTTTAATTAGCATGTTTGCCGTTTCATTTACATAATGAGCAGAACCTTCGCCATGAATACGAAGTAATGGCGATACCATTTTAATATTTTTGGTTGTCGCATTTCCTTTTGATAAATAAAAGTCGGCAGTTAATGCACTGAAGTCTGTTTTCTCAGCTTCTTCGCTGCCTTTAACTTTTTCACCTTTAATTTTTGCATAAGTTGTACGGATCAATAATGGGATATTAACGCCGTTAACCGCACCATCGGCAAAATTAATAGAGGCTTTACCTTTAAGGTTTTCTTTTAAAGCACTTGGTTTTAAGCTCTTACCTGAAACATTCAGCGCCATATTACCATTGCCTTCAATCAGGCTTTCACCCATAACATCTGTCAATAAAGGAGCAACTTGTACCCCTTTGATTGATTGCTTAATACTATACGTAGGCGTGGTTTTACGAGCATCCAAGGTCGCAGTCATATCAATAGCACCATCGTATAGATCAGAGTGGAATTTCGTCAGTTTTAACACCCCACGATTAACTGAAAATACAAAGGTTACATTTTGCATCTTGGCATTACTTGCTTTGAACTTATCTATAATAATGGTTCCTGCGACATCAAGCGTTTTTAATGCACTTAAATCAGGCTCCACTTCTGTTGCCTTACTCGCTGATAGCTCTTTATTATTACTTGCTGTTTTTTCCGTTGCTGTTACTTCACTTTGAGGCAAGGTCGCTAATAAAGCATCAACATCAATATTCGGACTACGTAACTCAAAGCGTACCTTAGGTATATCATTTAGCTGTACGCTCATCTTGCCAGTAAAATCAGTATCCACCGCTGACAGAGAAAGTGTATTGATACTCAGAAACGATTTTTTTAAATCAAATGTACTGTTAAAGCCAATAACGGCCGTAACATCTTCGTTTGGTATTCCTTTACCTTTTATGTTGTTAGTGCTTGAAAAGTCTTTAACTTGAATAACATCTAATGCTTTTGGTACATATAGAGCAAAGGTAGAGATAGAGTTAACATTAAGCGCATTCGCCTTACCTATCGCCTTTAGGCTGATATTGGCCCATGTATCAAAAGAAAACTGATCAATGGTAAAAGAGATATCATTAAATTTATTTGATGCATCTGAATAAGAGACATTAAACTCTGTCTGCTTTAATGATGCATCATCTAATGTCACTGCAATATTTAAATCAGTCTCACCTTTTAAAGCTACGTTCTGTTGGCCTAAATCCCCTTTTAAATCAAACTCTAAATGAGCCCATTGACCAGGACTAAATTGAGACAGTGATAAATTCATATCACTAAAATACATTTTAGTGCCCGCTTTATCATCCTGAATAAGTACTTCTGCATTCGTTAGTGCAATGCCTTCTAATGTTACTTTCCAATCATTAAGTTGAGTACTTGGTTGAGTATTATCCGTTATTTTTGCTACTGGCTCTTCTGATGTTGTTTCAATCGTCTCAATCTGTTCTTTAGTTGGACCAATATTGTCTAAGTTCGTCGTACCATTTTTTAGTGTATGTAGCGTAAAAGAAGCGCCATCCAAAGTAACTAAACCAATATTAATTTCATGTTGAAATAATGGACGAACATTAAGGTCTAATACCGCATTATTAAATTTCACAAGATCAGGAGTTGAAAACCCCTTTGGATTACTTAAAGCAACTTCACCAATAGAAAAACCAATTGATGGGAAGAAACGCCATCCAATATCACCATTAATGGTTAACTGGCGACCAGTCTGCGCTTCTACCTGCTCTTTTATCAGTGGTTTAAAATCATTTGGATTCACAAGCAGTACTAGCACTAAAAATGTAATAATAACTGCGATGAACGGTATGCTAATCAATAAGGCTATTTTTTTCACGACCAAAATCCATCTATTGTATTTAAAGGGTTACATGAGTGTTAATTATGCCATCAGTAAGACATAAAAAACATAAGCTTATCCATAGTTATATACCTAAATATTTCAAAGTGACAGAAACGAAGCAAAAAAAAAGGCCAACAATTATGCTGGCCTTTTTCAAAATCATAATATTACGCTTTAAGTAATCGCGAAATATGCGCTTTCAATACATCGATCGCAATACGGTTTTTACCGCCACGTGGAACAATGATATCAGCATGCTGTTTAGATGGATCAATAAACTGCATGAACATTGGACGTACTGTTTTCTGATATTGCTCAAATACAGATTCCATTGTGCGACCACGCTCTTCTACATCACGTCTAGCACGACGTAATAAACAGATATCTAAAGGCGTATCCATGAACACACTTGCGTGCATTAAATTACGTAAACGAGGATCAGTTAAAAGCAGAATACCTTCAAGAATGATCACTTTTTTAGGAGTCATCACATCAACTTCAGAAGTGCGTGTGTGCTCAGTATAGCTATAGGTTGGAATATCAACCGCTTCACCACGCATAAGCTGTTCAAGATGTTCACAAAGTAATTCGTGATCAAGAGCACTTGGGTGATCGTAATTTGTTTTGACTCTTTCTTCCATGGTCAGGTGGCTTTGGTCCTTGTAGTAACTGTCTTCAGTTATTACACCAATTTGATGATCGCCAACTTTTGCTCGTAGTTCGTTATAAATAGTAGAAGCGATCAGACTCTTACCTGAAGCTGATGCTCCTGCAATACCTACGATAATACAGTTTTGATTACTGTTCTCTGACATAAAAGATACCTAAAAGTGTGCGAGATGCGGTTATTAAAATAAAACCGCCTAATTATAGGGATTACGAACGATACTTTCCACCGATAATTACGCTAAACACCGACACTATAAAGACTTGAACATTATTTGGTCAGCAATAACCTCTCCTTGCCAATATAATCGACTAGATACTTGTTCTGCGAGCTGAATATAAAGCTGACTATGGGCACTCGCTAGGTTTTCGGCAACACTTGGCGTACCTGAATCAGTCTCACTGCGAATATCTATATGCAATGGCAACTTACCAAGTAATGGAATTGAATACTTCTTCGCCATTAACTCTGCACCACCGGTTCCAAAAATGGCTTCTTCATAACCGCATTGTGAGCAAATATGCACACTCATATTCTCAACGATGCCAATAACAGGAACATCTACTTTCGTAAACATGTTCACTCCTTTAATCGCATCAGTTAATGCAAGATCCTGTGGTGTAGTAACTATTACTGCTCCAGTCGTTGGTATCTGCTGAGATAGCGTTAGTTGAATATCTCCTGTTCCTGGTGGCATATCAATAACAAGATAATCCAGCTCTGGCCACCATGTTTCATTAAGTAATTGAGATAATGCCTTTGACGCCATTGGACCACGCCACACCGCCGCTTCTGCTTTATCTACTAAATAACCAATTGAATTACTGTAAATACCATGAGCCTCTACTGGCATCATGCGGTTATTGTCTACAATGTTTGGTTTTTTATCTTCTACGCCCAACATTAAAGGAACAGATGGCCCATAAATATCCGCATCTAATATTCCAACTCGAGCGCCTAAATGATGTAACGCTAATGCCAAATTCACCGCAGTTGTTGATTTACCAACCCCACCTTTGCCAGAACTAACAGCAATGATATTTTTCACCCCTTTAACTGCAGGTTTATCTGTTTTTAAGGTTGCTGGTTTAGTCACCACATCAAAAGAGAGTGAATCCAGTTGTAAACTCTGTTTTTGTTGCTCAGCCCAAGCCAATAACTCTTGCTTTAAGGAGATAGAGACAAAAGGGAGGGTTACAGTAACAGTGCCGTTAGCTGTCAGTGATACCAAGTTTGGTATATCAGCCCATCCCTCACAAAGTTGCGAATGCGTAAATTCATTTAACCAATTTTTAATCTCAGCCATCGTTGTAAATGCCATCTTACCTATTCCTTGATTATTTTTACTCATCCTAGCACTAATTGAGTCTTTGATCCTCTATGCTTTCTAGCTCGCTTCAGGTACTATTTATCTCTTAAAATTTTCACCCATCACATTAAGCGAAAGAGAAGATATGGCTACAGATCCGAGAAAAATTCTGGTTACATGTGCCCTACCGTATGCAAACGGTTCAATCCACCTAGGTCATATGCTTGAGCATATCCAAGCGGATATCTGGGTTCGTTACCAACGTTTACGCGGCAACGACGTTAACTTTATTTGTGCAGATGACGCTCACGGCACACCAATCATGCTTAAAGCTCAACAGATGGGTATCACTCCTGAAGAAATGATTGCAGCAGTAAGCGAAGAGCATCAGAAAGATTTCGCAGGCTTCGACATTAGCTTTGATAACTATCACAGCACACACAGTGATGAAAACCGTGAGTTAGCCTCTCATATCTATTTAGAGCTAAAGAAAAACGGCTTTATTACTAGCCGCACTATTTCTCAGTTATTCGATCCTGAAAAAGAAATGTTCTTACCTGACCGCTTCGTAAAAGGCACTTGCCCGAAATGTAAAGCAGAAGAACAATACGGTGATAACTGTGATAACTGTGGCGAAACATATAGCCCTACTGATCTGATTAATCCTAAGTCGGCAGTGTCTGGTGCAACTCCAGTAATGAAAGATTCTGAGCATTTCTTCTTTGACTTACCTCAGTTTGAAAGCATGCTGAAAGAATGGACTCGCTCTGGTTCTTTACAATCAGAAACAGCAAATAAGATGCAAGAATGGTTTGAATCAGGTTTACAACAATGGGACATCTCTCGTGATGCACCTTACTTTGGCTTTAAAATTCCTGGTGAAACAAATAAATTCTTCTACGTTTGGTTAGACGCTCCTATTGGCTATATGGGTTCTTTCAAAAACCTTTGTAACAAACGTGACGATCTAAACTTTGATGAATACTGGAAAAAAGACAGCACGACTGAGCTTTACCACTTCATCGGTAAAGACATCGTATATTTCCACAGCCTATTCTGGCCTGCAATGCTTGATGGCGCAGGTTTCCGTAAGCCAAACAATGTATTTGTCCATGGTTATGTCACGGTGAATGGCGCGAAAATGTCTAAATCTAAAGGCACTTTCATTAAAGCGGGTACTTACTTAAATCACTTAGATCCTGAGTGTCTACGTTACTACTATGCCGCTAAACTAAATAGCCGTATTGACGATCTTGATTTAAACCTTGAAGACTTCACTCAACGTGTAAACTCTGATGTAGTAAATAAGATTGTTAACCTAGCTTCTCGTAACGCTGGCTTCATTACTAAACGCTTTGATGGCAAACTAGCAGATAACTTTGCAGAGCCTGAGCTTTACAATGAATTTATTGCAGCAGCTGATCGTATTGCTGAGCTATACGAAACTCGTGAATTTAGCCGTGCTATTCGTGAGATTACCGCGCTTGCAGACAAAGCAAATCAGTACATTGATGAAAAAGCTCCTTGGGTATTAGCAAAAGAAGAAGGCAAAGAGCAAGAGCTACAAGAAGTTTCTTCTGTAGGTATTAACTTGTTCCGTGTCCTAATGGCTTACCTAAAACCTGTAATGCCAGAGCTTGCTGCACGTACTGAAGCTTTCTTAAACGAAACGTTAACGTGGGAAGGCGTTACACAACCATTAACGTCTCACGAAATCACTACGTTTAAAGCGCTATTTGCTCGAATCGACCCTAAGAAAGTTGAAGCTATGGTTGAAGAATCAAAAGAAGATGCAGCTGTAGAAATGGCCGCAAAAGAGAAAGCTGAAGCGGAAAAAGAAAAAGCAAGCCAAACTGAACTAGATAAAGACCCAATCGCAGATGAGATTGAGTTTGATGCATTCGAAGCGGTTGATATGCGCATTGCACGTATTATCTCTTGTGAAGAAGTGCCAAAAGCAAACAAGCTACTTAAATTCCAACTGGACATTGGCGGTGAGACTCGTCAAGTGTTCTCTGGAATCAAATCAGCATACAAACCTGAAGAGCTGGAAGGCAAGTTAACCGTGATGGTTGCTAACCTTAAACCTCGTAAGATGAAGTTTGGTATGTCTGAAGGCATGATCCTAGCTGCAGGCCCTGGTGGTAAAGATCTTTGGATTCTTGAACCACACGAAGGTGCTCAACCTGGTATGCGTGTAATGTAATTCTTTTTCTAAAAGATAATACCAATCGTAGTAAATAACTTACTTACTGTGATTGGTACAACTTACAAACAAAAATAGAGACCAAATGGTCTCTATTTTTTTATCTATTTATAAGCGATTACACACTTATAAAACTGACGCTAGAGACAGGTTAATCTCACTTAATACTTGTGATGGATTCTCTGCCTGTGTAATTGGGCGACCAATCACTAAATAATCAGAACCAGAGGTAATTGCATCAACCGGCGTCATAATACGTTTTTGGTCACCGATATCAGCACCTGCTGGACGAATGCCAGGAGTCACTAACTGAAAGTCTTTACCTAGGTCAGCCTTCAACATTGAAGCTTCTTGTGCTGAACATACTACGCCATCTAAACCACTATTCTTAGTCAATGCAGCAAGACGTTTCACTTGTTCTTGTGGAGCAATATCTAAACCAATGCCCGCTAAATCTTGTTGCTCCATACTTGTTAGTACTGTTACACCAATAAGCAATGGACGATCTTTTCCATATGGTTCTAAAATTTCACGTGATGCCGTCATCATACGTTCACCACCACTAGCATGAACATTCACCATCCACACACCCATTTCAGCGGCTGCACGCACTGCTTTTGAACAAGTATTAGGGATATCATGGAACTTTAAATCTAGAAAAACAGAAAAACCACGTTTATGAAGTTCCTTTACAAACTCAGGGCCAAATAAAGTAAACATCTCTTTACCCACTTTCAAGCGGCAAGAGCTAGGATCAATTTTATCAACAAACGCTAATGCATCTGCTTGATTATCATAATCCAATGCAACGATCACCTTTTGGTCTTTCATTTTCTCTCCTTTGGAATTGCTCATTTTGTTTTACTCAAAAAAAGAGGCACTAAGAGCGCCTCTTCATTATTCACCATCTAAACCCTTTATAGGCTTAATTGCTCCCCACCCTTTACAGGATGGACATTGCCAAAATAATCGATGGGCAGAGAAACCGCATTTACAACAACGATAATTCGGTTTCATTTTTAATTGCTCACCAACTAGGTTTTGTAAACTCGATAAACTGGCTTTTGCTCTACCATCTTCAGCTTCATCAACATGATAGCCCATAAGACGATAGAAGCCTTTCATTGTCGGATTTTTTAGCAGTTGCTTAGTCATATAACCTTGAGCTAATGCTGTACCTTCATGCTTTGCAATTAAATTAGACAGCATAAGCTCTGCACTTGCACCTGCGCCTTTTGCTATCGCTTCTTTTAAAAAGTTAAGCAATGAACCTTCTCTATCTAAGTGTTCATAACACTCTGCAAGTAATGGTAATGCCTCACTGATAAAATCAATATCTTGATCTAAAACGGATTCTAATTGCGCTGCAGCCGCTTTATAGCTTTCTTCTTCTATTAATAATTTCGCCATCATTATTGATGCTCGAACGCAGTTATTATCAATAGATAAGGCTTTTTTCAAATTCTGTTTTGCTTTATTTAAGTTACTATCAGCAAGCTCTTGCATTGCTAATTCACAATAATAATGAGCAATGTCGGGTTTTAGCTTTTTCTTACCCATTTTCACTAAACTATTAGCAAAGGTAATGGCTTGTTCCCATTCTCTTGTTTGTTGATGAATAGCAACTAACTGAAGTAAAGCGGCTTCTTTATGATCAGGCTCGTCCACTAACTGCTCAAATATTTTTTCGGCACGATCCAAAATACCAGCAACCATATAATCTTTTGCAAGTTGTTGAAGTGCTATATTTCGTTGATCTAACGTTAAGTTTGGACGAGCGATGAGGTTTTGATGAATTTTGATGGCGCGGTCCACTTCACCACGGCTTCTGAAAAGGTTACCTAATGCAAGATGGGTATCTATCGTATCGCTATCGACCTGAAGGAGCTCGATAAAGTGATCTACTGCTTTATCTGACTGATCAGACAGCAATAGATTCAGACCCGCCACGTATTGACGTGACAGGTGATTTGTATCTCTTTGACGTTGTTGTGTCGCACTCCTATTACCCATATACCAACCATAACCGGCCGCAATAGGTAATAATAGGAATAGCAGTTCTAACATTTAGTCACTACCCTTTGGTTGAATCCAAACGCAGTTTATTCAACTCTGCAGTTTGTTTATCGAGACGCTTACGTAAACGACGCTGCGTCATACTCACTTTTAAATACATACTGCCACAAATCAGCCAGCCTAAACCAAAACCAGTCGCAAAGAATATTCCTAGCAAGGTTGATAATTGAAAATCACCCTGTGCCAACAAATAGTTAAAATTAACAATAATCTGGTTTTGTGCACCGACCGCTAATGAGATCAGAAATAAAGATAATAATAAAATAGCTACAACAATTTTCACTGGTATTCCCTCCAGTTAATGAACATCTAACAATATCTTATTTTACAGCTCTAAAGATACACCTAAACGCACTGAAAATGAACATAAAAAAACGGCATACTAAAAAGTATGCCGTTTTTATATGCCAATTTACATTAGCTGAAATTCACACGTTCACGCAGTTCTTTACCTGGTTTAAAATGAGGAACGAACTTACCGTCCAATTCTACTTTATCACCAGTTTTTGGATTACGACCTAAACGAGGCTCTCGATAGTGTAGAGAAAAACTACCAAAACCACGAATCTCTATACGATCACCGCCCTCTAGCGTTGTTGCCATCTGTTCAAGGATTTCCTTGACTGTATCTTCAACCTGCTTAGCAGAAAGTTGAGGCTTTTTACTACACAGTTGTTCAATCAGTTCAGATTTTGTCATAAATGACCTCTCCTACGTTATCGAAAGAAAAGGGAGCATTACGCTCCCTTTAAATTTACTTATTCGCCTTTAGCTGCTTTGAAAGCGTCAGCCATTGCGTTACCGAAACCACCGTCTTCAGACTTAGTGTTCAGTGAAGCCATTGCTTCTTGCTCGTCAGCTTCATCTTTAGCTTTGATAGATAGGTTAACTACGCGGTTCTTACGGTCTACACCAGTGAACTTCGCTTCAACGCTATCGCCAACGCTTAAGATTAGAGATGCATCTTCAACACGGTCGCGAGATAGCTCAGAAGTACGGATGTAACCTTCTACGCTGTCTGCAAGAGTGATTGTAGCGCCTTTAGCGTCAACAGCTGAAACAGTACCGTTTACTAGAGTACCTTTCTTGTTGTCTGCTAGGTAGTTGTTAAATGGGTCTTCTTCCATTTGTTTAACACCTAGAGAAATACGCTCACGCTCTGCATCTACTGCTAGAACAACAGCAGAGATTTCGTCGCCTTTCTTGTACTCACGTACCGCGTCTTCACCTGTAGCATTCCAAGAAATGTCAGATAGGTGAACTAGACCGTCGATGCCGCCGTCAAGACCGATGAAGATACCAAAGTCAGTGATAGATTTGATCTTACCAGTAACGTGGTCGCCTTTAGCTTGCGCTTCAGCGAATGTCTGCCATGGGTTAGCTTTACATTGCTTAAGACCTAGAGAGATACGACGACGTTCTTCGTCAATCTCAAGAACCATAACCTCAACTTCGTCGCCTACATTAACAACTTTAGAAGGGTGGATGTTCTTGTTAGTCCAATCCATTTCAGAAACGTGTACTAGACCTTCAACGCCTTCTTCGATTTCAACGAAGCAGCCGTAGTCAGTTAGGTTAGTAACACGACCAGAAAGTTTGTGACCTTCTGGGTAACGCTTAGCGATAGCTACCCATGGATCTTCGCCAAGTTGCTTAAGACCTAGAGAAACACGAGTGCGCTCACGATCGAACTTAAGAACTTTAACATTGATCTCGTCACCAACATTTACGATCTCAGATGGGTGCTTAACACGCTTCCAAGCCATATCTGTGATGTGTAGTAGACCGTCAACGCCACCTAGATCAACGAATGCACCGTAGTCAGTAAGGTTCTTAACGATACCTTTAACTTCCATGCCTTCTTGTAGAGAAGCAAGTAACTCGTCACGCTCAACACTGTTTTCAGATTCGATAACAGCACGACGTGAAACAACAACGTTGTTACGCTTTTGGTCAAGTTTGATTACTTTGAACTCTAGCTCTTTGCCTTCAAGGTGCAGAGTGTCACGTACTGGACGTACATCAACAAGAGAACCAGGTAGGAATGCACGGATACCGTTAAGTTCAACTGTGAAGCCGCCTTTAACTTTACCGTTGATAACACCCATAACTGTTTCAGCATCTTCGTATGCTTTTTCAAGTTGGATCCAAGCTTCGTGACGCTTCGCTTTCTCACGAGAAAGTTGAGTTTCGCCGAAACCGTCTTCAACAGCGTCAAGAGCAACGTCTACTTCAGAACCAACTTCAACTTCAAGTTCGCCAGCAGCGTTCTTGAATTGTTCAGCTGGGATAGCTGCTTCAGACTTAAGGCCAGCGTCAACAAGAACGAAACCGTTCTCGATAGCTACTACAGTACCTTTAACGATGCTGCCTTGTTGGAATTCAGTTTCATTCAGAAACTCTTCAAAGAGTTGAGCAAAAGATTCAGTCATTAATTTGATCTTCAATATTAAACGTCCATGGGTATCCTACCGCATGGGGTTGATAGTAAGGTTAGTTATCATCCTTGCAACTAACTAAGTTTTCATTATAGCTTAGATTCAATAAAAGTAATGGCTTGCGCGACAACTTCATCAATATTCATTGAAGTTGAATCTAATACTAAAGCGTCTTCTGCAGGACGTAATGGCGCGACAGCTCTATTGCGGTCTCGATCATCACGTTCTTGGATTTCGCTTAAAAGACGGTCAAATTTAACATCTAACCCCTTCTGTTGCAACTGCTTCATACGGCGATTCGCACGTTCTTCTGCACTTGCATCTAAAAATATCTTCACTTCAGCGCTTGGGAACACCACTGTGCCCATATCACGGCCATCAGCAATTAGACCAGGCTGAGCAGAAAATGCACGTTGGCGACGTAATAATGCTTCACGTACTTGTGGCAACGCTGCAACTTTTGAAGCCGCCATTCCTGTTTCTTCTTTACGAAGTTCAGCCGAAACATCCTCACCTTCAAGAATGACTTTAACAAGTTCGCCTTCCGCTTTAAATTGCACGTCTAAATTAGCGGCTAAAGGAACAAGTCCATCTTCTGAGTTTAAATCTACTCCGTGATGAATCGCAGCTAGTGCTAACACACGATAAATTGCACCGGAATCTAATAAGTTATAACCTAGCTTTTCTGCAAGTAACATACACAATGTGCCTTTACCTGCTCCACTTGGACCATCAACAGTAACGACTGGTGAATGAGTTGTCATGGAGTTCTCCAATTAATTATTGTGATTGGTTTCTACGGGCGCATTATACCCAAGTCAGATTATTTATATACTCTAGATTATTAAAAACTAAAAAAGCCCTGTGTTTTTTTACACAGGGCTAGTATCAACAAATCTTAAGCTTGTTTATTGATAATTAATTAGACACTCAGTTCTTTTAATTTTTCAAAATAGTCTGGAAATGTTTTTGATGTGCAGCCCGGATCGTTAATAGTGACTGGTGTATCACTTAATGCCACAAGCGAAAAACACATCGCCATACGGTGATCGTCATAAGTATCAATCGCTGCATGCTTTAATGATGTCGGTGGCGTTATCGTAATGTAATCCTCACCTTCTTCGACTTCTGCACCCACTTTTCTTAATTCTGTCGCCATCGCCGCTAAGCGATCTGTTTCTTTTACACGCCAGTTATATACATTGCGAATAGAGGTCGTGCCCTCCGCGAATAACGCTGCAGTCGCTATTGTCATCGCGGCATCAGGAATATGATTAAAATCCATATCCACGGCTTTTAGCTCACCTTTACGAGCAATAACATAATCATCACCCCATTCAATGTCAGCACCCATAGCCGCTAACGCATCAGCAAACTGAACATCGCCTTGAATGCTTTTTTTGCCAATTCCCGTGACTTTAACTGAACCACCTTTAATGGCTGCCGCCGCTAAGAAATAAGACGCTGATGATGCATCACCTTCAACAAGAAAGTCACCGGGTGCAACATACGTTTGATTCGCAGGCACAACAAACGTTTTATAATTTTGATTTTCAATCTCAACACCAAACGTCGCCATTATATCCAAAGTGATGTCTATATAAGGTTTTGAAACCAAGTCGCCAATAATATTAATGGTCGTCTCTTGTGTTGATAGTGGTGCAGCCATTAAAAAAGCAGTTAGAAATTGGCTTGAGATAGAACCATCAATATCAACCGTTCCTCCGCTAAGGCCTGTGCCTTTTATTTTTAGCGGTGGATAGTTTTCATTTTCTAAATATTCAACATCTGCGCCTGCGGCTTTTAATGCAGTGACAAGATGCCCAATTGGACGTTCTTTCATACGAGGCTCACCAGTAAGGACAAACTCACCCTTACCTAAGCATAACGCTGCCGCTAATGGGCGCATTGCCGTTCCTGCATTACCAAGAAACAATTCTAATGCCTCATTGGGTTCAAAAGCACGACCTAAGCCTGTTACTTCACACACTGTTTTATCTTCGGATAATGTATATTCAACACCAAGTGCTTTTAGCGCATTAAGCATATGACGAATATCATCACTATCAAGCAGGTTGGTTAGTTTTGTTTTTCCAGATGCCAACGCCGCCAGTAACAATGCACGATTGGACACACTTTTTGAGCCAGGTAGGTTTATTTGACCATCAATTTTTGAAATTGGTTGAAGAGTTAAGCTTTCCATGTTTATGTAAAAATTCCTATACAAATAAATAATAACGCTATGCTCGGTATTTCACCTCATGATGACATAGCTGTTTCAGCTTTCATTGTTATTTTTTGTTATTCTTCATTCCTTCAGAGTAACGAAAACCAAAGCGTTGTACCAGAGGCAATGTCGTCTCTTTACTTAAAAATAATGAATACTTATTTCTTTTATTTATGACTATATATTTACAACAACTTGATTCAGATATGCACAGCGCTTTTCCTTCAATAGAAAGTGCATTAACCGAACCTGATGGATTACTTGCTATGGGAGGCGATTTATCTGCCAATCGTCTTATCAATGCTTACCAACACGGTATTTTCCCTTGGTATAGCGAAGGCGACCCTATTTTATGGTGGAGTCCTTCGATTCGAGGTGTCTTTTTACCTCGTCAATTCTCGCCATCTAAGAGTCTTAAAAAGTATTTTCGTAAATCCAACTATCGCATCACCATAAATACAGTAACTGAACAGATCATTGAATTATGTGCATCAACAAGAGGCCCCGAAGAAACTTGGATAATGCCTGAAATGATCTTTGCGTATAAACAACTAGCAGCATTAGGTTATTGTCACTCTGTTGAAGTATGGGAAAATGAAACACTAATTGGGGGATTATACGGACTTCAGATTGGCCAGATATTTTGTGGCGAATCTATGTTCTCATTAAAGACGAATGCTTCAAAAATCGCACTATGGAAATTTTGTGAGCATTTTTCCGCAGCCGGTGGTGAGCTCATTGACTGCCAAATGATGAACCCTCACCTCGAAAGTTTAGGCGCTACTGAAATGAATCGCTCTGAATTTAAAATGAAACTAGGAGAGCTTACCGACAAATTAGTCGCACCAAGCTGTTATGCACCACAATCAATAGGGAATAAACCGTAGCCATGAGTAAATTTTCTCTTCAAGTCGGACTTACTCCGGAAGGCACTTGCAGCTACCTTCCGGGGCAACAAGAACGATTAGGTGTAGCAATGGAGCAAGAACTGCATTCGCCTCTTGGTTATCAGGCGCTTATTCGTTTAGGATTTAGACGTAGTGGAGGCACGATTTATAAGCCAATGTGCAATGCCTGTAACGCTTGCCAACCTCTACGCATCAATGCTAAGGAATTTGCACCTAGCAAAAGTCAAAAGCGTATATTAAATAAAATATCGTCATTCACTTATAAACTAAAAAATGAGATGGATGAAGAATGGTTCGAGCTATATGACAGATACATCAGTACTCGTCACCAAACTGGCAGTATGTTCCCAGCAAACAAAGACCAATTCTTTGAATTTTCTCATGCCGAGTGGTTACCAAACCACTTTCTTCATATTTATGAAAATGACACGCTAATTGCTATTGCTGTCACAGACATTCTTAGCGATTCTATCAGTGCTATGTATACCTTCTTTGAGCCTCTACACCCGCTTTCTCTTGGAACCGTATCTATACTCATTCAGTTAAAATTATGCATTGAGCTCAATAAGAACTGGCTTTATCCTGGTTACCAAATAGACGATTGCCCAGCGATGAAATATAAAGATCGATATAAACCTAACCAAAAGCTAGTAAATATGGTCTGGCAAGGGTAAAATGCCCACCAAACTTTACATACATCATTTTTAAGGGCATTATTAGCCGCTTAAAAATCAGCCAAAGCTATCTATATTAAAGAGGATTCAATGGCAAAAGAAGACGCAATTGAACTACAAGGCACGGTTCTAGATACTCTGCCAAACACAATGTTTCGCGTAGAATTAGAAAACGGTCACGTTGTTACAGCTCACATCTCAGGTAAAATGCGTAAAAACTACATTCGTATTCTTACTGGTGACAAAGTAACAGTTGAAATGACTCCTTACGATTTATCTAAAGGCCGTATCGTCTTCCGTGCTCGTTAATTTGTCATTTTTAGCAGATTAATTTTCAGTCTGCTTTAAAATAATATAAAAAAACCCAGTCAATGACTGGGTTTTTTATTATCTAGATATCAATTAATGCACAGCTTCTGCTTCGCTGGTAAATTCAAATGCTAATTCACCTTTATTTAATTTAACGCGAACCGTACCACCATCTACTAATTCACCAAATAAAAGCTCGTTTGCCATTGGTTTTTTCAAGTTTTCCTGGATAACTCTAGCCATTGGACGTGCGCCCATGGCCTTGTCGTATCCTTTCTCAGCTAACCATGCTTTCGCTTCTTTTGATACTTCCATTGACACACCACGAGCATCCAGCTGTACTTGAAGCTCGACAATGAATTTCTCAACAACAAGTGAAATCACATCTTTGCTTAAGTGTTCAAACCAAATAATATTATCTAAACGGTTTCTAAACTCTGGCGTAAAGACTTTCTTAATCGCAGCCATCGCATCAGTACTGTGATCTTGCTGAATCAAACCAATTGATTTCTTAACCGTTTCTTGAACGCCTGCATTAGTTGTCATTACGAAAATTACATTTCGGAAATCCGCTTTACGCCCGTTATTATCTGTTAACGTACCGTTATCCATAACTTGAAGTAACAAGTTAAAGACATCTGGATGTGCCTTTTCAAGTTCATCCAATAATACAACAGAATGTGGGTGCTTAATTACCGCATCTGTCAGTAGGCCACCTTGTTCGTAACCAACATAACCAGGGGGAGCACCGATCAAGCGGCTCACGGTATGACGCTCACCGTATTCAGACATATCAAAACGAAGAAGCTCAATACCAAGCGCTTTAGCTAACTGAACCGTCACTTCTGTTTTACCAACCCCTGTAGGGCCTGCAAATAAGAAAGAACCAACAGGTTTATTATCAGCACCTAAACCAGCTCGACTTAGCTTAATCGCTTCACATAAAGCATCAATACCTTGATCTTGACCAAACACCAACATCTTAAGCTTATCATCCAGCTTTCTCAGAACATCTTTATCGCTTGATGATACCGACTTCTCTGGAATACGCGCCATCTTAGCAACCATAGACTCAATATCAGCAACATTGATGGTTTTCTTACGACGACTAACCGGTGTTAAACGACAACGCGCTCCGGCCTCATCAATAACATCAATCGCCTTGTCTGGCAGATGACGTTCATTGATGTATTTCGCTGACAGCTCAACAGCGGCACGAAGTGCTTTATTGGTATAACGAACATCATGATGTTCTTCATATTTGCTCTTCAGCCCAATAAGGATCTTCGTTGTGTCATCTAATGATGGTTCTAAAATATCAATTTTTTGGAAACGACGAGCCAATGCACGCTCTTTTTCAAAAATAGTGCTGTGCTCTTGATAAGTCGTCGAGCCAATGCAACGCAACTTACCACTACTTAATAGCGGCTTAATTAAGTTAGCGGCATCCACTTGTCCGCCTGACGCCGCACCCGCACCGATAATCGTATGAATTTCATCAATGAATAATACCGCATGTTCTTCATTTTCAAGCTGTTTTAAGATAGCTTTAAAGCGTTTCTCAAAGTCACCACGATACTTAGTTCCTGCAAGCAATGAACCTATATCTAATGAATAAATAATGCAGTCTTTAATTACATCAGGAACTTGTCCCTCAACAATGCGCCACGCCAAACCTTCAGCAATGGCCGTTTTACCAACGCCCGCTTCACCAACAAGTAATGGATTATTTTTACGACGACGGCATAGCACTTGAATTGTACGTTCAAGCTCTTGATCACGTCCAATAAGAGGATCAATCCCCCCATTTTTCGCTACTTGATTTAAGTTCGTTGCGAAACTTTCTAATTTATCTTCTGAACTTGCTTCTACTGCCGTTTCAACATTATTTGATTCTGCATTTTCATCGCGATGCTCTGGAGCACCATGAGAGATGTAATTAACAATATCTAATCGACTAATGTCGTTCTTTTTAAGGAGGTATGCGGCATGTGACTCTTGCTCACTAAAAATAGCAACCAGAACATTAGCACCCGTAACTTCACTACGGCCTGATGATTGAACATGAAAAACAGCACGTTGGAGAACGCGTTGAAAGCTTAATGTTGGTTGCGTTTCTCGACTTTCATCATCGGCAGGAATTAAAGGTGTTGTTTGTGTTATGAATTCATCAATTTCAGTTGCCAATGCTTTTAAATCTGCATGGCACGCTAAAAGAGCTTCGTGAGCTGATGGGTTCTCTAATAGAGCCAGTAATAAATGCTCTACCGTCATAAATTCATGACGTTTTTCTCGTGCACGAGCAAACGCACTGTTTAAACTCGCTTCTAATTCTTTATTTAGCATAGGAACCTCCCAAAACACCAAAAGATGGTGTAACGAACAAGCTTATACTTGCTCCATTGTACACAGTAGTGGGTGCTCATTATCACGCGAATACGTATTGACTTGCGCAACTTTAGTTTCAGCAACTTCAGCAGTAAAAATCCCACATACTGCTTTCCCTTCATAATGCACGGTTAACATTAATTGTGTTGCTTTTTCCAAATCCATGGAAAAAAATTTATCTAAAACTTCGACAACAAACTCCATCGGAGTGTAATCATCATTATTTAAAACCACTTTATACATTGCTGGTGGTTTTAATCCTGTTTTCTCCAATTCTAGTACATCTGAATCAGGAGAAATCCATTCATATAATTTGCTCATGTTGACAACTAATTAGTTAAATAGCATTTCTGATACGTCAAGGTATCCCCTTACTATTGAGCCTAATCTAGACGAAGAGTTACATCAAACAAAAGATGTCAATTTAGAGCCTTTATCACTTAATTTCCTATTAATTGAATAGAAAATCATCGATAACAAATTAAAGAATAGAGCCTTTTTTTAGTTAACACCACTTTAATTTATCACATTGTTATTACTGATAATTATGTTAATCGCAAAAATGATATTGAACGTAAATGTTAACAAAGTAAACAAAATGTTCTTGACTCCCTCTTTAGATTTAATAGAGTGTACTTGTAGTGGTTATCAATTAAGCAGATTCTTAATTGATAAATATTATGCTAGGTAATTAAAAAATGCAGAGGGATGTATAGCATGGCAACAGGTACAGTAAAATGGTTCAATAACGCCAAAGGGTTTGGCTTCATTTGTCCTGAAGGTGAAGATGGTGATATTTTTGCGCACTATTCTACTATTGAGATGGATGGCTACCGCACACTAAAAGCAGGTCAATCTGTTACTTACGAAATCCACGAAGGGCCAAAAGGTTTTCACGCCAGTGAAATTAAACCACTTGAAGGTGAAGCGGTTAAATAACCTTACCTCGAGTAATTATCTTAAAGGTGAGTAATGATACTCACCTTTTTTGAACCTATCTTAATCATAAAACTCCAACCCTCATTACTACCCTCAAATAGGTTATCACTTTGAAATATTTCTTGTCTTTTTTACTCCTCACTTTTCTTACTGGTTGCGTGTCCGAAACGCATCAAGAAAAAAGTACTGTAAATCTTGTAACCATTGGCAACATTAATGATGTCATCGCAGGCAAACGTACATTTGCTTGGCATCCAAGTATCAATGCCAATTATTTAAATAGCACATTAAATGAAAACAATACTGAACAACGCTTCATCAAGTCACTAAAAAATGAATTAACACAGAAAGGATTTATTTATACAGACAACCCTACATTCGCTGACTTTTATGTTGGCTATGGACTTGGAGTTGAGAGTGCTATTAGTGATACAAAAATTTTAAATGAAACAGGATTATTGACAGGTTTACAACCTGTAGATAATAAGAATGAAACGGATAAAGCCAGTATATTTATTGCTGTATTTCTACCAAACCAAATCAATTCTTCTTGGAGTGTCTTAGCGCAAGGTTACACAAACACAGAGGATAATCGCAAAACAGCAATGGATGAATTACTTCACTTTATGTTTCATAGCTTAAATAAAACTTCGAATCCAAGCTAATGCTATATTGTGTATAAAAAATTAAATTAACAATGAGTTAAGATGAACAACTAATCTCCATTTTCTTTCCCCATTCAGGTGGTAATTGAGCATATGATTCAAACCTAGGATGCTCATCAAAGGGAGAGTCCAGCAACATAGATAATGTCTTAATCTCACTATAATCACCGTCTTTCGCTTTATTAATGGCTTGTTGAGCAAGATAATTTCTAAGAATGTATTTAGGATTTACCCTTCTCATTTCTTTACAGCGTATCTCTGCACTCTTCTCTTCTTTCTCACATCGTGCCAAATATAGCTCAACCCAGAGTGTTGCTGCTTCTCTATCTAAAAACAAATCGACAACGGTTTGCTTATCTTGACTATCTAAATAAGACAACGCTCTCATAAACCGTGTGTAATCTACAGAGTTTTGTGACAATAATTCAAACATCGACTCAAATAATCGGCTATCTCCTTCTTGTTTAGAAAGTAACCCCAATTTCTTTCTCATTAGTTGACTAAAATAATGACCCAAGCGAGTTTCATACTTCTCTAAGGAGGATTCTAAGTCTGATTTTTCAATCAATGACGAAAGAGAATGCGCTAATGCCGATAGATTCCATAGTCCTATTCTCGGTTGTTGATTAAATGCATAGCGGCCTTGGTAATCTGAATGATTGCAAATATAGCTCGGTTCATAATCATCTAAAAAACCAAATGGGCCATAGTCAAACGTTTGCCCAGTGATCGACATGTTATCTGTGTTCATTACCCCATGAGCGAACCCAACAGCCTGCCAATGCGCAATCATATAAGCTGTTTTGTCTGCGA
The DNA here is from genome assembly GCF_028765525.1 of Aliivibrio sp. S2TY2. Taxonomy (NCBI): domain Bacteria; kingdom Pseudomonadati; phylum Pseudomonadota; class Gammaproteobacteria; order Vibrionales; family Vibrionaceae; genus Aliivibrio; species Aliivibrio sp. S2TY2. Next base: position 170,277 of record NZ_JARACS010000003.1, on the reverse strand, counting down.
TTTCATCGAACATTGCTGCATAGGGTTTATCCTTAGCTATACATTGAGGGTAATGCCACTCAATCACCTTATCCGCCAATAATTTCTGCTCTGATAATAAATTTGAATAAAACAGATGTTCGAAATGTCCAAATCGAATATGAGTTTCAGCCATTCGGACAAGTAATGCTCCTGTTTCATAACCCTCCCTAAAAACGGGAGTATCACTCGTCATCATCCCTAATGCTCGTGTTGTAGGGATACCTAATCCAGCCATAGCTTCACTGCACAAATATTCACGAATGGTAGATCGAAGTACTGCTCGGCCATCGCCAGATCGAGAATAAGGCGTTAACCCTGCCCCTTTTAAATGAAGGTCAACACTGTTTCCTTCTTTATCCTTAATTTCAGCAAGTAATAATCCTCGCCCATCACCAAGTTCAGGGTTATATCCACCAAATTGATGGCCTGCATATTTCATTGCTAGTGGAGAAAAAACAGCAGGAACATGCTCGCCAGAAAAAGAAGAAAGTAACTCTGTATTACTCTCAGGATCTTCAGGTAAACCAAACTGTGCCGCAAGTTTACTGTTCCATATAACCCAACGTGTATTTTCCAACGGCGTTGGTTGAACATAAGTAAAAAAACTGCGAGGTAATTCAGCGTAACGAGTTGTAATTGAAAAAGCATTCCAAAAAGACATGAGCGTAATCCATTAACAGTGTAATGAACTAACGCTAACACATTGAAAAGTTATATGACAGAAATGAAAAAAGCCGCACTAACCATAAGGTTAATGCGGCTTTTTCAATTTGGTACGCCCTGAAGGATTCGAACCTTCGACCACCTCCTTAGAAGGGAGGTGCTCTATCCAGCTGAGCTAAGGGCGCTCTATGGGGTAGGATTATACGAATATCCGAAAACAGATCAATCCTTTTCTTATCATTATCTTACCGAATGATGAAAAAAAGGGCAGATCGTGCACTCTTTGATCTAATCATTAAATAAAAAATCATTTTTACCTAAAAAACAAATCATAGTTCTCATTTTAACGAGAGTATCCCACCAATAGGCAAACGTTTGCGCTATGGCTATTAAGTTAACTTTCTGCGACAATACGGGGGTCAACCTAGTATTAGACCTTCAAAGGATCACTATGACCGCTCAAATTATCGATGGAAAACTCATTTCTCAAACCGTTCGCTCTGAAGTTGGTGCTCGCGTTAAAGCTCGCGTAGAAGCAGGACTTCGAGCTCCTGGCCTTGCTGTCGTTCTTGTTGGACAAGATCCTGCCTCTCAAGTTTATGTTGGAAGCAAGCGCCGTGCTTGTGAAGAAGTTGGCTTTATTTCAAAATCTTACGATTTACCAACCACCACAACAGAAGCTGAATTATTGTCTATTATTGACACATTAAATCAAGACGCAGAGATTGATGGTATTTTAGTTCAACTTCCTCTTCCGGCAGGAATGGACAGTACTAAAATTTTAGAGCACATTGATCCAGAGAAAGACGTTGATGGTTTTCACCCCTATAACGTTGGTCGCCTTTCTCAACGCATTCCAAAATTGCGTTCATGCACACCTAAAGGCATCATTACCCTGCTTGAACGTTACAATATTCAGGTACGTGGAATGCATGCGGTTGTTGTCGGTGCATCAAACATCGTTGGTCGTCCTATGACACTTGAATTACTTCTTGCTGGTTGCACAACAACAACCTGTCATCGATTCACTAAAGATCTTGAAAACCATATTCGCCAAGCCGACCTTGTTGTCGTTGCCGTTGGTAAACCAAACTTTATCCCAGGAGAGTGGATTAAAGAAGGCGCAGTCGTAGTCGATGTAGGTATCAACCGTTTAGACTCAGGCAAGTTAATCGGTGATGTTGAATACGACGTAGCAAAAACAAAAGCAAGCTACATTACTCCTGTTCCTGGTGGCGTTGGACCTATGACAGTTGCTAGTCTTATTGAAAACACATTACTTGCCTGCGAGCAGTATCACAGTAAATAATTGAACTACTGATAAAAATATTAACTGGCGAACTTTTCAAAGTTCGCCTTTTTTATATCTGCGCATTGCCACATTTCTTGATTAATTTTCATTCTATTTTTAGTTTTTTCTTGGACAAAATAAGGGTTTAGTAACTAACCTTATAGAAGCTTAATTAAAAAAACGGATGACGAGAGGAAATGGATATGAGTATTTTTGACCACTATCAAGCCCGTTATGAAGCGGCAAAAGATGAAGAGATGTCACTGCAAGATTTCTTGTCCCTATGTAGTAATGACAAAAGTGCTTATGCCAATGCAGCAGAAAGACTCCTTATGGCTATTGGCGAACCTGAAGTCATAGACACTGCACTTGATCCTCAGCTTAGTCGTATTTTTTCTAACAGAGTTATTTCTCGCTATGAAACCTTTAAAGACTTCTATGGGATGGAGGAACCCATTGAACAAATTGTTTCTTATCTTAAGCATGCTGCTCAAGGTCTTGAGGAGCGTAAACAGGTACTCTACCTATTAGGTCCTGTGGGTGGCGGTAAATCATCGCTCGCTGAAAAACTAAAAAGCTTAATGCAGAAATTGCCTATTTATATATTAAGTGCCAATGGAGAACGAAGCCCTGTAAACGATCACCCTTTCTGTTTATTTGATGTAATAGAAGATGGTGAATTACTAAAACAAGAATACGGCATCGAGCCTCGTAACCTACGCTCAATAATGTCTCCGTGGGCAGCAAAAAGATTACATGAATTTGGTGGCGATATAACCAAATTTAAAGTAATTAAAGTGCATCCATCAATTCTCGACCAAATAGGGATAGCAAAAACAGAACCGGGGGATGAGAACAATCAAGATATCTCCTCTCTTGTTGGTAAAGTAGATATTCGTCAATTAGAGCATTTTGCCCAAGATGATCCTGATGCTTATAGTTATTCAGGCTCCCTGTGTAAAGCCAACCAAGGCTTAATGGAGTTTGTAGAGATGTTTAAAGCACCAATCAAAGTACTTCATCCTCTATTAACAGCAACCCAAGAAGGTAACTTCAACGGTACAGAAGGATTATCCGCTCTGCCTTTTGACGGCATGATTTTGGCTCACTCGAATGAATCAGAATGGCAGACGTTCAGAAACAACAAAAACAATGAGGCCTTTCTAGATAGGGTATACATAGTTAAAGTTCCTTATTGTTTACGAGTATCTGAAGAAGTCAAAATCTATCAAAAGCTATTGGAACACAGTGATCTATTTCATGCGCCTTGTTCTCCAAGTACCTTAGATATTTTGGCTCAATTCTCGATACTTTCGCGCCTAAAAGATCCTGAGAACTCATCTCTGTTCTCAAAAATGCGCGTTTATGATGGTGAAACACTTAAAGACACCGATCCAAAAGCCAAAAGCTATCAAGAGTATCGTGATTTTGCAGGAGTCGATGAAGGCATGTCAGGGCTTTCAACACGGTTCGCTTTTAAAATTCTATCTCGTGTATTTAACTTTGACCAAACCGAAGTTGCCGCCAACCCTGTTCATCTATTCTATGTTATTGAACAACAGATCGAACGAGAGCAATTTGCTCAAGATATTGCTGATAAATACACAGAGTTCGTTAAAGGTTTCTTAGTCCCTAAATACGTAGAGTTTATTGGTAAAGAAATTCAAACCGCTTACCTAGAATCTTACTCTGAGTACGGACAAAACATTTTTGACCGTTATGTCACCTATGCCGATTTTTGGATTCAAGACCAAGAATATCGAGATCCTGAAACGGGACAACTGTTTGACCGCTCTGCCCTCAATGATGAATTAGAAAAAATTGAAAAAACCGCAGGGATCAGTAACCCGAAAGATTTTCGAAATGAAATTGTTAACTTTGTTCTAAGAGCGAAGGCAAATAACAATGGCCAAAATCCAAATTGGACAAGTTACGAAAAACTTCGTGTCGTTATCGAGAAGAAAATGTTCTCAAACACCGAGGATTTACTTCCTGTCATCTCCTTTAATGGAAAAACCTCCACTGACGATCAGAAAAAACACGATAACTTCGTTGCTCGTATGATGGAAAAAGGCTACACCAAAAAGCAAGTCCGTCTATTAGCAGAGTGGTACTTACGTGTTCGAAAATCTTCATAAGTAAACAACAGGACGTTGCAGCCCATAATCAATTATGGGCTGACCCAGTAACATTTTGATTAAATTACTGTCTATATAAGTAGGCAGAATACTTTATCAAGGTGGTATGAATTAGGAGGGCAATATTATGGCTCAATTTATTGACCGAAGGTTGAATGGCAAAAAGAAAAGCACGGTCAACAGACAACGCTTTATTCGTCGCCATAAAGATCAAATTAAACGTGCAGTCTCTGATGCCGTAAATCAACGTTCAGTCACTAATACTGAGGGTGGTGAAAGCATTTCGATTCCAAAAGGAGACATTTCCGAGCCAGTTTTTCATCAAGGGCAAGGAGGCATTCGTGAACGAGTTCTTCCTGGTAATGATCAATTTATTAAAGGCGACAAAATTGAACGACCACAAGGAGGTAATGGTGGAGGTGCAGGCGCTGGAGATGCTAGTGCAGATGGCGAAGGTGAGGATGAATTTAGTTTTCAGATCTCAAAAGATGAGTACTTAGACATTCTATTTGAAGAGCTTGAATTACCTAATCTTGAGAAAAATCAAGTTCAAAAAATAACTGAATGGGAAACACACCGAGCAGGTTATCAAACCGCTGGGGTTCCTTCTAATATCGATATTGTTCGTTCATTACAGCAATCTCTTGCTCGACGTACTGCGATGACCGCAGGAAAAAAAAGACTGCTAAATGAATTAGAGCAAGAGCTAGACAACATTAAAACCAGCGAGCCTAGCCGCCCACTTGCTATTCGAAAAATGCAGGAAGAAATAGAAGCCTTACGGGAGAAGATCAAACACGTTCCCTATATCGACTCTTTTGATTTACGTTATAAAAACTACGAAAGAACACCCATACCATCAAGCCAAGCTGTGATGTTTTGTTTAATGGATGTCTCAGGCTCAATGGATCAAGCGACTAAAGACATCGCTAAACGTTTCTATGTACTCCTTTATCTGTTCCTTACCCGTACTTATGAAAATGTAGAAGTGGTTTTTATACGCCATCACACCCAAGCAAAAGAAGTTAATGAGCATGACTTTTTTTACTCTCAAGAAACGGGCGGAACCATGGTTTCAAGCGCACTTAGACTAATGAAAGAAATTGTTGCTGAGCGCTTCCCAAATAACGAATGGAACATCTATGCCGCTCAAGCGTCAGATGGCGATAACTGGGCTGATGACTCACCAAAATGTAAAGAACTACTGACTGCTTCTATTTTACCTAACTGCCAGTACTACTCTTACATTGAAATAACCAAACGTCACCACCAAACATTATGGACTGAGTACGAAAAGCTAGCACAAGGATTTGATAACTTTGCGATGAAAAACATTCGTTCGCTTGAAGACATCTACCCTATTTTTAGAGAATTATTTAAAAAACAGCTGGCTTAGGAGGCAAGGATGAAGAACAAAAAAATGCTACCTGATGGGCCAGATTGGACCTTTCAAATGCTAGAACAATATCATGTAGAGATTAAACGTGTAGCTGAGCATTATCGCTTGGATACCTATCCAAACCAAATTGAGATCATTACTGCCGAGCAAATGATGGATGCCTACTCCAGTGTGGGTATGCCTATCAATTATCATCACTGGTCATTTGGTAAAAAATTTATCCAAACAGAACAAAACTACAAACACGGACAAATGGGATTGGCCTATGAAATAGTGATCAACTCGTCCCCCTGCATCGCTTATTTAATGGAAGAAAATACCATTACAATGCAAGCCTTAGTAATGGCACACGCCTGTTATGGCCATAATTCTTTTTTTAAAGGCAACTACCTTTTTCAAACATGGACAGATGCGAGTTCTATTGTCGATTATTTACTTTTTGCTCAACAATATCTCACTCAATGCGAAGAAAAGTATGGGGTTGATGAAGTCGAAAAGATCCTCGATTCTTGTCACGCTTTGATGAATTATGGGGTCGATAGATACAAGCGCCCAGAAAAAATCTCAATTGCAGAAGAAAAAATTCGCCAAGAAGACAGAGAGGCCTATCTTCAGTCTCAAGTAAATGACCTATGGCGAACCGTACCAAAAGCCAAAGAAGAAAGTACCGAAGAGAAGATCCGCTTCCCTTCTGAGCCACAAGAAAACATTCTTTATTTTATTGAAAAACACGCGCCTCTTCTGGAATCATGGCAACGAGAAGTGGTTCGTATTATTCGAAAGATAAGCCAATATTTTTACCCACAAAAACAGACACAAGTGATGAACGAGGGCTGGGCAACGTTTTGGCACTATACGATTCTTAACCATCTTTATGATGAAGGCTTAGTCTCTGAAAAGTTTATTCTCGAATTCTTACACAGCCATACAAATGTCGTCGCTCAACCTAGCTATAACAGTCCTTACTACAGTGGTATCAACCCTTACGCTCTTGGTTTTGCTATGTTCCAAGACATTCGTCGGATTTGTGAAGATCCAACCGATGAAGACAAGGAATGGTTTCCTGATTTAGCTGGCAGTGATTGGCTCGATGCGGTTCACTTTGCAATGCATAACTTCAAAGATGAGAGCTTTATTAGCCAATATTTATCCCCGAAACTTATTCGAGAATTTAAGCTATTTTCTATTTTAGATAATGATAAAAATAAACATATCGAGGTTAATGCAATTCATGATGAAAGTGGTTATCGAGAGATCAGAGAAAAATTAGCAGCTCAATATAACTTAAGTAATCTTGAACCCAATATTCAGGTGTGGAATGTTGATGTTCGTGGGGATAGATCGTTAATTCTTCGTCATATTCCACATAACCGTATCCCTTTAGATAAAGGTCATGAAGAAGTAATGAAGCACCTTCACCGTCTATGGGGGTTTGACGTTGTTCTAGAAGAGGTTATTTCATTTAATCGCGCAGAAATTATCTCCTCTTGCCCAAAACGTAATTATTACAATACCAGTATTTAATACCAATCGTAGTAACGCCCTAGCGGTTAAATAGAAAAAGCCTTGAGATATCGCTATCTCAAGGCTTTATTTTATCTACCGACTATTTATATGTAATCGATGAATTATAGTGATGCTAATGCTGCATTTAATGTAGCACTTGGACGCATTTCTTTCGCTGCTAGTTCAACAACAGGTTGGAAGTAACCTCCCACATCTCCTGCTACGCCTTGCGCTGCATTTAACTCATCAACAATCTTAGTTTCATTAGACGTTAAGGTTTCAGCTAATGAACCAAAGTAAGCTTGAAGCTCTGCATCTTTGGTTTGTACTGCAAGCTCTTGAGCCCAGTACATTGCAAGATAAAAGTGACTACCACGATTATCTAGCTCACCTACACGACGTGATGGCGATTTATTTGTTTCAAGGAATTTAGACGTTGCGGCATCTAATGTGTCTGCAAGAATTTGTGCTTTTGCATTACCTGTTGTCACACTTAAATGCTCAAATGAAGCAGCAAGCGCTAAGAACTCACCTAAAGAATCCCAACGTAAATGGTTTTCTTTTTCGAACTGTTGTACGTGTTTTGGAGCAGAACCGCCCGCACCCGTTTCAAACAGACCACCACCATTCATAAGAGGGACAATAGACAGCATTTTCGCTGATGTACCAAGCTCTAAAATTGGGAATAAATCCGTTAGGTAATCACGTAACACATTACCTGTTACTGAGATCGTATCTTCACCTTTAATGATGCGCGCTAATGTATATTCTGTTGCTTCTACAGGTGAAAGGATTTGAATATCAAGACCTGCTGTATCGTGATCAGCAAGGTAGGTATTTACCTTCTTAATCAGTTGAGCATCATGAGCACGGTTTGCATCAAGCCAGAAAACAGCCGGTGTTGCTGTAGCACGAGCACGATTTACCGCTAATTTAACCCAATCTTGAATTGGAGCGTCTTTTGCCTGACACATACGCCAGATATCACCTTCACCAACAGAATGCTCAATCAAGGCGTTACCAGCACCATCAATCACTCGTACCGTTCCTGCTTGAGGAAGAATGAACGTCTTATCATGAGAACCGTATTCTTCTGCTTTTTGAGCCATCAAGCCTACGTTTGGCACAGAACCCATCGTTGTTGGATCAAATGCACCATTGGCTTTACAGAATTCAATCACAGATTGATAAACACCTGCATAACAACGATCTGGAATCATCGCTTTCGTGTCTTTAAGCTGACCATCTGGTCCCCACATACGACCAGAAGTACGTAGTGCAGCCGGCATAGAAGCATCAATAATCACATCACTTGGTACATGGAGATTAGTAATACCACGATCTGAATCAACCATTGCAAGTTCTGGTTGGTATTCATAAACGGCAGCTAAATCCGCTTCAATCGCTGTTTTTTCTGCTTCTGGCAGTGAGGCGATTTTAGAGTAAACATCACCAATACCATTGTTTGCATCAACGCCTAATTTTTCAAAAGTCGCTGCGTGTTTTTCAAATACATCTTTGTAGAACACTTTTACAGCGTGACCAAAGATTACTGGGTCCGATACTTTCATCATGGTGGCTTTCATGTGCAGAGAAAGTAACACATCTTCTTCTTTGGCTTTTTTAGTTTCCGCTTCAAAGAATTCAACCAATGCTTTCTTACTCAAACAAGAGCCATCAATGATCTCTTTATCTTTCAGTACTAACCCTTCTTTAAGAACAGTGATATCACCATTTTCAGCCACAAACTCAATACTTACATTCGTTGCACCATCAATCGTTACTGATTGCTCACTTGAGTAAAAATCGCCTTCACTCATGCTTGCAACGTGTGACTTAGAATCCGCAGACCAAGCCCCCATTGAGTGTGGGTTATTACGAGCATATTGCTTAACTGCACCAGGCGCACGGCGGTCAGAGTTACCTTCACGTAGTACCGGGTTTACTGCCGAGCCTTTAATTTTATCGTAAACCGCTTTAACGGCTTTTTCTTCATCTGTTTTTGCTTCTTCTGGGTAGTTAGGCAGAGCATAGCCTTTTGCTTGAAGCTCTTTAATTACCGCATGAAGTTGAGGAATTGATGCACTGATATTTGGAAGTTTAATGATATTTGCTTCTGGTGTTTTTGCTAATTCACCCAGTTCCGCAAGTGCATCACCAATGCGTTGCTCTTCTGTAAGATACTCTGGAAAGTTTGCAATAACACGGCCCGCAAGTGAAATATCGCGTGTATCAACATCAATATCTGATGATGCTGCAAATGCTTGAATAATTGGAAGAAGTGAATGCGTCGCCAATGCTGGCGCTTCATCAGTGATGGTGTAGATAATCGTAGATTTTTGCGTTGTCATTTAATTTCCCTATTTAATCCACAAAACCCATAACAAAACGTATAATAGGCTTTGTAATTTACCGACTTTATTTTTATTAGTCTCTTGTTTCACGCGCGTACTATAGCGAAAAGCGGCGAACTTTAAAACTAAACGCCACAAAAGCTTTACAATTTTGCAAGGTAGTTAACATGACATTCAAGCGTTCCCCTAATTGGAAAAAACCAGCCTTTAAGAAAAAAACGGCTCAAAAACCACGCCCTGCACCAAAAGATCGTAAAGTCCTTATCTTTAATAAACCTTTTGATGTATTGAGTCAATTTACTGATGACCAACATCGCCAGACGCTCGCAGATTTTATTTCAGTAAAAGATGTTTATGCTGCTGGTCGCCTTGATCGCGATAGCGAAGGTTTATTAATCTTGACCAATGATGGTGCCCTGCAAGCGCGATTAACTCAGCCAGAATCTAAATCGCCAAAAACCTATTGGGTACAAGTTGAAGGCGCTCCTACTGAAGAAGATTTAGAGAAGCTTCGCCAAGGTGTAGAGCTAAAAGATGGCATGACACTTCCAGCAAAAGTGGAAGTAATGGCAGAGCCTGACGTATGGGAGCGCAACCCTCCTGTTCGATTTCGAGCGGCCATTCCAACCACGTGGATTGCGATAACGATTATTGAAGGCCGTAATCGTCAAGTTCGACGCATGACAGCACATATTGGTTTTCCTACATTGCGTTTAATTCGCTACTCAATGGGCGATTGGACCATTAAAGATGTAGAACATGGTACATGGAAAGAAGTATCACTTTAAAAACAATTGATTAATATGTAATAAAAACGTTAATTTATGCTACCTGTTTGGTGCTTTTTAAATTAGACTGATTACATCAATTATAAAAATAAAGGCATCATTATGAATACTATGATTAAAGCAGTAGGAATTGCTAGCGTACTGCTGTTAAGTGCTTGCGCTCCAGCAGACAGAGCTGACATTAACTCGACAGAATTAACTAATGAGCACTATAAAAACCAAGAGAAACAGCAGCAAAACTGTATGTTAACTGGTGAAATAGGGTGTGCTGATTAAGGTATTACTTTATACAAAAAGGCCTGATAGCTTCAACACTATCAGGCCTTTTTATTTCAACATCAAAGACAATTACTGCCTATTAATATTGAGATTATTCATCGCCCATAAAGCTCATATCAGGTAATGATTCTAAGTTTTCTTTATAACGCTTTTGATTAAACTCTGCGCCATTCTTCATTACATCAAACACTTCAATAGCAAGTGCACACGCCATCATTTCAATCGCTTCTTCACGCGAATTACCCGTCATCACTAGGCGCATTAATGTTTCTTTTACCGCGATTGGGCTGCCATCTTCAATTTGATTCTTTACGGTTTCAATCAGTGTTTCTTCAGTCATGAAATCGTCTTCTTGATCTGTCATCTTACTTCTCGCTTAATAATTTCGCCTACTATGCCATAAATGCAAAGAAAGAGGCGTAAATTATTTAGCATTGAACATTTTCTTTCCTGTTTTATCTTTATCAGACCAGAAGTTAATATTGAATTGAGCATCATCACTTAACTCAATTCTATGCCAATATTGCGGTGGACTTGTAGCAAACTGCCCAGCATTAATAACCACTTTAATTTCAGGCTCTGTTGCTTCTGCATTGGCAAAGCCATAATAAGTGACAACTCCTTCCATTACACATAACTGGCCAAACACCTCGGCAGCCGTATTATGATGAGTGAGTAATGCGTCTGGCACATTATCTTTTGTAAAAAATGGGGTAGAACGTTGAATTGTCCAATTTTTTGGAATACGTAAATGGCTCATAATAATTTCTCCAAATAATTTATTCTTGTCATATTTTTATTGATGATTACCAATAGTTTTCAGAACTAAACTGCCCTGGTTTACGACGAAGATGCTTGTTAAAACCTAACTCTTTTAGCGCATCAGATGTGTCTTTAACCATGTTAGGGTTGCCGCAGATGTATAAGAAACTACGCGTTTTACTAAGCTGGCATTGGGCACGGTTTTCGATTTCTCTGCTGAGCAATAAAGTCGGGATTCGTCCACATAAAGTTCCGGTGACATGTTCTCTAGAAACAATTGGTACATAATGAAACCTCTTGTTGTATCTATTAATTAATTGTTGGATCCGCTCTTGATAAATCAATTCAGATTGCATTCTTACTGCATGAACTAACACAATATTTTTAAATCGAGATTCAAGTAATGGTGTTTCTAATATTGAGATAAATGGCCCTATGGCCGTACCTGTTGATAATAACCATAAATCCTCCACACCTTCAGGCATCTCATTAATAGTCATAAACCCTGAAGCTTCTTTACCAACAAAAATCTCGTCACCAGAATTAAGCGCTTTAAGGCGAGGTGATAACTCCCCGCTTTCATCCGCAATGATCAGAAATTCCATCTGTTGGTGCCCTTCCGTCTGCTTTGGATTGTTTACTATGGAATAAGCTCTTCTTACCCAATCACCATACCCATCAGGTAGTGCTAATTTAGTGAATTGTCCCGCTTGATAAGCACTAATTGGCGCTTCAACAAATAAACTGAATAAACGTTCAGTCCAGTCATAACGACGAAGGACAACCCCTTTAATTAATCCATGTGGAATTTCTGTCATAGCTCACCTCTCATTATTTCGTATTATGTATCTCTCTAAATAAAGGAAATGCGTTCTTAACTAATTCATTGGTTACCACAAATCCAGTTAACTGATTATTGGCATTGTAAGCTTTAGCACATAACCCTTGCGTATCAATATCAACAGCCCAACGTTCAATGTCGACTGATGTATTACCCGCAAGCTGTATTGGATAATGGGGCGTTTTCACCTTCACCATCATATTTGGTAATTCAAGTATCGTCTCAGTTCCTAATAAGGTTTTTGCCAACGCATTCGCACTTAATAAGATAGGTTGTAGGTAGGCCATTACCTTGCCTTCTATTTCGGCACAGTCACCTAATGCATAGACATTATTCGCTGACGTTTGCAGTATTGAGTCAACAACAATCCCTCGATTAACCATAATGTTCGACTTTATGGCTAGCTGTGTATTAGGCTTTAGCCCAGCGGCTGATATAACACAATCCACTAAGTACGATTGACCATTCGTTGTCGTTACTCGATACCCGTTATCTTGTTTATTTACCGCTTGCACACAATCCGACAAGGTAACGGTAACTCCTTTTTCTCTGCATGCTTTTTCAAGTGGCAGTGAAATAAAGTCAGGGATCATATTGGCCAGTAGATGACTATTTGGCTCAACCAAGGTCACCATTTTTCCTGCATTTGCCAAATCCATTGCGAGCTCTGTACCTATTAAACCACCACCAACAACAAGTACTTTTTTAGACTCCAATACTTTTTGTTGAATACCAGCAAACTCTTTTAGGCTATTTAACGTCAGGATCTCTTCACATCCATCACCGTGAAAAGGGGGGATAAATGTTTGAGAGCCTGTCGCTAATACCAATTTTCCATAAGCGAATTGATCACCATTTACAGTAATGGTTTGGTTCTCAGCATCTATCGACTCAACGAAGGCATGCGTATGTAAAATGACATTGTATTGCTCAGCAAAAGCTCCTCCAGTTAATGTAATCATATCTTCTGGATTTTGTTGCTTTGAAAATACGTGACTCAAATCTGGCTTGTTATAGTCATCACCATTGTCATTCGTAAACACATGGATCGGACAATCACTATTAGTTCGACGAATAGTTTTAATCAACTGGTAAGAGGCAAAACCACTACCAATAATAACGATAGGTAAACTCATCATTTATCCTCCAACTACTTAATTTCAACAAATACGTCTTTACCTAGATGACACTCAGGGCATAAGAAATAATCAGGTACTTCTGACCAAGGGGTATTAGGCTCTACACCTTGATTTGGCTCACCAAGCGCAGGATCGTATACCCAGTTACATACTGTACATAACATGCACTGTGTAGCGCTGCTTTCTCCGGTAGCTCCGACTTCTGTATCGTTTACTGCCAATTCAACAGCAGGTTCGATCATGACGACTGGATCTTGGGCTGTTACTTCTTTAGCCACCGTTGGTTCAATGACTTTTGTTGTTTGTTCTTTTTTTTCTACATTAATAGTATTAAACGTTGTGGTTAGTGGTTTTAGTGCCCACTGTTTTGCAATAAACTGCCCATGCTCTCGACATAACTGCATTGCTTTACCATCTGGACGCCATTTCGCTTTTAGACCCACCGCGGTTTCAAAACCAGCATCAGTTAAGCGAGAATGAATTCTATCAACAGCACCACCATTCCAACCGTAACTACCAAATGCACCTGCTTTTTTCGCTCTAAATCTAAGACCAGTAATCTCTTCTAACATGCCCGCAATTTTAGGCATCATCACATTGTTCATGGTTGATGAGCCAACGAGAATCCCTTTTGAGCGGAACACACTGGTTAAAATGTCATTCTTATCTTGGCGAGAAACATTGAATACTTTGACTGCAACAGCAGGGTCAATATCATGAATACCTTGAGCAATCGCATCAGCCATCATTCGAGTGTTGTTTGACATAGAATCGTAGAAAATAGTAATACGATCTTCTTGATAATTATCAGCCCACTCTAAATATTGATGAATGATTTGAGTTGGATTATCTCTCCATACACAACCGTGAGAAGTTGCGATCATATCGACAGGTAAATTGAAGCTTAATACTTCTTTAATTTTAGCGGTAACCAGAGCACTGAATGGCGTAAGGATATTGGCGTAGTAACGCAAGCATTGATCCATCAATTCCGTTTGATCTACTTCGTCATTAAACAAACGCTCATCACAATAGTGTTGACCAAATGCATCATTACTAAACAAAATTGCATCACCGGTTAAGTACGTCATCATGCTGTCTGGCCAGTGCAGCATCGGCGCTTCAACAAAAATCAATTGCTTGCCATTACCTATATCTAACGCATCGCCCGTTTTAATTGGATTAAAATTCCATTCAGGGTGATGATGGTGACCAACAATTGAATCAATCGCGTTTTCAGTGCAATAAATTGGCGTTCCAGGGATCTTTTCCATTAACGCAGAAAGCGCACCTGCGTGATCTTCTTCTGCATGGTTAATTACGATGTAATCAATGCTAGCAAGATCAATTTCCATTTCTAAATTCTGAATAAACTGGTGGCTAAAACGATGGTCCACCGTATCAATGAGTACTGTTTTTTCTTCTTGGATAAGGTAACTGTTATAGCTTGTGCCTTTGGTCATTTTAAATTCAGTACCATGGAAGTCAGACACTTCCCAATCACGTTGGCCAACCCAGTTAACATTATTTTTAATATGAATAGTCATTGTTTTTTCTCATTTAATTATTAGCGTTACTACTCATATTGCATTGCGCATGCCAACTTTTATCTCATTGTTTTATAATAACTTTAATATAAATCAGCAAAAATAAATGTCATAATGACAATTGTTTACTTTTGTTAAAATGACAGTACAATAGTCAAATTAACAATATTTATGATAATGAGTATTCAATGAAAAACATGAAAGAGGAATGGGCTCAAATTGCATTAGATTTAACGTCAGGACTAGACAGCAAAGATCGTTTCGAACGCTTATTATCAACCATTCGAAATGCGTTAAAATGCGACGCTTCAGCTTTACTCTTATTTAAAAATCAATACTTCTCACCACTTGCAACCAACGGCCTGGACAGTGATGTGATTGGACGTCGTTTTGCTATTTCACAGCATCCTCGTTTAGAAGCCATAGCACGAGCTGGGGATATTGTTCGCTTTCCTTCAGACAGTGATTTACCCGACCCTTATGATGGGTTAATAAAAAATAAAAAAGAACTCCTCCACGTACACTCTTGCATTGGCCTCCCTTTATTGATTAACGAACGATTGATTGGTGCGGTAACTATTGATGCGTTCGATCCCGACCAATTTAATAGTTTTACCAATAAAGAACTTAGGATCATTAGCGCCTTAGCTGCAACCAGTCTGAACACAGCCCTATTAATGGAAAGATTAGAGAATCAATCTTCAGAGAGTTCTACAAGCTCATCTTTTGAAACCGCTCAGCAGTACAATGTTGAGATGATTGGTGAATCAAAAGCGATGAAAGAGTTAAAAGCCAATATCAAAGCGGTTGCCAATACAGAGTTATCTGTCTTAATCACCGGAGAAACAGGCGTAGGTAAAGAGCTAGTAGCAAGTGCCTTGCATGAGCAATCTTCAAGAGCAAATCAAAGCTTAGTGTATTTAAACTGCGCCGCTTTACCGGAATCGGTCGCGGAAAGTGAGCTATTTGGCCATGTAAAAGGCGCATTTACTGGCGCAATTAGCAATCGGAAAGGTAAATTTGAATCGGCTGATAATGGCACGTTATTTTTAGATGAGATAGGCGAATTATCATTAGCTCTACAAGCTAAATTACTCCGAGTTTTGCAATATGGTGATATTCAGCGTATTGGTGATGACAACCACATCAAGGTAAATACTCGTATTATTGCAGCAACCAATAAAACCTTAAGTGAAGAAGTCAAAGAAGGCAATTTTAGAGCTGATTTATACCATAGGCTAAGTGTCTTCCCCATTTTTGTCCCTCCCCTAAGAGAGCGAGAAAATGACATTACCTTACTCGTTGGTTACTTTGCTGAAAAAAGTCGTGTAAAACTAAGAGCATCAAGCATACGCATTACTCCAGAAGCCATCCGTGTACTTAATACATACCCTTGGCCTGGTAATATTCGAGAGTTAGAGCATGTAATAAGCCGAGCGGCGGTACTCTCTAGAGCACAAAGTATTGATTCAGATTTAACGCTATCTACATGGCACTTTTCAATTCAAAAAGAAGCGATTAGTGACGAGCCAATACATCAAGTAACAGAAGATACGCTTTTAGAATGCCCCCAAGGGCTACGTATCGCAACAGATGAATTTCAAGCTAAATTGATTCAACAAGCCTATAAAGAAAATAAACAAAATTGGGCAGCAACAGCAAGAGTATTACAAGTTGATACTGGAAATTTACATCGTTTAGCAAAACGATTAAAACTGAAAGAATAAAGCTCGAAATTTATCTGTTTTTCGCAGATATAATTATGTGATTTTACTCTCGGATCTGTCACGAGCATATTCTTTCTGTTAGAATCTGCCTCAAGTTTTATTAGTGGTGTTAAAGAATGTCAGACAACAGCCAAAAGAAAGTCATCGTCGGTATGTCCGGTGGTGTGGATTCTTCAGTATCAGCCTATCTACTTCAGCAACAAGGATACCAAGTTGAAGGTCTTTTCATGAAAAACTGGGAAGAAGATGACAACGAGGAATATTGTACAGCAGCCGAAGATTTAGCCGATGCACAAGCGGTGTGTGACAAATTAGGTATCCACCTTCACACCATTAATTTTGCATCTGAATATTGGGACAACGTTTTTGAATATTTCTTAGAGGAATACAAAGCGGGTCGTACGCCAAACCCTGATATTCTATGTAACAAAGAAATCAAATTTAAAGCTTTCTTAGAGTTTGCTGATGAAGTACTTGATGCTGATTTCATTGCAATGGGTCACTACGTTCGTCGTACCTTCCCAACAGCAGAAGAAATCGCAAATGGTGTTAAACCACAAATGCTACGTGGTTTGGATTCAAACAAAGATCAAAGCTACTTCTTATACACATTAAGCTCTGAGCAAGTTGCTCGCAGCCTATTCCCTGTTGGTGAACTAGAAAAACCAGAAGTACGCCGCATTGCTGAAGAGCAAGATTTGATCACAGCGAAGAAAAAAGACTCTACAGGTATCTGCTTTATTGGTGAGCGTAAATTCACTGAATTCTTAGGTAAATACCTACCAGCACAACCAGGCAATATCGAAACCCCTGAAGGCAAAGTGATTGGTCAGCACCAAGGTTTGATGTATCACACTTTAGGTCAACGTAAAGGTCTACACATTGGCGGCACCAAAGGCGGTGGCGGTAATGAAGACCCATGGTTTGTTGGTGAGAAAGATTTAAAACGTAACGTGTTAATTGCCGTTCAAGGTAAAGATCACCCATTACTGAAATCTCAAGGCCTACTAGCGTCTCAACTTCACTGGGTTGATCGCGAAGTCATTAAAGCGCCATTGAGCTGCACAGTAAAAACACGTTACCGTCAAACCGATATCCCTTGTACGATCATCCCTGTTGATGATGAAAACATTAAAGTGATTTTTGACGAACCGCAAATTGCAGTGACTCCTGGTCAATCTGCTGTTTTCTACTTAGGCGAAGTGTGTCTAGGTGGCGGTATTATTGAAGAGCGTATTTAAGGAGCTAATACGTGGCGAATACTTTATTTGACAGAACCATTGCATTTGCAGGCATCTGCCAAGCAGCAAGCCTAGTACAAAAAATGGCGAAAGATGGGCACTGTGATCAAGCTGCGTTTGATACTGCTATTCAATCTATTTTAGAAACCAACCCAAGTAATACGCTAGCCGTATACGGCAATGAAGCTAACTTGCGCGTTGGTTTAGAATGTCTGGTTCAAGACTTTGACAATACCCCATCAGGCAGTGAGTTAACTCGCTACCTGATCAGCTTGATGGCGCTAGAGCGCAAACTTGCTGGCCACCGCGATGGCATGAGCAAGCTTGGCGAACGCATTAGCACCATTGAGCGTCAACTTGAACATTTTGATATTCATGACGAACAAATGCTAAGCAACATTGCCAGCATTTACTTAGATGTGATCAGCCCAATGGGACCTCGCATTCAAGTCACTGGCACACCGTCTATTTTACAACAATCAATGACACAACATAAGGTTCGAGCATTATTACTTTCTGGTATTCGCTCAGCCGTATTATGGCGTCAAACGGGGGGCAAACGCCGCCACTTAATTTTTGGTCGTAAAAAGATGGTTGAGCAAGCAAAAATAATTTTAGCTCGAATTTAAAATTAAAGCCTGTTTATAATAAGCAGGCTTTATCCACTAACCTTTATTACACATCTAGGAGATTTACATGGAATTGTCAGCATTAACTGCTGTTTCACCTGTAGACGGTCGCTACGGAAGTAAAACAATTTCTCTACGCAGCATCTTTAGTGAGTACGGCTTACTGAAGTATCGTACTGTTGTTGAAGTTCGTTGGCTTCAAAAATTAGCAGCTACGCAATCGATTGCGGAAGTAGCTACATTAAGCGCAGAAGCGAATCAATTCTTAGATGACATCGCAGCAAACTTCAGCGAAGAAGATGCTATGCGTATCAAAGACATTGAGCGCACAACTAACCACGATGTTAAAGCTGTTGAATATTTCCTAAAAGAAAAAGTAGCTGACGTTCCTGAGCTTCATGCTATCAATGAATTCATTCACTTTGCATGTACTTCAGAAGACATCAACAACACATCTCACGCTCTAATGCTTAAAGAAGCACGTGATACGGTGATTCTTCCTGAAATCCGTAACGTTATTGATGCTATCAAAGCACTAGCTAACGAATACCGTGATGTTCCTCTTCTTTCTCGTACACACGGTCAGCCAGCTTCTCCATCAACAATGGGTAAAGAAATGGCTAACGTTGCATACCGTATGGAACGTCAATACAAGCAAATCGAAAACGTTGAAATCTTAGCAAAAATCAACGGTGCTGTGGGTAACTATAATGCTCACCTATCTGCTTACCCAGATGTTGATTGGCATGCATTCAGCGAAGAGTTCATCACTGAATCTCTAGGTGTAACTTGGAACCCATACACAACTCAAATCGAACCGCATGATTACATTGCTGAACTATTTGATGCGATTGCTCGTTTCAACACTATCCTACTTGATTTTGACCGTGACGTTTGGGGCTACATTGCTCTTGGCCACTTCAAACAAAAAACGATTGCTGGCGAAATTGGCTCTTCAACAATGCCGCATAAAGTTAACCCAATCGATTTTGAAAACTCTGAAGGTAACCTAGGTCTTGCTAATGCTATCTTTAGCCACCTAGCACAAAAACTGCCTGTATCTCGCTGGCAGCGTGACCTGACTGACTCAACGGTTCTTCGTAACCTAGGTGTTGGTTGTGGCTACGCTATCATTGCATACACATCGACTCTAAAAGGCATTAGCAAGTTAGAGATCAACCGTGCTGCACTTGAAGCTGAGCTAGATAAAAACTGGGAAGTTCTTGCAGAACCTGTACAAACAGTAATGCGTCGTTACGGCATCGAAAAGCCATACGAAAAACTAAAAGAACTGACTCGTGGTAAACGTGTAGACGGCGAAGGCATGCGTGCATTCATCGACGGTTTAGAAATCCCTGAAGACGAAAAAGTTCGTCTAAAAGAGATGACGCCAGCAAACTATATCGGTCAAGCTATCGAGCTAACTGACAAGCTGTAATCTTTACGGTTATTTTTAACCAGATAGATTAACAAGCACTAAAAAGCCCTGTATCAAACGCCTTTAAAGCGTACTGTTACAGGGCTTTTTTATTCGGTTTAATTACATCACACACGCTTGCATTTCTTTTGCGCTTTCAATGCCTTTCTCAATCAAGCTCTGCGCTTCTTGGTTTGAAATCGTCGACATCACTTTATTTACTAATTTCTCAGCACTTGATTCTGATGACGCCTCAACTAAACAACTGTATGCGTTAGCAATATGCTCTTGAATTTCAACTAGAGCTTCAGGGTTACTGTAATCCGCATTTAACGCTTCATCAATTGACTCTGCAAGCTCAGATGCAGAGCTTGCAGCATCACCAAATTGTTCAATATTAATCGCTTCTAGATCTACTGACTCTAGCTTTTCTTGAGCCATATCTACGGCTTTATTTGCAGCCTCTTGGGCTTTATCAATCGCTTCACTTGCGTCGTCACACCCCATTAAAGCCACAGAAAACAACAAAGGTACCAACAATTTTTTGTTCATTTTTTTCTCACTATAAAATAGTTACTATAACCGCATAAGAATAACAGAAAGCCATTAGAGAAGTGTTCATTATTTTATATATATAAAAGCACATTAAATAAATTATTACTTAATATACACACATAATATATACATAGTAATACGAAAAAATATGAATGATATAAATACAGGCAATCTATTACATTCATATAAATTACCTTCACTTACATAAAATAGTTATTTCAAACTATAAACAACAAAACACCTTAATGACATTTGACTTAATGCCGCTATATATTACACAACCTTACTTATTATTTAAAAAATCATGTTTAAATCCATCAAAACTCGAATTGCTGTTAGTGCCGGAATTGCGATATTTATTACGCTAAGTACCGCCATGTTTTTTACTACTATTTCTTATGATAAAGTTAATAAAGACATCACAGAGCATGTATCCTCACAGCTTTCAGATAACATTGACTATAAGTTACTCTCCATTGCCAATCAACAAAGCGCAGAACTTAATGGGCTTTTTTCCCCTGTAATCAGCAACTTAAAACAACTCAAATCAGTTTTAGAGTTATCAAATGATACAAATACAGATGCCGAGCTTCTAATTAGACAATTTACATCTTCATTAAAAAATCAAAATGACAGTGTTTTTGCGGGCTTTATGGTGTGGGAGCACAGCCGATTTAATTATGATGATTCTGAATTAACTCAAAAAGCGCTTAACAAACAAGGTGTCCTTGCTCCCTTCTTCTCACCGACAGACACAAGTTTTGAAGCTCTTGGAATGGAGAGTTTTAAAAATACGTCACTAAATGATAATGGTGAGCGTATTGATGAATGGCATTTAACGCCTTTTGAAACAGGTAACAGCTTTGTAATGGAGCCGTATTATTACAATGTAAGAGGCAACCAAGAGCTAATCACGACAATTAGCCTACCATTACGATCAAATAACAAAATAGTCGGATCTCTTGGTTATGATTGGTCCATCAAAAGTTTTCAAGCTATTAGTAAACAAGCAGCAGACACCATTGGGATCCCTGGAGCTGTAGTTTCTATTGCCTCTTGGGAGGGTCGCTTACTTTCTTTTAGCCAAGATGAAAATCTAGTTGGCGAAAAAGTAAAAGATGATTTTGCAAATCACTGGAATGATATTCAGCGAGAATCACGCAACAACGCCTCTTTTCTAAAAAATATAGGCCATTTTAAAACCGCTATTTCTACAATCAATACGGGCGCAAAGCCATGGATTGTCATGGTATCTATACCAACTGAAGTGCTACAACAAGAAATTACTGATTTTAATCACTTTAGTAATGAGCTAAGCCAACAAGCACTTTCTAATGGCTTATTAAGTGGCCTAGTGTCATCTATTATTGGCATCGTACTGATTTTCTTTATTGCCAAAAGTATCGGAACAACACTTATTAATCTAACCAACCACTTTGAAAATATTGCTCAAGGCGATGGTGATTTAACACAACGTATTAATGTTGCCTCTAAAGATGAAATCGGCCAATTGGCGTTCTGGTTTAATACCTTTATTGAGAAGATTCAAAATACACTGCACAATGCAAAAGAAACCGCAGAGTTAGTTTCTCAGTCATCGGCAAATACCATGACAGAAACAGAAAAATCACAAATAAAACTTCAAAGCCAAGTTAATGAAGTAACACAATTAGCAACGGCAATTAATGAGATGAGCGCAACAGCTCAAGAAGTAGCATCGTCAGCATTACAAGCTGCGACAGCGGCAAGTCAAATACAAGCAAGCAGTGAAGATGGTCAAAAGATCATGAATAATGCAGCAGCTTCCGTAGAAGAATTGGCATCGTTCATTAATGAAGCTCAAGAGCAAGTGGTTAACTTAGCCGCATCAAGTAATGATATCCAAAAAATCCTGCTTGAAATCGGTGGAATTGCTGAACAAACAAATCTACTGGCATTAAATGCTGCAATTGAAGCCGCTCGTGCTGGTGAGCAAGGACGTGGATTTGCAGTTGTTGCAGATGAAGTTCGTAACCTAGCTAGCCGCACTCAAAGCTCAACTCAAGAAATTAATAGCATGCTTGTGATACTACAACAAAATACTCAAAGCATTGTAACGGTAATGGACAGCAGTCAAAAACAAGCATTAGCTACAAGAGAAGAAACATTAATTGCACAACAGAACTTACAAGAGATCAGCTCTGCTATTCTTGTTGCAAATGATATGAATAATCAAATTGCTTCAGCGGCAGAAGAACAAAGTTCAGTCTCTGAAGAGATCAATCGTAATGTAACAAGCATTAACGAAGCCGCTAACGAAGTGCTTTCAGATATGCATAACTCATTAAATGATACTGCTGAGCTAACAAAAGAGAGCCACTCATTAACTCAGAAATTAAGCGCTTTTAAAACTCGGTAAGTTTAAACAATACTAAGTCTTAACCTACCTAAGCCATGCTTTTTAACGATTGCATGGCTTTTTCTTTATCAAAAAGTAGCGTGAACTTTATGAACAAAATTCATTTTATGTTCTAAATAGCCATTATCTCTTCTATCTAGTCAAAGCCCTCTCAAATGAATAACATTTACGCAACAACTAAGAAAAAGCAGTATGTACCTAGAACGACAACAACCCAAAGAGGTTGCTCACTCTACAATCAGGTCTCACAAGATAATTACAGCGAGATTTGAACCATAAGGAAATGTTATTCATGCTTACTTCATTTAAAAAACAGTTCACGGCTTCAATAATTGCAGCCTCTTTTGCACTATCAGGCTCAGCAATAGCGGCCGAACTTGAAAAAATTCACTTCATCATTCCAGGTGGTGCTGGTGGTGGTTGGGATATGACCGCTCGTGGTACTGGTGATGTATTACTTAAATCAGACATTATTGAGCAAGCGTCATACCAGAACCTTTCTGGCGGCGGCGGCGGTAAAGCCATTGCACATTTAATCGAAACAGCAGAACGCCAACCAGACACTTTAATGGTTAACTCTACACCTATCGTTATCCGTTCTCTCAGTGGTATTTTCCCACAATCATTCCGTGATCTAACGCCTATTGCGGCAACCATCGTCGATTACGGAGCGATTGTTGTAAATAAAGACTCTAAATACACAAGCTGGGAACAAGTCGTTGCTGATTTTGAAAAAGATCCTCGCTCAGTGAAAATTGCCGGCGGTTCAGCGCGAGGCAGTATGGATCACCTAGTAGCGGCGGCTGCTTTTAAAGGCGAAGGATTTGATGCAAGAAAAGTACGCTACATTGCTTATGATGCCGGCGGTAAAGCCATGGCTGCCTTACTGTCTGGGGAGACACCTCTGCTTTCAACAGGTCTAGGTGAAGTGCTTGAAATGTCAAAAAGTGGCCAAGTTCGCATTCTGGCTATCACAGCACCAAAACGTTTAGAGAGTGCACCTGATATCCCAACACTAACTGAATACGGCAATGACACCGTCTTTGCAAACTGGCGTGGTTTCTTCGCCGCGCCTGGGACGCCACAAGCGAAAATCGACGAGTACAGAGAAGCCTTTGATAAAATGTATGAAACAGAGCAATGGGCTGTCGTTCGTGACCGTAATGGTTGGATTGATAATTACAAAGCAGACAAAGACTTTTATATCTTCCTTGAAGAGCAAGAACTACTAATGGGTAACCTAATGCGTGAGCTTGGCTTCTTGAAGTAAAACCTTTAGCTGTCTTGAATAATTAATGATTCCCGGATATGACTCATTAATGTTCCTGCTACATCCTCCTTGCACCGTTAGTTCAAGGCAGCTTTCTTTACCCGATTCAATCTACCTTTCTTTAATGGACTTATGGAGAGAACTCATGTCGTACTCTAGATCTTCTCTACTATGCCGAGACCGTGTTGGCGCTATCATTTTTCTACTTGTTTGCCTCTGCTACGGCTACCAAACCAGTTTGATTCCTTTATTTCCCGGCGATGAATACGAACCCTTCACCGCTAGAACCTTGCCTTATATGCTCACTTTTGCTGGCATTTTTCTCTCACTCATACTGATTGTTTCAGCTCAACCCGATGAAAAAAGTGGTGCCGTTTTAGGTTTTAATTGGAAACTCTTATTTGGTTTTATCACTTTAATGGTGCTGTATGGCATTGGCTTAACTTGGCTTGGCTTTGTATTAGCAACAAGCTTATTTCTGCTTGCTGGCTTCTACTTATTAGGAGAGCGACGCAAACCAGTACTATTTGGTGCTTCTTTCCCATTTGTTACTGGCTTTTGGTTACTTCTTACTAAAGGTTTAGATATCTATCTAGAACCTGGTTATCTTTTTCTTGCTTGGTAAACCCTAGGACTTAATTATGTTAGATGGAATTTTAGCAGGCTTATCAACAGCGATTATGCCAACCAACTTAATGATGGTTATGATTGGCTGTTTTGTGGGTACATTCATTGGTATGTTGCCAGGCCTTGGCCCTATCTCTGCCATTGCCTTAATGATCCCTATCAGTTACGGTCTTGACCCAGCGTCAGGCATGATCTTAATGGCAGGTGTTTATTACGGTGCCGTTTTTGGTGGTTCAACCTCGTCAATACTGATTAATGCTCCCGGTTGTTCATCAACCGTAGTTACAGCTTTTGATGGTTATCCAATGGCACAAAAAGGCCAAGCAGGTAAAGCTCTCGCACTTGCGGCCTATTCCTCTTTTACTGGCGGAACACTCTCTGCAATCATGCTTTTAATCGCTGCGCCAGCACTAGCAAAAGTGTCGTTAAGCTTTCAATCCTCCGATTACTTTGCCCTAATGTTAGTCGGTTTATCGGCTGTTGCTGCGTTTGCAGGTAAAGGCCAAGTCATTAAAGCTTGGATGATGACAGTGCTTGGTTTAATGCTTTCAACAGTAGGCATCGATAAAGGGGTTGGCGTAGAGCGCTTTACCTTCGGCTTAACCGATTTAATGGATGGTTTCAGCTTCTTACTACTGGCAATGGCAACTTTCGCATTAGGGGAAACCTTAATGGGAATACTCAAACCAGAGCAAGACACTCGTGATGATGAACAGAGTAAAATGTCAGATCTTGGTAGCATGAAAATAACCAAAGAAGAAGTAAAAGAGGTGGCGCCTGTTGCGATTCGCTCATCCATTCTTGGCTTCTTTACCGGTGTATTACCGGGTGCTGGCGCAACCATTGCTGCATTTTTAAGTTACGGTATGGAGCGAAATCTAGCACCAAAAGAGAAAAAAGAAGAATTTGGTAAAGGCAGTATTCGTGGGTTGGTAGCCCCTGAATCAGCAAATAACGCCGCATCAAGTGGGTCATTTGTTCCACTACTGACTCTTGGTATTCCAGGTTCAGGTACGACAGCAATCATGCTAGGTGCCCTTATTGCTTACGGTATTCAGCCAGGTCCAAGATTGTTTGTTGATCACCCTGATATTTTCTGGTCGGTTATTATCTCAATGTACTTTGGTAATATCGTTCTGGTTATCCTAAATTTACCCTTGATTCCATACATCTCAAAATTGCTTGCGATACCAAGAACCGTATTGATGCCAATGGTTTTATTCTTCTCAATCACAGGGGTGTATTTAGTCTCTTTTAATACAATTGATGTTTTCATCATGATCTTAATTGCGATGGTCGCTATTGCGCTTCGGCTAGCTAACTTCCCCCTCGCCCCCTTATTACTTGGCTTTATCTTGGGTGGAATGATGGAAGAGAACTTACGACGAGCATTAATGATAAGTGATGGTGAGTTAAGTTTCTTATGGGAGCGTCCAATTACCTTTACCTTTACTGCAATCGCAGCCGTCGTACTAATCCTTCCAATGGTACTGACATTCGTTAATAAAATTATCCGACCTAAGTTCGCGGTAAAATCGTAATCAATTAATTTAATCGTCTACACATAGGCGCCAATGATAAAGGATCATTGGTGCCTATTCCCCTGCTGTCATTTCTTTTTTTCATGCTACAATCGCCCTCTATTTATATATCTGAGATTTCACATGCCATTTTCCAAACTTGGGTTAAGCGATCCAATTTTAAAAGCCATCGACGAGCTGGGTTATAAAGCCCCTACTCCAATTCAAGAAAAAGCCATCCCCGTTGCGCTTACTGGAAAAAACCTGATTGCTGCTGCGCAAACAGGTACAGGTAAAACAGCTAGCTTTGTATTACCTATTTTAGAAATCCTCAGCGAAAATCAAACTAAAGTTCGAGCTAAACGTGTTCGTGCATTAATTTTAACGCCAACGCGTGAGCTAGCAATTCAAGTTGAAGACAACATTCAGAAGTACAGCAAGCACATTGATATTGCATCATTAGCTATGTATGGCGGTGTTGATTATAAAAACCAAAAAGAACGCCTAATTGAAGGGGTTGATGTTCTGGTTGCGACGCCGGGTCGTTTGCTTGATATGTACACACAGCGTGCAATTCATTTTGATGAGATTGAGATCTTAGTTCTTGATGAAGCCGACCGTATGTTAGATATGGGCTTTATTGAAGACATCAACAAAATCATTGAGCGCTTACCATTAGATCGCCAAAACATGCTGTTCTCAGCAACACTGTCTGATCAAGTTCGTTATTTAGCAAAAACAGCGGTAAATAACCCAATTGAAATTACTATTTCGCCAAAAACGACCTCTGCACCACAGATTGACCAATGGCTAACAACGGTAGATAAAGATAAAAAATCAGCACTACTGAGCCACCTAATTAAAGAAAACAATTGGGACCAAGCGCTGATCTTTATTGAGACAAAGCATGGTGCAGCGAAGCTAGTAAGCCAGTTAGAGAAACGTGATATTCGAGCTGAAGCTTTCCACAGTGGCCGAAGCCAAGAAGCACGAGCAAAAGTGCTGAATGACTTTAAAGAAGGCAAATTACAATACTTAGTTGCTACTGGTATTGCGGCTCGTGGTATTGATATTGATGAACTAACGCGCGTAGTAAACTATGACCTACCTTTCCCGGCAGATGACTATGTGCACCGTATTGGTCGTACTGGCCGTGCGGGAGCAAAAGGTGAGGCTATCTCATTTGTTTCTAAAGACGATTTTAAGAATCTATGTATGATTGAAAAACGTCTTGGCCACTTAATTGTGCGTAAAGAAATTGAAGGCTTTGCGCCACGTAAAGAAGTGCCTATTTCTATTTTGAACTTTAAGCCAAAAAGAAAACCAGAATCAAAAGCGTAATCACTTAATCACGTTTTCATCTTTATTAAGATAAATAAAAAACGCCCAAGCTTAATAATAAGTTCGGGCGTTTTTATATCGATTGTTCACTTATAGCAAATATTTTAAAGCGTGCTCCGCTCTCTCATAGCCTAAATCGATCATCTCTGCCGTACGTTCGAACTCAAAAGTACCGCACGCGTCTCGCGCTATTTCAACCGTAATATCAGGCGGGTAAGCGGCCAACTTTTGTCTTGCAATGGTGCTCTGCATTGCATCAAATGCTTGGTTGGCAATATCATACATTCCTAAGTCAATTCTTGAAGTTTTTGCGGTTAACGAACCAAAATAGTCACTGACTTTTCGGTGAAATGGCATCTCTTCTTCAGGCTCTTGTGCTGAAATATCCACCTGATTAATTTCAAAATCATCAAGTTTATGGGTCATCTCACCCGCTAAATTGACCGCTAAAGTGATATCCGAATGATCACCAAACGTTGGTGCAATCGGCACTGGGTTTAATACACCACCATCAATTAACGTTTTGCCATTAAACTCTATAGGCATTAGATACAAAGGCAATGAGATAGACGCTCGAATGGCTTGCAATAACGATCCTTTTTGCAGCCATACTTCTTTTTCGTTACTAATATCAGCCGCTACCGCGGTATAAGGAATGGCTAAATCTTCGATATGCAAATCACCAAGAATGTCACTCAAACGGTTCATTACTTTCTCGCCTTTAATAAGCCCGCCTTTTCCCCAGTTAAAATCCATCAAAGAAACAATATCAAGCTTGGTAATGGTTCGCATCCAATCTTCAAATTCATCCAGTTTTCCTGCTGCGTACACTCCACCAACAACCGTACCAATAGAACAACCAGAGACAGATACAATCTCAAAATCATGTTCTTCTAACCAGCGGATCACGCCGATATGAGCAAGACCTCTCGCGCCACCACTTCCAAGAACAAGTGATACTGTTTTTTTCTTCATAGGGCTTCTCCCTTCCATGATTACTCTGCTTTAATATCCATAAACTGTGCGTTTAACACTTGTTGTAAAGCACTAGGAGCCAAGCCAATATCTAGCCCTCGTTTACCACCACTGACATACATGGTTTCAAACTGTTCAGCACTATTATCGATCACGGTTTTCAATCGTTTCTTCTGACCAAGAGGACTCACGCCTCCCATCACATATCCAGTGGATTTTTGAACTAAGGCGGGATCTGCCATTTTGGCTTTTTTTCCACCAACGGCTTTAGCGATTAACTTCATGCTTAAATGAGCAGCAACAGGAATAATGCCCACAACAAGTTCTTTTTCATCCACTTGAACGACTAAGGTTTTAAATACCTCTTCATGAGGCAAACCCAGCTTTTCTGCCGCTTCTAACCCATATGCTTGAGCTTTTGGATCATGATGGTACTCAAGCACTTGGTGATCTATTTTTGCTTTCTTTAATAATTTCGTTGCTGGTGTCATTTGTTGTTAATACCTTAAAAAATAGGCTATGCCTTAAAGTATGTTCGCTCTGGTCGCCCAACGCTGCCATAAGAGAGGTCAGCACTTAATTCTCCAGAGCTAATCAAATATTCTAAATAACGGCGAGCTGTGGTTCGACTTGCCCCAATTAACTCTCCAGCCTGATCTGCAGTTAACTGTTTTTCATGGCTAAATAGTTGGCGAACTTTCTCTAACGTGACGCCATCAATGCCTTTAGGCAGCCTTGCTACTGACTGTGCTGTAGTAGAGTGCAACATTGCATCTACCATGCTTTGATCAATATCAACACGATTAATAAATTGCTGCTTTTGGCTTAAATATTTATTAATTGCTTCTTCGAGTCGACTAAATATAACAGGCTTTAGCAGATAATCTACCACACCACCACGCATGGCTTCTTGCAGCGTATTCACATCTCTATCTGCGGTAATTAATATTACATCAGGGGACGACTCTTTCTGGCGTAATTCACGCAATATATCAAGGCCATTACCATCAGGAAGATAAATGTCCAATAACACCAAATCTGGATTTAGCACCTCAAACAAGAGAGTCGCTTCTTCCTTACTGGCAGCAATGCCAATCACCTCGACGGAATCAATTTTTTCAAGATTACGACGGTGTATTTCTGCAATACCAATATCATCTTCGACAATAACAATGCTGATTTTACTGCTCACACAATACCCTTTTGTTTATTCTTTATATTTATAAGATTGGCTGCTCTATGAATGCAACTCTTTTGGCAAATAAATGGTCATCAAAGTTCCTTTCCCTACTTCACTTCTGACCGTAAATTCTCCGCGATAATGGTCGACTAATTGCTGAATAAGATGTAAACCAACACCACGACCTTTATCTGATTTTGTTGATACTCCTCTTTGAGTCAACTGTTTAAAGGTAAATGCCTGTGGTAGGCCACACCCTTTGTCTTCAACCTCAATAATAACTTCTTGCCCAAAATCAGTAATGCTCACCACGATAGGTGCAAAATCCCCCATGGGTTTACTTAACGTTGCCTCAAAGGCATTATCAATTAAATTTCCAATAATGGTCACCATATCCTCCGCTCGAATATGCAGAGGAAGCACACTTAATTGCGTACCGTCTTCAATATCAAGCAATAGTCCAAGCTCTCTAGCGCGTTCACTTTTACCAAGTAAGACACCCGCAATCATCGGCTCTGAGATACTCTCTCGTAAAAATTCAATCAGTTTTTGATAACGCTTACTCTCTTGCCCAATGATCTGCTGCACCTCTTCAATTTTTCCTAACTGAATTAGCCCACTAATTGTATTTAACTTATTTCGATGCTCATGAGTTTGTGAACGCAATAAATCGGCATATTGTTTGACTTGAGAAAGCTGAGTCGTTAATTCACTTATCTCATCTTTACGTCGAAAACTGGATACCGCGCCAATCACGACACCATCCATTTTAATCAACTCTCGATTTGCAATTACAGCCTGACCATTTAATAACAGTTCAATATCGTGTTCTGATTGCTGTGTTACTAAAAGCTTAGTTAAATCACTGTCTGGCAACACTTCAATAAACAACTGATTTAAAGATTGCTTAGGATCGATCCCTAATATGTCACAGGCACTTTTATTGATAGATCTGAGCTTACCATTGGCATCAATACTTAACACGCCTTCACGTAGCGTAGACAAAGTAACTTGCTGCTCTTTGTATAAACGCCCAAAAGCTTCAGGTTCAAAGCCAAAAATAGACTTTTGAAAGCGTCTTGCAATAAAGTTGGCAATAATCGCATTAGCAAAAATCACCAATACCGCCATCCCAAGAAAGAAACTAAGAAAATGAGATACCTTGCTGTCTATAGTAGTTAATAGATAACCAACAGAAACCACCCCGATAATATTACCTTGCTGGTCGAAAATTGGCGTTTTGCCTCGCACAGAATGACCTAAGGAGCCTTTAGCATAGGAAATATAAGATTCTCCCAACTGTAAGGCTTGTTGGTTATCTCCACCTTGCATCGCTTTTCCAATACGCTCCTTAATTGGGTGAGCAATACGTATTCCTTTTTTATTACCAACCACTATAAATGCAGCACCAATAGAGGTTCGTAATCGCTCTATTTTCTCTTCAATTAATGTCGGTGCATTTTGTTCTACTGCTGAAATGACGATCGGGGATTGAGCAAGAAACCGAGCAACCCCTAATGCTTTATCCCCACTGTCTTGAGATTCCCAGTGCTTGATATACAAAAAGGCACAAAGAGACAAAATGAGTAATTTACCGATACCCGAAATGGTCATCACTACTAACAATCGACGTCGAAAACTCAGATCACGCCAAGACATTCACACCTCACACTTCCCTATAGATAAACAAAGGGTATCACAACCCATTAACCTAATCTTAAACCTTGTTCATACTCTTGATCACATCAAATAAATATTTCCATTTATTCCATAGTAAACCTAGGGAATTAATTCAATATCACCTAAGTTCTGTGGTATAAAAAGCGCGCTTCTTTTCAGCATTTTTAACTCTTCCCTAAAAGGTTCCCGTTACTATGAAAAGCGATATTGAAATTTGCCAAACTGCGACACTTACCAGAATGAAAACGATTGCGTCAAACTTAGGACTGCATGATGATGACATTACCCCACAAGGTCGCTATAAAGCAAAAGTCAATATTGACGCCTTAAAACACCTTGAAGATAAACCAAATGGTAAGCTTATTCTTGTTAGTGCGATTACTCCAACACCGCTTGGCGAAGGAAAAACAGTAACAACTATTGGATTGGCTCAAGGTCTAGCAAAATTAGGGGAATCCGTTAGTGCCTGTATCCGACAGCCGTCTATGGGACCAGTATTTGGTGTAAAAGGTGGTGCTGCAGGTGGTGGTTATAGCCAAGTAGCTCCGATGGAAGAATTAAATTTACACCTAACTGGTGATATTCATGCGATTACCGCGGCACATAATTTAGCTTCTGCGGCCATTGATGCTCGTATCTACCATGAGCAACGCCTAGGTTACGAACTATTCTCTGAAAAGAACGATCTTCCTGCATTACGAATTGACTCTAACCGAGTAGTTTGGAAGCGAGTAATGGACCATAACGATCGTGCGCTTCGTATGGTGACCATTGGTAAAAATGAAGATGGAAAAGCCATTAATGGTTACGAACGTGAAGATGGTTTTGATATTACCGCTGCTTCTGAATTGATGGCTATTCTGGCACTGGCAACCGATCTTCAAGACTTACGTCAACGCATCGGCCGTATTGTCGTGGCTTATAACCTGGATGGTGAACCTATCACTACAGAAGATCTTCAAGTCGCAGGTGCAATGACCGTTACCATGAAATTTGCTATTAACCCAACCTTGATGCAAACGCTAGAAGGTGTCCCTACCTTTGTTCACTCGGGTCCTTTTGCTAATATCGCCCATGGTAACTCTTCTATCATTGCAGATAATATCGCTTTAAAACTAACGGATTATACCGTTACAGAAGGTGGCTTTGGCTCAGATATGGGTTTAGAGAAAGCCTGCAACATTAAAGTACCATTAGCAGGAAAAGCACCTGATTGTGCTGTGCTTGTTGCAACGCTTCGAGGTATAAAAGCGAACTCAGGCCTATTCCCGTTATCACCAGGTCAAGCTTTGCCTAAAGCTCTATTCACTCCAAACCAAGAAGCCTTAAATGCAGGGCTAGAGAATTTACAATGGCACATTAGTAACTGTGCTAAATACGGTCTTCCTGTTGTTGTAGCCATTAACCGTTTCCCTGAAGACACTCAAGAAGAGTTGGATTTCTTACAACAATGGATTTCAGCACAAGCATCAGAAACGAATGTCGATGTCTCTATCAGTGAAGCATTCGTAAAAGGTGGTGAAGGCGCAAAAGAGCTCGCTTCAAAAGTTATCGCAGCTTGCAAAAAAACCACTCAATTTACCCCACTATACACAAGTGACATGAGCTTATTTGATAAGTTAAATGCCGTTGCAATAAAAGGTTACGGTGCAGAACGAATCGAATTATCAGAAAAAGCACAGCAGCAATTAGAACAGTTTGAGCAATTAGGTTACCAATCTTTGGCTGTTTGTATGGCAAAAACGCCCGCTTCTATTTCTACCGATGGCAACATTAAAGGTGCACCGACCGATTTCATTGTACCTATTCGTGAATTAAAACTGTGTGCCGGTGCTGGATTTATATACGCATTGTGTGGCAATGTGATGACCATGCCTGGCTTACCTGAAAAGCCTGCTTTTATGAATTTAGACATTGATACAGACGGAAACATCATCGGACTCAGCTAAGATCACATAACTTAATATAGATCATATTCTATGTGCTACATTTACTGTTAATCTAGCTTCAACTTTTTATACAATTTTACTTATAATTTTTGAGGTTATCCTGATGGATATGACAAATGCTCAACGCTTAATTCTTTCAAACCAGTATTATTTAATGTCACAGATGGATCCTGCTAATGCAGCAAAATACCAACGCCAACAGTTAATTGTTGAGCGTGGTTATGAACTGCAGATCCGCGAACTGGATAAAGATTTTGGTTGTATTACAGAAGCAGAATGTCGTGAGATCATTGATTTCATGGAGATGTACCATGCAATGCAAGAGTCTTACAACATGCTAGTACCTGAGTGTCAGGCAAAGGTTGATGCTCGTCGCCTTCAGTTCTTAGGGTTTGATGTAGCTACAGAAGCACAACAAGTAAATTACGTTCGCTTCTTAACAAGCTCTGAAGGTTTATACCCTCAGTTTGATAAAGCCGATCACCACTTTAACAGTCAAATGCCGATGATGGATAAATACCGTCGTATGCTAACGACATGGCGCAACTGCCCACGTCAATATCACTTATGCTCGACTGAATTAGCGCAAATTTTTAACGCTTAATTTCTATATAAATAAGTTAAAGCATAAGAATTCTATTTAAAATCCTCGCATTAGCGGGGATTTTTTATGCCTGCAATTTACTATTTTTACCTTTTTATCTAAAAGAAAAAAATCCCCACTGACGGATCAGTGAGGATTTTGGTTTTCTAACCTGATTGATAGTTAACTAAGAATCCACCCTTATAGATTTAAAGCAATATCAATATTGTTGGTCAGATTAGAATTCATAACGAAGACCTAAGTGGTAGTAATCTTCTTCAGCATCGTTCCAGCCAGACCAGATATTTGTGTTACCTGTCCCGTTGTCACCGTTACGCATTACGTAACTTGTGTAGATAGAAGAGCGAGCTGTTAAGTGATATTGAACTTCTAACGTTGTATCTTTGTATTCTGCTTCATCACCACCGGTGTTTTCTAATGCGCGGTAACCAGCGCGAGCAGTCCAATCATCATTAATATTATATACAGCTGTTAATTCGTAGCTCTTATCTTTTGATTTGTCAGAATATACACCTTCAATTTCATCTTGGTTATACATAGCACCAAGAGTTAATGCATTTAACTTATATTGAACACCAGCACCCCAGAATGTGTAATCGCGATCGGCATTATTACCAGTATCACCTGTACTATTTACTTGATATGCCGCAATAGGAATTAACTGTCCTGCATCTCCCATATCAAAAGTATAGCGAGCTACCGCATTATAAGAACCATCTTGGTTTGATTCTGAATTACCTAAAATATAAGCAACAGACATGTCAAATGCACCAAAGCTGTTTTGGTATTGAAGTGTGCCATCTTGACGGAAAGTTTGAGCTGCTGAATTATCAACAAGTTCAAGCTGACGACCAATTAATACATCAGATGCCGCAAATACATCACCTACATCAGAAAGCATGATGATACCAGATGCTACACGACCAAAGGTTACTTTACCCGCTTCTGAAGCATCAATACCAGCCCAAACATAACGAGGGTCTAAACCACCATCACCACGAGATTCAGCAGCGTTTACTGAATATTCAGCCCAACCAATTACAGATACTTGATCATTAACAACTTGAGAGCCACCAAGACCGATACGTGCATCAAAATTACCAACAGCATCATCAGATTGACGGTCAGTTATGTTAAAGCCTAAACGGCTATACATATCAATTGTTGAACCATCTTCGGCAGTATAAACCGTTGCTGCTGTTGCAGAACCAGCCATTAGAAGTGCCGGTACTGCTAGTGCTAAAAGTGTCTTTTTCATAAAATCGCCCTATATATTTAAATTGGTTTAGTTCTTTAATTGAGACCATCAATCTTATTAAGACCAAACTCTAAAATTTTTGTAATCCGTTTAAATGTTTCTCTAAATCCGTTGAGATGAATCATGCCTTATTAATTCGCCCTGAAAAATAAAGACCAAATAAACTATGATCAACTTCAAAAACGGCCTACATAAAAAAACATAAATCAATTTATAACAATGAGTTAACGGAATTACTTCATTTTATAATTTATAACTATTGCGATTAGCTCCAAGTCAGATCACATTTTTCGCTGCTCTAATTAACAAACAAAGAGATCTAGATCACTCTAGATAGAGAACAAAAAAGGTCTTGTTAGTTTCTATTAGGTACTGTATTTGAAGTGGGTCGCATTATTAATTTTGAGACAAAAAATAAATAGACCGATATTATTTTCACTGCTAGCTCTTTTTATTAGATAAATGAAGAAGTACACTGCTGCCTCAATCTAATTTCAGGTGTGGTTATGTTTTATCAGTGCCCTTTATGCCAACACGAGTTGCGCTTTGCCAACAATCAATACCGTTGTGAAAACAACCATCAGTTTGACAACGCAAAAGAAGGTTATGTAAACCTAATGCCAGCTCATCACAAGCGTTCTAAAAATCCAGGTGATAATAAAGAGATGATGCAAGCTAGGCGTGCTTTTTTAGAAGCTGGACATTATCAGCCTATGCAACAACACGTTGCCGAGTTATGCCAAAAATATGTGACCAATGATGAAGCAAGCCTACTTGATATTGGTTGTGGTGAGGGCTATTACACCTCAAAAATTGCAGAATATTTACATAGTGAAAATGCTAATGTCTATGGATTAGATATTTCCAAAGTCGCGATTAAATTCGCAGCCAAGCGTTATCTAAATTGCCAATTTAGCGTTGCCTCTAGCCATCGTTTGCCCTTCCCTGATCAAAGCCTAGATGCTGTTGTTCGTATTTATGCACCATGTAAAGCAGAAGAATTACACCGCGCAATTAAAAATGGCGGTTATCTAATTACCGTTACCCCAGCCAGCCATCATTTATACGAACTTCGTGAAGGAGTGTATGGTGAAGTTCGCCTGCATGATGAAACAGCAGAAGCTCTTACTGACTTTGAACTTATTGAAGAGAAAAAATTAACTTACGATATGCGCTTGAACGGCTTAGAAGCATTGCATTTATTAGATATGACACCATTTGCTTGGAAAGCAACAGCTGACTTTAAAACTGAGCTGAAAGAAAAGTCAGAATTTGATTGTAAAGCGGATTTTATGATTAGAGTGTATAAAAAAGCATAGTCTATTTATCATTATTATAACCATCTGAAAGATGAAAATTCAGATGGTTATACCAATGTAACTAACTAAATGATAATTCTTGGAAGTGAAATTACTTATTTTCTGTATTCGCATTAGCAATACTTTGATCAACCTTCTGTAACCCACTCTCCTCCGCCCTCAACTCTTTATCTTTCAATAAAGACTGTTTTAAAAGTGCAGAATATAACGGTTGCCCGCCCAATGCTTGAGCAATAAACGTCGCACCAAGTGTTGTCACTAATAGCGGTAAGATCAACTGATAATTATTCGTCATTTCAACCACAAGGATAACACCTGTCACAGGGGCTCTTACTGTGGCGGCAAACAATGCTCCCATCCCTGCGATAGCATAAACTCCGGGATTTGATATCCAACCGGGAAACCATGCTGACATTACCACACCATAAGATAAACCAAGTAAGGTACCTAGCGCTAACATTGGGGCAAAAATTCCTCCCGGGGCACCTGATGAAAAACAAGCAACGGTAACAATCACTCGTAGTACAAAGAAACCAACCATGATCATCCATGCCATTGGGCTATAAAACATCTCAGTAATGATTTCCATCCCACTGCCAGATAGTTTAGGAGCCACTAAATGCAACAAAGCAAAAGTACCGCCAAACGCTGCGCCCATAAGCACAATACGAGACAATTTATTTTGGTGGTAGTCTTTAACCTTACTCGTTCCTTTTAAAATCCATTTATTAAAGTTCACCCCAATAATGCCAAAGATAATCCCCAAAATGGCAAAAAGAATCAGTGAACGTAATGGCGGGACATCAAAACTTGGAATCGTTAAAAATGCTTCTTGTCCATGTAAAGAACGCATCACTATCGTTGCTACCGCTGTGGCTAATGTCACACACTTTATTGAAGTGATGTTATAACGAAACTGAGGACGCATCTCTTCAACCACAAACAAAATGCCAGCAAGAGGCGCGTTAAATGCCGCAGCTAAACCTGCCGCCGCCCCTGCTGCTGTTAATATATGAGAAGAGTGACTAAATCGTTTACCTTTACATGCGATCATTCTACCAACAGCACCACCAATTTGAATTGATGGCCCTTCACGGCCAAGCACCATTCCTGAACCAATCGTTAATGTGCCTGCAATAAATTTAATCGGCAATACACGAGCCCAACGGATCTCTTGAGTGCCATCAAGAGCCCCTTCAATATGAGGGATCCCACTACCCGCAGTCTCTGGTGCAAATCGAAAAGTAAGCCAAAAACCAGCAGCAGCCATCGCAGCCCCCGCTAATACCGCAGCAACAGGCGCTAAATACTCAGAATAAGGAAATGAATGAATGAAGTTGAGACGTTGTTCACTGATCAATCGAATTGAGGCTTCAAATAAAGCGACGACAGATCCGGCAATACCGCCAACCAATGCCGATAAGAAAAGCAGCGCATAATAATCAGTTTGTGTGGTTAGAAATTTTGGCGTAGTACGATGCTTTAGCATCCCACCTTGAAAAAAACGAAAATTGGGTGATTTTGGCATTTATCGTATCAACTTAGCACGTAAAGAGCATTGGCAGCGTAATTATAATAAGAACACAAATAATTATACGCTTCGGCAACGGATAGACCCTAACCATTTACAAAAACTTAGATTGATTAAATGACCAAGATCGACTTTTGATATAAATCAAATAAATCACTTCTTCATTTTTCGTTACAAAGTTCATTAAAATAAAAAACCCGTAGAACGGTAAATTCTGCGGGCTTAAAAATACATTGAATAACTAATTGTTAATATAAACGACTACCGTCAGGTCTAGAACGCAGTAAGTTTAACACCCACATGTATTGCTCAGGACGCTCAGTAACCAGCTGTTCAATAGCAATATTCATTGCACGAGCATCGGTCTCTTCATCTCCTGATGGAAAATCCGCAATCGCTGGTAATGTAATGATCTCAAACTGTCCTGTTTCTGCATTATACGATGGCAACATTGGAACCACTTTTGCTTTTGATAAACGAGCCAGTTTACCAAACCCTTTTAACGTTGCTTTTTGTGTAGCAAAGAAAGGGACAAATACACTGTTTTGTGGTCCATGATCTTCATCAGGTAAGTAATACGCTAAGTAGCCTTCTTTAATCGCTTTGATTAATGGTTTGATCCCCGCGCTACGAGCATAAATCTTACCGCCATATTGCATACGCTGAACATGCATTAACCAATCCGTTATTGGGTTCTTTTGAGGTTTCATCATGGTTGTTACCTGATAGCCACGAGAAGCCAAAAGAATGGCAGGGAAATCAATAGCCCAAGCATGCGGCGCTAAAATAATAATATTTTCTTTTTGCTCAAGCAGAGGGAATAGATTCTCTGCACCAACAAAAATCCCGCGTCCTTCATTATGCTTACGACTACGAACAAGCAACTCAGAAAAACCAAGCATCACCTGAGCACCTGTAATATAGGTATCTTCAAGCAATTTTTTCTGTTCTTCTTCTGATTTTTCAGGAAAACAAGTCGCAATATTCAACTTAGCTCGCTTAATACCACCACTTGGCTTTTTAAGTACTAACTTAACGATACTAGCGGCTAACTTATCGCGTAATCGAAATGGAATAAAAGCCAAAATAATAGCAAATCCGATCCCTAACCATGTTGGCCAATACTTAGGATGAAGAAATGCCCATTGAAAAGTGGGGTTATAAACGTTTTTATCGACTTTTTCACTCATGAATTGCTTCACTTATTCTTTATTATGAACCGATTATGATATAACAAAGCATTGCTGATAGAAACCAAGGAAATACAAATGGCTTTTCAATTACACCCCCGTTTGCAACAAGATTGCATCTTTTTGGGCAATCTTCCGTTATGTTCTGTTTTACTCATTAAAGAAAACATCGGCCCTTGGGTGATTTTAGTTCCTCGAATTGAAGACTTAAAAGAAATTCACCATATGAGCCCAGAGCAACAAATTCAATTTATTCAAGAATCAAGTTCGGTTGCTCAACTGCTCGAAGATAACTTCACACCAGATAAAATTAATATTGGAGCACTAGGTAACTTAGTTCCTCAGTTGCACATTCACCATATTGCACGCTTTATCACTGATATCGCATGGCCAGGTCCAGTCTGGGGAAATACTAATGGGGAGATTAGAGCACAGTCAGATCAAACTCAATTGGTGGATCTACTTCGAGATAAATTAAGTGCATTGGCAGGATTTAAGCAATAAAGCAAGACTTACATTTAACTGAAAAAGGAGATTAACTACCTCCTTATTTTCTCTTTATCCTTCTCACTTACTTTTTCAACACCCAAAATTAAATAAAATTTCACTTTCTGCTATATTGTATACCGTTAGCAATACATCATGATAAATAATATAATTAATAATGTTAACATATAAATATTTCTTACAAATAAAAATGTTGCCATTTATTATTTTAGTCACGTAAAATATAAAGATACCAATATAAATAAAAGGTAATTATTTTCTGACATAGCGAGAATTACAACTCCTCATATAACACAACATTTAATCCAGAAAGAAACAAAATAAAAACAATTTATCATCAAAGAAGAAATAATTTTTTTATTTCCAATTGAATATATTTATTTTAATTAAAAATATTCATACATTTGATTTAGTTCCTTTACGATGTTTAGAAGATAAAAAATGAATTTAAGCTTAAAAAATACCGTTCTAATATCAACCATCTCTCTATTATTGATTATTTCTATTATTTTGACCGGAAATGGTTATTTTACATTTAAAAACTTTAACGTTAACTCTGTTGAAGGCCATAAAAAAGAGATCGGCTCCCTATTATCAACCACGTTAGAAGAAAACATTAATAGTTACTTCAACGCAATGAACTCCATCTCCATCGAGTTTGATACTAATGGAAACATTAAAGATATAAACCAAGCCAACGCAAGCTTAAACTTATTACAAAAAAGCACAAATGTACCACTGGCTTCAATTGGATTAAAAAATGGGGCAACTTTTGAAAATGGCGCTTTTATCCCTAATTTTAATGCCAAAGAAATGAACAGAGAATGGTATCAACGCGTATTTAATGGTGAAACCAAAGTAATTACTCAAACATATAAAGATGCAGCAACTAATCGAGATGTGTTTGCATTTGCCTCCCCTATGTACCATAACAACAGTATTGTCGCGGCAATGATTGTGACGATAGAGGTTGAAACCATTCAACAATTTATCAATAAACTAACCTCTCAAAACCAAGTGTTCGTTTATGATAATAGTGGATATATTGTATCAGCTCGTAGAGATGATTTAATAGGTAAAAATATGTTTGTTGAACGCCCTGAATACAATAACTTCGTCAACAACGAATTACACTATCAAATTGATAATAAATTGGTTTCTGCTTATAAAAACGATATTCCATCCATCAATTGGAGCGTCGTGAGTTATGAATGGGATGAAGTTATCGCTCAACCAAGTAAAGAAATGCTAATCAACTCCATCATACTGTTTGTGATTGTATTAAGCATATCGCTTATTTTTGTTTATATTTTATTAATTAAACTAATTTACGCCCCTATCGGTGGAGAGCCTGCTCATATTTCTGCTATTTTATCTAATATTGCAAATGGCGACCTTTCTGAGAAATTTGAAATTAACGGTAAAGAAACAGGGATCTATGCATCAACTATTGCTTTAAATCAGAAACTAGCTCAGATAATTAAAAACAGCTTATTATTATCAGATAGTGTGGCATCTTCTTCTGAAGAATTAACCTTAGTGATGAACGAAACATCAAATAATTCTCACCAAGAACTGTCACAAATTGAAGGTATTTCAACGGCCATCAATGAACTATCTAGCACTTCAAAAGAGGTCAGTATCAACGCATTACATGCGGAAGATGAAACTCAAAAAGCAATGCAGAATGTGACGCAAGGTCGAGATATTCTTGAGTCATCGATTGTCTTGGCGGGTAAAATTAACTCATCAGTACAAAATACTGCAACTATGATTTCCGATCTTAAGGTTAACTCTATTAACATTGGTGAAGTCACTACGGTGATCAGCTCAATCTCAGAGCAGACCAATTTACTTGCATTAAATGCAGCTATCGAAGCCGCTCGTGCAGGAGAGCAAGGCAGAGGATTTGCAGTTGTTGCCGACGAAGTGAGAAACTTAGCTGCTAAAACACAAGAATCAACTAAAAATATTCAAGAGATCATTGTTAAACTTCAA
The DNA here is from genome assembly GCF_028765525.1 of Aliivibrio sp. S2TY2. Lineage (NCBI taxonomy): Bacteria > Pseudomonadati > Pseudomonadota > Gammaproteobacteria > Vibrionales > Vibrionaceae > Aliivibrio > Aliivibrio sp. S2TY2. The sequence continues at coordinate 128,633 of NZ_JARACS010000003.1, read as the reverse complement.
GAGCAATCTGAAATAGCAAACAATAACATGGCTTCAAATGTTGTCGCGATTCAAGACTACATTAATTTGTCTGAAGATGTGAAACGCTCGTTTGATAATATTGTCTTGTCTGTTCAGTCTATTTCTGATGTAAACACACTTGTAGCCACTGCATCACAAGAGCAATTAGCCGTAACAGATAACATTGCGCAAAATACCACAATGACGTTTGATCTTGTTCATCAAAATGTATCTGCGATTAACCAAACACAACAAGCAGCAAAAGAATTATCTCAATTAGCTGCGTCACAAAAAGGAGAATTATCTTTCTTCTCAACTGAGAAAAATACAAAGTAATACCAATCACTATTAGTAAGTGATCAAAAATAGCGTAGGGAAATGCTTGAGAACAAAGTAGCAGTTATCGAGCATTTCAACTAGTTACGATGTTCTGTTACTTACTACAATTGGTATAAGGGCTGCTCACTAAAAATAGTAAGCAGCCCTTTTATTTTATATAGACATATAGCTATCGCGAATTATGCGTTTTGAAGCTCATTCCATAGATCAGCTACAATAATACGATCAGCAGGAGATAACTCAGATTTAGCGGCTTCAAGACTTTCATTGATATGTGCTTTTAGTATCTCAAGATCAGCAATTTCTTGTTCTTCGCACTTAGCAACTGATAATGAAATATGTCCACGTAAGTAGCCACCAGCAAACAGTTCATCATCTGATGCAGTTTCAATTCGAGCATCAATCAGTTCAAGCATTTTTTCTTCAAATTCAATGATCATCTTTTTCCTATTGGACAATAAATTGTTCTTTGGTAAGTGGAGCTATTTGATAAAACTCACGTAATGCGTTGGATAATACCTCTACGCGTGGAGGTAATCCATTATCTAAAATGCTCATCACTTCATTATGTACTTTAGCCATGAATGCTAAACGATCTGGCTCAAAATCGCCATTTAAGTTGTCACAACTCACATTAAATTTTAACCCAGCACTTAATGATAATATCCATTCATAGGCTTGAGGACGGATCTCTACTTTTTCAAACTCTGATTGAACTTGCTCTGTTCGACCATCAGGCTCATACCAGTAACCAAAATCTTCCAATAGACGACGATCAGGGCCAGCAACACACCAATGGGCAATTTCATGCATGCCTGATTGATAAAAACCACGCGCAAAAATAATACGGTGATAATTAAATTCACTATCCGCTGGTAGGTAAATGGGTTCATCACCACCCAGTTCTAGCTTGGTATTAAACGAATCAGAAAAAGTAGCATTAAAAACAGTAATTAAATCTTGATATTGGTGAGGCATACAACAGGCTTAGCAATAATAATAGAAGCGTATTCTACCTCACCACATACTAAAGGCCTATCTAGATAAATTTTTTTTATCCTCCTTCTCAAAATTATTCATTATCTGTCAAAAGAGTGAACTGATACTCTCCAAAATTATCTCTCCCCCTTTAGATTGGAGTTTCACCACCTGTGAATGACATCACTTTACAACTTGCTCAATTACTGGATTTAGGGCCTTTTTCTTGGTCTGCTATTGCCGCTTGTGCTTTCAATGGTTTGTTAATTGGCGTTGAACGGCAAACTCGAGGCAAACCCGTAGGAATAAGAACCTCTATTCTAATTATTTCAGGTACTTACTTTTTCTTAGCGATGGCAATGTCCCTATCTGTAAACTCTCTGGATCACGCTCGAGTACTAGGCCAAATTATTACAGGAATTGGTTTTCTTGGCGCAGGAGTAATGATGACTTTAGATGGTAAAATTCATGGTGTAACCTCTGCGGCCATTATTTGGGTGTTAGCAGCATTAGGGATGATGATTGCATTAGGATACATTCAGCAATCAGTCATTATCACTTTATTAGCTCTTTTTGTTTTACTCGGCATTGATAAGCTTGAAAATTCATTCAAAAGCCTTCGTCGCGGCGTGCATCAAAAAATACTCAATATTAGAACTCATAAACCAAGGGCTCATAGTCTCGAGAAAATGCATAAAAAAAACTAATCTGAAAAATGTCGGAATAGTTTTTTTCATTCGTCATTATTCGTTTAATCCCATAAAATTCTCGTCCTATTATTTGACCATTATGATATGACACGGTATTAGAAAATGTTATTAACAATTCTTTATATTATTGGGATCACAGCTGAAGCAATGACAGGTGCATTAGCCGCTGGTAAGAAAAAAATGGATTGGTTTGGCGTAATGTTAGTTGCCAGTGCAACAGCAATTGGCGGTGGTACTGTTCGTGATATTCTTCTTGGTCACTACCCTGTTGGTTGGGTGAAAAACCCACAATTCCTTGTGATTACCTGCATTGCCGGCGTATTAACAACATGGATCGGCCCATGGGTAGCCAAAAACCATCGCTTCTTTGTATTTTTAGATGCTATTGGTTTAATTGTTTTTAGTATTATTGGCTCACAAGTCGCATTAGATATGGGCCTTCACCCACTAATATGCGTTGTTTCTGCCATTGTAACAGGCGTGTTTGGTGGGTTACTGCGTGATCTCTTCTGTCGCCAGATGCCAATGGTATTGCATAAAGAATTATATGCTTCAATTTCATTACTATCCGCTGTGCTATACATCGGATTACTTCACTTTGGTGTTGATGAATTAATCACAACGATTGCGACTATTGTTATTGGTTTTTCTGCTCGTATGGCCGCAGTAAAATTTGGTTGGTGTTTACCCGTGTTTCATTTAGATATTACCGAAGATCAGCCAGAAAGCGTTAAGAAGTGATGAATGTTAAAGAGACTAGGGACGAGATATTAGGGGCTAGGAAGAGCTAAATATCAAATACAAACAGAAAGAGCCAGATCGAATGTAACTTCAATCTGGCTCTTTTTATTTGTGTCTATTAATAGTAGAGGAAGATTCTTCCGCTCTTAACTCGTCCCTAAAAACTAGTCCCTATCTCCTGCCACTAAATCTTTGGTGTTTCTGTTTGTACACCAAAATTTTGACCACGATGACGAACTAAATGGTCCATAACCACTATCGCTAGCATAGCTTCAGCAATAGGCACTGCTCGAATACCAACACAAGGATCATGACGGCCTTTAGTAATCAATTCTGTTTTTTCACCGCTGCGAGTTATCGTTTCACCCGGAACCGTAATACTAGACGTTGGTTTAAGGGCAATGTGCGCCACAATATCTTGACCAGATGAAATACCACCCAAAATACCACCAGCATGATTTGAGCTAAAGCCTTCAGGTGTTAATGGATCACGATGCTCTGAACCGCGCTGCTGTACAACGTCAAAACCATCACCAATCTCAACCCCTTTTACGGCATTAATACCCATCAAAGCGTGAGCAACATCCGCATCTAAACGATCAAAAACAGGCTCACCTAACCCTACCGGCACACCTTGTACAACCACGGTAATTTTAGCGCCAATAGAGTCCCCTTCCTTCTTTAGCTTACGAATAAGCTCATCAAAGGCCTCTACTTTGCTTGCATCAGGACAGAAAAACGCATTATTCTCGATTTCATTCCAATCAACTGAATCAATCGCTACGTCGCCCATTTGTGATAGGTAAGCGCGAATTTCAATTCCAAACTCTTGCTTCAAGTATTTCTTAGCAACAGCACCAGCTGCAACACGCATTGCCGTTTCACGAGCAGAAGAACGACCACCACCACGGTAGTCTCGTTGTCCATATTTCTGGTGGTAGGTGTAATCTGCGTGTCCCGGACGGAACTTATCTTTAATCTCAGAATAATCTTTAGAACGTTGATCGGTGTTTTCAATCAGTAACCCAATTGAAGTTCCTGTGGTTTTTCCTTCAAATACACCTGATAGAATTTTCACTTCATCCGCTTCACGACGTTGAGTAGTGTATTTTGAAGTACCCGGCTTACGACGATCTAAATCGATTTGCAGATCCGCTTCACTCAACTCTAGACCTGGAGGGCAGCCATCCACAATACAGCCCAAAGCCAAGCCATGACTTTCACCAAACGTTGTTACTCGAAAATGTTGTCCAATAGAATTTCCAGCCATTACTTCCTCTGTAAATATTGTTGATTGGCTATAAATAGCATAACTTTAATCAATCCATATTGGCTTGAATCTACAGCAGAGTAAAGCCCCTAGTAATGGTTTCTCTTTAAATTAGTGAGCACACTCTTTTTCTTAGATGTGATTTTCTTTGCCGTAAAAATAATTTAAAAAATCAAAAGCGGCAATTTGTGACCTTAATCCAAAAATTCTTAACTGATAAAACTCTCATTTTACAAAAATACCTCTTTACTGTTATTCATATCACAACGTATAATTAACACTTGGCTCATTAATGAGCCAGAAACTAAAAATAAAACATAAAGTGTTGATAAAAAAAGCAATACATGGATGGAAATTTTAACGTAAGGATAGCAATAAATAGTTGGCATTATTCCTGCTAATTACTAAATATCATTAACGGTTAAGAAAAAAAATGAAACTACTTCGTCTAGTAAGAAAAGCATTACGTAAAAATAACATCAGCGAAAAACAACAAAACCTTCGTAATCGACTTGATTTTGCAATGTCACAAAGTAAAGAGATATAAAAAAGCCCGATGCGAGCATCAGGCTTATTATAATAAGTCGAATTTAGTGACTTAATCGCGGTATAGAACAAACTCTTCAGCGCAATCTAGAAGCTGCTGTTTAGTTAGCATGAATACACCGTGTCCACCTTCTGCAAACTCAATCCAAGTGAATGGAATTTCTGGGTATTGTTCCATCATGTGAACCATAGAGTTACCTACTTCACAAATCAAGAAACCATTATCCATTAAGTAATCTGGTGCATTAGCTAGAATACGACGAACTAATTTCAGTCCATCACTACCAGCAGCCAAACCTAACTCAGGTTCGTGCTCAAATTCTTCTGGTAAACTGTTCATGTCTTCTTCATCCACATACGGTGGGTTAGAAACAATGAAGTTATACTGATCTTTTGGAATATCACGCAACAGATCAGAACGCATTGGGAACACTTGCTGCTCCATACCATGGTCTTGAACATTTTGTTCAGCAACCATTAACGCATCAGTAGAAATATCAATTGCATCTACTTCTGCATTTGGGAACGCATGAGCACATGCAATCGCAATACAACCACTGCCCGTACATAGATCCATAATACGTGTTGGATCTTCGGTTAACCATGGTTCAAATTGCGTTTCAATCAATTCAGCAATTGGTGAACGAGGCACAAGAACGCGCTCATCAACAAAAAACTCAAGACCACAAAACCACGCTTTATTAGTCAAATAAGCAGTAGGGATACGCTCATTAATACGGCGAACGACACGCTCAACAATACGTAGGCGCTCTGTTGATGTTAAACGAGATTCACGTACATGAGCAGGTACATCAATAGGTAAATACAGCGTAGGAAGCACAAGTTGAACCGCTTCATCCCATGCATTATCTGTACCGTGCCCATAAAAAAGACCCGCAGCATTAAAGCGGCTTACCGTCCAACGTAACATATCTTGTAACGTATGAAGCTCAGAAACGGCCTCTTCTACAAAAATCTTATCCAAAATTGCCCCCAAAACAAGTTATAATACTGCTGTTAATTATTGGAATTTAAAAATGAGCAAAAACGACCACCTATCAGATGACGAACTTTCGCTGTTCCGTGAAGCAGTACAAGGCTCTAAAAAGTTGCAACAGGATACCATAATCCATCAACCGAGTAAGAACTTTAGCGAGCAACAACAGCAAAGAAAGTCATTAAAAGAAGGGAAAAATGAAGAGTTTTTCTTTTCTGACGAATTTGTGCCACTTCTTAATGAAGATGGGCCTGTTCGTTATGCCCGTGATGACGTATCAAAATACGAAGTGAAGCGATTACGTCGCGGTGTGTATGTCCCTGATGTCTTTTTAGATATGCATGGAATGAAACAGGATGAAGCAAAACGCGAACTCGGTTCAATGATTGCTTATTGTTTAAAAGAGAATATTTCTTGTGCCAGTGTTATGCACGGAATAGGAAAACATATTCTTAAACAAAAAGTGCCTCTGTGGCTAGCTCAACACCCAGATGTGATGGCATTTCACCAAGCGCCTTTAGAGTTTGGTGGCGCAGGGGCCATATTAGTTTTACTGTCTATTCCTGATAGATAAAAAAAAGATCCCATAAGCCTTTGCTTGGGATCTTTTTTTATACCGAAATACAGCGTGTCGTTATGCTTGTTGCAACCACAATAGATCGCTTTTTCCTGTTGAATGACTAAACTCAACACAAGAAATGGCTGACGTTGGAAACATTGGAGGCATAATTCCCGGAACAAAATCCGCCGTCAAATAACCCACTAGCGGCAAATGAGAAACAATTAAAATATTCTCAATATCTTCTACACTGCCTAGTGCTTTCACGTATTCCACCACATCATCAGAATCACCGTATGGTGTGATTTCATCTGACGTTTCTACCTTTGCATCGGCAACGTTAAGAATAGGCTTAATCGCATTCCATGTTTGTTGAGCTCGCACATAAGGGCTCACCAATACATAGTCAAACTGCACTTGATGAGTTTTCATTAACCACTGTGCAATTTTGGCTGATTGACTCTCGCCATGAGGTGTCAAATTACGTTCTTCATCACTTGGCGCATACATCTCAGCTTCGCCATGACGCATTATGAATACTTTCATTTATTCATTCTCAAATCATTACTAACCTCACAATAGTAGCAAGCAATGACAAAAAGGGGAAAGAGAGAGTTTGCTAGTCTGTGGGTTCAGCGCCATAATTAGAAAAATAAATATAAAAATGAGGGTATTAAATTGCCCATCTCTGCCTTAAAACAGGAGCACCCTGTGCATATCAGCCCAAATGATCAAAAGAAATATCGTTTTATCGAACTCGATAATAAACTGCGAGTATTGCTGGTTCAAGACGATACGGCTCCACGTTCTTCTGCCGCCCTTTCTGTTAATGTCGGTCACTTTGATGATCCTGACCATCGCCCAGGTCTTGCTCACTTTTTAGAGCATATGCTGTTTCTTGGTACAGAAAAATACCCAAAAGTGGGAGAGTTTCACTCATTTATTAACCAGCAAGGTGGCTCAAATAACGCATGGACAGGCACTGAACACACTACTTTTTTCTTTGAAATTTCGCACCATGCGTTTGAAGAAGGTCTTGATCGCTTTGGCCAGTTCTTCTATGCCTCATTATTTAACGAAGAAGCCGTAGATAAAGAACGTCAAGCCGTTGATTCAGAATATAAATTAAAACTTAAAGACGATGTTCGTCGTATTTATCAGGTACACAAAGAGACCATTAATCAAGCGCATCCATTCGCTAAATTCTCAGTAGGAAGCATCGATACATTAGCCGATAACGACACTTCTTCTATCCGTGATGAAATGCTGGCTTTTTATCAAGACCATTATTCTGCCGATTTAATGACCGCTGTGGTTTTAGGGAATCGTCCACTTTGTGAATTAGAACTTTTAGCCACTCAATCTTTCTCTGCCATCCCTAATCAAAATTTAGGACATAAAACGATTGATGTCGCTTACGTAACAGAAGACCAACAAGCATGTTGGATAAATATTGAACCATTAAAAGAAGTTCGAAAGCTAACTCTCGCTTTTTCTTTGCCAAATCAAGACCGTTTTTACAAAACCAAACCGTTAAATTATCTTGGTCACCTGCTTGGTTATGAAGGCGAAGGCAGTTTAATGCTGTATTTAAAAAAACTCGGTTATATCCATTCGCTAACCGCTGGTGGTGGTGTGAGTGGCAGCAACTTCCGCGAGTTTACTCTGGCTTATAACTTAACGGAAAAAGGCATCGAACATACTGATGAGATCATTACACTCACTTATCAGTACATTGAACTTATCAAGCAGCAAGGCTTTGATGAATGGCGATACAGTGAGAAAAAAGCCGTTTTAGAGTCGGCTTTTCAATTCCAAGAAAAAAGCAAGCCACTTGATTTAGTTAGCCATCTTGTCATGAATTTACAACGCTATCATGCTGAAGACGCTATGTATGCCGACTATATGATGGAAGGCTACCATGAGCAGCAAATTAAAGATCTGTTAGAACAACTGACGCCAGAAAAAATGCGAGTAACCTTAGTGGCTCAAGGGTTAGAGTATGACCATAAAGACAAGTGGTATCATACCCCCTACTCAGTTCACCCACTGACAGAGAATCAATTGGCACTTTGGAAAAATGTTGAGCCGCATCCTGAGCTTTTCCTTCCAGAGAAAAATCCTTATATTTGCTACGATCTTGAACCTCAAGCGTTAATAGATACCACCGAATTTCCAATGTTGATTGAAGACTTACCGGGTTTTCGTCTATGGCATAAGCAAGAAGAAGAATTTAGGGTACCAAAAGGCATGGTTTATATTGCCATTGATAGTCCACATTCCATTTCTGACCCACGAAAAATAGTGAAAACTCGCCTATGTGTCGAAATGCTGATGGATGCCTTGAGTGAACAAACCTATCAAGCTGAAATAGCAGGAATGGGCTACAACCTCTATTGTCACCAAGGTGGAGTCACTCTTGCTCTATCTGGCTTTAGCCAAAAGCAGCCTTTATTATTGGAGGTTATTTTAAAGCGCTTTACTACTCGTGAGTTTAGTAGTGAACGTTTTGATTTCATTAAGAATCAACTGATACGTCACTGGAGCAACGCTTCGAAAGAGCGCCCTATTTCACAACTTTTCAATGCATTATCAGGAATTTTACAACCAAATAATCCCCCTTACCCTGTCCTTCTTGAGGCGTTAGAAAGTATAGAGGTCGATGACCTACCTAACTTTGTTCAAGCGATGTTTGCAGAGTTACACGTTGAGATGTTTGTCTATGGCGACTGGTCACAGCAACAAGCTCTAGACTTAGGCAGCTCACTAAAAAATGCACTTCGTATGCAAAACCAAACTTATGAAGAGTCATTTCGACCACTGATTATGTTAGGAGAATCCGGAACCTTTCAGCGTGAACTATTTTGTGACCATTCTGATTCTGCTTTATTGGTCTATTATCAATCAGCTCAAGAAGACCCTCGCAGTTTTGCGCTTTATACGTTAGCAAACCATTTAATGTCGGCTTCTTTTTTCCATGAAATTAGAACCAAACAGCAATTAGGCTACATGGTTGGGACGGGAAATTTACCGTTAAACAAACACCCAGGATTGATCTTATATGTTCAATCACCTATGGCTCCTCCTGCCATATTATTAGATGCGATTGATGAGTTTCTTAACGCCTTCTACATGGTGTTATTAGAGCTAAATGAAGAGCAATGGCAAAACAGTAAACAAGGATTGATTGATCAAATCTCTGATCCCGACACTAATCTTCGTGGGCGAGCTCAGCGCTTATGGGCCTGTATTGGCAATAAAGATTTAAATTTTGATCATAAAGAGCGTGTTGCTGACGAACTTAGTTTGCTGACGCGAACTGAAATGCTGCGTTTTGTGGTTAACGTACTAAAACCAAGAACTGCGAATCGCTTAATCATGCATTGCCAAGGCACCGAGCATGAACAATACGATCGCTTAGATGTTGGGTTAGAAATTGATTCTATTGATGAGTTCCAATTGCGAGCGAAAGACGTGAATCTTGGGTAATTCCAATCGTTTAAACACTAAAAAAAGCCATCATAATCTTTGACTATGATGGCTTATAACTCATCTAATAAAGGTTGAACTTATTATCTCTAATAAGAATAAACACCATTATTTGAATTGGTATTATAAAGAAAACCTATCCCCATATTTATCAGCGTACTTCTTCATTAACGCCGCTAGCTTTTCTTCACCGATACTGTTCATATAAGTAAATGGGCCACCTAAGAAAGGAGGGAAACCGATACCAAAGATAGCGCCAATATCACCGTCTCTTTCTGAGCGAATAATACCTTCATCTAAGCAGCGTTTTGCTTCAGATAACATAGGCAATACACAGCGCATGGCTATTTCATCTTTGCTTAGCTGAGATTGCGGTTTAATGTTAAGTAGTGAATAGACATCTTGGTCCGGCGCTTTCTTCTTACCTTTGTAGACATAGAAACCACGCTTAGTTTTCTTACCTAGGCGCTTATCATCAATTAAGGTTTGAAAGACGTCAGGGCTGCGGAATCTATCGCCCAGCTCTGCTTCTAATATCGGCATGATCTTCGCGCCAATATCTACCCCAACCTCATCTAATAATGAAATTGGCCCAACAGGGAAACCAAAATCTAATAAAGCCTCATCGATGGCCTCTATCGGCTCACCCGCCAACAATAATCTTGCTGCTTCATTCATGTAAGGCGCTAAAATTCGGTTTACATAAAACCCAGCACAATCTTTAACAACTATCGGCGTTTTACCTTGTTGCTTCGCTAAAGATACCACGGTAGCGATGGCTTCATCACTGGTCGTTTGATGCGGAATAACTTCAACCAAAGGCATTTTCTCTACTGGGCTAAAATAGTGTAAACCGACAATATTCTCAGGTTTTTCAGCACCCTCTGCTATTTGGCCTATGGGAAGCGAAGAGGTATTGGTAGCAAAGATAACGTCTTCTTTTCCTTGCTCTTGCACCGCTTTTACCATCTCTTGTTTCAGCGTTAGATCTTCAAATACGGCCTCAACCACCACATCCAATTTTTTGAATCCGTTAAAATCGGTCACTCCCGTTAGTTGCAACATTTGTTGTTGCAGCTTAGCTTTACTAATAATACGGCGTTTTCTTAACTTATCTAAACGTTGGTAATGGTACTGGTAGGCATTTAGCAAGCCATCATTATTAATGTCTTTGATGGTGACGTTCTTTTTGGCTTTAGCAATAGAGACATGAGCAATACCACCGCCCATTAACCCACCGCCTAGTACGCCAACTCGATGAATGATTTTAGGCTCAGCTTCGCTGCCTTTCTCTTTTTTCATCTCTGTCATTGCAAAAAATAAGGAACGCAATGCAGCAGATTCAGGAGTCATGGCAAGCTTACCAAATTGCTCCGCTTCTCGTTGAAGCCCTTTTTTAATCCCTTTTTCTAACCCGTATTTAATGCTATCTAAAATTGCCGTAATCGCAGGGTAATTACCGCGTGCTTTTTTCTGCGCTTGTTTTTCTGCTTGAGAGAAAATCACATTACGACCAAGAGCGTTTCTTGATATCGCCCACTCTTTGGTTGCTACTTTATTTTTTGATTTTTTCTTTACTGCAAATTCAGCGGCGGTTCGTGACAAAATAGTTTGTGGTACCGAGGCATTAACAACGCCTAACTTTAGGGCTTTTTTAGGCCTTAATTGCTTACCCGTTAAAATAATATCCAAACTGGCAAGCAACCCAATAAGTCGAGGCAATCGCTGTGTGCCGCCAGACCCCGGAAGCAACCCTAATTGGACTTCTGGCAAGCCTAATTTTGTTTTATTGTCATCACTGCACACACGATAATCACACGCCAGTGCCAACTCTAATCCACCACCGAGACAAGGACCATGAATCGCTGCAACAGTAGCAAATGGTAGATCTTCAATGCGTTGAAACAACTGCTGACCTTTTTCAGCCAACGCTTGCGCTTCTGCTGCGCTTTCACAGTTAGCTATCATGCTAATGTCTGCGCCCGCAATAAAGTTATCGGGTTTACCTGATTGAATGACCAAGCCTTTAATATCTGAATGTTGTGCTTCTATGTCATTGAGTACTTGAGTCACTTGTTCTGCAAATGCTGACTTTAGTGTGTTCATTTTTTCATTAGGCACATCAATCGTCAGCCAAGCGATACCGGCATCGTCTTTAAACCAAGTAAACGCACTGCTGTTTTCTACTGCTTCAATAGCACTGTTATTTATTTCTAATGTCATTATTCAGCCTCCAAAACCATTGCTGCACCTAGTCCACCTGCGGCACATGCGGTATTTAACCCAAAGCCACCACCGCGGCGTTTTAGTTCTCGCAATGTTTGAATGATCATTCTGGCTCCCGTTGCCGCAAAAGGATGCCCATAAGCAATTGACCCACCAAGCACATTGAATTTATCCATGTCTATTTCACCAATGGCTTTATCTCTGCCTAAACATTCTCTGGCAAACTTATCAGATGCAAACATTTTTACGTTCGACAGCGTTTGTGCTGCAAATGCTTCGTGCATATCAATAAGCGTTAAATCCGATAAAGAAATACCGGCTTTATCGAGAGCCATTGGTGTGGCATAAGATGGTCCCATTAGCATATCGTTATGTACATCTATCGCGCTAAACGCAAAAGATCGAATATAGCCCAACGGTTCATAACCTAGTTCTTTGGCGCGCTTTTCACTCATTAATAATATTGCTGCACCACCATCGGTTAAGGGGGTGCTGTTGGCTGCAGTTACTGAACCGTATTTTCTATCAAACGCGGGACGTAATTTGGCGTAACTTGCAAGATCTGAGTCGTGGCGAATATTGTTATCCTGATCTAGCCAGGTTTTATACGGCTCTGGAAAAGCGGTCATGACTTCATCTTGTATCAACCCCTCTTGCCATGCTTTTGCCGCTAATGAATGCGAACGGTGCGCTAACGCATCTTGCTCTTCACGTGTTATGCCGTGAGTTTTCGCCATTTGCTCTGCGGTTTGTCCCATTGAGATCCCTGTTGAGTATTCAGCAACAGCAGTAGGTACAGGCGCAAGATCTTTCATTGATAAAGTACGAAGAAGAGAAAGTTTCTGACTTATGGTTTTGGTTTTGCTAAGGGCAAGCAACGTCGCGGCCATTTTTTTTGATACCCCAATAGGCAATACAGAAGAAGAATCTGCACCACCAGCAATACCAATATCAATGGTGCCAGCCATGATGCTTTCCACTACGTTTGCCGTGGTTTGAAAACTGGTCGCGCACGCTCTAGTCACACTGTAGGCATCGGTTGCGATATCCATCCCTGTGCCTAATACAATCTCACGCGCAATGTTTGGTGCTTCTGGCATTTGCACTACTTGGCCAAAGACAACTTGATCAATCAATTTTGGATCTATGTCTGTTTTATCCATCAATGCTTTTACGGCAAGCTTACCGAGATCTACCGCAGGCGTAGAAATAAAAGCCGTGGATTGCTTAGCAAATGGGGTTCGAATACCTGAAACAACCGCTATGCGATCACCTTGTCGTGTCGTTAGTGGCTGATAGGTCTTTGAAAATTTGGCGTTTGACATTGCATCTCCTTGCATAATATCAACCTAATAAGTGGTCAGACCTCAAATTGTAACCAGTTTGTTAATTTTGAGAAGTGCGTTATAGTAGAAATGTGAGCGGCGAATTATTAATCACTCATAAATTCTTGTTTACTGGTTAGAAATGAAGGTAATTAGATAGGAAAGTAGAAAAAATATGAGAGCGATTAAGCTAACGATCTGACCCGTGAAAATGTAACCTACTGACTATTTTGATAAAAAAAAACCACATCAATCGATGTGGTCAGAATAAAAAACAATTAACGATAATAGCCAATTGTAAAATCAGTTTCACCTGATAAGGAGAAAGTAAAGTCAGCCTTCAAAAGGAAATGTTATCTTGCTCAACGGGTTGATTGCTCAACCAGATAACGAGATCAACTATAACGCGTCTCAGAATTCATTTATTGAAATAGATCAATTTTATGTTCTTTTACTACCTTCCTGCTTAATTAATGAATTCAAAACCAAGCAAACACCTCGTGAATGCTTTGTAACCACTAACCAACATTCCTCCCAAAAAAAGTGAAAAAATTAAAAGTTTTCATCAATTTAACATTAGAAAATGACCAGTATAGAGCTTAAACTCTAAATACCACAAAGGGATAGAAATAATTTAAATTAATCAATAAGTTAACTATATTATCATTAATAAAAAATTAGGCTTAAAATAGAGTTTTAGCTCTAGTATTGTTAATTAAGAGTGGCATTTAAGAGCAAATCACGACCAGATCACGAATTTTAATGAATTTTTAGCAGTGGTCGGATTTGTCGTCTATGATCTGATCGTTATTATCTCGGCATCGAGATTTCAGTCTCAACTAAAAAAATCTTTTCAGTCGCAGAATTGAAAGGAAATAACAATACATGGAATATAATAATTATGAATAAGAAGCGTCTGTTTTCAAAAACACTTCTAGCAGCAACCATCACTCTTGCAACACAACAAGCTACTGCTGCCGGTTTCCAACTAAACGCACAATCAGCAACGGGCCTAGGCCGTGCATTTGCTGGTGATGCAGTAATCGCTGATAACGCATCAGTAATGTCACGTAACGCCGCTGCCATGGCTCTATTTGATTCATCACAGTTTTCAGGCGGTGTTAACTACATCAAAACTGATATTGATGTGACTGATGTAAATTATGCGGGCCAGTTAGCTGGCGGAGCTCCTGTAGACGATGCGAATAATAGCAGCGGCACACCAGTTCCAAACATCTATTATATTCATCGTTTAAATGACCAATGGGCTTTTGGTGCGGGTATTTATTCTAACTTTGGTACAACCAACAATTTCGATGATAATTTTGGAGCAGGTTCAGGCAACCTTGGGCTTGGTATTCCTGATGCTAGTTTATTTGGTGGCACAACTGAAATAAAAAGTATTAACTATGCTTTAACCGTATCATATCGTATTAATGAGCAATTCAGTGTCGGTGGTGGTTTAGATATCATTCAAGGTAGCGGAAAATTAAAGCGAGATATGGCCCCTGGTATAAACGCATTAGATGTTGAAGCTGATGGTATTGGCCTTGGCTGGAACTTAGGCGCTGTATATGAGCTAGATGAACGTAACCGTTTTGGTTTCTCATACCACTACAGCCCAGAAATTGAAGCTGAAGGTGATATGTATATGCTTGACGCTGATCCTACATCCTCTACATTTGGCCAAAATGTAATTGATGGTCAAACTCTACTAATGCCTCTTCCAAGCATGGCTGAGTTCTCTGGTTATCATGAAATAAAAGACACTAAATTTGCAGTTCACTATTCTGTACAATGGATTGGTTGGAGCGCATTCGATGAATTAAACACCAAAGAAGGTGTAAACATCAATAATTACAAATGGCAAGATGGCATGCATTACTCAATTGGTGGTACTTACTTCCTAAACGAAGCATGGACATTACGTGCTGGTTACATGTATGACACTGCTGCACAGGATAATTTAACCTCGATTTCTGTTCCTGATTCAGATCGTCAATGGCTTTCTGGTGGCTTTAGCTACCACTTCCAAAAGAAACACACGGTTGATTTTGGTTTCACTTACCTAATGGGTGATGAAGTTGATGTTAGTGAAAAAGATGGCGCCCTAACAGCAAAAACTCAAGCAAATGCTATTCTTGCTGGTGTTCAGTACAGCTACAGCTTTTAAGATTCATTCTTAAAAGTGTAAATACAAAAGGTCAGCATACGCTGGCCTTTTTTGATCGCCACGTATCTAAAAACAATGCCATATAAACTAGAAACGATACGCTGCGCTAACTAGAACGCTTCGCTCTATAAGAGCAAACAACCCCCTCTAACTCCCCCTTCTATTTACTTTATCGATCTCAATAACTCATCAATCAAGGGGGAGAACCTTCTTTGATGCTGTTCGTTCAGCGATCACCTCTAAAACCTGCAAGCGAAGCGATCTGAACCCTGCTCTTCCTAGTCCCTAACTTACTTGATTTTCAGCGTACACATATACCCTCAAATACCAATTAAGATATACACCTGTACGCCAAATAACACATCCGACCAGATAAATACAGAAAATTTAGCTAAATCTGAAACTTTTTACAGAAAAAAGCACTTAAAACTCGAATAAATCAATTTTTTGTTTGAAGTTTTTACTCTAGAACGTATTATCCACTTCAACTTATTACCACGAAATTCAGCGTACACTTGTACCAATATGGAAAAATCAATGAACAATAATAAAAACCGCCTATCTCTTGCTATTGCACTTGGTCTATTAGGCTCAGTAACAAGCACAACGTCTATGGCAGCAGGCTTCCAATTGGCAGAGTATTCAGCGACTGGTCTTGGTCGTGCGTATGCAGGTGAAGCAGCAATGGCTGACGGTGCTGATGCACAATGGCGTAACATGGCAATGCTGACTTACCTAGAAGGTACGCAGATTTCGGTGGGTGGTATTTATGTTGACCCTAACGTTGATGTAAATGGAAAGATCAATGACACAATATCAACGAGCTCTAAAGATTTTGCTCACAGTGCTGTAATCCCTAACTTTTATCTATCGCACCGTGTTAATGAAAAGCTAGCTCTTGGTGTTGCTCTTGGTACTAATTACGGCATGGAAACGGATCTTGATGACAACTTTGCCGCAAGCCACTTTGGTAATACCGCAAGCATCATCACTAAAGAATTGAATCTAAACATCGCTTACCAAGTAATACCACAGCTAAGCGTTGGTGGTGGCGTTCGCTATGTGATGGGCGAAGGTCACTTTGGTGCAACCGCTCCTAAAGGTGCCAAACTGCCAATTCCTGGTACTCCCGGCTTACCAATACCTCAAGGCGATACATTAAAATACATGGAAGGTACGGATGAAGCGTTTGGTTGGCAAGTGGGTACCGCGTGGCAAATCAACGACGCAAACCGTATTGGCTTTACCTATAAGTCAGAAGTAAAATTAGATTTAGAAGGCCACGCTGAAGGTATTGGATTTAAATTACTTCCAAATACCACGAAAGATGGTTCTATGGCCTTAGCCATGCCTGCAACAGCTGAATTAGCAAGTTTCCACCAACTAACCGATTCGGTTGCTATTCATGCAAGCGTTAACTGGACGGATTGGAGCAGCTTTGAAAAACTAGAAGCCGATTTCCATGACGGTAAAGCACCAACAATGGTTAAAGAAGAGCATTGGGAAGATAACTACCGCATCGCGCTAGGTGGTACTTACCAACTGAACCAAAAAATCACCTTACGTTCTGGCATTGCTTACGATACTTCAGCGGTTAGTGATAAAAACCGTACTATCACAATTCCTGAAACGGATCGCACTTGGTTAAGTATTGGCGCTGGCTATGAGTGGTCACAAAATCTATCACTAGATGCCGGTTTTACTTATATTATTGCTAAAGATGCGCCTATCACAGAATCTCGTGGCTATGAATCAGATAACGAAGCTCAAGCTATCGGTGGTTCTTTCAACGGCGAAACAACTGGTAGCGTATGGCTACTAGGTGTTCAAGCGAACTACCGTTTCTAATCAGTACTGACTGACTACATAGAAATTTCATTAGGCCTCTTTATTGAGGCCTTTTTTATTTATAGCTGTATCTAACATTCAAAAACTAGACCTTGCCGATATAAATCAGCACGCTACACTCAATTTATAGCGTTTTTAAGCACCATTATTTGGAGCCATTTATTCATGACTTTCATTACGACACTTAAACAACAACCTATATTATTACTGCTTACGATTATTTATAGTGCTGTATTTTCATTCTCAGCTTTTGACCCAATATCACGCGCCGTTTGGGTTGCTGAGATATTGCCAGCATTATTAATCCTCGCTGGTATTTTTTATATGGCAACACGTTTTGAGTTTAGCAAAACCACTTATATATTAATGTTTGTCTGGCTTACTCTTCATACTATCGGCTCAAAATACACCTTTGCTGATGTCCCTTTTGACTGGTTTAATAATTTAATTGGGTCTGAGCGTAATAACTTTGATCGCGTCGCTCATTTCTCTATTGGCTTTTATGCTTACCCTATTGCAGAATATTTAATTAAAACCAAGAAATGCTCTGCACCACTTGCGATGGCGTTTGGTTTGTTTACCCTAATGAGCGTCGCTGCAGGCTATGAGATCGTCGAGTGGTGGTATGCGGCCATTGCAGGCGGTGAAGAAGACATTGCTTTTTTAGGATCACAAGGTGACATTTGGGATGCACAGAAAGATATGTTGTGTGATACTGCGGGGGCATTAAGCGCTTTATTGTTAATGCTAATCCAACGTAAAAAATAGACAGAGTTCAGAGTTCAGAGTTCAGAGTTCAGAGTTCAGAGTTCAGAGTTCAGAGTTCAGAGTTCAGAGTTCAGAGTTCAGAGTTCAGAGTTCAGAGTTCAGAGTTCAGAGTTCAGAGTTCAGGAAAATGGTGAATCCTGAACTCTGATAATACTAAATATTATTCGTCTATTTCATCTAAGTAATCGTCAAGATCGCCTTCTGCATCTAAGTCTACTTCTGGTTCAACTTCTGCTTTAAAGTCTTGACGTTGTAAATACACATCTCGCGTTAATGCGTATGGATCTGGCGAGGCTTCTAACATTGGCTCTTGTGAGATCAACTGAACACGAGATTCCATTCCTTCTAAACCCCATTTTCCAAGACCTTGCCAGAAGTTTAAGTAAGAAAGAGGCATATAAAAGCCATCAACAAAATCCCCTGCTTCACGCAATGTCCAAGGGCCATAACCCGGTAGCATAAAGTACGGTCCATTCCCAACACCATAATGACCAAGCGCATCACCAAAGGATTTACTGTCTGGTTTATTTATCTCAGCAGCACTGGCTATATCAATTAAGCCTACCAAGCCTAATGTTGTATTTAACCAAAATCGATTAAAGTGAACCATGGCTACGTTGCCATTACCCATGATTAAATTATTCACCATACTCGATGGCTCATCTAGGTTAGCGAGGAAATTGGCTATCCCCATTCGAATTGGGCTTGGGGTGTATTCAACATAACCAACCGAGACAGGACGCACTAAATACGGGTCTAAAATATCGTAATTTAGCCCCCACATTACACGGTTGAATCCCTCTAACGGATCACCGCGATGAGAATCATCGTACTCTACCTCTACGACTTCTGTTGTTTCTACTTCATTATTATCTTGTTCTGGCGTTTGAGAGCAACCTACAATCAAAAACAATAACGAAAAAGATATCCCTATTCTCTTCAGCACAATACACCTTCGCCTAGCTTTATTAATATTATTATAGTTTATTCAAAAAAAACGGGCAGAAGCTCAATGCCTCTACCCGTCGTAGTATGCCACTTGTTAAAAGATATTAGTATTGCTTATCTATCTCAAGCGATACATTCTTTCCTAGCGTACTTACTGCACTTTCACCGTACCAGTCGCCGTCTTTTGTTGATACGTTACCATCTTGATCGATACGAGCTCGAACAATAAAGTTTGGCATATCAGACAATTTACGCTGCTCCATCATATTATTGTCATCTGACATCATGATGCTAAGTGGGAAGCGACTTAGTGGGATACGAGCCGCTGCCACAGGCATTGGTGAACCGTCAGCAGGATGAATAGAAACAATCACGACACCTTGTGATGGCAGTGTCACATTACTGCCAAGGTTAATCGTAATAGGCACTTGCTTATCAAGATTCGCTTCAGGGTTCATCTTAGATTTTGCACGTTCGATACTGCGAGTCAGCATTTCATAGCGAGAGTCATCAGGACCAATCAGCATTTGCATTGCTTTCCATGCAGATACTGCACCTTTATAGTCTTGACGTTCAAACGAACTGAACGCAAGTAGCGATAAAGCGCGTAAATTGGTCGAGTCACCACGAAGTACTTGCTTAAGCATTTGCTTGGCTTGATCTGCTTTTGCGTCATCACCTGAAAGCATTAGTGCTTGTGCATAGCCTAATTTGATATCAACATCTGTTGGTTTTAATGCATACGCTTTTTTCATTGCGCCCACAGAGGTATCAATATCACGATTTGACATACCAATACGACCTAACAAGAACCAGCCCATTGCATCATTAGGCTCATGGTGCAACTTGGTACGTAGTGCTAAAGTCAGGTTTGCCATTTCAGCGTCACTTAGCGCAACACCTTCTGGGTTCATTAGTTGTTGAGATAGTTCAGGTAAGCGTGCACTTACTTCTTGCCACTTTTCAACTTTATCTAAGCTGCCAAATTTAAAATATAGCCCATACGAGATAACGATAAAGATGATGATTGAAGGCAGGATAAATAATCGTGCATTCAAGCTGTCTTGTTGTGCTTTCTCTGTTGCGGGAATATCATCTAGCAAAGATTGCTTTAGCTCTGTAATTAACTCATCTTGGTTATTCACAAGGCCTTCGGCGTCTTCTTCTTTCAGTTCAGCTAAGCGATCTTTATAGAAGGCTTTGTTCAATTCATCTCGGCGTGCTTCATCGTCTTGCGCTTTTGCTTTCCATAACGGAAGCGCGATAAATACAACACCAACAACAATTAGGGCTAAGGTCGAAATCCAAAACAAAATCATTTGTTTACCTTCCCATCTTCATTTTTATTCTCATTTAATAAGGCGTTCAAACGTTCTTCATGTTCGTTATCCCACTCTTCTGAATTATCTTCTGTTACCACTTTTGATTTACGGCTACGAAGCACAATAAAACCAAAGCCAAACACAAGTACACCTAGCGGGCCTAGCCATAAAACCAATGTCCCAGCAGTTAGCGGTGGATCGTAAGTAACAAAGTTACCGTAACGATCAATCATATAGTCGACAATTTCTTGGTCTGATTTACCGGCTTTAGTCATTTCATACACCTTATGGCGCATGTCTTGAGCAAGCTCTGCATTTGAATCAGCAATGTTATTGTTCTGACATTTAGGGCAACGTAATGTTTGACCTAGTTCTTTAAATTGCTGCTCTTGCTCTGGCGAATCAAACTTATATAAATCAATGGTTGCGTAACTTGCTTGCACCGTAAAAAAACTGAATGCGATAGCAGCAAAACTACGAAGTCTCCATTTACGTAAGCTAGTTTTCATTATTTAGCCTCCGCAATCAGTTGATCATACATTGGCTTTAATACTTCGTTCCAATTGCGATCATTTACATCACCAACATGACGATAGCGAACGATACCGTTGCTGTCGATTAGGAAGGTTTCAGGTGCGCCGTACACACCTAAATCCATACCCAGCATGCCATCACCATCAAATAGAGTGATTAAATACGGGTTACCTAACTCAGTTAGCCATTGAATTGCACCGGCTCTATCGTCTTTGTAGTTCATACCGATAATCTTAACACCTTGAGTGGCAAGGGTATTAAGATACTGATGCTCGGCATAACACGTTGGACACCACGTTGCCCATACGTTCAGTAATAAAGGTTCTCCTTTAAAAATACTTTGATCGTATAGTTTGCCTTCTTGTGCTAAATCTTCTAAACGAAACTCTGGCACGTGCTTACCAACTAACACTGATTCTAGCTTTGTTGGATCATCGCCATTTGAGTTGCGTGTTAACTGAGTAGCAAACACGGCAACTAAAATTAAAAACAGTGCTAGAGGTGCAAATAAAAACTTCTTATTCATAATTTAAGCTTCCTGTTTTTTATCTGTTTTACGGAAACGGTAACGCTTATCAGATAGCGCTAACATACCGCCAAGAGCCATAAATAATGAGCCCGCCCAAATCCAACGTACAAATGGTTTGTAGTAAATACGAACAGCCCATGAACGGTTATCATCCAAGCGCTCACCCATTGCGATGTATAAATCACGAGTGAAACCACGATCAATCGCCGCCTCGGTCATCATTGAACCTGCCGTTTGGTAAAAACGTTTTTCAGCATGGAGCGTATTAATCGCTTTGCCATCTAACGTAATGTCAAAATCAGCAGTATAACCATCATAGTTAGGACCATCTGTATCACGAACACCAGCAAAGTAGAACTGGTAACCGTTCATTTCAATGTGTTCACCCGGTGCTAAACGAACATCTTTTTCGATGCTGTAGTTTTGTACCATTGCAATACCAATAATACTTACGGCTAGACCAATGTGCGCGAACATCATTGCCCAGTGGCTGCGACCCAGTTTCGTTATACCTACAGAGAATGAATGACGATGAGTTGCACGCTCGTACAATTCAAAACCGTGTAAAATCACAATCCAAATAGACATCATCCAGCCAAGGTATGGCATGAATTGGAATCTATCGGCAAAGATAACCATGAAGATTGCGGCTAGTGGGATGGTAATCGCACCAGTAATCACCATGCGTTTTGCTAAGTGACTTAAATTGTCACGCTTCCAACGGATCAGAGGACCAATACCTAGTAGGAAAGCAAATGGGATCATTAACCATGCAAACAGCATATCAAAGAACGGCGCACCGATAGAAACTGAGCCTAAACCTAGTTGTTTATGCACTAACGGTAATAACGTACCAACAAGTACAACAACTAAAGCTGTCATTAATAAGATGTTGTTAGCTAATAACGCATTTTCACGTGAGAACAGTGAGAAGTTACCACGAACTCGTACTGATGCACCTTTTAGAGCGAACAGCAGTAATGAACCACCGATCACCATAACTAGGAAGCCAAGAATAAACATACCTCGTGCAGGATCAGAAGCAAAGGCGTGAACCGATACTAAGATGCCTGAACGTACAAGGAATGTGCCTAATAAACTTAATGAGAAGGCTAAAATCGCCAGCAATACTGTCCACGCTTTAAAGGTGCCACGTTTCTCAGTTACCGCTAATGAGTGCATTAGTGCGGTACCAGCAAGCCAAGGCATGAATGATGCGTTTTCTACTGGATCCCAGAACCACCAGCCACCCCAGCCAAGTTCATAATATGCCCACCATGAACCTAAAGAGATACCTACCGTTAGGAATGACCATGCTGCGATTGTCCAAGGACGAGACCAACGAGCCCAAGCCGTATCTAAACGACCCGCCATTAGTGAAGCAATAGCGAAAGAGAACGCAACTGAGAAACCTACATAACCCATGTATAGCATTGGTGGGTGAATGATTAGACCTGGATCTTGAAGAAGCGGGTTCAAATCACGACCATCAATTGGGAAGAATGGCAAAGTACGTAAGAATGGGTTTGACGTTAGAATAATGAAAAGTAGGAAACCAACGTTAATCCACCCCATTACTGCTAATACTCGTGCAATCGACTCTTGTGGCATACCACGACTGAAGGTTGCTACGGCAACGGTCCAACCTGCTTGGATAAGAACCCAAAGCAATAAAGATCCTTCGTGAGCACCCCAAACGGCGGTTAAACGGTAATACCAAGGAAGTAAGCTGTTTGAGTTACTTGCTACATATTGCAGAGTGAAATCGTTAATGTAGAAGGCCCACATTAAGATCCCAAATGATAAGCCAAGGAGTAAGAACATTCCCCATGACAATGGTCTTGCACTTTGCATTAATGCTTTATTACCACGGCTCACGCCATATATTGGTAATATACTCAATAGGATTGAAAGCCCTAGAGAAGCAATTAAGGCAAAATGACCGAGTTCTGCGATCATTGACCTGTTCCTTGTTTTTGTTGTTCTGTGTATTGAAGTGGTTCATGCGTTTTCTTCATTGCTTCTGCAACTTCAGGTGGCATGTACTCTTCATCATGTTTTGCCAATACTTCATGAGCCTTAATCGTTGTTGCATCTACAAGAACACCTTGTGCAACAATACCTTGGCCTTCACGGAATAAATCCGGAAGAATACCATTATAAGTTACGGTCACTTCAGGGCCAATATCAGC
Organism: Aliivibrio sp. S2TY2; assembly: GCF_028765525.1. Classification (NCBI taxonomy): domain Bacteria; kingdom Pseudomonadati; phylum Pseudomonadota; class Gammaproteobacteria; order Vibrionales; family Vibrionaceae; genus Aliivibrio; species Aliivibrio sp. S2TY2. The sequence goes on along the minus strand of NZ_JARACS010000003.1, from coordinate 105,139 downwards.
AACCTTGAATGACACTTCTAATGAATCACTGTCACGTTTTACTGATCCTGCGACAACCATACCACCGATACGAAGACGCTGGCCAACCTCTGGTTTTGTTCCATCAGGTTTACCATTAACCAGTTCAGTTGGTGTATAGAATAAATCCATATTTTGATTCAATGCGTAAATCATTAAACCAACGGTTGCACTGACCCCAAAGAATAGAGCAAGGATCAATCCTAGGCGCTTTTTACGTCTTGGATTCATAGTGTGTTCTCCATAGTTTTTGCTTTTTTAATTCGTTCTTCTCGTGCCATTTTTTGTTCAATCTCTTTTAGCAATTGACGACGCTTGCCTAAGCTAGAGAATAAAATCCAAAATAAGGAGAGAAAAGTGGCACCAAAGGCACCCCATACATAAACGGCATAACCGCCCATGGCTAAAAAATCACTGAAAGTTTCAAAATGCATAACAATAATTCCCTTCTCTTGTTATTTAGACGCGGTAGATTTTGGTTCTACTAGCGCTCTAACCCAAGGACGATGGCTCTCTTTTGCTAAAATTTCATTCCTAAAACGAATAAGAGTCACAGAACCAAAGAAAGTTGCAAAGCCAATGATATTTAATAATAAAGGCCACAACATATCGGCAGAAATGGAAGGTTTATCAAACTTTGTAATGCTTGCGCCTTGATGAAGGGTATTCCACCACTCTACTGAGAAGTGAATAATTGGTAGGTTTATCACACCAACAATGGCAAGAATACCTGCGGCACGAGCTGCAGTACGCTGATCATCAAATGCGTTATATAACGCCATTACACCTAGGTATAAGAAAAGAAGAATCAGTTCAGACGTTAAACGTGCATCCCATACCCACCATGCGCCCCACATTGGTTTACCCCAAACGGCACCGGTAAGCAAAGCAATGAACGTGAATACAGCACCAATCGGCGCCATTGCCGCTGCTGCCATGTCTGACAGTTTCAACTGCCAAACGAGACCAATAAATGCCGCAATTGCCATCGACATATAAGCACCCATTGACAGAATGGCCGAAGGAACATGTATGTAGATAATTCTAAAACTATCACCCTGCTGATAATCAGAAGGAGCAAACGCCAGTCCCCAAATGGTACCTACCGTTAAACTGATAATTGAAATCACCGCAAACCACGGCAATAGCGTGGTACTTAATTGATACGCTTTCTCTGGTTTAGCGTAAGGATGAAGCCATTTCCACATTGGTTTATCTCACTTACTCAAATATAAAATTATAATTATGATTTATTGAACACTCACTCGCAGTGCCGAACTAATGGCAAATGGAGTCAATGTTGCGGAGCCCATAAAAAGAGCACCTAAAATTGCTAGTTGGCCATTATAAGCCATACCGAGACCAGCAGCATCAATTGCTGATGTCGCAAAAATTAGAACCGGGATATATAAAGGTAGAATCAATAAGCTAAGTAAAACACCACCCTTTTGTAGTCCAACGGTTAACGCCACTCCAACAGCACCAAGAAAACTTAACGTTGGCGTCCCAAGTAATAATGTTAATACGATAGCCAGCCACGAATTAAAATCCAAAGACAACAATATGGCAAGCAATGGACTAATAATGATTAACGGTAGACCTGTTAGTACCCAGTGAGCAAAGACTTTAGCTAAAACTAATACCGACAAAGGAGTTGGCATTAACATCATCTGCTCTAATGAACCATCTGAAAAATCGTCTCGAAACAATCGCTCTAAAGAAAGTAAGGCCGATAATAAAGCGGCTACCCACACAATACCTGCTGCAATACGCGCTAGAAGTACTGGCTCAGGACCAATACTAAGTGGGAATAAGGTAATTACGATAATAAAAAACCACAAAGGGTTAAGAATATCTGCTTTACGACGAAAGGCGATTAATAGCTCACGTCGAATAATTGTTGTCATTGAAGCAAGCATCTATTCACCTAATCTGATTTTTTTAAGTTCATTACTGTCTGTAAATAGATCTTGGTGCGTGGTAAGCAAAACAATGCCCCCTTGTTTTGCGTGATCCATAAATAGCTGTTCAAGCACTTTAACCCCTTGTTTATCAATCGCAGTCAAAGGCTCGTCTAAAATCCATAGCTTTTGTTTACTAAGCCAAAGTCTCGCTAAAGCAACTCGACGCTGTTGGCCTGCAGATAATTGCCCTGCTGCAACATCTTCACGCCCAGCTAAACCCACTCTTGCTAACGCATCCCAAATGGCATTTTCATCATATTGGTTATGCATAGATTGATAAAAAGTGAGGTTTTCAAATGCAGTTAACTCACGTTTAACGCCGGTATGATGACCTAAAAAAAGCAAATCGCTATGAAATTCTTCACGACTTTTCTTTATAGATTCACCCTTCCAATAGATCTCGCCTTCATCCGCATAACCTAAACCTGCAATAATGCGAAGCAATGTGGTTTTACCTGCACCATTTTGCCCTTCTATCTGAATTAACTCACCATCTGAGATAGTAAAACTCAATTGTTCAAATAGAACGCGTTCATCTCGAATACAGGTAACGTTACGAATTTCTAGCATAAGTATCTATTGTTGAAAAATATTAGGGGCATTCTAGCACAGCAAAAACGGGGAAACTTAGATATAAAACAAATCTATTTAGATAGATAAGTAAATAAGTATGTCCGATCGTTTCACTTTATCAATTCCTTTATATTTGTATGGGTATCAATAAGTTGCTTCACACAAAAGTAATATACTACTTAATGGTTAGTTAATTTAAAATTACAGATCGGGATACTATAAGATGAATAAAAAAAAGCCCCTCAATGAGGAGCTTCTATGTGTTCTGCAAAATTAGAAAGCCGTTATTCTTCGTCTTCTAATCGTAATGGTGGCATAGAGCCTTTACCAGCTGCTATTTTGGCTTGTAAAGACATCATTAACTCGGCTTCTGCTTTAGGCAACTCACACTCTTCCATCAACTCATTGATTCCTGCGCCTAACTGAACCAATTTGTTGGCTCTTGAATACAAACGGCTATCCGCATCTGTATTTTCTAGTTCATTTAAACGATCATCAAAATGTTGACTTAACTGAGTCATATCCGCTACTTTTTGTCCCAAATTGATTGAGCCAGTACGGAATTCAACAAATTGCTTTTGTAGCTTTTGTTGCTCATCTTGAAGTTGTTTGTTTTGCGCCTGAGCTTGAGTTAATTGTAATTCTAATTGCTTGTTTTTACGGTTTAATAAAACATAAACCACAAGCACTAGGATCATTGCTGTTGCTGCAAATAGCTCTGAGAGCTGAGTTAAAATATCAACCATTATAGGCTTGCCATGTCATCCCATTCGTCTTCAGACAAAAGTTTGTTAAGGTCAACCAAGATAAGTAACTTGCCGTCACGGTTGCTAACGCCTTGGATGAACTTAGCGCTTTCTTCCGTACCAACACTTGGCGTAGTGTCAATCTCTGATGAACGTAAGTATACAACTTCTGCCACGCTATCAACAAGGATACCGATAACTTGACGCTCAGATTCGATCACAATAATACGTGTATTGTCTGTGATTTCACCTTGCATTAGACCAAAACGTGAACGAGTATCAATAACAGTGACTACATTACCACGAAGGTTAATGATACCTAGAACGTAATCTGGCGCGCCCGGAACGGGTGCAATTTCGGTATGACGTAATACTTCACGTACTTGCATTACATTGATACCGTAAGTTTCTTCTTCTAGTTGAAACGTTACCCACTGTAATACTTCATCATTAACTTGATCTTTACGGATCTCTACTTCATTAACCTGAGACATTTTATTTCCTCGTACTCTTAGAGTTATTTTACTCTATTCCCTTAATGTCCAAACCGGCATTAAGCATCGCAATCATCGCCTCAACATGAATCAAGGCACACATCTTTTCTTTTACCATTCCTGATAACCACGGACGTTTTCCTGCCGTTTCTCGCCAACGAATTCGATCACTGGTAAGGGTTTCAGTTCCAGCTAGCGCATTACACGCTAAACCCCATTTGCTCTCACCAAGCATAACAAGGTATTGATAATCTTCTTTATAGCTTTCATCTTTGATGCTTTGTGGCATCACCCACTTTGCAGTATCAAGCGCATCAATTTTAATTTCTCTATTTGTTTGCAAACCAAGATACCAATCCGGGCGACCAATTAGGTGACTCAGCTCGGTAATTTGGTGAATACCGCCTAACTCCGCTAATGGTACAGCAAACATAACTCCCATCACTTCAAAAAATAGGACTTGAAATTCTTCTTGATGCTCTGCGTTTTCCCAATCTAGCCCACTTGGTGGTGGCGCTTTTCCTGCTTGGGTTTTTAACTGGGTTTCAGTAGCTTCTTCACTCTCATTATCGACAATGGGTTCTACTTCTTCAATCTGAGGTTCAGAAGAAGAAGAAATATTCACTTTATCTGAAATATCCCATGCTGATAAGTCGAGTTCTTCTTCAGCTTCCTCTTTAATAATCGAGTCGCTTTTAATATTTGAAGAAGCAACGAGAACGTCTTGAGTTTCGGTTTCAGCTTTTTCAATTGCTGGTTCGATTCTCATTGGTTCTGTTTCTACATCGTCAATAATCAGGGCGTCAATTTCAACTTGCGCTTCTAATTGTGAGTTTTCTAATTGACTTAATAATCGTTGAACGTCCTCTAATTGAGGTAATTCAAACGGGTAAGTGTCATTATCATCCTCTACTGGTGAGAACTGCGGTTGATATTGAGGCTCTGGTGTATTAATAGTTACTGACTCTGAGTGCCAATAAATAGGCTCTGGCTCTGGCTCTGGCTCTGGCTCTGGCTCTGGCTCTGGCTCTGGCTCTGGCTCTGGCTCTGGCTCTGGCATAATGCTATCTTCAGCGTCATGCTCAAGTTCAATAGCTTCTTCATCTAACAGTGATGAAAAATAATCATCAAGTGCTTCTTCACTGGTAAATGTTTTAAAGTCAGCCATTAAGCTAATCTCTCTAGATAATTCAATAACGTTTTATATGCAAAAACACCACGGCTATTTGGTGAAACAAATGACGGCGGCATTCTTTTTAAACTTGCGTCCCTAAACTTTGTATCAATTGGAACCGCGGATGCCCACACTTGATCTGAATAGGTCGACTTTAGATCCATTAACGTTTGTAGTGACGCGTTAGTACGCTTATCGTACATAGTTGGAATAATAGTAACATCAAAACGAGAAGGCTTATTTCTTTGCATTATCGTTAACGTTCGCATCATTCGCTCTAGCCCTTTCATAGCTAGAAATTCTGTTTGAACTGGGATCAGTATTCGAGTACTTGCTGCTAATGCATTAACCATCATTACCCCTAATATAGGAGGGCAATCAATCAATACATAGTCATATTCATCTTTTAATGCCGCCAATGCTCTTTTAAGTACTAACCCCATCCCACTACGGTTGCCCATTACTCGGTCAAGAGTGGCTAGTGACATATGAGCTGGAATGATATCTAACCCTGGAATGTCACTTTTTAATACAAACGGAGAAACAGTGGCTTTATTAATTGTCGGCAGTTGAAATAATTCAAATAAGCTGCAAGGCAAGTCATCAGAGTCATAGCCAAGATAAGTAGTCAACGATCCATGCGGATCAGTATCCACCATTAGGACACGTTTACCTCGTTGGTTCAATAAACCAGCTAATGTAATCGTTGTTGTTGTTTTACCAACACCACCTTTCTGGTTCGCTATGCTCCAGACAACCATTATACTTTTCCTACTTCAATCCAACTTCCACGAGCATTCTTTCAGCTACGCGTTCTAGAGGTAAACTTTCTGACGATAAGCCTGCTTTATCAATCGCTTGAGGCATGCCATAAACAACACAACTTTGCTCATCTTGAGACCAAATGGTTGCTCCTGCTGCTTTGAGCATTCGGCAGCCTTCACGGCCATCAGCACCCATTCCAGTTAAGATCATTGAAAGTACTTTATCGCCATACACTTTCGCGGCAGACCCAAAAGTAACATCCACGCAAGGCTTGTAGTTCATGCGCTCACCGCCGTCTAAAATCTTCAAACGAGAAGAGCCTGGACGACCATCAACCATCATCTGTAAACCACCCGGAGCAAGATACGCACAGCCTGGCTTTAATACATCACCATCCTCTGCTTCTTTCACTTGGATCTTACACAAATTATTTAAACGAGCCGCAAATGCTGCTGTAAATGTTGCAGGCATATGCTGAACTAAAATAATCGGATGCGGGTAATTAGCAGGGATTGCCGTTAATATCTTTTGTAATGCAACAGGACCTCCCGTTGAAGTCCCAATTGCGGTTAACTGATATTTTTTACCTGTTGCTTTAAAGCGCTGCGCGACTGCTACCGGTGCAACAGGTACACTTTTAGCAGGCGCTACCGTTGATGCTGTAGCACGAACAGTAGAACGAACTGTTGACGTTGTCGTTTGCGTTGTCTGCGTTGTCACAGATGGACGACGCATAAACAATTTTTTACGAGCAATTTCAGCAATACGCTTTTGCAATAAACTAACGGCTTCATCTCTATTACGAGCGATGTCTTCAAATTTCTTAGGTAAGAAGTCCAAAGCACCTGCGTCTAATGCATCCAATGTTGCTTTTGCGCCGTCATGGGTAAGAGAAGAAAACATCAAGGTTGGTGTTGGGCAAGCCTTCATGATTTCTCTTACTGCTGAGATGCCGTCCATGACAGGCATCTCAATATCCATAGTAATGACATCTGGTTTCAATGATTTTGCTTTTTCTACCGCTTCTTTACCATTAACAGCCACGTCGATAACTTCAAGACGAGGATCGGCATTAATGATTTCACTTACTCTGCGACGAAAAAAACTAGAATCATCTACAACTAATACTTTTATTGCCATGTGTATCCTTGTGCATTAACGCATGCGAACAGCGTAACGCTTAAGCAAATTTGGAACATCAAGGATCAATGCAATATGACCATCAGAAGTAATGGTTGCACCCGCCATTCCTGGCGTGCCTTGCAATAATTCATCAAGCGGCTTAATAACAACTTCTTCTTGACCAATTAAGGTATCTACAACAAAACCAACTCGTTGAGCACCTAATTGGATAATAACAACATGGCCTAATCCTTGACGTTCTGTTTGACGAGAACCTGGAACTAACCAATCTTGTAAGTAGAATAATGGAATCGACTTTTCACGAACAATTGTCGTTAGTTGGCCATCAACCATGTTTGTTTTCGATAGATCAAGATGGAAAATCTCATTCACACTTGCTAATGGCAAGGCAAATGGTTGATTAGCAACGCCAACCATTAAGGTCGGTAATATTGCTAACGTTAGTGGCACTTTAATGACAATTTTAGTGCCTTCACCCATATTTGAGTCGATATCGATTGAACCATTTAACTGATTAATCGCTGTTTTCACAACGTCCATGCCTACACCACGACCAGAGATATCTGAGATCTCAGTCTTAGTAGAAAAGCCTGGTGCAAAAATTAAGTTATAACACTCTTTATTGGTTAAACGTGATGCTGCATCGTTATCCATTAGGCCACGATTTACCGCGATACCACGAAGTTTATCTGCATCCATACCGCCACCATCATCGATAATGCTAAGTAGAATGTGATCACCTTCTTGAGAGGCAGACAGAATCACTTTACCTGTACGTTCTTTACCTGATTTCTCACGTACATCAGGCATTTCGATACCATGGTCCACAGAGTTACGCACTAAGTGAATCAGTGGATCGGCAAGCGCTTCAACCAAGTTTTTATCTAAATCTGTTTCTTCACCGCGCATTTCTAACACGATGTCTTTTTTCAGTGTACGCGCTAAATCACGTACCACTCGTGGGAAACGACCAAATACTTTCTTGATCGGTTGCATACGAGTTTTCATTACTGCGCCTTGAATATCAGCAGTAACAACATCAAGGTTTGAAACCGCTTTTGACATTTCTTCGTCATTGCTATTCAAACCTAAACTGACTAAACGGTTACGAACAAGAACTAACTCACCCACCATATTCATGATGTTATCAAGCGTTGATGTATCAACACGAACGGTGCTTTCCGCTTGAGGCTTAGACTGTGGTTTAGCAGGTGCTTTTGCTACAGGTTTTGCTTCTGGAGCTGGAGCTTGAGTTCTTGTTGGTGCAGGAGCAGTCGTTCGCGTTGGTGCTTCTTGAACTACCGCTGCAGGAGTTGCAGGAGCCATTGCTGCCGCTGGTTTTACTGCTTGATCAAGTTCTTCATCTGTTGGTCCTTTACCTGAACCATGCAGTTGATCTAACAGTTTTTCAAACTCGTCATCACTCATAAGATCAGCATCACCAGCCAATACTTCATCAACAGATTGAGTATTAGCAGTTGGTGCTACTGGTGTTGGTGCTGTTGTTGAATTGGTTGGACTTTTACCCGAACCATGAAGCTCATCAAGTAGACGCTCAAATTCATCATCAGTAATATCTCCATCAGCTACTGTATCCATTGCTGGAGTCACTGGTGCTGAAGCTGCTGGTACCGAAGCAGAAGAAGTACTTGATGGAGCTGCACCTTTGCCGTGCAATTCATCGAGTAATTTTTCAAATTCATCTTCAGTAATATCATCTACCGAATCATGAATATTACTTTCAACAACAGGTTCTTGAGGAACTACAACTTCAACAACTGGAGCCGCAACTTCTACTGTTGCAGCAGCTATTTCATCTTCGGTTGCAGGCTTACTTAAATGATGAAGCAGATCCAACAATCGCTGTTCCGCTGGTTCTACTGTTTCGCCATTTTGAACTGCGCTGAACATTACGTTTACGCTATCAAGAGTTTCTAAAATGGTGTCCATTAGTTCAGAAGTAACTTTACGCTTACCCGTTCTAAGAATATCGAACACATTTTCAGCACCATGACATGCATCAACTAGTTCTGTTAATGAAAGGAAGCCAGCGCCCCCTTTTACAGTATGGAAACCACGGAAAATAGCATTTAATAAATCAGAATCATCTGGACGTTGTTCTAATTCAACTAATTGTTCAGAAAGTAGCTCAAGAATTTCTCCTGCTTCAATTAAGAAATCTTGCAGGATGTCTTCATCCATTTCAAAGCTCATAATGTTCCTCTAAAATCCTAGACTGGCTAATAGGTCATCAACGTCATCTTGAGATGCAACAGCATCTTCACGTTCATGTGGGTTTAAAATAGGACCTTCAGCTTGGGAAGGTTTATTAAGCTCGTCTTGTTCACCAAGTCGCTCTTCTACTTTAAACAAAGTCAAAATATCAACCAATCGGTCTTCAACTTCTTGAACTAACGTAATTACTCGTTTAATAATTTGACCGGTAAGGTCTTGAAAATCTTGCGCCATCAAGATGTTAGTCAGCTCATTACGTAGTTCTGAGCTATTCCCTTCAACTTGAGTAAGTAGACCATCAATGTTGTGACATAACGTTTTGAATTGAGTAAGCTCAATTCTGCCTTTCATTAAGCTGTTCCATTGAGGACGTACTTGAAGTAGCCCTTCATGCAACTCGTCAGCAATAGGAAATGAACGGTCGACAGCATCCATGGTTTTATTGGCTGCCATTTCAGTCTTATCAATCACATATTGCAAACGATCACGTGCATCTGGGATCTCATCATTAGCGATAGCAACGACTCGGTGATCAAGCTTAAAATTCTTTAATGACTCATGAAGATCACGAGTTAAAGAACCAATCTCTTGAAGCATTAGAGGTTCACTAGCAAGCGCTAATGAAGCAACGATTTGATCCGCTTCTTCTTGCTTGCCTGCTTCTAATAAAGCAACAAGCTCTTTGGCATCAGTTAATGAAATCATCTTATTGCTAATCCTTTACCGCGCAACATTTACTTATAAACGTTCAAAAATTTTGTCTAATTTTTCTTTTAATGTTGCAGCCGTAAATGGCTTAACAATGTATCCATTTACACCAGCTTGAGCGGCTTCAATAATTTGCTCACGCTTTGCTTCAGCAGTGATCATTAATACTGGTAAATGTTTTAATTCGTCATCGGCACGAATGGTTTTTAGCAAGTCGATCCCTTGCATTCCTGGCATGTTCCAATCGGTTACAACAAAGTCAAAGCCACCTTTTTTAAGTAGTGGTAATGCTGTTAAACCATCATCCGCTTCTTGGGTGTTATTAAACCCTAGGTCACGTAATAAGTTTTTTACAATACGGCGCATTGTTGAGAAGTCGTCAACAATAAGGATCTTCATGTTTTTATTCAAAATCGCCTCCAGTGAGGGCAAAGTAACGGGATTTAATTATTCTACTGTCCAAGTTGATAACTTGGCCCGTAGTCGTTGCATTGATTGACTGTGTATTTGGCTGACGCGAGACTCGCTAACACCAATAACTGCACCAATTTCTTTTAGGTTTAACTCTTCATCGTAATAAAGAGATAAAACCAGAGCTTCTCTTTCTGGAAGTGTTTTAATCGCTTCCACCAGAGCAACTCTGAAGTGTTCGTCGGCAACACCTTGAAATGGGATATTATCATCAGCTTGTTCTTCGGTTGTGATTACATCATCCGAAACGCCTAAATCTTCCATGCCGACTAGTTTACCGCAATTTACATCATTAAGTATCTGATAATACTGTTCTAAGGGTAATTCTAGATGTTCAGCTATCTCTTTATCGGTCGGATCACGAGAAAGTTTAGCTTCAAGCTCTTTAATTGCTGAATTTATCATCCGACTGTTTTTATGAACAGAGCGAGGAACCCAGTCACCACGTCGGATTTCATCCAACATTGAGCCTCGAATTCGAATACCAGCGTAAGTTTCAAAACTTGCGCCTTTGCTACCGTCATAATTTTGCTGTGCCTCTAACAGACCGATCATACCAGCCTGAATAAGGTCATCCACTAACACGCTTGCTGGCAATCTTGCCATTAAGTGGTGAGCAATGCGTTTTACTAAATCAGAATAACGCTCTATAAATGCCTTCTGACTATTCACATTGCCTTTATGATCGTAAGTTAAGCCATCAGACATAGTCGTCCTCTGCTTCACTTCTCTTTTCAGTTCGTAGTAATTTCTCAACAAAAAATTCTAAATGACCACTTGGCGCTTTTGGTACCGGCCAAGTCACCACTTTATTTGCTAACGATTTCATCGCTAGTGCAGCAGGTGAGCGAGGATAAGCATCAACAACAACCTTCTGTTTTCTAACAGATAATCTAACTTTTTCATCAAGCGGTATACAAGCCACTAATTCCATATTTGCAGATAAAAAGCGATCTGTTACTAGCGTTAGTTTCGCAAATAATTCACGACCTTCACGGTAACTTCTTACCATGTTAGCAACTACTTTAAAGCGCTGTACGTTATGTTCACGGCTTAATAGCTTAATAAGAGCATAAGCATCAGTAATAGAAGTCGGCTCATCGCAAACAACCACAAGTACATCTTGTGCTGCGCGCGAAAAGCTAGTTACCATATCCGATATACCAGCAGCTGTATCAATTAAAAGTATATCAATATCGTCTTCTAAGCTACTAAAAGCACGGATAAGCCCTGCATGTTGCGCAGGACTAAGCTCTGCCATCGATTTAGAACCTGAAGTAGCTGGAATAAGTTTGACACCGTATGGGCCTTCAACAATGATATCTGCTAATTCGCACTCACCATCTAAGACATGCCCTAAATTTTTATTTGTGCGAATACCTAGCATAATATCAATATTAGCTAAGCCTAAATCGCCATCCAACACCATCACTTTCTTTCCCTGTTGAGCAAGTGATAATGCTAAATTAAGTGTTACATTTGTTTTACCTACGCCGCCTTTACCTCCCGTTACCGCTACTACTTTTGTTAGTGTCGGTTGAGTAAGTCGTCGTAATCCACTAGCCTGATCGTATATATTATTATCAATCATAAGTTGTCTGCCTCTGGCATGTCGCTATTCCAGAAATGAGGGTCCTTTTCCGTCGATTTTTCTAGTAATTCATTTGCTTTTGCTACTAAGTATTTAGGTTGAGCTAAAACAATATCTTCAGGTACACGTTGTCCATTTGCAATGTAAGCTATTGGTAAGCCATTTTCTATTGTTACGCTGATTAATTCACCTAAACTTAGTGATTCATCAATCTTGCTTAAAATACAACCCGATAATGGGATGCGTTTAAAGTGATCAATGGTCTCTTGCAGTACTTGGCGCTGTGCCGTCGCTGGCATCACTAAATAGCTGCTGATCTGAGAACCACTGTTTTCCATTAATGTATCAAGTTGTTCTGTTAATCGTACATCTCGCTGTCCCATACCTGCAGTATCAACTAACACTAAACGACGATTACGTAATTGATATAGTACCGATGCCAATTCATCAGCATCTTTTGCGATACGTACAGGGCAACCCATGATACGACCATAAATAGCCAATTGTTCTTGAGCACCAATACGGAAAGTATCCGTTGTAACTAAAGCGACTTGGTCTGGTCCGTATTCCATTGCTGCTCTTGCTGCTAACTTAGCAATAGTGGTTGTTTTACCAACACCTGTAGGACCAAGAAGCGCCACAATTCCACCGCGAGATAAAGTATCTACTTTTGCTGTAGGAATTTGCTCTGCAAGTAACTTTAATAGTGCTGACCATGCGTCTTTTGATGGTGTATTTTCCGGAATGTAACAAGCTAATTGATCTGCAAGCTCTGCCGATAAACCCATTCTTTCTAGACGTTTAATCAACATTGCGCGTAATGGTTCACGTCGTTCGACTTCTTGCCACATCAAACCTGATACTTGATGCTCTAAAAGACGACGAATAGACGACATTTCTGAACGCATATGTTCTAAATCTTCATTTGATTCATTTGATGAACGACGGCCTTTTTCGTAACGAGAAGGGTCTAATCGAGGTTGCACTCGGTCTTCTTGGCCTTTGATTGGATCATCAGAAATAAGGTGCGCTAAATTTGGATTATTTTGAATCGCACGAGTCATCTCTGATGTATCAAGTTTTGCTGAAGATCTATTCAAAGAACCATATGAATGAGAATTCGTATTTGATAGTTGAGACTGAGGTTGAGCTTGCCCTTGAAACTTCGATTGACGTTTCAATAATGCAGCTAAGCTATCTTCTTCTCTCTCAGCTTTTACTGGCTCAGCATCAGCTGAGGTACCATTTGAACCGTATTGTTTAATCATGTTTGCAAAACGTCGTGTCATCGATCCTTTGCCTACATTCACTTTATCTTCTGCTATTTGACGAGGTGCAGGAGTTTGTGCTGTATGTGATGATGCACTCGGATCAATCGCGGCTACGATTTCAATACCGCCGGTTACTTTTTTATTTGACATAATGACTGCATCTACGCCTAGTTCTTCTTTTACTTGAACTAGAGCTGAACGCATGTCTTTTGCAAAAAATCGTTTAATTTTCAATATCGTATTCCTGCGCTAATAAGTCGACGCGATTAGTTACCAACAGCTTGAACAATTCTAATTTGCTTCTCATCTGGAATTTCTTGATAAGAAAGCACACGTAAGTTAGGAATCGTATTCTTAACAAACTTAGCCAATGTTGAACGTAATACACCTGAAGTCAATAAGACTGCCGCTTCTCCTTTTAATTCCTGCTCTTGAGTTGCTAAAGTTAAAGAAGCTTGTAAACGTTCAGCTAGGCCTGGTTCAATACCTGTGGTCTCGCCACCTGATGCCTGCATTGTTTGATGCAATATTTGTTCCAATTCAGGAATCAATGTAATCACAGGCATTTCAGCCTCTATCCCATTGATTTCTTGGACAATTAATCGTTTCAGTGAAATTCGAACAGCCGCCGTCAAAATGTCAGGTTCTTGACTTTTTGGCGCATATTCCGACAATGTTTGAACTATAGTACGAATATCACGCACTGGGATCGCTTCATTTAATAAGTTTTGAAGTACTTTAACAACTGCACCTAATGGTAGCTGATCTGGGACTAACCCCTCTACTAGTTTAGGTGAGCTTTGTGAAAGTAGCTCTAACAGATTCTGAACTTCTTCATGGCCAAGTAATTGCGCTGCATTATTTGTCAGTAATTGGCTTAAGTGCGTTGCTAATACTGTTGCGGCATCCACTACAGTATAGCCTAAAGCTTGAGCATGCTCTCTTTGCTCACCGTTAATCCAGACGGCCTCTAGACCAAAAGCAGGATCAAACGTTGGTTCCCCTTCAATCGACCCATAAACTTGTCCTGGGTTAATCGCAAGCTCTTTATCTGGACGAATTTCAGCTTCACCACCAGCGACACCCATTAATGTAATTCGGTATACATTTGGTGGTAATTCTAAGTTATCACGAATATGTACAGCAGGAACCAAGAAGCCAAAATCTTGTGATAGTTTCTTACGTACCCCTTTCACGCGATCAAGTAACTCACCACCTTGTTCTTTATCTACCATTGGAATTAAGCGGTAACCCACTTCAAGTCCGATAACATCAACGGGTTGAACATCATCCCACGACAGCTCTTTTGGTTGCGATGATGATATCTCCATTGGTGGCGCGGCTTTTTTATCATCACCCTCTTTTTCTTTCTGCTTATTCAGGTAATACGCCCAAGCACCCGTCATTAACGCAAGTAGGATAAATGGGAAATGGGGCATCCCAGGCACAATACCCATCACAAACATAATACCAGCGGTCACCATTAGTGCCTTTGGATTATCAACGAGTTGAAATACTAATTGCTCCCCCATATCTTCATCTGTGTTTTGACGAGTAACCATTATCGCCGCACCAATAGACAAAAGTAACGATGGGATCTGAGCAACTAGACCATCACCAATGGTTAGCAAAGTATAGATTTGGATTGCTTCACCAAAACCGAGACCAAATTGACTCATACCAATGGCTAGACCACCGATGATGTTAATAAATAGAATAAGAATACCGGCAATGGCATCCCCTTTTACGAATTTAGACGCACCATCCATTGAACCGTAAAAATCGGCTTCTTTGGTTACTTCAAAGCGACGTGTTCGTGCTTGCTCTTGATCGATTAATCCAGCATTCAAATCCGCATCTATCGCCATTTGTTTACCTGGCAATGCATCCAAGGTAAAACGAGCACTTACTTCAGCAATACGTCCCGCACCTTTGGTTACAACCATAAAGTTAATGATCATTAAGATAATGAATACAATCAAACCTACGGCGTAGTTACCACCGATAACCACGTTACCAAACGCATCGATTACATGACCTGCTGCACCAGGGCCTTCATGACCATGCAGAAGTACAACTCGCGTTGATGCAACGTTCAGTGCTAAACGAAGTAATGTTGATACCAAAAGAATGGTAGGAAAAGCAGCAAAATCAAGAGGTCTACGTGAATAGATAGTAACCAATAACACCACCATTGCTAATGCGATATTAAAAGTAAACATTAAATCAAGTAAGAACGCCGGAATGGGTAAGATCACCATTGCTAGCGTAGATAGCACTAAAATCGGTGCTCCTACAGCTGGTAATGTTTTACCTTGCAAGGCAGACAGCTTGTTCGGGAGTGGCATTTGAAATTTCATTACTTCGGCTTCTTTACTCGACTTCATTATTGAATCATTATCAATAATAAATAACTGATAACAGGATGACCCTCCCAATAAAGCAAGTTTCGAGCCAAATTAATGTCACTTTTTTGGCTTTACTTATTCTCTTTTCTGACGAGTAAAAAAATGATGGTTACTGTTGAATTAAGCACTTAATTATTAAGGAAAAATATCAATCATTATTGCAACTTACTTCTTCCTTTGTATAATCGTAACCTTCTTTACTTACTTGGTGTTTATATGGCTGATGTATCGCTTAGTACAGACCAAAATGTGCTTAATAAAATGGATATTGGAGGCAGAGTGATCCTTGAGGTTACTTGCCCAAACGGTCAATCTGCTCAAGTTCAATCTACATTAATTGGCTTTAAAAAAGGTCAGTATGTTTTTCTTGAATACCCAATAGCACCACCTTTAGAGTTTAATAAAATTTATCTAGAGGGGGCTGAAGTTACGTTTAGGGCGATCACCAATACTACGCATCGTGATGTTATTGCATTTCGCACACAAATTCATTCTGTGATTTACCGCCCTATGGAGATGATTTGTCTTCATACTCCTAGCAGTATTTCCATGCGACAGATCCGTACTCATCAGCGTCTTGAGACCAAGTTTTCATGTAATTTAGCCGTGGGAAGTCATAACCTAACTGGCATAATGACCGATTTTTCAGCCGGCGGTTGTGCTATTTCATTACCAGCAAAACTGAACCCGAGTAATCTCCTAAATCAAGAGGTCTCTGTCGCAATAGAGCTTGGTGGAATTAGTTCGATTACAGTTTCAGGCATTATTAAAAATATAGACCCAAAAGAAAAGCAATCAAAAATTGGGATTATGTTTGATTCAAATAGTATTGATGAATCAAGCATACAGACGCTTCATCATCAATCTATTCTTAAAAATTGGAGTATAGACTAGCAAAAAGAAAGGCTAATCGAATTGGTATTCGCTACTTTTTCAACTCGTCAGGAATAGTCAGTGTATTTTCATCGAGCTCAGGTTTGGTTCCACCTTTCTTCTTATATTGCTTCATCTGAAAGATATACGCCAAGATTTGAGCAACGGCGGCAAACAAACCATCAGGGATTTGTTGTTCTAGCTCTGTTGAATGATATAAAGCACGAGCCAATGGCGGCGCAGGCAAAATATCAATATTGTGCTCTCTTGCGATTTCTCGAATTTTCATTGCAATGTGATCGACCCCTTTAGCGACAACAATAGGAGCAGCATCTTTGCTTTGATCATAGCGCAATGCCACTGAATAGTGCTCAGGGTTAGTAACGATGACATCGGCTGAGGGTACATCTGCCATCATGCGTCGTTGTGTCATCTCGCGCTGAAGCATACGAATACGACCTTTAACTTCAGGCTTACCTTCTGTCTCTTTATATTCATCTTTAATTTCTTGCTTGGTCATTTTCAGCTGATTTGCGTGTTGCCAAATTTGAAACGGAATATCAATCGCGACCACAATTAATAAGGTACAGCTGATCAATAAAATAAAGTTCAGCAAGATATCAAGGGAATGAAAAATATTTGCAGGATACGTATCAAGGCTAAGCTGAAATAGATCTGCTTTACTTTGATTAATCAAATAAAAAGCCATCCCACTGACTAAAGATACTTTTAATATCGATTTTAAAAGTTCAACCCAACTTTGCATGCCAAACATTCGCTTAATGCCTGACATCGGATTCATTTTAGACGGTTTTGGCATTGCCGCTTCTGCTGAAAAGCTAATACCACCAAGACCCGCAGCACCAATTAAGGCCGCAACAAATAATGTGACAAGTATAAGCAGAACTGGGAAAGTTAATGCGACTAATCCACCACCTACGATTTCAAGTAATTTATTAGTGTCATAAATCTCTTCTCTAGAAATAGAAAAGAAACGCTCCATGATAGAAAAGAGTGCTTTGGCAACGCCTTCTCCAAACCACATTAATGCAACCGCACCACACACCAAAACAGAGACTGAAGCGAGCTCTTTTGACCTTGCAACCTGCCCTTTATCTTTGGCTTGTTGCAAGCGTTTGGCCGTGGCGTCTTCGGTACGTTCTTGACCGTCACTTTCAGCCATGGCTGACCTCCACGAGTCTTAATTTGGCCATTAGCAATCCAGCCTTATCATGCTACATATTTGCGCTTCGGCACGACCCCAGTGCAAATCATAGTGAGTAAATAAACCAAGAATGATATACGAGGTCAGTAATAAACCGACTAATAATGCAAAAGCAAAACCTAATGAGAATATATTTAGCTGTGGTGCAGCACGCGTCATTACACCAAAAGAAAGGTTGACCGTAAGTAAGGCGATAATGCCAGATAGAGACATGCTTAACCCGGCTTTCATCATGATACCAAGCCAACCAGCCATGGATTGATAATCGACACTTGTCAATTTTCCGACACCAACCGGTAACGTAGTGAAACTCATCACAACAAAGTTAATCATTTTTAAATGACCATCAGTTCCTAAGAAAAACAGTATCGATAGAAACATAAATAGCTGACCAAGTAATGGCGTATTTTGACCATTTGCAGGGTCAACCATTGAAGCAAAGCCTAAGCTCGACTGCATACCCAAAATTTGCCCAAGAAGAACAAAAGTTTGAGTAACAAATACAGTGACCATTCCCATAGCAACGCCAATAATAATCTGCTCTGCTGTCGTCATAAAACCTTGAAAAGACATTAGCTGAATTTCAGGAGGCATGGCTGGAATGGCAGGCATAACCGCAAAAGTAATCGTTAACCCAAGATAGAGTCGAATTCTAGGCGACACAAATCGTGCCCCGAATACTGACATCACCATTAACATGGCTGAAATGCGAGTATAAGGCCAAAAATACGCAGCAATAAAATCTAATACTATCTGGCTTGGGTATTCCATAAGTCCGCTTAAATTATCTCGAGTTGAAGTTATTTAGATTAATAAAGAACTGTTGGCATTCGAGCAATCAATTCGTAAAAATATTCCATCAACATTCGAGTCATCCAGTGACCAAACAGCATTAACGCTAATAAGGTGACAATCAAACGAGGCAAAAAACTTAACGTTTGTTCGTTAATTGACGTCGCGGCTTGGAATACCGCCACCACTAAACCAATAAGCAAACTTGGGATAATAATGGCGCACACCATGATAAGTACCATGTACAGCGCGCCACGGAATAGCTCGATGGCCATTTCAGGTGTCATGTTCGCTCCTTATGTACTAAAGCTTCCGGCAAGTGTCGAAAGTATTAAGTTCCACCCATCCACCAATACAAATAACATAAGTTTAAAGGGCAACGATACGATCATAGGAGAAAGCATCATCATACCCATAGCCATTAATACCGAGGCTACGACTAAGTCGATAATTAAGAAAGGTAAGAAAAGCATGAAACCGATTTGAAACGCCGTTTTTAGTTCTGAGGTAATAAACGCAGGAATAATAACAGTAATAGGGACATCTTCAGGGTTTTGCGCCTCTACTCCAGACATATTGACGAATGTCTCTAGATCTTTCACTCGCGTTTGCGCCAGCATGAACTCTTTCATTGGTACTTGTGCAACATCAAAAGCTTCGCGCGCCGTAATTTCTTCATTGATGTAAGGTTGAATAGCGGTGTTATTTACCTTATCAAAGACTGGAGCCATAATGAAAAAGGTTAAAAACATTGCGATACCAATGATAACTTGGTTTGATGGGGTTTGTTGTAGACCCATGGCTTGTCGTAATATCGACATGACCACCACTATACGCGTAAACGACGTCATCAAAATAACCATGGCAGGCAAAAAGCCTAGCATGGTCATTAACCCTAATATCTGCAGGTTAACAGAATAGTCTTCACCACCATTAGCATTAGTTGTCATGGTGAATGCAGGCACCCCACCACCAGAACTGCTGCCTTTAGCGATAGTTTTAGAAGCTCCGCTGTCCTTTTCCATCGAAGTTACAGTCATGCCTTCCGCACTGGCTGCTGTTGCAGGAATAGCGCTTGCTAAGTCATCTACCGCCCACGCCGAAGATGCCATGAATAAGAGTGAAAAAACCGCCAAAGTGGCGGCAATTAAATTAGTTTTTAGCATTTTTCTTCATCAGTTGGCTTAGTTGAGTTGAAAATGGTGTCAACGTCGATTCACCGACATCTAACGGTTTTTCAAGTTTACTTAGCATATTGATATTTTGAGAGGTAATTCCAATAAGGAACTGCTCCTCTCCAACTTGAACCACTGCGACTCTTTCTTTTGTTCCCACAGGTAATTGCTTAACAATACTCATGTTGCTACCTGGAGATCCTGTAACACCAGGAAAACGCATTCTCTTTAATAGCCAAGCAAAAAAGAGAATTAGCGCGATAACAAAAATCAAAGAGCCTAATGTCGCAGCTAAATCGACATTAGGTGCATCTGCGGCAAATAAAGGAAAAGGCATCAATGCCAATAACCATAGCTGTTTCATACCTTTCCTTTTATTCATCTATTGGTTCCTGATTAACGTAGTTTCTTAATACGCTCAGTTTGGCTAATAACGTCTGTTAAACGAATACCAAATTTGTCATTCACGACAACCACTTCACCGTGAGCGATAAGAGTACCATTAACCATAACATCCAGTGATTCACCTGCAATACGGTCAAGTTCAACGACTGAACCTTGGTTCAATTGCAGCAAGTTACGAATGCTAATATGTGAACGGCCTACTTCCATAGAAATAGTCACAGGAATATCTAAGATCGTATCAAGCTTGCGACGTTCATCTTCATTGAACTCTGGTGTTTTGTTTTCTAAGTCTTCCAGTGGTGCGGTTACCGCTTGGCCTTCTGCACTTTCACTTAATGCTGCTGCCCATTCGTCAGCCATTTGTTGTTCATTTGAATCCATGATCCACTACCTTCTCTACTCTTATTCTTCATCTAGATCAAACAATACGTCTTTGCCTAGGAAGGCTAAATCCGTTTTCACCATATCTGGGCGTTTGATTTTCTCTGTGATCTGTACTGCTAATTTATCGTTCGATTTACCTACTTTACCGCGGTAAGTTGGCAACTCTTCTACAAATACGGTGGCGGCTTCTGGCATTTCAACAGGGATAATATCGCCCGCTTCTAAATCCATTAAGTCACGTAATGAAATTTGGCTCTCTAAAAGATTCACTTTCATTTCAACTGGCACATCCATGATTTCATCACGCAGTGCCTTACTCCAACGAACATCAGTGTCCATCTTGTCACTCTGAACACCCGCATCAAGTAATTCACGGATAGGCTCAACCATTGAATATGGGAAGACTACGTGGAAGTCACCACCACCGCCATCCACTTCAATATGGAATGAACTTACAACGATCACTTCTGTTGGGCTAACAATGTTTGCCATTGTTGGGTTTACTTCTGAGTCTAAATACTCAAATTCCACCCCCATTACTGGTGACCATGCTTCTTTGTAATCTTCAAAAATCACTTTCAATAATAATTGAATAATACGTCGCTCGGTTGGCGTAAACTCGCGGCCTTCAATTTTCGCATGGAAACGGCCATCACCACCAAAGAAGTTTTCTACCAAAATGAAAACTAATCGAGCTTCCATAGTGACTAATGCTGTGCCTTTTAATGGGCGAAAACGCACCATATTCAAGCTAGTTGGAACATACAGTGTGTTTTGATACTCACCAAACTTCACCATAGATACGCCATTAATTGATACTTCGGCGGTTTTTCTCAACATATTAAATAAGCTAATACGCATATGACGAGCAAAACGTTCGTTAATCAATTCTAGGGTTGGCATTCGACCACGAACGATTCGGTCTTGTGATGAGAAATCAAAGTTCTTCATTGAACCTAGGTTTTCTTCAGGACCACCCGTTACATCATCTTCTACGTCATCTACACCATGGAGTAGAGCATCAATTTCATCTTGGGATAATAGATCTGTCACATTGAACCTATTGCATTACAAAGTCAGTAAATAATACTTTTTCAACTACAGGCTTGGCTGTAATTTTAGTAAAGGCATCTTGAATATCACGTGTTGCCTGCTCGCGTAAATCGATTCGACCACGAGGCTCTCTTAATTGCTCAACCGTTGCGGCAGCGAAAGTCGATAATAAAGCACTTTCAATTAAAGGGGTGTGTTGTTGTGCAATACTTTCATTATCAGTACCACGCATCATCACTTGCACTTTTAATTGTACTAAACGATCACGCTTATCGCCTGTAACATTAAAAATAAATGGCTGAGGTAAGTTTAAGTACAATGCTGGCATTTGAGCTTCTAATGCTGCAATGTCTTGTTCTGTTGCCTCTTCTTTGGTATCTCCCGCTAAGAAGAACCAAGCAGCAGCACCGCCACCCACAAGCAATAATACAATCAATGTGATGATAATAATCAGTTTATTTTTACTTCTAGGTGCATCACCTTGGTTTGCCATTGTATTTCCTCTTGGATAAATCGTTAATTATTATTTTAAAATCATGATGCTTTTTTTTTAAAATTCTTAGGCGTAAAAGCTAATCCCATCATTGGGTTTTGATACTTGTACGTTAATCTCTTGTTCTTCAGAAAACTCTTCATTAAATCCAGAGCCTTGACGAGAAGACTCTTCTTTCTGATAAGCGTATTGAGATGACTCACCAGAGTTTTGTTGCTGAACAGAGGTATCGGCTAATTGGATCCCTTGTTGAGCAAACATTTCACGTAATCGCGGTAAACTTTGTTCAATAGCATCACGAGCTTGTTGGTTTGATACCGTAAACTGAACCCCCGCACTATCTGCTCCCATGTTTAGGCGAATATGCATACGTCCCATTTCTGGTGGATCTAAACGAATATCAACATGTTTTAAGTTTTTTGCCATCATCATATTGATGCGTTCAGCAACTTCGTCACTGACTTGTTCTTGACGAATATTCAGCGGTGCCATTGCAGGATCCATTTTCTGAGCAGCGGTTGCTTGTTGTGTTGCTGTTACTCCTGATGCCGTCGCTAGCTGCTGAGCAAAACTATCTGTCGTTTTAGCTTCGGTTAGATTCACCGTTTCACCATTAGCAATCTGTGTCATGCCAAGTGCTGAGATATCGATCTTTGCTTTTTTTGCCTCAGCAAGTTTTCCGGCTTCAGCTTCTGCCTTACCGATAAGTGCTGTAGAGGTTAATAATTCTTTGGTTGATTCTTTGTTGCCTGACGCCTCACCTTTGCTCTGTGTTTCGCCCTCTACTTGAGTTGACGATTTAGCACTACTTCCCCATTGAATTTCTTTTAAAGGGTCCGTTTTTTCAGCTACCGTTTTACTGCTGTTTTTCTCACCTTTAGCCGCAATACTGGCTTGAGTTAGCATCACTTCTGCATCAGTTAGTGACTTTGAATCTTCAGATGTTTCTTTATCATCTGATTCTTTTTTATTCACTAACGTACTATTCGATTGCTCTAAACGAGGTAATAATTCAGAATCTTGACTTGCTTTTTCTTTTTTCGTTTGATCTTTTTCATCAACTAGCGTGCTATTCGCTTGATCTAAACGAGAGAGTAATTCAGAACCTTGGCTTACTTTTTCTTCTGTTGTTTCTTCTTTTGTTTCAACAGATTCAGACTCTTTCGATTTTTCAGCCGCTTCACCTTTTTCAACGTCGCCTTTTTCTTCTACCGCTGTTTTTTTGGCGTCGTCTTTTTCTTTTAATCCCATGACTTCTTTAAGCTCTTCTACAAAGCCTTCAGATTCTGTTTTTTCTACCGCAGCCGTTTTAGTATCTGTTTTTACTGGTGCGGTTTTATTGATACTGCTTAAGGATAAGTCATGACTGCTCATAGTATATTCTCTACATTGAGTGTGAATTTTTTGACGAGCACTGTAGCGGCCCAACGTTGATTATTTTAAAGCAAATATTAAGCCACTTTTATATTTAGTGTAGTTCTGGACAATAAGAAGAAGGGAGTTAACTAAAGTAAAGCAATCGAAAAAATAACCAAATTGCTTATTCAGATTTAATTCGTCGGGCAAACTGGAGTGTCGAAAACTCATCCATCATATTTTGCTCTTGTTTATCGAGTTTTTTTTGACGCTCGGTTTTCTTTTTATCGATCATCCATTCGTAAGAGCGACGTTGCTTACGAGTCTCTTGCCAATAGCTTTGACAATTATCCACTTGGGAAGTGAAATGAGACTCTGCACTTTTTTGTTTTGTTAGCGTTTCATCTAACTGCACCAAAAACTTATTTAAATGACTGTATTGGCTCGCAGTAAGACCTTGCTGACCACGCTGTAAAAGTTGATTACAGTAATCAAGACGATACTTTTCGATTTGTTTTACTTGCTCATAGAAATTATCCAACTCAGCTTTGGCTTTACTTAATGCCATTACCGCTTGGTTCTCTCTTTCCTGAGATTGTTCTAATAAAAAATCAAAGGTATTACTCATGTTCTTTCTCTATTTATCGTCTTATCCATGCGCACAATTCTCGTACCTTTAACCTGTTAGCCACTTAATAGCATTTTCAACATGCTCTTACACATATCGTATGGCACGCTTTCTTTCATTTTCTGCTGTAGATATTCATCAAGTCGTGGTTTTAACGTAAACGCTTGATCAATAGCCGGATCGGTGCCCGGTTTATAAGCGCCGATTGATACCAAATCTTGGTTTTTACGACAAGTAGATAAAATTTGACGAACCACTTTAGACATCAACATATGCTCTTCATCAGTGATTTGTGGCATAACACGACTCACTGATTTTTCAACATCAATCGCTGGATAGTGGCCTGCATCAGCCATTTCACGTGACAATACAATGTGTCCATCCAAAATGGCACGAGAAGCATCAGCAATAGGATCTTGTAAGTCATCCCCTTCAGTCAGAACCGTAAAGAAGGCAGTAATAGACCCTTGGTTTTCGTTACCATTACCCGCTCGTTCAACCAAAGCAGGTAATTTAGCAAATACGGAAGGCGGATAACCTTTGGTTGCAGGTGGCTCACCAACTGACAAGGCAATTTCACGCTGTGCCTGTGCAAAACGTGTCAGTGAATCCATCAATAATAATACGTCTAAGCCTTGATCACGAAAGTACTCCGCAATAGTCAGGGCTGTCTGGCAGCCTTTTAATCGCATTAGCGCTGATGAATCGGCAGGCGCTGCGACAACAACTGAACGTTGTCGACCTTCTGGGCCTAAAATCTCTTCAATGAATTCTTTTACTTCTCGCCCACGCTCACCAATCAGACCGACGACAACCACTTGTGCTGTTGTACCACGAGTCATCATGCCAAGTGTTACCGATTTACCCACACCTGAGCCTGCAAATAGACCTAAACGCTGGCCTTTACCAACCGTAAGTAAACCGTTAATGGCTTTTAATCCAACATCAAGTGGTTCTGAAATTGGTTTTCTCGATAATGGGTTAATAGGCTCAGAGGTAAATGACGCGGTTTCTTCAGTATACAACTCTCCAAGACCATCGATAGGATTTCCTACACCATCCACCACTCGACCAAGCAGTTCCATACCAACAGGAATGCCACTACCACCAACAATTGGAGTGACTTTCGCACCTGGAAGTACGCCAGAGACTTGTTCATTCGGCATTAAAAATAGGTTATCACCTGAAAAACCAACCACTTCTGCTTCTATTTCACCATTGATGGTTTCTACCAAGCAGGAACTGCCAATTGGCGCTCGGCATCCTGTGGCTTCTAAGGTTAAGCCAACAACACGTACTAGCTTGCCTGACGCTATAGCTCGTGTGGTTAACCCTGTTGTTTTATATTGAGAAAGGCGTTCAGATAATGGCAGCATTTACTGATTCCCTTGATGACGATTTACACCGCAGAATTTATTTAAAACGGTTTTAATTCGCTCTTCAAGTAAGTAGCTGACTTTTGAATCTGATGCTTGAATATTAATATCACCAAGATTCATTGAAGGCTCGGCAACCAGTGTCCACTGCTTTTGCGCTAACGCTTCTTCGCCATACGCCTCAATCACGCGTTGGTGATCTTCTGGGTTTAATGAAATAGTAATTTCACGTTCAGTAACCGGCAAGGTTTCGACAGATTCACGAACCGTATCAAGTAATACTTGAGGATTGGTTTTTACTTCAACATGAATGACTTCTTTAGTTAGCGCTAATACCATATCGATAAGCTGTTTTTCTACTTGAGAATCAACTAACTCTAATGGCGTTGCAAACTTATCAGCCATTTCAATTAAATGCTGTATACGCTCTTGAATTTCAGCCTGCCCTGCTGCAATACCTTCATCGTAGCCAGCTTGGTAACCTTCTGGTTTTCCAGCCTCAAAACCTTCTGCTTGGCCTTTTTCTAGACCTTCTTTATAACCAAATTCTTGCCCTTGCGTTAACCCTTCATTGTAAGCGCCTTGCTTTATCTGTTCGATAATCTCTTCGGTGAGTACAAATTCTTCAGGCTCTTCTTCTTGAGGAAGTGATGGTGTCCAGCTAGGATCATAATTTAATGCAGTTTCACGAGCTGGCTGGTTAGGATCAGAATAATCAGGGGATTCCCAAATATTAGTTTTTTGTAGCTCACTCTCATCGGTAATGCGAATAAAGCCACGTTTTTTGCTGATACTCATGATAATAACCCGTAAAAAGAAGAAGATTAAAAAGCATAACGGCTATTTAGATTAACTCTTAAATAGCCGTATAATTATAACTCAATGAAGCAAAAACGTATTATACGAATTCGTCTGCACCGCCAGAAAGCATTAGATCGCCAGAATCGGCCATTCGACGTGCCACTGCCAGAATTTCTTTCTGAGCGGCTTCAACGTCTGCCACACGAACTGGCCCCATTGCTTCAAGATCATCACGCATAAGTTCCGCTGCACGTTTCGACATACACTTAAACATTTTCTCTTTAAGTGCATCATCAGCACCTTTAAGTGCTTTTTGCAGAACTTCTTGTGGAACATCACGCAATAGCATTTGAATACCTGTATCTTGTACATCGATAAGATTTTCAAATACAAACATAAGATCTTGGATCTGCGTTGCAGTCTCTTCATCTTGGTCACGGATTTGATCCATCAACATACCTTCAATACTGTTATCTAGGTAGTTCATGATTTCTGCCGCTGCTTTCAGGCCGCCAATTTTCGCCGCTTGTGCACCAGATTGACCCGCAAACTGTTTCTCCATGATTTCATTTAGCTCAGCAAGTGCTGATGGCTGAACTTCTTCAAGGTGTGCAATACGCATCATAAGGTCAAGACGTACACGCTCAGGGAACTGAGATAAGATCTCGGCTGACTGATCAGGATCTAAGTACGATAATACGATAGTTTGGATCTGTGGGTGCTCATTCATGATGATGCTTGCCACTTGACGAGGATCCATCCATTTCAATGAATCCAAGCCTTTAGAACCACTGCCTAGTAGAATTTGGTCGACTAGATTATTCGCTTTATCTTCACCAAGAGCAGCAACCAATGCGTTACGCATAAAGTCTTCACTGCCCATACCGATGCTTGTGTACTTCTGAATATCTTCTAAGAAAGCACGGTGAATTGCTGACACTTTAATCTGATTTAAATCAGATACGGTTGCCATTGCTGCACCTACTTTCTGAACCTGCTTTGGTTCTAAGTGACGAATGATACTTGCGGCATCATCCTCACTCAAACTAAGTAGTAAAATGGCAGCACGTTCTGAGCCTGCTAGTGACGAAAGATCAAACTCTTGGTTGTCTTCATCTTTTTTTTCTGCTTCTACAATCTCATTAGCCATTTTCAGATACCCAGTTACGAACCACTTGTGCTGCTAACTCTGGTTCATTTGCTACAAGAGCACGAACCGCTTTTAATAAATCTTCGTCTTTATGCAAGTTTGGTAGATCAATGCCGGAACCAAACTCGAAGCCGTCACCATCCAAATCACTGCCAATTAAGCCCATTTCGCCTTCAACGCCTTCACCTTTCGCAACGGCATCGTCTTCTGCTTGGTTAGGGAACAGCAATTTATTCATTGCTGGGCGAACAAGGATAAGTAGCACAGCAATAATCACTAAAGCGCCAGCTAACCATTTAATCCAGTCGTTGAAGTTTGGATGCTCCCAAATCGGTACATCAATAGTAATTGGTTGCTCTTCAATCGCAAATTTAACGCTTAATACGTTTAATAAGTCGCCACGTTGCTCATTTAAACCAACACTACCAATGATGATTTGACGGATCTTTTCAATTTGCTCTGTCGACACTGGTGTATAAGTCACTTCGCCTGTTTCAGGGTTAACACTTTGACGCTCTTTTACGGCAACTGAAACCGTTTGACGTGCGACTGTTCCCGTTTGTTTTCGCTCGTGACTGATGGTTGTATCTAATTCAAAGTTACGTGTTGCTTCTTTATGAACCGAACCTTGACCTAGTACTGAACCATCTTTTAATTCAGCAATATCCTGAGGGATTGCCGAATCTACTGGTGGCTGATTACTTAGGGCACCCGGAACACCGGCAATCACGTTACCATTGTTGTAATCTTCTAATGTATATTCACTTCGTGTTGATGCAGTTTGTGGATCAAACTGTTTACGTGTTTGTTCAATAGCACTGAAGTCCATTGATACATCAACTTGAGCAGTATAGTTACCCAAGCCTAAAATTGGGATAAGAATCGCATCAATTTTATCACGCAGTGATTGCTCTTGTTTACGCTCTAACTCTTGCTCTTTTCGATGAGCCATAGCCATCGGATCTTGCGTACCAGAGCTAAGAAGACGACCATGCTGATCCGTTACGGTAACACGTGTTGGTTTCATTCCTGGAACCGCACTTGCGACCATATCAACAATCGAATCTACTTCTTCTTGTTTTAGCATTGCACCCATTCGCATAGTCAAAAATACCGTTGCCGATGCTTCTTGGTTATGACGAACAAATACGCTTTGTTTTGGCATTGCGAGTAATACTTGAGCTTTACGAATTGGACGCATTTGCTCAAACGTACTTGCTAATTGGCGTTCACGACTTAACTTTAGACGCTCTTGTTCTAAACGCTGTGATACACCAAACCCCATATCTTGCAGTAAGATATCATCACCTTCTCCTACTTCTCGGTTTAAACCGGCACGAGAAAGATCAAGCTTCATTTTACTGAATTGAGAAGCGGGAACTAGAATGGTATTACCTTCTAGCTTGTATTCTGCTTTTTGCGCATCAAGGTGATCAAGAACTTGAATTAATTCATCCGTCTCATACGCACCAAGTGGTCGCATTTCAGGTTCTTGAACCCAAAAGAAAAGCATTACGATTAATGCGACACAGATAGATACAGATAACACAAGGATAACTTGACGCAATAAATCAAGATTACCCAACGCTGAATCTAACTTCGAAGAACTTTGCTCATCAGTATCTGGATTTTGAACATCCATTGAATTATCTAACGCCATTGAACCACCGGCGGATACTCCATCAGATACTGCTAAGTCTGTGTTTTTATTTTCTTCTGACACGCTTTAATTCCTAGAAATTATACTGGCATATTCATGAGTGCTTTATAAGCATCTACAAGCTTATTACGCACTTGTATTGTGGCATCAAATGCAACACTTGATTTGTTACGTGCAATCATTACATCGGATAATGAGACCCCTTCATCACCTCGATCAAAACGCACAGCTAAATCACTTGATGCTTGTTGTAAGCCATTTACGTTATTCACTGCTTTTGCAAACATAGCACTGAAGTCCGCACCGACTTCTTTACCTGTTGCTGGACGCGTTGTATTTGACGCGTCAAGCATCATTGCTTGCATTTCGCCTTGTAAACCACCAATTTTCATTTCTATTCTCCGACCCAGTCAACTAATTGACTTTATTTTACGACCCGAAGTATATAAAGCAATTTACATACCAAAATATCAAACACGGTAACCCATTGTTTTAACTTGGGATATCTATTCCAGCATCACGCATCTTCGCTAATTTGTAGCGTAACGTTCGCGGGCTAATGCCCAATTTTTCAGCGACATCTTTTCGTTTACCGTCACACGCTTTTATCGTTTCAAGGATAATGATGAATTCTTGCTCACGAAGTTCACCACCTAGCCCACTAGATGCGGTTAAAATCTCACCATCTTCAGATAATGGCATTGCAACTGTGTCATTTATTGACGGTGCTTGCTGCTCAGGCTTAATTGTTGGCGCTTCACCACTAACCACTTGTTGCAAACCTCGAGCATCTACCCAGTCAACGCCTTCTAATAAGATATCATCCGCGGTAATTTGATGCTCTTCAGCCAAGATCAATGCACGTTGCACAACGTTATCTAGCTCACGTACATTTCCTGGCCAAGGGTAACTTTCCAGTTTTTGAGTAGCTTCAACACTAAAACTGGGTACGGGTAAGCCTTGCTTTTGACAGTGACGCTCAATAAGGTGCTTAGCAATAGGTGCGATATCACCTTTACGCTCTTTAAGTGCTGGCCATGCAATTGGGAATACGTTTAAGCGGTAGTATAAATCTTCACGGAAATTACCTTCTTCTACGTATTTTTTTAAGTCTCGGTTGCTAGTCGCCAAAATTCGGACATCAAGCTTAATACTCTTACGACCACCTAAACGTTCAACTTCGCGTTCTTGAAGTACGCGCAGTAATTTAGCTTGTAGATTAAGATCCATTTCACTGATTTCATCCAACAAAATGGTGCCGCCTTGAGCTTGTTCAAATTTACCCGGACACGCTTGAACTGCGCCAGTAAATGCACCTTTCTCATAGCCAAATAAGGTGGCTTCTAGCATATTGTCTGGGATAGCAGCACAGTTAATCGCAACAAATGGGCCGTCACTACGCTGTGAGTTGTTATGGATATAACGAGACATCACTTCTTTGCCTGAACCACTTGGGCCAAGGACCATCACGTTTGCATCAGTTCGCGCAACTTTATCTGCAAGCTTAAGTAATTTCAGACTCTTTTCGTCCGCAACAATGGCATCACCCGTTTGCT
This sequence comes from Aliivibrio sp. S2TY2, assembly GCF_028765525.1. Lineage (NCBI taxonomy): Bacteria > Pseudomonadati > Pseudomonadota > Gammaproteobacteria > Vibrionales > Vibrionaceae > Aliivibrio > Aliivibrio sp. S2TY2. The sequence continues at coordinate 74,651 of NZ_JARACS010000003.1, read as the reverse complement.
CATTTTTAACTGGTGCATAACGGCTAACCATGTTTAACAACACTTCTGGCGCAAAAGGCTTCGCCATGTAATCTATTGCACCGTCTTTCATTGCAGAAACCGCATCTTCAATATTGGCATAAGCTGTCATTAGAAGAACGGGTAAATTAGGCCAATTTAACTTGATGCTACGCAACAATGCTAAACCGCCTATTCCTGCCATTTGAACATCAGAAACAACGATATCAACAGATTCTTTTTTCAAAATAAGCAACGCGGCTTCTGCGCTATCCGCTTCTATCCATTCGTAACCAGCTAACTCTAAGGTGTCAATCAAGGCTTCGCGTAGGCCTTCATCATCTTCTACGATCAATACTTTACTTTGAGCCATGATTATTCTCCAGATTCTGTTTGAGTTGCGGATTCAGCATAGGTTGCTGTTAATGGAATAGACATGGTGAAGCACGCACCATCATCCGGTTCTGAATACAATTCAAGTTGTCCTTTATGTGCTCGACAAACCATTTGAACTACGGCCAAACCAAGACCCGTGCCTTGAGAGCGTGTAGTGAAAAATGGTTCCATAATTTTATCTTGTAATTCAAGTGGGATACCTGGCCCATTGTCTTGTACTGATATTTTCAAATAACCGTTAACCGGTCTAAAGAAAACATCAATTTGGCATTCTTTTCCAATGGCTTGTATCGCATTCATAATCAAGTTACTAATGGCACTGGCAATAGCGTTGGCATTACCCATTAATAAAGTATCTTGCTCTTCTACTTCTAAGTGATAATCCACTTGATTTGATTGCAAAGCGGTTTCTACCATTGGACGATATTCTGCAACAAGCTCTTCAATCGTAAATGATTTAACAACCTTGTTATCGCCACCTTTAGCAAACAACAACATGTCATTCACTTGTTTTTCGAGATCATGTAAACGATCAACCAATTTGGTTTGAAAACGTTTGTGTGTTGCTGCGGGCAAATTGGGGGAACCTAAGTTTGAAGCATAAAGCATCGCACTTGAAAGTGGCGTTCTTACTTGATGAGCAAGGGAGGCAACCATTTTTCCTAACGATGACAAACGCTGCAAATCACTGACACGAGATTGCAGTAAACGGGTCTCGGTTAGATCGGTAATAAGAATAAGTTGACCCGTTTCTGAGGCTGAGATCGCTAAACGTACTTTACGTCCATTACGCAATGAGATCTCATGCCCATCATCTTCTCTTGGATCAAATGAGCGTTGAATGACTTCAAACCAACGTTCACCTAATAATGGGGTACCAAGAAGCTTAATGGCTTCTGGGTTTACTTCACATACAACGCCTTGTGTATCAAGCAATATTACCCCCGCAGGCATAACATCTAATACTTGCTTATAACGTGTATTTTGTTCTTCTACTGTGCCAAGGAGTGAATTGATCTCACTCTCAGAGTTACCTTGCATAATTTGATCCCCGCCAAAACAACAAAAGGGCTAATGCATTTAACATGCCAGCCCTTTTTATCGTTTTAAATCATCAAGTTATATCAAAATAACATCTTTAATGAGTCAATTATTTGTCAGTGTAGATTATTAACGCATATCATCTTTATTTAGATTATATTTACGCATTTTCTCAACTAAAGTCGTTCTACGCATACCTAACATATCAGCAGCACGAGCAACAACCCCGGCTTGCGCTTCAAGTGCTTGGCATATCATATTAACTTCTACATCAGCCAACATTTCTTTTAGATTTAGACCATCTTCAGGCAAATCATTAGATGCTGGACCGAAGTTTTGGTTTGATATTTGAGGCACTCCACCATCACTAAAGTTAGCAAACATATCTGCTAGTGCAGCTTGTTCTTGCTCTTCAATACTTTGTTTATTGTTATTCTCTGGTTGGAACTCAGGAATATCACTATAACGATATTTTGTCGGTAAGTGATTAACATCAACCGATTCGCCAGGGAATAAGATCATTAAGCGCTCAATGAGGTTTGCTAGCTCACGCACATTACCCGGCCAATGATGCTCCATTAATGAGTTCACCGCACGTGGCGTTAGACGGACACGCGCACTGCCTTCTGCTTCCATTCTCGTTAGCAGTTCTTGCAATAATAACGGAATATCTTGCTTACGTTCACGCAATGCTGGCATTTCGATTGGAAATACATTTAATCGATAATAAAGATCTTCACGGAAAGTTCCTTTCTCTATCATCTCATCAAGATTGCGATGTGTTGCAGCTACAATACGAACATCCGCTTTAATACTTTGATTGCCACCAACACGTTCAAAACAGCGCTCTTGTAATACTCGCAACAGTTTTACTTGCATCGGCATTGGCATATCACCGATTTCATCCAAGAACAGCGTACCGCCTTGAGCCAGTTCAAAACGACCTTTACGTGCTGTTATTGCACCAGTAAAAGCCCCTTTTTCATGGCCAAACAACTCACTTTCAAGAAGATCGGGTGGAATCGCACCACAGTTTACAGGCACAAATGGACCTTTACGACGCGGTGAATGATAGTGAAGATTTCGTGCAACGACTTCTTTACCGGTCCCCGACTCACCTAAAACAAGAACACTTGCTTCAGTACCAGAGACTTGCTCAATTAAATGTCGAACCGTGCTGATCGCAGGACTTTGTCCAACCATACTACGGAATAAGGTAATTTTACGCCCTAGCTGGGGTACACCTAAGCCACGGCGTCCCATAAACTCTTGACAATGGCGCAACGCATCGGTCAATTGAGGGTAATTTACCGGTTGATTTAATTCACCGACATAATTAGTTAAATCCTCAAGATCAAACATAGCCCCTGTAAGCATAATAATAGGGACATGATTATTAGTAATTAAGGATTTTTTGATTAATTCTTTTTGTGAACTATCTGTTACGTTACCTAAAAAACAGGCACTCCAAGGGTCATTCCAGTCAAAAGTAGACAATTCTGAAGTCGAAATGGCATGACAATGCTCACCGATAAACTCAAGAATGATCTTAAGGTTATGACGGTTTTGCTCGTCATCTTCAATAATTAGTGTCTTTGCTAAACCTTGCATAGATGTGTTATGTGCCTTAATTCTTTGATTTAAGTGGCCTATTCATTGAACAGCAACGAAATTATATCGCTATTTTATAGCATAAGAAAAATAAGGCAACTATGACTGCCAATAAATCGACAGCCATACTGTAAATGAGAGGTTAGTATAAAAAATCAAAAATAAACTTGATTTATAAAACTAATGGTATTTTATACCAAATTACGTAGCCTGAACTTAAATACCAACTTGGTCTGCAGTAAGGTTATGGAACTCTGCTGGAATTTGATCCCATGCTGATTTTATCTCACGCAGCATCTCAACAACGTCATCAATAGCTTGACCATCGTTATTTTGGTTTGCATGGGAGATCTGGCGGATCATGAAGTCATACAAAGAATCAAGATTACTTGCAATGTCACCACCATCATCCATAGAAAGACAAGAACGTAAACTGATCACGATATCTAATGCTTTACCAAGACGCTCACCTTTTACCGGGGTATTTCCTTGCTGCATTGCAGCCTTACCTTGGATTAAACGCTCAATCGCGCCAGCCATTAGCATTTGAATGACCTTATGAGGTGATGCAGCACTTAATTGGCTATCAATCGATACCTTCTTATATGCTTGTAGTGAACCTCTCATTGTATTTCCTCAGTATTATTGAAATTTTCTATAAAGTTGAACCGACTTTTGTCCATGATTCAATTTTTGATAATCTGTAGCAAATTGCTGTCCTAATTGACTCATTTCATCAACGATCAATTGAGTTCTTGCAATTGCGCTTTGCCATTCAGTGGAATGCACTATTTCTGACACTTGCATACACTGATGCAAAAGTTGTTCCCGATTTGATAAAAATATCGCCAACTGTTCAAAATTAATATCATCTGAACGATATGAATTTTGCAACTCTTGATCCAGTTTTTCTAATTGCTGTATTAATATCATCGAAAACACCTAATTATCACTGACACTCTATTAACCTAACGCGTTCATCATTCCTGACAACTGAGCTTTCATTTTCCCAGTAACGTCTTGCATATTGGCAAACTTGTTTCGAGTTCGTTCTTGTAAACTCTCCATACGGCGATCTAAATCCACTTGTTGATCATTTAAGCGGTAATTTTGATCTCGCATCGTGTTCATTCTGGTACGAATTGGGCCAGTTACCCCTGTCATACTCTGAATGACGTCTTCAATTTTTTTAGCAAACCCTTTAGAACCGCCAAAAAAAGTATGCAATTGACCAAAGTTTTCATTCAATTGACGATCAAGCATTGTATGATTTATTTCTAACGTTCCTTGACGAGTCGTAGAAATACCCAGTTCAATCAGTGTTTTCACATCTTTTGGTGCCGACTCTACTGGTGCCACGAAAGCGGATTTCAAACGCGATTCAGCAGAACGAACAACACTATCACCAGCAAGAGGACCACTTTGGCCAGTTGCCGGATCAAAGCCACTCAGTGCTTGAGTCGTTTCATAGAACTGATTATAGGTGGCAACAAATTGCTCAATAGCAGCTTTTACACCATCTCTATCAAATTGCACATCAAGCTCAACACGCTTGCTTGCTTCTGCTGTCGTTCCTTTTAAAGTGATATCTACGCCATGAACCGCATCTTGAATCACATTAGTATCACTGCTTATTCGAGCAACACCATCTAATACTACTTTTGCACTACTTGCTGTTTGCACTTCTTGAAGACCAGAATACAACGGTTTACGTGGGCCTTCAGGCTTAATTGCCTCTACAACTTTTTCAATCGGTTCTAATTTTTCTTTTGCTATTTCTTTAATTGTCGGCGGTAACTGCTCAATTTTTTCTTTCGCTATTTCAACCAATTCTTTTTTAGGTGCGACTTGAGGTGCTTCATAAGTAATACCAGCAGCTTGAAAAACAACATCTGGCGTTTGACCAATTTCAGCTAAGGCTTCTGCTGCATCTTGATCGCCTTGCTTGGCGGCTTTAGCTAACTCGATCTTTTCAGCTTCGCTTGGCAGTGCCGCTTGCAGAGTACCCGCAGTGCGCTCGCTCCACCCTGACATGCCCGATGTTGGATCGGTAGGGTCTTCCAATGTTGATAATGCTGCCGTTGCTTCTTGTTGAAGCATGATCTCTTTCGCCGCTTTTTCTTCTCGCGCTAATTCACGATTGGCATAATCAATAAGCGGCTTAAAGTACGCGTATTTTTCTTCATCACTTAATTCAGGAACTTCTTGTGCCGTTATTGGCTCTTGTATTTGCTGAGCGGCAATTTCTGGTACATTTTGATATTCAAGCAAGGTTGGAATATCAAATTTTGTTGATACCGTAGGATCAAAATTAGGATTAAAAGCAAGACGATGTAGCTGATTATTGTATTCAGCATCGACTTCAATTTTAACTTTATGACTTTCGCCTGGTTTATCCGAGGCGAGGATAAGACGTGAACCACCATCGTCTTTAACGATAGATGCTTGTACACCTGGATTTGACGGTGCACCATTGATCTGCTTTAACAGATCGGTAATTTTGTTATTTTTACCAATAATTTCAATAGTGAATTCTTTATCACCTAATGAAATCTCCAATTTACCTGGACCAAATTTAGCATCATCACGGATTGGCGATGATGCTAGTTTTTGAGCTTGAGCTAATTGTAAAACATCAATTGTGTATCGACCCGCCAAGGCTTCTGGCGTTGCCGTCGCACTGACTACTTCGTCATCACTGCTTGAAATAGTTCGAGATGCAAACGTATCCTCTTGGCGAAACGTCGACATGAGGTTTTTCATGGTATCTAACGATTCTTGCAGACGGCCATAGCCACTGATATTCATATCTATATCTGAGCGTTCACGGTCGATGCGCTGCTGCTTTGGTAAGCGCTCGCTTTCAACTATTTTACTCACCATAGAATTAATATCTAGGCCACCACCCATCCCCATCGGGCTCATACTCATGAAGCATTTTCCTCAATTAACGATTATATCTTCTCAGCTATTAATCCAGACGCACTGGCAGCTAATTCTCTGGCAATTTCCAACATCTTTTCATCGGGGATCTGACGAATAATTTCACCGCTATTAACTTCAAAAACGGTAATAACCTGCCGCCCAGACTCTTCATCTAAGCGAAACGATAATCCTCGATCCATGCTCTTAACGTATTCATTCAGCTCTTTCACTGCATGATAAAGTTCTTCTTTCTTTTTCGTTTCAAGCTGTTGCTCTGCTTCAACTATAATCGCTTGGCTTGGTGTCAATAACTCTGACGGTTCACCTTTTGCTATTTGATTATTGATATTCACAGATGATGTTGGTTGTACATTAGGACTAGCAATTTGCGTGCCGTTATTGGAAGAGGGAGATGTGAGGATTGATGAAGATACAAAAGAAGGGTTCATAACTCTTTCCTCCTAATACGAAAAAAGACAGCAGGAGAGCGGTCCGGCTGTCATATTTCAGTAAGTGGGTTGACGATGAAGCCGCCCACCTACCTATTTTAGTATTATCACTTAATCAAAGAGATTAACGTAATAGACCTAGAGCAGCGTTTGGCGCTTGCTTAGCTTGAGCTAAGATAGAAGAGCTTGCTTGCTGTAGGATTTGTGCTTTAGTCATTTCAGTTGTTTCTTTCGCGAAATCAACGTCTTTGATTTGGCTCTTAGCAGCAGAAACGTTTTCGTTAATGTTGTCTAAGTTGTTGATTGTGTGACCCATACGGTTTTGAGCTGCACCTAGCTCAGAACGGTGGCTATCAACAAATTTCATTGCAGCGTCAACAACCGCTACTGCATCTTGAGAACCAGCTACAGTTGTAACGTCGATGTTGCCAACTGTTTTTTGAGCTTGAACAGCGTCAGACATACCAGTTTCGTTAGCTAGAGCGCCAGAGAATTCGATTTCGCCTTCGATTGTGCCTTTAGCTGCGAATACTTGCAGTTTGCCATCTTCACCAACAGAAGCGCTAACTTTATCAGTTTGGCCGTTGATGTAAGTTGCTACTTCTTCAATATCGTCGCCAGCTTTAGCTGTGATTGATACTGATTGCTCTTCACCAGATTTGTCTGTGAAAGAAATAGTCATTTCTGCATCTTTACCAGCAGTCCAACCCGCAGCAACACCTTCTTTCGCAGTGAAAGATTGGCCACCCATGTTTGACTCATCTGCACGTAGGTTGTTCAGTGTAAGCATTACCGCTTCACCAGAATCAGCACCAACTTGGAAAGATTTAGTACCAAAGCTACCGTTTAGTAGGCGAGTGCCACCAAAAGAAGTTGTTTCAGCAATACGGTTCATTTCATCAGAAAGAGCCGTTACTTCTTGTTGGATTGCGCTACGGTCAGCGTCAGTGTTTGAACCATTTGACGATTGCAGTGCTAGGTCACGTACACGAGAAAGGATGTTTGAAGTCTCTTTCATTGCGCCTTCAGCAGTTTGCATCATAGAGATGCCGTCATTTGCGTTACGAACCGCTACGTCTAGACCACGAGTTTGCGTGTTTAAACGGTTAGAGATTTGTAGGCCAGCCGCATCATCTTTAGCACTGTTGATTTTGTTGCCAGAAGACAGACGCTCCATTGATTGGTTAACGTCAGATGTTGCGCTGTTTAAGTAACGCTGAGCTGTCATTGCTGATACGTTAGTATTTACTGTAATAGACATAAATAGATCTCCTAAGGGATAGTTCAATGGTGGTTGGTCTCATCCTCCGAACCAGCCATTGTTTCTCACATATATTTAAAAGCGTATCTCTATGCACTTGGTAGACTCTCACCTCTACAAAATACATCATGAGATAGCCTAAGCTTAATTTTATAAAGTAAGTCAAACTTACTCATAACCTGTTGGGATAGAACTTTGCAGATAGCTTAGCTCTCATTCTCACAAGTGTTTACTATGCTGATTAGCCCAACAGGCCTAATGCTGCATTTGGTGCCTGCTTAGCTTGAGCAAGGATAGACGAGCTCGCTTGTTGCAGGATTTGAGATTTCGTCATTGCAGTAGTTTCTTTCGCAAAATCAACATCTTTGATTTGGCTGTTTGCTGCACTCGTATTCTCATTAATATTTTCTAAGTTGTTGATAGCGTGACCAAAACGGTTTTGGAAAGCACCTAAATCCGCACGATTTGAATCAACATATTGCATTGCTGAATCTAGAATCGCGACTGCTTTTTGTGAACCACCAACCGTCGTTACATCGATGCTCTTAACCGTATCAGTAACCTTGTTACCCATACCTAATTCGCTGCTTAGTGAGCCGCTAAATGCAATGTCAGTTGCTTCAGCTGCTGCAAATACTTGCAGTTTGCCATCTTCTGTTACAGAAGCATTTACTGCACTGCTTTGACCATTGATGTAGGTTGCTACTTCTTCAATGTCATCGCCCGCTTTTGCATTAATGGTGATGTTTTGTTCTTGGCCATCTTTATCAACAAAGTTCATTGTTAATTCTGTGCTTTCTGCATCTACTTTCCAGTTTGCATCTTTACCTTCCGTCGCAGAGTAAGTGTGTCCACCCATTGCCGTTGTGTCAGAGCGCATATTGTTCAGAGTAAGCATTACCGCTTCACCTGAATCCGCACCGATTTGGAAAGATTTAGTGCCAAACTGACCGTTAAGTAAGCGAGAGCCACCGAACGATGTTGTTTCTGCAATACGGTTTAATTCGTCATTCAAAGCAACCACTTCTTCTTGAATTGCTACACGGTCAGCTGTTGTATTTGAACCGTTAGAAGATTGAAGTGATAAATCACGCATACGTTGAAGGATGTTCGTTGTTTCGTTCATCGCGCCTTCAGCAGTTTGCGCCATTGAGATACCATCATTTGCATTTCGAACTGCTACATCTAAACCACGAGTTTGAGATGTTAGACGGTTAGAAATTTGTAGACCCGCTGCATCATCTTTTGCACTGTTAATTTTAAAGCCAGAAGACAAACGCTCCATTGAGCTGTTTAAGTCATTCGTTGCGCTGTTTAGGTAACGCTGTGCTGTCATTGCTGATACGTTTGTGTTTACATTGATAGACATATTTTATTTCTCCACTTTGGTTCCGAATCACTCCGCTCCTGGACCGGAAACCGTATTATTCATCGTTGATACTTAACTTAACGACCTGACTTCAATTTACTTTAGAAAAACTTTTAATTTTTTTAAGTTTTTCTTTTTAAAGCACTTTCTGTTTATTCAGTCGTTCTGCTTTGTACTTAGGTTATCGCTCAAACTCGGAAACTCTTTAGGAGAAAATGCAAAAAAAATGAAATTAATTTAAATAAAGGGGGAAAAGTAAGAAAAAACGCTATAAATCAACAAAAACAGAACAAAGATCACTCAAACAACATACAGATAAACACATTATAAGCCAGTATACAGCCCAGTGTGCTTTATATTGATATAAAAAAAGCCGAGGTAGTCCCCGGCTTTGGTATAGTGTGAGAGCACTATTACCTTAGAAGTTTCTTTAATTAGCCAATATAATTAGCGTAACAGGCCAAGAGCAGCATTTGGCGCTTGCTTAGCTTGAGCTAAAATAGATGAACTTGCTTGCTGAAGGATTTGAGCTTTAGTCATCTCAGTGGTCTCTTTCGCAAAATCGACATCTTTAATTCGACTATTTGATGCTGATACATTTTCATTAATGTTATCTAGATTATTAATCGCATGACTAAAGCGATTTTGGAATGCACCTAAACCCGCTCGATTCTCATCAACAAATTGCATTGCTGCATCAAGGACAGCAACTGCTTTTTGTGAGCCACCAACCGTTGTTACATCGATACTCTTAACCGTTTCAGCTTGTGCGGCACCCATGTTTAGTTCACTTGCTAGTGAGCCACCAAATTGCACTTCACCTTGCACTTTATCGTTCGACGTTACAATTTGTAGCTCGCCGTTCTCTGAGACAGAAGCATTAATAGAATCAGTCTGACCATTAATGTAAGTCGCTACTTGTTCAATGTCATCGCCCGTCTTGGCATTAATTGTCAGTTCTTTCTCTTCGCCCGCTTTATTAACAAACGAAACCGTTAATTCTGAATTTTCTGCATTAACACCCCAGTCAGCATCAAGCTTGGTTTCGGCTTTATAGCTTGTACCCCCCATTGATGCCGAGTCAGAACGCATATTATTTAGGCTTAGCATTACCGCTTCACCAGAATCAGCACCGATTTGGAATGATTTAGTACCAAACTGACCGTTAAGAAGACGTGAACCACCAAATGAAGTCGTTTCTGCAATTCGGTTTAACTCATCATTAAGCGCGCCAACTTCTTGTTGAATCGCTTCACGATCAGCTGAAGTATTTGAACCATTAGAAGACTGAAGCGATAAATCACGCATACGTTGTAAGATGTTTGTCGATTCGTTCATCGCACCTTCAGCTGTTTGTGCAATAGAAATACCATCATTTGCATTACGAACAGCAACATCTAAACCACGAGATTGAGAAGTTAAACGATTTGAAATTTGCAGGCCTGCTGCATCATCCTTCGCACTGTTAATTTTAAAGCCAGAAGATAGACGTTCCATTGATTGATTAACGCCATCCGTTGCATTGTTCAAGTAACGCTGAGCAGTCATTGCTGATACGTTAGTATTTACTGTAATCGACATAGTGGTATCTCCGTTTAGTTTTCCGATTGTTTTCCGTAGTTCGGAAAACTGAGCTTTATTATTTGGAACTAACAACGTTGCTATTAGTGCCTGATACTTAGCTTAGCGACGGTTAAAAATAAACCTTTATACTTTTTTTTATAAAACAGATGATTACTTTATGAACTATGATCATGCTTCAAAGTTTTTTACAATTGACTAAAAAACAGCTAAAGTTTTTCCGATTTTGGCCAAGTATTAATCAGAACCTTGATACAAAAGAGCTTTAGTCGTCTCTCTCTTTGAATTTAGAACCTTATTTCTTTATTTATTTCACTTTATTTTCTTTAGGCGAAAAAAAACCAGCTGTCATTGCTGGTTTTTAAATAGTTATATCTGTTGGTATAAGTTACCCAAGCAGTTTTAACGCAAGATCTGGTGCTTGTTTAGCTTGAGCGAGTACCGTTGAGCTTACTTGTTGTAAGATTTGCGCTTTCATCATCTCAACCGTTTCTTTCGCAAAATCCGTATCTTCAATACGACTGTTTGATGCTGAGATATTTTCATTAATATTGTTTAAATTATTAATCGCATGACCAAAACGGTTTTGGAACGCGCCTAATGTCGCACGCTCTTTATCAACAAATCCCATGGCGGCATCTAACGTTGCAATGGCTTTTTGAGAGCCACCGACTGTCGTTAAATCCAAATCATTCACGGTATCAAATACAGCGCCACCAATAGCCAATTCCGCAGATAGCGAACCACCAAAGGTCACCGCACTAGAAACTAAATCCCCTGCCGTAAATAACTGTAACTGACCGTTCTCATCGACAGAGGCGTTAACAGTATCATTTTGCCCATTGATGTAGGTTGCCAATTCCTCAATATCATCACCCGCTTTCGCTTCAATTGTGATTTCTTGAGCTTTACCATTTTCATCATTAAATGACATGGTAAGCGTCTGCCCGCCTTCTGGTACTGTCCACCCTTTGTTTAGTTGGTTTTGAGAGGTGTAATGAAAGCCACCCATTGCTAAGGTGTCAGAACGCATACTACCAAGCGTTAATTGCACTGCTTCACCCGCATTAGCGCCAATCTGAAAGGTTGATGTTCCAAATTGACCATTCAATAAGCGGCGACCACCAAAAGAGGTGGTTTCTGCAATACGATTTAATTCATCATTTAAAGCATCCGCTTCTTCTTGTATTGCCTGGCGATCTTGTAAAGAGTTAGAGCCATTTGATGACTGTAGTGCTAAATCACGCATACGCTGAAGAATGTTAGTACTTTCATTCATCGCCCCTTCCGCCGTTTGGGCAATAGAAATACCATCATTAGCATTACGAACCGCCACATCCAAACCACTCATTTGTGATTTTAAACGGTTTGATATCTGCAAACCTGCCGCATCATCCTTCGCACTATTAATTCGACTTCCTGAGGAAAGACGCTCCATAGACTGGTTTAGATGCTCCGTCGCTTGATTTAAATATCGCTGTGCCGTCATTGCAGACACATTGGTGTTTACCGTTACAGACATAACAATCTCTTAATATATTTAATCTTAATAATTATAGCGGCCAAATAACTCAAAGCTTAACTGATATTTTGATGATGGCAGCGGCTACTGCTTTCTATTTGATAATGGCTAGGATCAATACCTTCAGACTTCAATAAGTTAATAAGAGCAGGATCTGAACATTCTTCTCCTAAATAATGCTTTAGATCTTTTCTGGCCTTACGTTTTACTTTATGAATAGGAGAGTTAAAACATTCTCCATAGCCTTTAATATGGCTATTTCTAGGAGTGATGCCTTTTTCTTCAAAGTAGTGCTCGATATCAGAATCGAGGCATGACTGAGCTAAAATAAATGAATCATATTCCACATTGGATAAAAGATCATTATTGTGCAGCTGGGCACTAAGCGTAGAAAAAGATAAAGAAGTTAATAATAAAAATCGTAAGAATGAACTCATAACATGACCTTACTTATAGAATAGACAGTAAGTCATCGACCGAAATAAGATTTTCTAAATTAAAAAGAATGTTTTTAGAAGGGTAGCCCCAATTAAGGGGCATAAAGCTAGGCTGGTTTTTTATGAGGAGATCTGTGAGAAGAACACAAAAAACCAGTTACCTGAAGCTTGCCAACAATCAAATGAACAAGAGGATGATGAGAGATGAGAGCACCTCTTGTTCACTAAGATGACTGTTGTTAGTTACTCAATTACTGCAGTAAAGTTAGTGCAGCGTTTGGTAACTGTTTCGCTTGAGCAAGAATAGAAGTACTAGACTGCTGAAGGATTTGTGCTTTTGTCATGTTTGTTGTTTCTTTAGCAAAATCAGTATCTTTGATTCGGCTGTTAGAAGCAGACACATTCTCTTGAATGTTTGACAAGTTGTTGATGCTGTGGCCTAAACGGTTTTGTTTAGCACCTAAATCAGCACGCTCACGGTCAATGTAAGCAAGAGCTGAATCGATAACACCGATAGATACTTGAGCATCACCAACAGACGTTACATCTAGTTTATCAACCGTTGCTTTAATACCAGCACCGCCAGCTAAACCTAACTCAGAAGCAAGGTTACCAGACACCGCTAACTCACCTTGGATAGATGGTTCAGCAACAAACAGTTGAAGTTTACCTTCATCACCAACAGATGCAGAGATCTTGTCTGATTGACCATTGATGTACGTTGCTAGCTCTTCAATATCGTCACCAGCTTTAGCGTTGATATCAATAGAAACTGCTTCACCTTTTTGAGTTGTGAACTCTAGTTTCATGTCACTTTTGCCAGCTTCTACATTCCAAGACGCGCTTTTGCCGTTCTCAGAAACGAAACGTTGGCCACCCATGCGGCTATCATCAGCACGTACAGAGGTTAATTCGATTAGAATTGCTTCACCCGCGTTTGCACCAATTTGGAATGCAGATTCGCCGAATGTACCGTTCAGTAGGCGACGACCACCGAATGATGTAGTTTCTGCGATACGGTTAAGCTCATCAGACAGCGCGTGAACTTCTTCTTGGATAGAAGCACGATCTTGGTCTGAGTTAGAGCCATTTGCCGCTTGTAGTGATAAATCACGCATACGTTGAAGGATGTTAGTCGATTCGTTCATCGCACCTTCAGCCGTTTGAGCGATAGAGATACCATCGTTCGCGTTACGCATAGCAACATCAAGACCACGAGTCTGAGCTGTTAAGCGGTTAGAAATTTGTAGACCAGCAGCGTCATCTTTTGCGCTGTTGATCTTAGTACCTGAAGACAAACGCTCCATTGAATTGTTTAAATCGTTTGTTGCGTTATTTAGGTAACGCTGCGCAGTCATCGCAGATACGTTAGTATTTACATTTACAGCCATCGTTGCTCTCCTTTGGCTTCGCTTTCGCGAAAACTCATTTCTGCTCTATTCAGAAATATTTAAAATTCATATCAGCCACAATTGGCCAATAGTTATTAAGTGTCATGTAATTTACATATCAAATCTCATGCCAAGATGAGAAAAATATGCACATTAATGACTGACATACAAAAGCAAAGTCATTAACTCTACTCTGCAACTGCTATGCCACTATTTACCATTGGCAAACTGTGAGCGTCTCAGTCATAGTTATTAATTAGCATAAGGTGTGCCAGTTTTTTAAATAAAAACTCAAACATAATGAAAAATAAATTAAATTAATAAATAACAACAACTTAAAAATTACATTCGTTATTTATTGTCTCTTTTTATAGAAAAAACCAAGACTAAAAAATAATGTTGCCGCTTGATTAGCAATAGCTATTGCCGCTTTTTTTCACCTTTGCCTCAATCAATAAATGACTATTTGCCAGCGACTACAAAGCGGCAAAAAAAACAAACGATGCGGCAAGGCCTTTCCTATGTAATATATTGATAATTCAATTAGTTATAGTCATAAAAAAGCCTAGCACGACTGCTAAGCTCTCTTTTTATTTAATGGTGGTATTTACACGTAATTAAATAAAGTAATGTCTTTTACTTTACCAAACGCTTGTTGAGATGCTTGAAGCGCACGAGTATTTTCATTAAATTCAATGACCGCTTGCGCATAGTCTAAGTCTTCAATAGAACTTAATGATTTAGAAATAGTTAAATCAAAATCTTGATGCTGCATCTCTTGTTGATCTAGCGTATTTTGTCTCGTACCAACTTCTGCTCGCGCTTGGCTTAAATGAATGAATGCCGCGTGAAATTCATCCGTTACTTGATGTAATTCTGCCGTTGTTGAGGCATCAGACACATCATTTAATGCTAATTCTTGTGCTCTTTTGAACGAATCAAAAATACTAATGGTCTTTTTTGGCTCTAAGGTGATGGTATCACCCGCTTTTAATTGACCACGGATTTGAATATCTACCCCTTCGTATTTAATGCCTTCAGAAGGGTCAAACTGGGCCGTTTTTACCGTACTGCCATCTTTTGATAGCTCATAGTTATACTGACCGTTAGCGGCTGCATTAAAAGTGATTTCATAAGTTGCAGGATCGGTGTAATTGGTATTAGTCGCTTTTGACAGCAAAAGCTCTGAACCTTCTTGCAGTGCGTACTGTGGATCATAATCTCCAAATGGATTTTTGATTTCAGTAAACAGCTTACTGCCAGAATCATTAACAGCAACTTCAATCGAGCCTGATACTTTTAAATTACGTTGGTATTCATCTCCGGCATAAGCAACTGTCCCATCATTTGATCTAAAAAATGGTTGGGTTTTAGGCTTAGTTCCAGAGAAAAGGTAATTTCCTGATTCATCTAACATATTCGTTAGGTTTAAGAAATTATCTGCTAATCCTTTTACGTCCTGAGCATGAGCGTAACGGTCTTCTGGTGCAAGAGAGCCGTTAATCATTTCCATTACACTGCGCTTTGCATCATCGGCAAACTGCTCCGCATTGGCAATCGCCACTTCATGACGCTCTAAGCGGTTGCGAGCAAGAATAATGGTATCGCTGTATTGACGTAGTTCTTCTTTCTTTTGCGTTAGGTTTTGAGCGTATAACGCAGCAACGGGGTCGTCTCCTGCCGTTAATAGCTTTTTACCTGACGCTAATTGCGCGCTGTTTTGATGCACTTTGGCTTCTTGGCGCGAAATATCATTCTGAACTGATTGGTAATTATGAAAGCTTGAAATACGAGTTAACATATTGAATGCCTCCTAGTTACGAAAGTTGCAAGATTGAGTTAAACGTTTCGTCTGCCGCTTTCATAATACGAGAAGAAGCCATATACGCCTGTTGGAACTTCATCATATTTGCCGCTTCTTCATCTAAGTTTACGCCAGCAACAGAAGCGACACGACTTTGTGCTGCTTCGTTTTCTACACGAGAAACTTCAGATAAACGAGACGCTGTTGCTTTTTTCAGGCCAATTTCAGTATTTACGTTTTCGTATAGGTCAATCACCGTTGAGCGGCCTTCGTCCATTACTTTACGTGTCTGTAAGCCTTGCATTAACAATAAGTTACCGTTGTCACCTTCTGATGGCACTAAGTTAGCAGCAAACTTATCATTTGCAGCTGCACCACCTGTTAGCTCAAACGTTGTACCACCAACGCTTACCGGACCTTTTGGTGGGTAAGTTTGTGGTTCTAGTAACATTTTTCCTTTCATATCTAACACTGCAAACTGATTTGCTGCTGGAGATATAACGACTTGGAACTCTTTTAGCTCACCTGCTTGTAACACTTTAAATTTCGCATTACCTGTCGCAAAAGTGGCAGAGCTTGCGTAACTTTGTGCAGCAATTTTCTCTGCTTCATTCATTTCAAGCTTCATTTCGCCAGCCGCAATACGGGTTGGGCGAAGTAATACACGCTCACCGGCACCTAGTGGTTCACGAATTTCAACTCGCATACCGTCTAGGAAAAAGGTCGATGGGTTACCGGTTGGGTCTAAGCGCTGTACTTCACCTGTAGGTCGGGTCACCGTATATTGGCTACCGTCATACTTAAGTGTGTAATCACCCGCCTTTAGTAAGCTAATATCATCAATAAATACGCCTACTTCTGCAGATGAACCACCTTGTACGATGGCACGACTACGTGCTGCTTGTTCTGAGTTCACATCAGAGAAAATATTAGCACCAATCTGTCCACGCAGATCTATTGCTTGGCTTTGTAGACGGTTAACTTCACTGCTGAAGCCAACGGCCACACGGCCTAATTCATCCATGATGGTAGGAATAGTGCTATCACGCAATTCAAATAACGCTGACATTTTACCGCCAATGCTATCATGCTGAATTGCTTTCAATCCTTTACCTTCAACCATTGCTAGTCGGCGCTGTAATGGGTCAGGAGTCCCTGCTATCATTTTCAATTCACTTGCATTTGTGCCAGACACTAGCATGTGCCCACCACCAATTAATACATTAAATGAATTCTCGTTTTGACGCTTTGTAATGGTTACTTTTGTGTACTGAGATAGCTCTTTAATTAACTTATCATGACGGTCCATTAGGTCATTGTGCGGACCTGGGGTCTTGACCATCATTTGGTTAATGTCTTTTAACTCTAGAGCAATACCATTCATACGCTCTACCGTTAGATCCATCTTTTTATTTACGTCTGAATTTTGCTGACGTACGTTCTCATAAAAGTCATTTAAGCTTTGCGAAACAAGACGTGATTTTTCAAGGACTACTTTACGTGCACCGATTTCGTTAGGGCTATCGGCAAGTGTTTTTACTGCATCAAACCAATCATTAATGTTTTCTGGAATACGTTTTGCGCCAATAGACGACATCATATTCGTTAGAACATCAAGATTTGCCTCTGTATCCATAGAGTAATTTAAATTGGTTGTCGATAGGTTCAATTCGTTTGTAGCGAACTGATCAAACGAACGTCGCACAGCGGCTACATGCACGCCTGCGCCGAGGTTTGCACCTGACACCCAATGAGGCATATTAGTGTCTTGAACAACCGATTGACGACTGAAGCCTTCAGTATTAACGTTGTTAATATTGTGACTGGTCGTATTCAGTTGACGCTGCGCCGTAAGCACACCTTGTGTACCTAGATTTAGCAGATCAAGTCCCATGTTGCCTCCAAAAAAACTCTATAAAAGATGCGATAAAAATTTCCTAACGAATCTAATATAGCAATCAGTGTGCCAACTTTTAAACCCTTTACTTTCAACAAGATAACTAAAAACGCAGACTTAAAACTTTATCTTTGCCACTAAAATTATGTATTTATTGCCTTTCTTTGCCTCTTTTGGTTTTTAAGCGGCAATAAAACAAAAAATCCTGCCGCTTAGCCAGTCAATATGGCTAAGATGCAGGATTTTAATGGTTTAATTTTTTAGTTAAGTTTATTTAGTTAAGCTTTCTACGGTCTTCATTACACTCATTACTTTATCGGTATAATTTGGATCGGTTGCATAACCAGCACTGTGGATCCCTTTAATAAAGCTTTCTGAACTTTCTGTTTGCTGTAGCGCTCGCTCATAACGTGGGTTTTGATTTAAGAATCGAACAAAATCACTAAAGCTCTCTTCATAGTTATCGTATGAACGGAAAGCGGCATTTTCAGTAACGGCAATATTATCGTGATACTCCAAGGTATTCTTAGCGATCTTATCACCTTGCCAACTTCTGTCTGCTTTGATATTAAATAAGTTATGACTTGAATCGACTGAGTTTTGAATCACTTTCTTACCCCAGCCGGTTTCTAATGCCGCTTGAGCGATCAAGACATTCGAATCAATACCCAGTGCTTTTGCTGCTTTCTCTGCGTATGGTTTCATGGTTTCAACGAATTGCTGAGGTGAATCAAATTTCTGAGGCTGCTGTGCCGGTCTTGCCGCTAAGGCTTTTTCTAATTGAGCGACAGACCCTGATTCTGTTTGTGATGCTTTCTTGGCTTCAGACATTGCCGGGTATTGATAATCAACTGGCAAACGCAATGTTTCGTCGGTTGCCGCTTTGCGCATTGCCATACGCGCATCTTGCTCTAAATTCTTACCGTTATGTACAGGTGGCTCTTGATTCATTGATGCACTAAGTTGAGCAACAATCATGTCTGCTAAGCCTAATGACCCTTTTTTCGACAACTCAGTTGCCATTTGATCATCACGCATTTGCTCAAAGAACTGTTGATTATCACTGCTCATCATGTCTGACTTGAATGAATCATTGGCATTACGCATTGATTTAAAAAGCATTTGTGTGAAGATTGATTCAAACTGCTCAGCCGCCGCACGCAGCGCTTTGTCTTGGCTTTCTTGATCGCCGCTCACCGCACTTTTACGTAATTTATCTAGACCACCCACATCATGGATAAAGCCTACGTCTGTCATGTTTACTGAATTATTCATCTTTACACTTACTCTTTTAATCAGGGTAATAAAGTTACGGTCTCTACGTTACTAATAGAGCAAATTTAATGCCAAAAAAAACGCACTCCCTAAGAAGTGCGTTTATTGTCTTTATTTAACAAGCAACTATTAAATGATAATTAGTTGTCCTTCAATGGCACCCGCTTGTTTCAATGCTTGTAGAATCGCCATTAAATCTGATGGTGCAGCACCAACCTCATTCACAGCTCGAACCAAATCATCAAGAGTCAGCCCCGGCTCAAACTTAAACATCTTTCCTTGTTCTTCCGTTACTTCAATATCAGAATCAGGAACAACAACAGTTTGACCGTCACTAAAAGGACCTGGTTGACTCACTTGTAAGTTTTCTTTAATTGCAACCGTCATACCCCCGTGGGTTACCGCTGCGGCTTTCAATTTCACGTGTTTACCAACAACAATAGTGCCAGTACGAGAGTTAACAATGATTTTTGCAGAGCCATCTGCAGGGTCAAAATCTACGTTTTCAACTGCAGATAAAAAAGCAACTCGCTGACTAATATCACGAGGAGCACGCACACGGACTGAGGTTGCATCAACCGCTGACGCCATGTTCGGACCTAAAAAGTTATTTACCGCATCAGCCATACGTTGAGCAGTAGTAAAATCAGACTCTAATAAGTTAAAGGTAATGAAATCACCACGACCAAACGGAGACGGGATCTCACGTTCAACCATTGCACCACCAGAAATACGACCTACGGTTGGGTTATTACCCACCAATTTTGAACCATCTGCACCTTCAGCACTAAAACCACTTACAATTAAGTTACCTTGTGCAATTGCGTAGGTTTTACCGTCCAAACCTTTCAAGAAGGTTTGTAGCAAAGTACCACCACGTAAGCTTTTCGCTGAACCAACAGAAGAGACAGTAACATCAACTACTTGGCCTTGTTTTGAAAAGGCTGGCAACGTTGCGGTTACCATTACTGCTGCAACATTTTTTGTTTTTGGTTTTGTACCAGGCGGTAATTGAATACCAAAGTTTTGCAGCATGGCATTAAAGCTTTGATCGGTAAATGGTGTTGATTCACCAGTACCCGGTAAGCCTGAGACCAGACCATAGCCGATTAATTGGTTACTACGAACCCCAGCAACTTCTGCTACGTCTTTAATACGTGCCGCTTGTGCTGTAGAGATACTTAGGCATAACCAAGTAAAAATTAAGGTAACTAGGTTTTTATTCACGTCAAAACTCCAACGATTCGTCATTATTACAGTGCTACATTAAAGAATCGTGCCAAGAATCCAGGTTCTTGCATATCTTGTTGATCACCCGTACCTGAATATTGGATACGAGCATTTGAAATTCGTGTTGATGCGATGGTGTTATCAAATCCAATATCTTCAGGTCTGATGGTTCCGCTTAATCGAATGTACTCATCACCCGTATTCAGTGTTAACCACTTTTCACCACGGATCAATAAGTTACCATTTGATAATACTTCAATCACTTCAACCGTAATTGACCCACTTAAACTGTTGCTTTGGTTGGCTGATGTATTTCCTGTGAAATTATTGTCATTTGATAATTCATAAGAGAAGTTATATTGGCCGCCCATCTGCAATTCTTGTCCACCAACTTGCAGCGGGTCCATGCTTGAATCATTCGATTTTGATAATTCTGCATCGGCACTTTTTGCCGCTTTGGTATTTTCAGCCAAAGTAACCGTAACAATGTCACCTAACCCACGTGGTTTTGTGTCATCGTACATATCTTGTGCATGATCAACATTAAACAGAGATCCAGTTGCTGCCGCATAATGCTCTGGTTTTTCTTTAGGATGAATTGGAGCCCAAGCAGGATCACCTGATATAGGATCATTACGACCACGCAGTGTATCAATAATGCCGCCGCCCTCTTCTTTTGCTTTATCTCCCTCTACTGCATCAACATTGGTTGTCGCAGAAGTGACTTCGCTCTCTTGTAAGTTTGGATTTTGCACCAATAATGATTCACAGCCAGTTAAAGCAGTTAGCATTAATAAACAAAGAAGACGTTTCATCCTAATCACCAATTACAGTTGTTGGTTAACAAAGCTTGCCATCTTATCAACAGCAGAAATTACTTTTGAGTTCATTTCGTAAACACGTTGCGCTTCTATCATGTTCACTAACTCTTCTGTTACGTTTACGTTTGATGCTTCAAGCATAGATTGGCGAATGGCACCTAAACCTTCTAGGCCTGGTGTTCCTTCTTGCGGATCACCACTTGCACCTGTTGGTAAGTAAAGGTTTTGCCCTACTGGCTCTAGACCACCTGGGTTAATAAAATCAACCGTTGTAATTTGACCAATCACTTGGTTATCTTGCTGACCACGTAAACGAACAGAAACTTCACCATCCGTACCTACCGTTACATTAATTGCATCTTCAGGAACGATAATTTCTGGTTCTAAACGGTAGCCAGCGCCTGTTGTTACGATTGCGCCTTCATCGTTCAGTGTAAATTGACCATTACGAGAGTAACCAATGTTGCCGTCAGGCATAGTCACTTGGAAAAAGCCTTTACCTTCGATCATCATGTCCATACCGTTTGATGTGGTTTGAGCATTACCGTTAGTGAATACTTTTTGAGTTGCCACAACTTTAGAACCAGCACCTAGCATTAAGCCTGTTGGTAACTCGGTATTTTGAGTTGATTGAGCACCGGCTTGGTTTACATTTTGGTAAAACAGATCTTCAAATACGGCACGGCTCTTTTTAAAGCCAACCGTTGAGGCATTCGCCAAGTTGTTTGAGATAGTAGCAATGTTTGTTTGCTGTGCGTCTAAACCTGTTTTACTTACCCATAATGCTGGATTCATTGTGTGTTCCTCTAAATTTTTTAATGTATTAAGTTAATCAAAGTTAATTATTCAATTAACCCATACGTAATAATGAGTCTGATGCTTTATCCATTTCTTCAGCGGTACTCATCATCTTGACTTGCATTTCGAATTGACGTTGCAAATCAATTAAATTGGTCATTTCACCTACGGCATTAACGTTACTGCCTTCTAATGCACCTTTTAATACAGTGACACTAGCATCCGCTTGGAATGCATTATTAGGATTTTTCGAACGGAACAAACCATTCGTGTCTTTAAATAAATCACGATTATCGGTTTTTACTAATTTAATACGGTCAACTTCTGCCATCGCTTCTGCTGGCGCACCTTGCTCAAGAACAGAGATAGTACCGTCTTTAGCAATTTGAATTTTTGAGATAGGAAGCGGCAAAGTGATTGGCGCGTCATTTTCACCTAGTACTAGATGACCGCTGCCATTCATTAATAAACCTGTTTCATCAATTTTTAGATTACCGGCACGAGTCAAACCTTCACGGCCCGTGTTGTCCATCACTGAAATCCAGCCATCGCCTTCAATCGTTAAATCTAAATCACGACCTGTTGTAATCACAGAGCCTTGAGAAAAACTGCTTCCTGGACGCTCAGTCATATTGAACACACGAGTAGGCAAACCTTCACCATACGCTTGCATTGAACGCGCTTGCTCTAAATCGGCACGAAAACCAGTCGTACTTACGTTGGCAAGGTTGTTTGAACGCAGCTGCATAGCTTGCATGTTTTGCTTTGCGCCACTCATGGCTAAAAATAATGCGCGATCCATAATGAACTCCAATAATCTATCTGAAGTTATAATAGCAATGAGTGTGCCAACTTTTATTTGCTATATTTTTCAATAAATTAAATGTATGACAGGATGATTTTATGAATATAAGAGATTCAAAGAGGAAAGACTTAGGGGAGGAGAGGCAAATAATTTGGGTAAAAAATTGCCGTCAACATTGACGGCAATTCGATAATAACAATCTCGTTTAGATTAACGAATTTGCAGAATATTTTGTTGCAGTTGGTTGTGTACATCCAGTGAACGTGAGTTCGCTTGGAAGTTACGCTGTGCAGAAATCAAATCAACTAACTCTTGAGTCATATCGATGTTTGATTGCTCTAGGGTACCACTTTGAATATCACCAAATGAACCTTGGTTTGCTTCACCCCAAATTGCATCACCTGACGCTTGTGTCGTTGACCATTGAGTGCCACCGTTTTGAGCAAGGCCTTGTTGGTTAGTTACACGAACCATTGCTACGCGACCTAATGTCACATCTTTACCATTTGAATAAGAACCAACAATGTTACCACTCTTATCGATATCTACTTTTGATAAGTAACCTGTTGTTGCGCCATCTTCACTAAAGCGACGCATTTCAAACGGTGCAGAGAATTGTGTTGGGTTATCAAACTTCATGGTTAATGTCTGAGAAGGATCAGCACCATTTAAGTTTAAACCATTCTCACCTAACGTGGTCGTTGCAACCGGTTGACCGGCATTGATACTTTGAGTTGTACCATCATTATTAAAGACAATAGAGTGACCAACTTGGCCAGCAGCATTTGTTGTATCACCTGCATTAATGTTTACTGGCTTTTCACCATCAACATCAGTAGAAGAGTAGAACACATTCCAACGGTTTGGTTGTGTTGCATCTTTCACATAGTACGTTGTCATTTTATATGGCTGACCTAAAGAGTCATACGTCGTTACCGATGTTGACTTGTTATAAGTGTCAGGATCATTCATATCAAAAAGAGCAGGATCTTTTGGTACTTCAGTTGCTGGTAAGTTCATACCAATTTCAACGTTTTCTGTTGGTTTTGGCTTACCGAATTGGTCTGGGATCTTAAGCGCTTTAGGCTCATAAGAAGACACATTACCAGATTCAGGATCGACTTCGTAACCCAGTAAAAACTCATCATTTGATGTCGTTACGTAGTTTTCGTTATCTAGGTGGAATGCACCATTACGGCTTAATTCATTCGTTGCAGGTTGTAGGCGATCTTTTGCCACTGCGAAGAAACCTTGGCCAGAGATACGTAAATCCATTGGATTGTTAGTATAGATGCTAGAACCTTCATGGAACTGTTGTGCTACTTTAGTCGTCTGAGCACCACCACCAGTTGTGGTTTTTGCATTTGAGAACAATGACGATGAATACACATCACCAAATTCTGCACGAGATTCTTTAAAGCCAAACGTATTTGCATTGGCAAGGTTATTTGATGTTGTGTTTAAGTCTTTTTGAGCAGCGGCTAGACCACTTAATGCTACGTATGACATTTGATATCTCCTATCTAGCTACGCTTATGTTTTCCAATTCCATTAACGATCGCAGTCAATGGGGAATGTTAAAGGAATTGGCATAGCTCTTTATTGAATTAAAATATAACGTTATTGAAAGTATTCAGGCAGCGTCATGCTGCACTGAATATTCGCCCTTATTATGCTTTACCAACTTCTAGCACTTCTGCCAGTTTCATTGGTGAAGCAAAACCAGCAAGATTTAGCAGAACATTGCCATCACCTTTGCCTAGAAGAACACTGTTGACGTTAGCGTATGTTGATACGCCAAACTCTTTGTTTTCTCCATCAAGCACACCAGCAGCTTTAATGTTATAGCTACCAGCAGGCATTGCATTGCCCTTGTCATCTTTGCCGTCCCACTCAACACGAGTGTCGCCAGCAGGTTTAGCGCCCACATTTAAAGTACGAATTAATTGACCTTGTTCGTTTTCTACACGAACCATTAGGTTATTAATCGCTTGTGGCAATTTAACCATTGCCGCCATGCCTTTATCTGCTTCTTTTAAGCCTTTAGCGCCAGGTACTAGAACATCACGACCAACAAGCGAAGACGCTTGTAATGCTTGGTTAGATGTCATAGATGAATTCAAGCTATCAAACTGTGTATTCATCTTGCCGATACCATCGACGGTTGCAAATGATGCCATTTGCGCAATCATCTGGTCGTTTTCAACCGGCTTAAACGGGTCTTGTTGAGACAATTGTTTGGTTAATAATGAAAGGAAGTCTTCTTGCTTCAGTTCATTTTTACCACCTGTTGCTTTTTCAGGTTTATTTGCCTCTTGAAGACTTTTAAGCTGGTCGATGTAGGACAAGCCGTTTTGACCAACGTTATTGATTCCAGTCATAGCTACCTCCTATCCTTATTGACCCATTCGCAGAGTACTCTGCAACATTTGTTTACTTGCATCTGCTACTTGAACATTCGTTTGGTATGAACGAGAAGCAGAAATCATGTTTGCCATTTCTTCCATTACATTAACGTTTGGCTTAAAAATGTAGCCATCGTCATTTGCCATAGGGTGATCAGGGTTATATTCAGCACGTAGCGGTTTTTGGCTTTCAACAATACCAAGAACTTTTACAGGTACTGTATGTTCTTGTTTGTATTTAGCTTTACTCAATTCCGCACCAAAGACAGCTTGACGAGCCTTATAAGTTTCAGCAGCAGAGCTACTTACACTGTCAGCATTTGCCATGTTACTTGAAGTGGTGTTAAGACGAACTGACTCTGCACTCATTGCAGAACCCGTAACGTTGAAAACATTAAATAAGCTCATCTCTATTCCCCTTTAATTGCTTTGGTTAGGTTTTTGAATTTACTACCTAAAAACTCTAATGATGCTTGATGACGAAGTTGGTTTTGCATAAATAAATTACGCTCCAAATCCACATCTACCGTGTTGCCATCACCTGTATCTGGTTGAGTTGGTACACGGTATTGAATTTCCCCTGCCACTCGTGTTGAGGCATTAATGTGCCGACCATCTGTACGGCTAAGACCCATGCTTGCCTTTGATGTTGCCGACTGTAATGCTTTTTGAAAATCCATTCCTTTTGCTTTATAGCCAGGTGTATTCGCCTGAGCGATATTCGTCGCTAGCATCTCTGCGCGCTCTGAACGAACACCAACAGTATGCTGATGAATACCTAATGCGTTATCAAAAGAAATTGCCATTTCAAACCCTCCACAAGAACTGACTAGCAGTATATATAATTTCTATATAGCAACCTGTATGCCAACTTTTCAATTCACAGAGCAGATTGACGATACTACTGATAAATAATTAGCAATATTTACGCCAACTATAGATTACAGATACAAAAAAAGCGACCTAAGTCGCTTTTTGTTTAATAATCATTCAAATGACATTACTTTAGTTTGTAAATAATACCTGGGTTACAACGAACCATTTCGAATTTATCAGTCAAACCAGTTAATGACTCAGAAGCACCCAGTAATAAATACCCACCAGGGTTAAGACTTGCCGCCATTTGGTTTAAAACTTTAGATTTCATCTCTGGTGAGAAATAGATAAGTACGTTACGACAGAAAATAATGTCAAATTTACCAAGTAAGCTATAGCTGTCCATTAGGTTTTGTGGACGGAAATTTACCATTCGCTTAATTTTATCGTTAATTTTCATTTTTCCATCACCAGCGTCTTCAAAAAATGCGCGACGACGCTCTGGTGACAAACCACGGCTTAACGCCAAGTTATCATAGACACCCGCTTTACAGTTTTCTAGCATTGACGGTGAAATATCGGTCGCGGTAATACTGATGTTTGGAAGGAAACCCGGTTTACGCGCTTGAATCTCAGCAATGGTCATCCCCATTGAATACGGTTCTTGGCCTGATGAACTTGCCGCTGACCATATTTTTAATGGGCGACGATTTGCCGCTAACTCTGGCAATAGTTTTTCAGACAATACTGTAAATGGGTAGCCATCTCTAAACCATAACGTTTCATTGGTTGTCATGGCATCGACTGCTGCAACACGTAACTCACGGTTACTACCTGAGATCACTTGCTTTAATAAATCAGATAATGAAGCTAATGAAAACTTAGCAACTAAAGGACTCAGTCGGCTTCTCACTAAATATTGCTTACTGTCACCAAGGACAATACCACATTGAGATTCAAGAAAACGGCTAAAATCACGATACTCTTGTTCGTTGATAGTTATAGTTGTCATTAACGCTTTTACTTCCAAATAAAAAATGAATTGCCGCTTAATATTACTACGACAATAGGATTTAGCTTATTACTTTATGCTGTTTATTTTTCAACAGCCCTTTTCACGGCCGCACCTAACTCATCAGGATTAAATTTAGCGATGAATTGGTTTGCACCAACACGTTCTACCATTGCTTGGTTAAATACGCCACTCAATGAAGTATGTAGTATAACATGTAAGTCTTTAAGTGCTGGTTCACGACGAATTTCAGCCGTTAATGTGTAACCATCCATCTCTGGCATTTCAACATCAGAAATAACTAAGCCAATTTGCTCATATACACTGCCAGCATTTGCCATTTCTACCAATTTGTTCAACGCTTCTTTGCCATCTTTCACCATAATGGTTTCAAAACCAATAGATTCAACAGCACGTTGAACTTGTTTACGGGCAACACTTGAATCATCAGCAATAAGTACTCTACGAACAACTTCTTGACTCATCGCCGTCATTTCTTCAACTAACTCTTCATTCATCGTTTCGTCGATTGGTGCGATTTCAGCTAAGATTTTTTCAACATCTAAAATCTCAACCAACTCATCATCAATGTTAGTTACTGCAGTTAGGTAGTTTGCACGACCAGTGCCTTGCGGTGGCGGTAAAATTGCTTCCCAGTGCATATTTACAATACGCTCAACAGACTTAACAAGGAAACCTTGAATAGTACGGTTGAACTCAGAAATAATGATAAAACATTTATCAATTTCTGTAGTAGGACGACCACCGGTAGCAAGACTTAAATCAATAACAGAAATAGTTTGACCACGAATATGAGCAATCCCTTTTACTAAAGGGTTTAAATTAGGCATTGAAGTCAGCTTAGGACACTGTAATACTTCTTTTACTTTAAATACGTTAATACCATAACGTTGGCGTCCCATAAGACGAAAAGTAAGTAGCTCTAAACGGTTTTGCCCTACAAGTTGTGTGCGCTGATTCACCGAATCCAGTATGCCTGTCATATCTGACTCCATCTTGTGCCATTATTAATGAACCGTGAGCCTAACATAAACCCATTAAGAACACGATATACCATATGGCATTTTATAATAAATTTTTGATGATAAAAAAAACAAAGGGTAACCCAATAGATTTTTATCGACTTGTGAGCCTTATCGGCATATTTGTAAGTTTCTTTAGTGTGAATGTTCATGCTGCCACAGATGAGCAACTAAAGGCAATCAAACAGGCTGCAGAATCTTTCATTGAACAGCAAATAGATACTCCTAAAAATGGAACTCTGCAAGTAGAAGCGGTTCGAGTTGATAGTCGTATTCACGCAACTGACTGCCCTACCCCTTTAACGACCAGCTTACCAGGTAAACTCAATACGAGTGGAAATACCTCAGTGTTAGTTGAGTGCCCAGAAGACGATTGGAAAGTCTATGTTCCGGTTAAATCGGAGCTTATGATGCCATTAGTTACCGCTATCACCTCCCTATCGCGCGGACACTCGATTTCGCCTCAAGATTTAACATTAACGCTCGTTGGTAGTCGAGTATACCGCCGCGGAGGTTATATAAATCAAGACGATATCATTGGTGCGCGCATAAAACGCAGCGTTCGAGCGGGTGAAGTTGTCGAAAAAAACGACATCTGCATGGTATGCAGCAATGACAGTGTTATAATTAAAGCAGTAAAAGGCGAATTAAGCATTCTCACTAAAGGCACAGCACTCGGTGATGGTGTACTCGGTGAAAAAGTAAATGTAGAGAATGACAAATCAAAACGCATTGTTAGCGGTATTGTTACTGCTGTAGGTGAAGTGAGTATTCGTTTTTAACAAATAATCACTTTTATTTTCTAAACTATCTGCAAACAATGCCGATATATTTTTTGTGGCACTATTTATGCTTAGTTTTACCACAGCTGAAAATAATGAAAAAAGCGTCAAAAATTTTCATTATTTGCTTAAGTTATTTTTTTGACAGCCGATAGATAGATTAGAGAAATGTATTAACCCGGCTAAAAGGCTTGAATATATGACAAGTATTGACCAACTACGTGCTAGCCAAGCAATGGCAACATTACGTAATCAAGCTCGTGTTGATTCTGGTGATAAATCACCTGTAAATTCAACACCTGCAATGTCTGCGAAAATGGATGCGGTTTCTTTAAGTAACCAAGGTAAAGAGATTGGCCAAATGCACCAACAACTAGCAACAGAGCCTTCGTTTAACGAAGATAAAGTTGCCGCAATTAAAGCAGCTATCGCAAATGGCTCTTATTCTGTTGACCCTGAGCGCCTAGCAGACAACATGATTAAATTTGAAGATGAATTAGCCGGCCTATAATAACCTAGGCTGGTTACTCATCTAGCACTAACCTAATAAATATTGAGAGAATATGGCTCAAACATTGACTGAATTATTGGATCTGCAACGCAGTGTTGCTTTGTCTCTTTCGACGGTATTACATCGAGAGAAGCATGCTATTGCCAGTAGAAAACCAGCAGAAATGGAAAGTATTGCTCACGATAAACTTGGCTTACTAAACCAACTGCGCCAATATGATCAGCTATTAGGTAGCCATGCTGAAAGACAACTCCTCTCTGAGGACAATGCACTAACAGAA
This sequence comes from Aliivibrio sp. S2TY2, assembly GCF_028765525.1. Lineage (NCBI taxonomy): Bacteria > Pseudomonadati > Pseudomonadota > Gammaproteobacteria > Vibrionales > Vibrionaceae > Aliivibrio > Aliivibrio sp. S2TY2. Next base: position 45,192 of record NZ_JARACS010000003.1, on the reverse strand, counting down.
AAAGTGACGGAAATTAAATCCATCATTCATGACTGTAAAGAAGAAAACGCAGTAAATGGTGAGGCACTGCAACGTGCACAACTTAGCTTTAATAAGCTAAATAACCTGATGCAACAAAGCCGTGGTAAAAATGGCATGACTTATACCGCTGAAGGTCAAACTCGTAACATCACTACATTAGGTACTAACGTAAAGGCATAACCTCTTTCGTTATTTCCAACGACCAATTAATATCTACAGTGTTCCCCATATAACACTGTTACGCTTATTATCGCTATCCTTTGCTTCTACTAAACTTCCTTTCCTCTTTTATTTCCCCATATTTTTTATCCTTATCATTTCTTATTCAAATTTACTCCTTATACCATTCTGGATAAGTAATTGTTCAGATAATTGCGTAGGAACAATCGATTTTAACAAGCAAGAATGATCAAATACTTATGTAGATTGGTATAAGTTCCAAACATAAAAAAGCCCTCAGCACTTTAAGCACTAAGGGCAATAACGTTATGTCGAATGAGAGTTTCTAACTAACCGTGTTTATCACCATTAATTAAAATAACGTTGTTCTTCGTTGGGTTGACGGTACATCATAAACCTGGCCTTGGTTTTTCATGCGCTCCATCTTTTTCAAATCTAATTTTAATTCAGTTACATAACTGTCACCAACGGGGTAAGTTCTTACCACTTCAGCTCCGCGGATAATACCATCAACACCGGCAGAGGTCGTTTCCTCTCCTAGCTGTTGATCATTCATCTCAACTTTGCCGCTGATACGCATACCATACACTTGCTCAGCTAACTCTCTATAAGCATCAACCTTAGAAGCACGCATTGCACGCATACGTTTTTCATCCATATTTTTTCCAGCTTGCTCACTAATGCTAGCGTAACCGACCGCGGTCAAGTGATCGCTTTCACGCATGACACCGATTGGTTGGCAACCAACTAATACTAATAGAGCTAATAAAAACCAATGTTTCATATCTGCTTCCCCTATGGACGTAGGATAATGGTATGACGCTCTGCTTTTTGAACATCAGAACGAATAATCACACCATCTTCCATACGCACTGTATTTAGTGTGTCTAAATCACGGCCAATTCTATCCGCCGGAAGGAACCCTTGTGCCGATGCGACAACAACTCGAGTTTGCATACCAATAACACGAGCGTTAATTAACACCCCGCCATCTTGACGAAGCATTGTACCCGTTAGTACGTAATCAACTTGCTGCTCTTGAACTAATTCTTTCCAATCACGGCTAAAAGCAAAATCACCTTGTTGAGTAACTCGGATATTGCCCGTTGTTTTATAATCAATAACTTTAAAGCCACGGCGCTGAAGCTGGAAAATAAAGCTCTCAGTTACTGAATTGCCTAACCAGTTTGTTTGATCCATTTGTTGTAAATCAACAAAAGACGTAATGGCAATTGGTGAACGAGCAGATAACGTCGTATTTGATGTTACTAACTGCTCAGTTAAACTTTCAATGAAGTAATCCATTGTATGTCTCGGCGTATCCGCCAACATAAAAGGACTGCCATTATAAGGTTCTTTACCATTATAAATTGGTGAGTAGGCGCACGCACTCATCACCATTGATAGCAGGATTACAACTAATACTCTCATTCTATTATCTCCAGATAATGTTTTAATATACTTATTGGTTAAGCGTCAAATTCAAACTAGGAACAAAACTTGCAATAGTTTATGAAACGCAATTTGTAAGTACTTTTATCAATCAACAAATATTAGTTAGCAAATTTCATACCCATTTGGCAGATATCAGCAATGAAAAATATATTATTATTACTTACCTCAATATTAACAATGAGTTACGCACTACCTTCAAAGGCTGAATGGTTTGAAGTAACTGGCTCTGCAAGTGTATTAACTAGCAAAAGTGCGGCAAGATCACATGCACTAGAAGATGCCGCTTACCAAGCGATGCTGTTTTCAGGGGCTGATATTAGCCGCTTAAAAGATTTAAAAACCTTTTTAGAAAATGATGAAAAGCACTATCAGTTCAGTGGAAGTGAAATTCGCAGTATTGAAGTAATAAAAGAGAAGAAGAAAAACGGTAAGATCTATATCACGACTCGAATTGATATCTACCCTTCGGCAAACAGTTGCCATATTGGGCAATATAAGAAAACCTTTATGACCAGTGAGATCACAATCGACTCACCGCAACAAGCAGTAATGGGTAAGGTATATCAATTAGGTGAAGATCTAAGTACGGTCTTTTCACGCCAACTCGATAAAGAATCACAAAGCTTTGTTTCTGTTGGTAATTCTCATATTCGTATTGATAAGCGTCAACCAGACGTTGTCAAAATGATTGCTGATGATCATGGAGCACAATATATTTTCTCAGGAAACATCACCGATTTAAGTGCGACTGTTGAGCAAAACTTACTTAAAAAAGACACGATAAATAGACAATTTGCCATTGAAGTTGCTGTATTAGATGGCAAAACAGGCCAAACCGTTTATAACAATAATTACCGTGAAGTCGCACAGTGGGACTTTCCTAAAACCAGTGAAGTTGATACCCAAAGTGCTCGTTTTTGGACTTCAGCTTTCGGTGAAATGGTGCTTAGAGTTAACCGAGATATGATGCTTGATTTGGAAAACCAATTCGCATGTAAAATGACGCTACCTCAAATTGTCAGCATCAATAATAATCGTATATCGATGGATCTAGGTCGCATTCACGGCGTTAAGAAAGGCGATAAATTAGAACTTTGGCATACCGGATCATTTATTGATCAGAACGGTTTGCCGCGTAATAAAGTCTCTAAAACAGAAATTACATTAACCGTTGCTCGTGTGTATGAGCAAAATGCTGAGCTAACTATCGATCAACCACAATTGCTTAACAGTATCCAAATTGGGGATGTAATGCATAAAGTCGACATTAAATAGATTCAATGACGTCTTTTCTTAAAATAGAAACCACAGCTTTATGTGGTTTCTTTTCTTTTTGAGTTATGCGTCCCTCGTTTTTCCACTTCTCTTGCGATATTCTTTCCATACAATCAGAACAAAATGCTAATTATATATTATGCTAAGAAAATTTGGCTTGCTTATTAGTGGCTTACTGCTAATAAGCTTTTCTTTATCCGCTAAAACACAAATGGAGGATGAAGAGTGGCAGAAACAATATCATCACAATAGAGTCGCCTCTCCACACAGCGCATTAGCTATGCTTAAAGAGGTATATTTAACGATATCTCCCAGTGCTGAACGTATTTATGTCGCGACCCGCATTCATGGTTTTGTCACGCGCCGTGGGGATAGTTATACCCATCAAACCTCTGAGAACAGTAAAAATCCTTATGAAAAGCTTGAATGGTTGATTCTAAAATCAATGGATCTTGATGATAAAGGAGAACAAGAAAAGACCCTCGCTACCATCAAGTTAGCACAAGTCACGGCAGCAACACTCAATGATCCTGATTTAGATGCATTACTCCTATTAAAGCAGTGCAAAACTAATCTTGCTCTCGGTAATTATTTTATTTCTGAATTTTATTGCCAATCAAGTATCAAGCAGTTAGAAAAAACCAGCAGCCATTATATTGATATCAAATGGGCCTATCGCTTACTCGCGTTAAGTTATCAAGGCAGTAGTAACCTAGAAGCAGCACTCACGGCTAATGAAAAAGCCCTCAGTTTTAGTAAGCCTTATGATATTAATGATACCAGTTATTCAAATATTGCAACTTTATTGCTAAATATGGGTCATTTAAGCAGGGCTGAAGAGTACGGGAAAAAAGCTCTGGATATTCGAATAAAACGGAATATTCCTCAAAAAATAGCTCAATCAAAGATCTTATTAGCCAAAATTAATTTAACATTGGCTAAATATGATAAAGCAGAAAGCCTTGTTCGCTCTGCGTTAGAGGGCTTACAAGAATCAACACATACTTACTCTACTTCCCTGGCTTATTATACTCTGGGGAGTATCCTTCATAAAAAAGAATTAAGTGATGAAGCTATTGAGTTCCTACTACTTGCTTTAAAAGCACAAGAAAGAAAATCGAATGCCACTCTGACAATTAATATCCATCAATCTCTTAGTCAGATCTATTTAGAGTATCAAAATCCAAATAAAGCGTTAGAGTTCATAGAAATCGCTATAGAAAAATCAAAAACAGCGCAAAACCAAATAGAGCTTGCTAACTCCTATTTATTTCAATCGAAAATTCAAGAACTTACTCAGGACTACAAAGATGCGCTAGAAGCTCAAAAAAAGTATCGAGAAACTCTAGATCTAATTTACGCTAAAAACACTCGAAAAGCCTACGAAGCACTTGAATTTCGAAATAGTGTAATTAAAACAGAAGGGGCATTGATTGAAACTTTACAAAAACAAACTAATCAACAACTAAATTTCAATCAAAATAAATACTTATTCGTTCTAATCCTAATTATCATTGCTATGGTTTTTCTTGCAATAACTCTACGCTCTAGTCATTGGCTAAAGAACAAAAGTACGGCAGTTAAGCCACTAACTGATAATAGCAACCACAGTAGGTAATACCAATCTACATAAGTATGTGATCATTCTTGCTTGTTAAAATCGATTATATCTGCGTTATAAATTTTGTAATTAGATCCACTAGTTACTGCAATTTATGCCTTGCTCTAATCGATTTTTCCTACGCAATTATCTGAACAACGACTTATCCAGAATGGTATTAAAATCTCACATAATTTGTAGTGGTAAATAAAAAAGCCGCTGAACGGTTAGTCCAACGGCTTTGTTTATTTATGTAATCATTTATTTTTACTGTGCGTTAGCTTCACGCTCAGCAATAAACGCTAATGCCATTTTGATACGAGCAACTACGCGCTCTTTACCAATCAATTGCATTACCGCATCAACCGATGGAGATTGACCGCCACCTGTAACTGCAACACGTAATGGCATACCTATTTTACCCATGCCAATTTCTAGCTCAGCACATACTTCTTCAATCACATTGTGAAGGTTTTCAGTTGTCCACTCTTCTAGAGCTTCAACTTTTGCTAATGCTAACTCTAGCGGCTCTTTTGCTACGCCACGTAGGTGTTTCTTCGCTGCACCAGCTTCGAATTCTTCAAAGTCTTGGTAGAAGTAGCAAGATTGATCTGCTAATTCAATCAGCGTATTACAACGCTCACCTACCAGTTTAATTACATCAGTAATTGCTGGACCATTCTCTAAAGAGATCTCTTTTTGATCTAGGTGCCATTGTAAGTATTTTGCAACGTACTCAGGCTCTGATGTTTTAATGTAATGGTTGTTTAACCATAGAAGCTTATCAGTATTGAACGCTGATGCTGATTTACTTACTGCATTTAAACTGAATAAGTTAATCATCTCTTCTTGTGAGAAGATCTCTTGGTCACCATGAGACCAACCTAAACGTACTAGGTAGTTATTTAGTGCATTTGGTAAGTAACCTTCATCACGGTATTGCATTACCGATACAGCGCCATGACGCTTAGACAGTTTTGCACCATCATCACCTAAGATCATTGCACAGTGTGCAAATTTAGGTACTGGAGCACCTAATGCTTCATAGATGTTAATTTGACGAGGTGTGTTGTTGATATGATCTTCACCACGGATAACTTGAGTAATACCCATATCCCAGTCATCAACCACTACTACGAAGTTGTAGGTTGGTGCACCATCAGTACGACGGATGATCAAGTCATCTAATTGGCTATTTGAGATTTCGATACGACCACGGATTTGGTCATCAAATACTACCGAACCTTCTTTAGGGTTACGGAAGCGGATAACACACGCATCGCCTTCTTTTGCTGCAGCATTAGCTTCAACAATTTTAGGGTGGTTTGCATCGTAGCGAGCCATTTCTTTATTTGCTTCTTGCTCTGCACGAATTTCATCTAGCAGTTCTTTTGATGCATAACACTTGTATGCTTTGTCTGCAGCAAGCAGTTGGTCAACAACTTCGTTGTAACGGTCAAAACGCTTAGATTGGTAATAAGGACCTTCATCCCATTCCATACCCATCCAGTGCATACCTTCAATGATTGCGTCTACCGCTTCTTGAGAGTTACGCTCTAGATCCGTATCTTCAATACGTAGAACAAATTCGCCACCTTGGTTTTTAGCAAAAAGCCATGAGTAAAGTGCAGTACGTGCACCGCCAACGTGAAGATAGCCTGTTGGGCTTGGAGCAAAACGAGTTTTAACCGTCATTGTTATTACCTTTTTGAAGAGGTTGAGCTGAATCTGTCAGCACCACATAATTTATGCGCTATTTTAGCACTATAAGGTAATTCTACAATGGGAAAGAGGGACTGTGTTTAATTTAAAAAATAGAAAAAGTGGCCAAGTTACTCACTCAGCCACTTTTAAAATTCAAAAATTATTTATTTAATAACCAAGTTAGTATTTGAGCTTTGTCTTCGGTAGAGGCTTTCTCATACCAATAGCTCAACATTTCTAATGATTTAGAATCAGAATTCAGCTTTGTACTAATTGATTTTCTATTTGCGAACGCCCACTCAGTAAATTGCTCTTGCTCTACAGCTGTCGCTTCATTAAACCAATATTTGGCCATTTCTACTGGTTTTGTTTCTTCTGCCTTTGTTTCAATTATTGGTTGTGCCATAACTACGGCTGGCGTGTATTGAAATTGAAGTGCTTTTTCATCTAGCACTGCTTGAAAGTAACCAGCAGGAATGGTGAAAGATAGTTTTGATATTTCATTTTGAGTTTTCGCAACATAAGTTAAGCCCTTTTGAGCAGCCAATTCAATTTCGTTATTATCTATAGGGAAAGTGAAGTATTGAGTCGCTGTACAATGCTCTGAGCACGATTCTGTTGATACTGAATAAGGTTCTATTTTGCGTTCATTTCCATCAATGACCACTGAACTATATGAATAACTCGCTTTAAAATAGCTTAATTCAACAGCCATGTATGATGATGGGGATTTCTTTTCACTTGTCGCGTAATTCGCGATAAGTTGCGATGTGTTTTTTAACGCACTCGCTCCCACGCTTTGATTTTCAATTGGAACAATGTCTTTTGCTTCTATCGACACATAATTGTGTTTACGAGTGACTTCTTTTATTGCATCAGAAAAATCATCATCACTCGATAATGTTGAGCACCCACTAAGTAATACGACACTCAGTCCTAAAATTCTTTTATACATCTTACTATCCTTTAAATTTTAAATTTTAAATTTTAAATGCCCAAAGTAAAAAACGCCGACAAAAATTGCCAGCGTTTTTAAAGTTAGCTAAGTAACAACTCTTCTTAGAAGCCGTACTCTAGACCAACACGTGTTACGATATCTGTATCATCATCACCAACAGTACGGCCAGCTACACGAACATACGGTACGAAACCATTGTGAACGTACATGATTTGACCAGAAATAGTGCTTGAATCTAACGTTTCTTCAGTTGCTCCAGCGCCTTTTGTTGTTACGCCATCAGCATCTAAGTTCGCAGCATAACCCAGTTTAAAGCCAAGTGAGTCTGCCCAGTATTGACCGATAATAGAGAATGAGCCTTGATCTACATTTTCATCAGTACCAATAACTTTTCCATCTTTATCTTTGTGCTGGTACTTATCTACACTTTCTTGCTTATATGCTGCTGCTAAGCTAAAACCACCTGGTAAACCAACTTCAGCACCAACTAAATATGATAAGTTGTCATTACCATCAATTCCACGGAAATCAGAACCGCCTTCAACCGCACCCATTAATGTAACAGTGTTGATTGTGTACTTAACATTACCACCAAAGAAGCGAGAGTCACGAGTTGCTGTACCGCTTGGGTTACCATCACGACCTGCAGAAACTGCAAATGTTAAACCACCAAAACTTGGAGAATCGTAACGTACTTGGTTTGATTGACGATCGTAGTGACCATTCACACCACCCCAGTCAAATACAGAGCCAAGACCTGGGTTAGAGAAAGGCCAGTCAATAATTTCGTACATTGGTGTAAGAACACGACCCGCACGGAAGTTACCCCAATCACCTGAAAGACCTAGGTAAGTATCACGAGCGCCTAGCGCACCACCTTGACCACTATCTACATAACCAGATTCAATTTGCATTGTAACCAATACATTTTCAAACATTTCTTTATGTGCACGGAAACCAATACGAGATTCGTTTTCTAGTACATAACCATCTGTACCTGCATCATTACCAGTCGTATTGTAGTTAACCGCAGACATTGCAGCAACACCATATACATCTACATTGAAATCAGAGTTAACACCAACTTCTTTTGCTGTAACACCAGTTGCAACTAATGCAATTGCAGCACCTAAAAGTGTTTTCTTGAACATAGTCATAATTCCTTCATTTAACTAATTAAGTAATGCACAGTCATTTAACTTGGTCGCCGAAATGAACCATGCACTAGATTTGTTGTCTGGAGTGGACTATGACAATGTTTTTTCACAAAGAAAATATAGTTACGTTTTTTGAGTGACGCACCTCAAATATCAATATTTATAAAAAAACATAACGCCTAAATATCAACAACTTAAGCGCAATTAAAAATATAACTCACTGATTGAAAATAAAACAAAAGAGACAAAAATCTCAAAAAAAGCACACATTCATGCAATTTCAGTCGATCTTGATCACATTGAATTTAGCTAAAATTATAACTATTTATTTTAAATAAAAAAAAAGTGCGAACTAAGTCGCACTTGATATTTTACGAAAATTAATTAGCCTATAAAAACAATTAGATATTCAATAACCAAGTTAGTATTTGAGCTTTGTCTTCGGTAGAGGCTTTCTTATACCAATAGCTCAACATTTCTAATGATTTAGAATCAGAATTCAGCGTTGTACTAATTGATTTTCTATTTGCGAACGCCCACTCAGTAAATTGCTCTTGCTCTACAGCTGTCGCTTCATTAAACCAATATTTGGCCATTTCTACTGGTTTTGTTTCTTCTGCCTTTGTTTCAATTATTGGTTGTGCCATAACTACGGCTGGCGTGTATTGAAATTGAAGTGCTTTTTCATCTAGCACTGCTTGAAAGTAACCAGCAGGAATGGTGAAAGATAGTTTTGATATTTCATTTTGAGTTTTCGCAACATAAGTTAAGCCCTTTTGAGCAGCCAATTCAATTTCGTTATTATCTATAGGGAAAGTGAAGTATTGAGTCGCTGTACAATGCTCTGAGCACGATTCTGTTGATACTGAATAAGGTTCTATTTTGCGTTCATTTCCATCAATGACCACTGAACTATATGAATAACTCGCTTTAAAATAGCTTAATTCAACAGCCATGTATGATGATGGGGATTTCTTTTCACTTGTCGCGTAATTCGCGATAAGTTGCGATGTGTTTTTTAACGCACTCGCTCCCACGCTTTGATTTTCAATTGGAACAATGTCTTTTGCTTCTATCGACACATAATTGTGTTTACGAGTGACTTCTTTTATTGCATCAGAAAAATCATCATCACTCGATAATGTTGAGCACCCACTAAGTAATACGACACTCAGTCCTAAAATTCTTTTATACATCTTACTATCCTTTAAATTTTAAATTTTAAATGCCCAAAGTAAAAAACGCCGACAAAAATTGCCAGCGTTTTTAAAGTTAGCTAAGTAACAACTCTTCTTAGAAGCCGTACTCTAGACCAACACGTGTTACGATATCAGTATCAGCATCACCAACAGTACGACCCGCTACACGAACATACGGTACGAAACCATTGTGAACGTACATTACTTGCCCTGAAATAGTGTTTGAATCTAAAGTTTCTTCTGCTGCTGAACCATTCGTTTTGATACCTTTAGCATCTAGGTTTGCTGCATAGCCCAGTTTAAAGCCTAGTGAGTCAGCCCAGTATTGACCAATAATAGAGAATGAGCCTTGCTCAACATTTTCACCAACTGCACCAGCATCACCTGTGTCTGCATCAGCATCTCTAGTATAGATATCTACCGTTTCTTGCTTATATGCAGCTGCTAGACTAAAGCCACCAGGTAAACCAACTTCAGCGCCAACTAGGTATGATAGGTTGTCATTTCCAGAAACACCACGGAAATCTGAACCACCTTCAACCGCACCCATTAGTGTTACAGTGTTGATTGTATATTTTACATTACCACCAAAGAAGCGAGAATCACGAGTTGCTGAACCACTTGGGTTACCATCACGACCAGCAGAAACTGCAAATGTTAAACCACCAAAACTTGGAGAATCGTAACGAACTTGGTTTGATTGACGATCGTAGTGACCATTCACACCACCCCAGTCAAATACAGAGCCAAGACCTGGGTTAGAGAAAGGCCAGTCAATAATTTCATACATTGGTGTAAGAACACGACCAGCACGTAAATTACCCCAGTCACCAGAAAGACCTAGGTAAGTATCACGAGCACCTAGCTCACCACCTTGCCAGCTATCTACATAACCAGATTCAATTTGCATTGTAACTAATACGTTTTCAAACATCTCTTTGTGAGCACGGAAACCAATACGAGACTCATTTTCTAGAACATAGCCATCTGTACCATCGCCATTTCCAGTCGTATTGTAGTTAACCGCAGACATTGCCGCTACACCGTAAACATCAACACTAAAGTCAGAGTTAATACCAACTTCTTTTGCAGTTACACCTGAAGATGCTAAAGCAACCGCAGCACCTAATAACGTAGTTTTAAAAAATTTGTTTTCCATGGAATAAAGCTCCTAAAAATGGATATAGCTGTGTTCGTTATTTACTGGCTTTAAGTTGGCCGCCGAAAGCAATAAATAACTCTCCTAATTCACACAATTTTTAAATAAGAAAAGGAAAATTTAAAAATCGTAATTACCTTATATTTTTTCCTGCATACACACTGTGCATCCATGTAATTAAGACTAAACCCAGCTAAAAAAACATAAAACAAAAACTTAATTTTTCATAAAAAAAACATGAGCGAGCGCAAACTTCTTTCGCGTTAGTGATTAAGATCAAATTAAATAGATCAAAAAACATCAAAAAATAGTTTTTAAAGCTAAAACAGTAGGTTATAAATATAAAAAAACACTAAATGCGACGAATATCACCTTATTTTGAAAACGGTTGATCGAACCATATAATTAGTTACAACAAGTGTCGATACAAAAATTTTAAGTTATACCAAACAATGAAAACCATTAATTTCAGATATAAAAAAAGGAGCTCTAAGCTCCTTTTATATAATGAATGGCTGTTTTATTGTTAATTTAATAACTCAATTAACTGTTCTTCATTCATCACTTCAATACCAAGCTCTTCAGCTTTTGCTAATTTAGAGCCAGCAGCTTCACCCGCAAAAAGAATGTCGGTTTTTTTAGAAACACTGCCTGTAACTTTTGCACCAAGTTCTTGTAGAGCCGCTTTAGCTTCATTACGTTTTAGTTTATGAAGTGTACCAGTAAGAACAACCACTTTTCCCGCTAATGGTTGCGGCACTGATTCATCAAGCGCTTTAATTTCAGGCCAATGAATTCCCATTGCTTGCAAGTCTTCAATTACCGCTTGGTTATGTGGTTCTGAAAAGAAGTTTAAAACATGTTTAGCAACAATATCACCTACATCACTCACTTCTATTAATTGCTCAAACGTAGCCGCTTGAACCGCTTCTAATGTATAGAAATGAGCGGCCAAGTTTGCAGCGGTTGCCTCACCAACCTCTCGAATGCCTAACGAATATAAAAATCGAGGTAAGGTCGTTGCTTTAGCTTTGTTTAATGCATCCACCACATTTTGAGCTGATTTTGGCCCCATTCGTTCTAATACTGTGATGACACCTGCTGAAAGCTTAAATAAATCCGCAGGAGTCTCCACCATTTCTTTATCAACTAATTGCTCTACTACTTTATCGCCTAAACCATCAACATCGAGTGCTTTACGAGAAACAAAATGCTTTAGTGCTTCTTTACGCTGTGCTTGGCAGACTAATCCAGCGCCACAACGAGTAACCGCCTCACCTTCGATTCTTTCAAGATTAGAATCACAAACGGGGCAATTAGTTGGGTAAACAATGGCTCTACTGTCCACAGGGCGACGAGCTTCGACGACTGATACTATTTGCGGAATAACATCACCCGCACGACGAATAATAACCGTATCACCGATATGAACACCTAAACGTGCAATTTCATCAGCATTATGTAACGTAGCATTACTTACCGTAACCCCACCAACAAAAACCGGCTCCAGTTTTGCCACTGGGGTTATAGCCCCTGTACGGCCGACTTGGAATTCCACATCATTTAAAACCGTTAATTCTTCTTGAGCTGGAAATTTATAAGCGATTGCCCAGCGAGGTGCTCTAGCAACAAAGCCTAGTTGCACTTGAAGTTCAATGTCATCAACTTTAATTACAACCCCGTCGATTTCATATTTCAATGCATCTCGACGTTCTAGAATGTCTTTATAGTAGGCTTTTACTTCTGTTAAAGAGTGACATTGTTTTGTCTCTTCACACATAGGTAGGCCCCAGCCTTTAAGCTGAACAAAACGTTGATAGTGACTTTTTTCTAATTCGCCGCCATCAATAACACCGACACTATAAGCATAAAAACTCAATGGACGTGTTGCTGTTATCTTTGAATCTAATTGACGTAAGCTACCTGCAGCTGCATTACGTGGGTTTGCAAACGGTTTTTCACCACGCTTTAATGCTCGCTCGTTTAACGCGTCAAACCCTGCTTTTGGCATAAAGACTTCACCACGAACTTCTAATCGCGTTGGCCAGCCTTCGCCTTGCAGTGTTAATGGTATACAACGAATCGTTCTTACGTTTTCGGTTATATTCTCTCCTGTAGCACCATCACCACGAGTTCCTGCTTGTACTAATTTACCATTTACATAGAGTAAACTTACTGCAAGACCATCTAGCTTAGGCTCACAACAAAAAAGAGAAACGGGTTTAGAGATAAGGCGATCATTCATTCTTTTCTCAAATGCTGCTAATTCTTCATCATTAAACGCATTATCTAAAGAAAGCATTGGAATTTCATGTTGAACTTGGGTAAAGCCATCAAGAGCTTCACCACCAACGCGTTGACTTGGAGAGTCGACAGTAACAAGTTCTGGGTGTTCAGATTCAATAGAAAGCAATTGCTGCATCATACGATCATACTCTGCATCAGGCAGCTCTGGGCTATCTTCTACATAATATCGATAAGCGTGGTAATTCAATTGCTGTCTTAGCTGATCTAAGGTCTGTTCAATAGTCATGATTCATCAACTTCTTGTTCTGTCTTTCTAAAAATAAAAAAAGGCTCATAAAGAGCCTCCTCTTAATGGTAATAATCAATAACTTATATTATCAATCAATTAGTTACGAGCTGCAACTATGGCAGACTATTGCATATTACTTCACCTGTTGGGTCATAATGTGGACAAAGGATTTAACTCCATCGCCTCACTTAAATAGTCAGGAGCAAGATGCGCATAAGTCATAGTTTGCAATACTGATGAATGCCCTAGAATTTTTTGTAATGTCAAAATATTCCCTCCATTCATAATAAAATGACTTGCAAATGTATGCCTTAATACATGGATGGCCTGACCTTTTGGTAGTTCAAAACCAAGACTTTTAAAGATCTGGTAGAAGTCCTTGTATCGTAACTTAAATAACAACCCGCTCTTCCCTGTATATATTTCATCAAACAATGATTGAGTTATAGGTACAGTCCTGTTTTTTCCATTTTTGGTATCTACAAAAATAACCTTTCCTGCAACTAAATTCGTGCTTTTCAGGTTAATAACCTCACCCCAACGACATCCAGTTGCTAGACTAAGCTTCGCTATTTTTAACGCGTCCCCTTCTAGGTGCGCTAACAATTGCCGAATTTCATCAATACTCAAAAATCCCATTTCAGTCGACGCTACTTTTAAGCGAGTAATTCCTTTTAATGGGTGCTCGCCATTAATCTCTCCCAGCCCAATAAGAACAGTAAATACTCCACTTAATCTAGTGTGATTTCTGTTTATTGTAGAAGCCGAGTTTCCTTTCGCTAACATATTTGCACGATAATCTGAAAATAAATTTTTTGTCACTTGATAAACCTTAGGTTCGCCTAGTTCTTGATTTAATTTCAGTAAGTGCATTACATCTTTGCTTCCGCTTTTTAACTGCTGCCCATGATGCTTGTGCCATAAGTGAATCAATTCAGATAAAGGCCTTTTATCTTTTTCCGTTTCTATCCAACCCTTCTGATTTTTCGTTGCGATAAGCCATCGTTCATACTGAACGGCTTCTGCTTTGGTTTTAAATCTTTTTCTATACCGTGTACCACTTCGACCTTGCGGACGACAATCGACCTCATAACCGTTAGGAATGGATTTAATAGACATTGAAATGCCCTCCCCAACGATAAAAAGTAATGGCTAATACCGTTAAGCCATTTTCTGAGAATCTACTTCTCCAGTAGTTAATCCGCACTTCTCTTGAGTTGAGAAGGCCGGGCAAATTTGTCCGGCATCTGGTTTAACATCACCAGTCATTAGCCACAGTGTGTACTTTTTAAATTGTTCGTGATTTACAATTCTTAACATAACTCCCCCAGCAGGCTCCTGCTTTCCAGAAATATACTTTTCCACAGTTGATGTTGATATCCCGATTTCGCTTGCAAAGCCAGCTTGCGAATAACCCTCTTCTTTAATTATAGCTTTTAGTTTTTTTTCAAAAGACATGTTGACCTCCTGATGATTGTCTGGAATAATCCAGACGTATGGGTGGTATTGCAGGCTATTGCACCAGACTGCACCAGTAAAACTTTTAGAGGATACAACAAATGAATGGAAATAGTGAGCGTCCAGTAATAATCATTCAGCCAGATATGGCTCCGATTACTTTAAGGGAATACGCTCAAAAACACGGATTAACACTTGAGGCTGTGCGCTCTATGGCCCATAGATGCCAAATACCAACACTCCAAATTGGAAAGTGTTCCACGCTTTATGTTAACCAAGCGCAAATGGTTATGGCTTCATTAGAGGCTGCAGGTTGGGATGTAAAAATCCCTAAAGATACTTACGCGGCATAAGCATGATTTCAGTACAAATATTCTCAGCAACAAAGCACAAGCCAATTAGCATTGTTCCTGCTTATGAATATTCGTCGAACTTCTACCGCGCCATTGTTGAAATGGAAATAAAACACAATAAATTCGCTGAGGAAATGCTCATATTTCCCCATGAAAAAATCGCCATTATTACGTTAAACAACGACCGACTGGTTGTTATTCGAGAGAATACGGATCATGACAAGCACTAGCGCACTTACTGTTGTATACAACGGATTGCTTCAAGGTTATCAATTCCAAATGGAAGCCATGAAAGAAAATGGAATGCCTGACAGCACTTTTCATTTCCGCTCTGAAAAAATGCGCGAAAGCCTAACAAATCAAATCGGCTCGCTATCTCAGATGGCTTACGATTTAGGTGACCATGATCTAGCTTCAACGCTTTTATCGGTAGCAACAGAGTTTGGCTCTGATGCCACTCCACCAATGCCTCTTTAATTCAGGGCTGTATTATGAATATTTCCTTAGCTTCACTAGCTAAAGCATTCTGCACGCTTGTATTGCTCTCATGTGCAATTACGTCTGCATATCTAACGTATTCATTCATGTACGAATTAGGCTCTGCCATTGGTGTGGCGGCTATATTTGCGATCATTGGGATCACTCTTGATTTGGTGAAAACCATTTCACCTACTTTTATACCCACTGTCGCTAAACAGAATTCATTTATCGCCCTACTTCTTGTTGCTCTAACAGGCTCACTTATGGTGATAAGTACCATCGCTTCTATCTCAGCTATTGAGAAAGGCGCAAATCAAATGACGGTAGCCACCAAACAGAACGTAGCCATAACCGAACAAATCAATAATAAGAAACTGGAGTTAGAAAACTTACAGTTACTTTCTAAGACGCAACTCAGCGCAAACCAAATATCAAAAGCGGATAGAACGGCAATCACTGTTTCTCGTGTCACTGACGAGTTGAATGCGCTTTATCACGCGCAATCAAACACAAAAGACTCCTCAATTTTGAGCCAGTACGACTCAAAAATCACCTTGTTTATAGCGGTATCTATCGAGGTGGTTTCTGTCGTCATGGCTCTCACTTTACACTCATTAAATACACTTGAGGCAAGCGTAAGAAGTGTATCAAGCCAAGTAAATACAACGGTTACACCACCAAGTGTAAGTCAACAAATTCAAAGTGTATTGCCAGGTGTAAATACAGACAAAACACTTGAGATGCACTTTGCTGCAAGTGTTTTAAGCGAAGCAAAAGAGGCTATTTTAAGTGGCGCAGTAAAACCTAGTTATCGAGGGTTAAAAGCGGCTTTTGGAATACCACAAGAGCAAAGTAAACATATATTAAACCTACTGCACCAACAAGCCATTTTAGAACCTTGGAATAACGGCGGCTATCGCTTGAGGGCTACATGATGCTGAGTTTGGAAGCTTTCTTGGTAAAAATGACGATTGCTTATATGCAGAATCATAACCGAGCCCCTGTTGACTCGCAGTTAGCGGGTTGGACTGAATTATATAAAAACTATTTAGGTGCAGCATCATGACCCAACAAGAATTTATCGCAAAGATGGCGATTGCATATATGCAACATCATGGCTGTACCGCCTCAGTTGCTAACTTAGAAGATTGGGCGGGGCTATGGCATGTTGCTGGCTGCGTAGCTTGTTAATGAAGACAATCTCAGTACGCAATAAATGCTGAGATTGTGGTGTTAATGGAAGGTGAATAATGAAAAGTAACTCATCAATAAAAACAAGCTACAAAGAACTCTATGCAGCCGTTCGCACAGAAGGTGTTCTTGCTCTTATTGCGGTTCTTGATAAGGCTCGCGCAAAACACGGAGCGATGGTTGCGTGTGATTTATCTGAAAAAGCGCACATTGTTTTTCATAGAGAAACGGAAATAAAACGCCGTGAGTCGTTATCTGAACGACTAGCAACGTATAAGCACCAAAAGCAATTCAAGCGCCACATTTATGTAAAAACACCGATTTGTACTGATACGCCTTTATGGCAACACAGGGTGGCAGTGAGTATGAAAACAACAAATAAACCAATGACAACTAAACAAGCTTACAAAAAGATTTACTCCGCCAGTCGAGGTGGCGGATTGCTTGAGTTACTGCTTGCTGTCGATGAAGTGGAAAAGAAAAGCGACCGCTTTACCTCATGTAAAATCGTAGGCTGCATAGACCGTATGCGTAATGAAAACATCGTCAAAATTAAGTTTAATTTAGAAGAAAGGCTGCGTCACTACAAATTTGAAAAGCACATTGGCCAATATCTATAGAGTTCCTGCAGTTAAGTAATCAAGGTAAGTATTGATATGAAAACAACAAATAAGCCAATAACAATTAAACAGCTCTACAAGGATCTGTATTCAGCAAAGCGATTTGGCCAAATGCTTTTAATACATGAGGCTGTTCAGTGAGCAGTATTGGCTTGTGGTGCGCGAGCTGCGGCCAGATTAGCGCAAAGTGCTGAACGCGTTTACCGATGCGAAATGAATGTATCTCAAACTCACGATGCATTCCCTTTAGAGCTGCGATTATGGATCTATAAGAGCCGTGATCATCCAGTAAAAATCAACATGAACAACGGCAGCAGCATTACCTTTATTAAATAATTTAAGAGATACACAGTGAATACACCCAAGCACATTAACGACACAAATAAGCACAGTGAGCAACCGCTCGCTGCGCTTAGTCGTATGCGCTCGGAAAGTAACGACACTGCACCTCTTGAGTTAAAAACAAATCACTCTCGCAAGTGGGCAATTGCACCTGTTTGGCATCCACAAGAATCACTGAATGCTGAGCTCGAAGTTATCCCTTATGCGCAGCGTAAGAAGAAACACATACCAACACTGAATCGTAAAGTGTTCAACACTATCGAGAAGCACGGTGCATGGGTAAGTGCTCAGTGGCCATGTTTAGTGCATAAGCTAATTGAAGTTGGTATGCGCAAGCGTAACCTGTCATTTAGATCTGATCATAAACAAAACATCGAGAATACCCTGCGTTGGATTTCATACAACTCAGACGCAGTTACAGGCTGCATTAACGTAACGCGCTTATGCATTGAGATCGGTAAAGAGATCAATGTATCAAGTTCGACCATTGCATGGATCATGAAAGAGCTTGTTGTTATGGGGATCTTATATGAGCCAGAGCACAGTGGGCAATCAATCCAGGATATAATGCATGATGGTCGCCTACCAAGAACGCTGTGTGCAACACCGTTGTACTACGAACTCATGGGTATCAAAGGTGAGGAACTTGAGCGCTTACGTTCAATCGAGATCCAACGCCGTCAAATAGAGGCCGCCAAACGCTACGAGCAATACGATGCGGACATAGCCTTAAAGACATACTGCCAAAGCAATATCCTGCGCGTATGGGAGCACAGGCACGCACAAGCAACCTCAAGCTACACTATTAAACTGGCAGACATGAAGCCAGTAGATCGTCTTACTTACATCTCTCGCAAGCTAGTTGAGCGCATCAAAACCAAAGGCTGGGCGGTCAGCACAGACATAGCTAACATCACCAAGATGGCCAACAACCTACTAAGCCGCATGGGGCTCTCTGTTAAGCAGAGCGAGCTCTCACTCTCAATACCCTAATCTATCGTTACCTTGTCACGCTCTTAGCTGAGTGGGCATTGTTACGCCTGCTGCCTATTACTGTATAAAAAGCAAACGATGCGCACCAGTAACGTGATCCATTATGGCCACATTGAGATCCTTTTTAGATCGTATTTTATCACTTATCAACAGATGTCGGAATAGCCCCCTTTTTAGATGGGTATAGCCCTTTTGTTAGTCCTGCTAATATTCTTTTGTTATATATTTCAAAAATATCTAACTCCAACAGTGCCTGTTGTTAAAAATACTTCCCATTAATTTTTTAGTTGGCTTATACGAAAATAGAAACCACAGTGGTAAAAATTAACGGGCCCCACAGCCAACGTTTACCACCGCACAAGAACGCAGGCTTACCTGTGTTCGTTGGCTGCGCTGAAAGTGCTTTTTGTCATTCGACAGGAAGACTGGACTCACCCTACTTGATGGAGTGGTAGTTCTTATCGCTTCGCGATGATTCTGGTAGTAAAACAAATGCGAATTTAAAATCAGTAATTAGCGCAAGATTCGATAAGATATATTGATATCTTTTGAAAAGGCTGTGGTAGAATTGAAAACTAATGCAGTCTAGTGCAATAGTATGAAATAGATTTAAAGCAAAACAACACTGTAATCACCAATACTCAAAGGGGGAAATTATGCCTAATAACGAATCGACATCAGTAGCGCCTATCACGCTAACAGCAGAGCAAATTATCTCTCTTGTTGGTCACGGTGTAACGCAAGAGCAACTTGATAGCGCGCGTCGTGAGCTTGGGGAAAAGATAGACGCCCAAGACGCAAAGTTTGATATTAAGTTCGACAAGCTCGATGCTAAAATTGATGCGGTAAACAAAGATCTCTCTAGCAAAATTGATGTGGTAAACAAAGAGCTTTCTACTAAGATCGATATTAAGTTTGACCGATTGGATGATAAGATTGATAAGAAGTTTAACCTTATTCTTGGGTTTCTACTTACTAGTGTTGCTGGTATTGTCGCGCTTGGCTTCTGGTTGGGTCAAAACGTAATAAAATAAATCCTAGCATTTAAATTAATGATAAAAGATCGCTTATGCGGTCTTTTTTTATGCCTGAAATATGATGCACCCTATCTTTATTATTGCTATATTTCATTGGAATCCAACGAAATATAACAACAATTATGAATGAATTTTTTATTGAACTACAAAAAGCCTCTGGTTTATCGAACTTTGCCTGTGCTCAATATCTTGGTATTAGCGAAGGTGCTGTTGCTGATAGGCGACGAGGTGTTTTTAAAGCCAGGCGTTGCGAGTTAATCGCTCTTGCCATATTTGGGAGTGATGCTGAAAAACAAGCCGTTTCATTGATGCAAAAAAATTGTCAGCATGCATGGAGAGAGCTCGAAATTAATGGCTCATTCAGCCAAGTATGCAAAAAATGCCGTTTTGAAAAAAAATAGAAAACGCCTGTTTTTCAGTTTTTTCTATTTTTCAAATTTTCGGCGTTCCTCCAGGTCTTCGCTCGTTTGGTGCATTTTCTTAATGGCACAGATGGCAATTAAGAAAATGCCAAAATTTACTCTATCTTATTGAATTGTTGTTACTTTCCTCTAAATCACCTTAATGGCAATCGTCACTCAATTTTCTAACCTAAAACTCTGAAAAATTTTAAATCGTTTTTGTTTCAATAGCTTAAATTTTTAAAACGCCTCAAGCGCATGGTAAAGCGATGGTCTTAATTGCCATTTGTGCCATTAAGAACGACACGAATAACTCGCAGAGACCTATACAGGGCGTGCCTTGAGGGGGTATTGGCAGTGCTCCGCTAATGGCAAAAACGATGCACACAAAGCCCCAAGGTGTGGCGGGGATGAGTTATTTTTTTTGAATATTTTTTTTTCGTGATATGGGTCATGTTTTTTCTATCTGATTTTTATATGTAAATTAATAGTTTTTTTGCCGATCGTTTGGATTGGTTACTCGTTGGTTTGGTGGGTTGCGGTTGCTATTTGAAAAAATAAATCACACATGAAAAATCGTGTGAGTTTTGTTTTTTCTTGCGTTTTCTTTTTTATTTTTAGTGGCTATTTTGAGTAGAAAATAAGAGTGATTTTGCTGTGTTTAATGATGAGTAACAGTGGGTTTTGTGGTATAATTCAAGCGAAGATATATGTCCATAACTCGCATTAAATGTGAGTTGTTTTACGTACTATCTACAGCATAATGCGTGCGGATTACGGCAGGAATTGAGATTGATAAAGATACCAGCGGAAATGCTATGTTGTTATTTGAATGAGCTTGCAGAAAAGGATCCTGATTTTATTCAAGAGGTACTACTGCACAAGGTTTATTGTAATGAATTGATTGCTGAATTTAGCAGGGTTACATGTGGTGAAGTTGGGGATGGTTACGTATCATCAGCGCTTGGGTTGCTTAATGCGCTTGTAGATAAACCAATTTGCATAAATGGTAATGGCCAACTGCAGTTGTATGTTGCAGAGTAGCTTCCTGTTTTCGCTCTCACAGTGAGCATGAAAACAGGAAGTGGCTACATAATGACGATATGTAACTAACAAAATGAGGAGATGTATTATTTTACGATGGTCTTTAATTTGTCCATTAGTGTTGTTGACTGAACGCCATAACTAGCTATTGATGCAGTTTCGATGGGTGGCGTTGATGGTCCAACCCCTGTTCCGTGCGTATGTGTCGCCAATGCATTTGATAGCTTGCCCACGATATCAATAAGGGTGTGAAGTGTTTTAACGACATCAACCTTATCGCTGCCTATGCTAATTTTCCCTTTCTTTGTTTTTATATCAAGCCCAGACTCATCAAGAGATAATGACTCAGTCTCTTTAATCAAGAATTGCAGCTTCTTCTCAATCTTGCTAACACGCTCGCCATAGATAAATTCCTCCAAGTTATCACCTGCAGTAAGCGATAGGTTTTTTAGTGCTGATAGCTCTGCATTGCCAGTGGTTAGAAGATAAAGCGCACCATAGGCCGCAAGCTGATAGATACCCGCAACATCATGCTCTGAATCCTCATTAACGGCAGTGCGCAGTGATTGGCTGTGTTTTACTTCATTTCCGGTAGTTGTGTTAGTTTCATTTGATTCTTGATTAATAGCGCCATCTGTCATCGATGCTATTGTGCCATCTTGCTGCAGGTGAATTTTCACACCCTGTCTTGATTGGATAATAATTTCATTTGTATCGATACCAGGTAATGCAATCCCATAAGGCAGCACCTTATCAATATAAGGCTTATCCGGCATACCAAACGCAAACTGAACCGTCACTATCATGCCAGGCTCTGGTAGTTGCATTACTCCACCAGATGAAGAAAACGTACCGGATAGCGCAATATTGGAAAGGATTGGAATGCTCGTTTCTTTTCCATCCTTAGATAGAATGCGAACACTGGCTCCATAATATGGACGATACGCATCTGAAAGTGATCCATTTTGTGGTATTTCGTTAATGCTTGTTACTCTTCCCCACAAGGGGCAATGCCAGCCGTTTGCTATCTCTGGATAATGTTTTTGTATGATTTTTGCTATTTTGTTATCCATGTGATTGTCATCTTACTTTGCTGTTGCTGAATATTACGAACACGCTGACCGTTAATAATAACGCCAGGTCTAAGTGCAGGCATGAGCGGAATGGTGGCGCTATCAATAGTTGCGTTTTCAATCATATCTGCGGGGATAGGTATGTTTGTATTGGCCCACATTGAGTCATTCCAACTTCCAACAAATATTTTTCCATTGCCTTGCTGTTGCCAAATGTATTTTTTTATATTAAAAAGCTGGCCAAGACTATCCATTAATGCGTAACCTTGCCTATGATTAACGACATAGGGCACACTGTTTAGTGCGTAGTCTCGTTCAGGAATAATAAACTCTAGGCCTGTAATGTCACTGATGTTATTTAGCAAATCAGTTAAGGTAATATGCTGATAAAAAACAGGAAGATCATGTCTTAGCAATGCGCTTAATTCACGGCTAAATAGTGAATACTGGCCATTACTTACTTGTCTGAACGATTCGACATAGCCAGTAAACCAACGCACCAGATTATTGTTATAGCCGCATTCATAAGCAATGACTTGCCCAACACTTGGCTCTACATCGGTAACAATATCTGCAGCACCAGGATTGCGATAGCTTAGATAGCAACTAGATGAGATCACGTTTGCCGGTGTATTTCCCACATACAAACGCTCGTTTAATTTCATGACAATAAAACCCCGACACCTTCTGTGTTTTCATTATTGCTTGCTGTTGTTATGCCGAGCTTTTCATTTGTGTAAGCAAACATCGTCTCAAATCGCAATAAATCCGTGCTTGGCGGTAAATGTGGATTATCGTATTTAGCGGCAACATCACCGCCTCCGCCTTGTTGCTTTGCGGGTT
Organism: Aliivibrio sp. S2TY2; assembly: GCF_028765525.1. Lineage (NCBI taxonomy): Bacteria > Pseudomonadati > Pseudomonadota > Gammaproteobacteria > Vibrionales > Vibrionaceae > Aliivibrio > Aliivibrio sp. S2TY2. The sequence goes on along the minus strand of NZ_JARACS010000003.1, from coordinate 22,113 downwards.
TAATTTCCTCCCTTTGGTTTTTTCGCTCAGGAACCGACAAGTGCTCATGAAGTGAAAAACCAACTTGCCAACCCTGTATTGAATCCATTTCATTAATGGAAAGCTCGCCGCTAAATTTACCCTCATAAAATTTAATCGCATTAGCCGCATCATGGCCAATGCGATAAATCACGCGTGCACCAGTTTCTTGCTCTACCGCTTCTGCAAAATTGGCTATCTCTGTAAGCCACGCTTTGCGCTGAAAAGGAATAACCATTGTTACGGTTAATACTTTAGCTTTTGTGCCTGTCTCGGCCATTTCAGTGCTACTGCTAAGGCCGCTTAGGTCGCTATCACCAAAAGGAAGTTTTATTGAGGTTTTAATGTCTTCGCCACGAATGGTCTTTTGATTGAGTTGTAATGTCATAAAGAAAACATCTCATAAAGTAACGACAGGTTATCGCTATCATTTGATAGCAATACAAGTACGCTTGCGTAAGGTTGATTGTCAGTTTGAAAATTAATTAACTGCTTTCTTATCGCACTAGGTGAGCCTGATAATTTCAGGGCGTAACATTGCCCACTAAATTTATTCTGTAGTTGCGATAACTCTCTCTTTTGATGCGCTAATCGCTCTTTTTGTTGCGTGGCTATGCTTATTAAGCGCTCTGTTGCTGCCATGTTGTTTTTGATATTAGATTGATGCGCACCGGCGCATCCTAAAATTTGTGCGCTATTAATAATTGGAGACATAAAAGCAAGTCTTCCTTGCATCCAATAGGGCGCAAGTTTTGTTTTGGGTATTTGCATTTTATTAATAGACAATGCAGCTTCAGCATCCGCTAGAATTGCTAGCTGAACCCATGCGGGGTGATTGATTGTCTGTGATATGATTTTCACGTTATCAGCAAAATTACGCGCATCTCGGCCAGTGACAATAAGAGCTATCCCTTTATTTAATCCATTTACCTCAGAAGATTGCGTAACGCTGTCTCCAGTAACTTGAAGGCCAGCTGACGCAAGTAAGGTTTTGCTTGGACTGATATTGTATTGATATGGATGAACGCAAATATATTTCGTTATTACATTCACTGATACTTTCACTTTCACTTCAGTTTTTTTAATTGAGTTTATGCGCTCTATAGCAGAATTGATTTCTTGAGTTTTAGCATCTATAGATTGCACTATTGCATCAGCTTGTATGCTAATGCTTTGCGGGTATCGTATTACGTGCATTTAAAAATCCTATGTGCTAATTGTATTTATAACTCTTCATGATTTCAGGGCGGTTCGGGATGTCTCTAGTCGCCGCGGTTGGATTTATCGCTCTTATGTATTCTTTTACTTCTCGCATTTGTTTATCTGAAATGTTAGCGAGTTCTAGTCGATAATCTTCTTCAATACGTAGCGCTATTTGTTTCTCTGATTCAAAGAGCATTCTTGCTTCTTCTAGCAAATCTGCTTCAGTTTGAACGTAATGTTCGTATTGCTTAACTGTCCCGAACTCACCGAGGCGAGCACGTTTGTAAAATTCAACGCCATGTGGCATGACATCGAATGCTGAAGCAACGAACTCAACTGGCTCTGTTATTTCAGCAACACCTTCAACCTCGACTGTCATGAGAATTGTCGTTTTATCTTCACTTGCAAATGATAAGTTAGTTGCGCTTATTAGTTTAACTTCCATTATAAAATCCTCTGCACTGCTGCACCCCATACATTACCCGCCGAGTTTGTCCAAAAACGTATAGCCCAAGTCCCTGAAACATGATCACCACCATCAGGTTTCTGGTGGCCTGTATAATTGTCCGTTGCGTATGAATTACCATTATTACTTGTATGCATTAATCGTAAATACGTATGAATATTCAATCTGTTGCGTATATAACCACCATCGACAGCATTTGTAATATGACCGATCGGATAAGTCATATTATTAGCATCAGTACCCTTGTATACACTCGCTTCATAACTTCCAGACACTGCTTTGTTATATGCAGCGTTAGCTCTGTCCATTACATCTTTCAAGCCTTTTGAGTTAGCAACATTAGTCGTTGACGTAGATGATGTTGAACTGCTTACCTGTGACTTTGCTACATAACGCCCGTCACCTTCAGCTTTACTAAAAACGCTCAACCAAGTTCTTATTGCTGCAACGTTATTACAAAAACGAATGTAGTTATCAGATGTACTTTTACGAAATGCTAGACCGCCACTGATTGCGCTTTCATCTTGATAGTTAGAACGAAATAATCGGGCGAACAAATCACCAGAGCTCTCCCTTTCTGCAATCGTACTGCCCGTTGCTGCTGTGCTGTTTGTTTTATTATTCAGTTTCGTTGAGTTAGTTACTGTTTCACCGCGCTTCCAGTACCACGAGTCACCTTGAGCCTTAGTCATTTTACTTGCGGCTAAGTCGTAAGCCTTCTTCACTGCACTTGACGTTGCCGCTAATGCTTCGCTAGTAGAGTTTACCGCCCCTGATAGCTTAGTAGCACCGTAGACTGTGGTTGATGCGACAGCATACGTCCATTTGCTATGTGCAACTGATAGGGCTTCATTAACTCTGTCTTTTATTGGGTTAATCACACGCCACAGCTGCGGGAGTTCAATGAATTTTTTATTCGTAGAATTAGCATCAATATCTTCATTTGTCGCAGCCTTCTCCTTTAATAAATACTGCGCATGAGGATCTTTGTTTTTATCTAGATGTGCCGTTCTCCAGTCAATTGGTCGTAAATCAGTAATGTTGTCAATTGATGTAATAATTGCTATGGGGTTGCTGTAATAAGTAATACCGTTTTCGGTTCTTACTGGTGGATGAGAGTCCGCAATAGTGATATTCGTAACGATTTCCCATGCACTATTAACGCTACCCATTAAACAAGCTTCAAGATAAACCGTTTTAGGTAATATGAGACCATTTAAATTTATAGGCATCGTATCAATGTTTACGCAGCGTAATCCTGCAATATAAGCAATGCCTGCCGCCAGTGATACTGCGCCATTACTGCTTGTTAATTCCCACCCGTCCTGAATAAATGAAGCGTGGCCATACATATCCATACTATCAATGCGAATGCGCTCATCAATCGCTGTGAGTCGATTATTGAAATCAAGCTGCCATACTTCTGCTGTAACCGTAATTTGTGTTAGGTTTGATGCGTTAATATAAGGAGTAATAATATTACGCGCTAACGTGTCCCCCTCTGTATTATTACCTGGCTCAGCTTGCGTTTTGCTTTGCGTTTTAACATGACTAATCGCACCAACAGTATTGGTCTGGCTATTAACTAACCCTATCCAATTAAAATCCCATGAACCAATCTCTGTACCAAGAATAATGGAGTACACCACAGCGTTAGGGTTTATCATCCCTTTTTTCGTTACAGTAAATCGCCCTTTAATGTGAGCGTCTTCTGGCAGTGCTTCATTAGGATTTATGGGTGCGTTGTGATCTTGATTTGGGATAAGCGCAAACACAAACTCATCCATTACCACTGGCTGATTTGTGGCTTCACACTGTGCTTTATACGCCAAGAACGCATTGGTTAATATTGTTCTGCTCATTCAGTTCTTCCGTCTAAAATTAAAATTCACTCGTTAATGCAATATACGTTTGGTGCGTCCAGCTCATTTCACCCACACTTAGGTATTGATTGGTTTCTATTGTGATGCTGTATTCATAGCGCCTGCAGGTTGCGCCATAGGTTTGGATGAGTAAATTAAGCAGTTCTTTATTTCCCGATAAAAGCTCATCATTCATTTCAATAGTGACAACATCCCAGTCCTTACCAGGTTGACGCTCTTTGACGTCATACACAGGAATACCAAGGCGCTCAAAAATGTTATATATGCCTCGATTCATGCCAGCGTCTTGCGCATTAACAAAAGCAAACTGCACTCGCTTTCGATAGATGGATTCTATTTCTCCATCCAGTCGACTTATTTTTCTCTCCCATGCAATGTGATCAACAATAATTAAATCGCATGTCATTAAATCAAACTTGCTTAATGATATGCACATCCATCGCTCTACGGTTTCCCAAAACCCTTGCGCGGCAAGGTTGAGTTTTTTTAACTCACCTTTGTTCATCCAGAATGGCAATTCAATCTTAAGCATTGCCACTCCCTGTATCGGTTATGGATAACGTATTAATGCGAGCAATCTCAAAGGCACTTCTAAAATCACGATTAGAGAAATACAACGTTTCTATTTGAGTAAAATTATTTCGTAGCTCCTGGTTTAATGTTGAAAAGCTAAATAGTGATTGTGGCCACGTTTTTATTGTGTTCTCGTACGCTTGATTTTCTCGAAATACACATCGGATATATTGCTCAACATCAAACAGTAATTGAGTGCGAGCACTTTTCGCAAGGTTGGGTATTGGCATAACCTCAAGCGTAATATTTATTTCTTTCTCAGGTAAGGACATAGCCAGTATGTCATCACCGAGTCCGTGATAGCCACCAATGCGAACCGCGTCATTGATTGCCTTTAAAAACGGCTCAGTAGGTGTTCCGCTATCAAGTAATAAATACGCATTGGCAGAGCCAGGGCCGCGCGGCCCATTTTTTTCGATATAAATCTGATCGGCTTTTACGCCACCAAATTCGCTCATGACAAGTTTGTATTTATCATCAATAAACCAACCAGACGCTGCGGTAAATTGAGCGCGGTAACGCTCCCTTGCATCGGTATTGCTTTCAATATCAGAGCCAGGAGAGGTTAACCAGTCATCAGGGTTATATACGCGAATAAGTCCAGGTAAAGGCGATTGCGGGATGCAGTAATAGCCTCCAGATAAATTAAAGTCATCACCTGTTTTTGTTGCTATGCAATCCACTTGAACTCTTATTGTGCTTGCAGGCAGCGTTACGGCTTCAGGAATAATAACCTGATACACCACGTTATTAATTCGCTCGGTGCTGATCGTAAACCCTGCAGGCAGCGACAGCTCTGGCGCCTCCTCTTCTCGCTCAAAAATAACAAACCCTTTTGCTTTACTTGCAGGTTTTCGTTTAAGGTTTACTGACTCCAAATGCAGATCAAGAAAAAAGCCGGTTGCCGTTTTAACAAAGGATTGCGGTAGCACAACGTTAGTTAAAAGCGAAACAAGCCAGAAATAAGGCTTGCTAATAATGCCTTTAATTAAACGCCAGAACGGTGAGAATTTAGGATCGTTATTAATTAACGATCCTTGCTCTGAAACCTCTTTTTCAAATACCGTATGAATTTCAGTTTCCGTTGTCGGTATATTGTTGTTTTTGAGTATTTGCTCAAACTGAGCGTTATTATTTATATCCATGCATCAATATCTCCAAACTCATAGGTACTCGCTGTCAATAGGCGCTCATCATCAACAATATTGATTGCACCGGTACCTGGAATAATGCGTAAATCATTTTCAGCTAACATGATGAGTTGATGTTCAATATCGCTAATCGTTGTCATGCTTCGCTCTGCAACAAGCTCAACTGCCAACCGACTTTCTAAAATTGCATGCTTAACATCTTGAGCGATGCATTGATCGTTAATGCAAGTAATAGGATTGCGCCCAACATCGAGAACAATGTCACCATCCTCTATGAGTAAGTCTTTATAGGTAGCGTTCATTATGGTGTCCTTAAGCTCATGTAAGAATGAAGATCGGTTAATCCAGGTGCGTGAGTCGTATTGATGTTCATCACGCCAATGCTGTTGCTGTTGCTCTGGTTTTGCGTATGACTTGGGGCGTAGTTCGCTGGAATGGTGCTATGCTCACCATTCTCAATACCTCCAGGAGTTACTTGAAGCTTGCTGTTCATCACGCCAACCTGTTGGTCAATGGTTGCTTTTAAATCGTTATCATCAGAAAAAAAGCCAGTGATTGATGACCACGTACTTTTAAACCAATCACCAATACTGCCTAGATACCCCATAAAAGAGCTCAGAGCGCCCGCTATTGCTTTAAACCATTTTGTGTTACCAAAGGCTGCAGTAAACTCATCCCACTTTGCTACAAGTAAACCAACCCCAATTACGATGGCGGTAATAAGAACAGGTACCCACCCAATCGCTGCAAAAAAAGCGACAGCAAGCGACCATGCCGCCGGAATAAGACTAATCATACCCATAAGCAATGGAGCCATAGCCGCACTCATTGCAACTATTCTTGCTATCGCGCCAGAGCTAAAAGCCACCAAAGAGGCTCTACCTGCTGCAAAAGTGGCAATAGCGAGAGCTTTAGTTGCAATGACACCTGACCACAAAAATGCAATCAATCGAGCTATATTTGTTGCAACGCCTGAGCCAAAAGCCATTAGTGAGGCCTTACCTGTGGTAAATGTTGCAACGGCAAGTGCTTTGGTTGCGAGAGTGCCAGCCCACAAAGAAGCAGTCATTCGAGCAATGAAACTAACAATATCGCCTTTAAAAGTGGAAATATAAGCGATGGATAATCGTAGCGTGCTTAGGATTGATGCTTTAGTTGCAATAACACCTGCCCATAAAGATGTGGTTATTCGACCAATGCAGGCAAACACTAATGAGCCAGCTCTAGTGGTTGCGATATAAGCGACGCACAATCTTAATGTGGTAATGGTAAGTGCTACACCTGCTTTCACCTTCCCCCAAGCGACGACAGTTAATGCAACAAGCCTTACGATCATTAATCCAAGTGCTTTCCATACATCCCAAAGTACAAACTTAAACGCATAGAACGCGTATTTAAGACCTATTTTTGCAATAGCATAAGCACCTGTGAGTAAAGTGACTGACGCAACGACAGCGCCAAGAGTAACAAGACCAAACGTAAGCCATGCAACGCCTGCCGTTATTTTTGGAAAAGCAATCATCCACTGCTGCAGTGTTTTAAATCCACTTGTCATAAAGGTGATTGTGGGCATTAGCGCGGTATCGAGCGCTTGCCCAAAAATGACACGCACGTTATTTACTGTTTGACCTAACATGCTCCACGGATCTGCTATTCGCCTCGCCATTAATGTGGCTTGATCCATGTTGTTTACTTTATCTAGGCTTGAAATGTTAGCGCCAAGCACATCGGTTTGATGCCATAAATCTTGGATAAGTCCAGAGGCTACCGTACCAAATGCAGAGTTTAAGTGACCAACGACATTAACACTTAGCTCATCACCAAGTTTCGATTTTAATTTATCAATAACCGCAACCATGCCAAGCGCTTTACCGTCATCACCGGCAAAGTTAAGTTTTAATCTGTTTTGAGCGTTAGGTAATGCATCCATGAATCCTGCGTAAGCCGTACCTGCTGTACTGCCTGTTTTACCGGCTTGCGCCATACCTAAAATGGCAAACTGCTCTGCAGAGCTAATATTCTGGTTTGACGCACGCGAGCCAAGACCGGAGAACGCCTCGTTCATGGCAGAGCCTGTGGTTTTAAACATTTTTACCGCAACGGCAGTTTGGCCTGCGATTTTCTCAACCCACTGCGCTTTTCCCATCTTGTCAGCGTTGGTTTTAAATACCCCATACATGGTACCCATGTAGCTTGTGATCGTGGCGGTATCAGCTTTTGTTGCCGTTGCTAAGATTGCAGATGCGCTGGTAAATTTTGCAAGCTCGGTACCATTAAGGCCGCTAATGGCAGATTGAATATCATAAGAGGCGCGAACAAATTCCGAGGCGGACTGGCCGTATGAGCTGGCAAACTTCATAGCTTCCCATTGCACTTTATTTAGCGTGTCGCTGCCTGTTTCATCCAATAGAGAATGCAACTCGCCACGAGCCGCATTCATTTCTCTCGCAGGGCCAGTTAGCCCTTGCATCGTTTGACCTACCGCCCAAGCAGCGCCCGCGCCCACTCCCATGTTTGTCCATGCTTTTTGAGTAATGCGGGCTTCTCTTTGTAGAGTTCTCAATCGGCTAGTAACGTTAGCAAACCCTCTCTGCGTTCTATCACGTAGCCATACCTGAAAATTCAATCTTCTGTTCATGGTAATAATTCTTTTAGATCATCAGGAAGCGTTTGCTCTAGTAGCATTTTTGAACACGGATTATTCCAAAGCTCGCTTATCATATTCGCTTGACTGGCGGAGGCTAGTTTGTTTTTCATATCAGAAAACAACGCCTTTTCTTTATCAAAAATAGACGTAATGCTGTTTTTAAGCGGTTCAAATTTCGCAATTAATGCATCAAGAAAAGCACCAAGCTCACCCTCATCAATTACATTGGCAAGGTAATCTTCGATGTGCTGAATTTGAGCAGCAGCAATGGATTTCATCTCATGAAGAAAGTCGTCAATCTCTCCAGTAACGCTACCGGTTAATTCGGTTAAATTCGCACAACCATCTACGCTCTCAAGGTTATTAACAAGACTACTTTGTGTAATACTACTAAATACATTGTTAAGACTCTCTTGAATGCTAAGTGTGGATTGCGTTGTGGTAGCAAGTGCATCAGTTAATGAGTCGGTCATTTTGGTAACCAGAGACTCAGGAACGCCAACGAGCGCAGGAGGAATTAATACAGGTAGGCGATTAACCGCAGCCATTGCACGATTTAATTCGTTGGTTGTTTCAGTGATAACGCCAAGAGAAGGGCTACTAAGGCGTAGCCCTTTATCTTTAATGGTATTGTAAATATCAAGATCCATAGCTCTGCCTATTATTTAAAAAGCATGCCAGCACCCTTATTGACCGCCGCGACCATGCTGTTTGTAAAATGCTCACTGAGCCATATCGCTCTTGCTAGGTTATCAATGCTATCGCTCTCACCTGGCAAATAGTGCGACCGCAATGCAATCGCCTGGCTTAATGGGTTTTTGCGATACGTCGCTGTCGCGGCGTTAACTAGTCCAATACTGCGCTCATATCAGGAGCGACTTGATTAACCACTTCCATTGTAATGTTGTCCAGTGTGCCTGCGATTTTTAGGAGTTCAGTAAGCATCTCTTTGTCCTCTTTCGCTACGGTATGCATTAGTAAATCTTTCGCCGCAATGGTTGGGCTAATTTTTGCATTCTGGCCACTGTTGATGAACGTGTTGTAATCAGAGATGGATACGGTGAATTTCATGCCCTTATGAACAAGAGTGCCATTTAATGAAATAGGCACAATCACTTCACGCGCACCTTGCATACTTTTAATTAGCGCCATCGCTTCGTTAGTGTTAATTTCGTTTTTGCCTTCTGTTTTATTTTCCATTGGAAATTTCCTTGTTATAAATGCGAATAAGGTTTTGTAACCCGACGATCTTTTCGCGGGTAATAAAATACGTTTTGTAATTGTTCGTAATAATGGGCAGCGCTAAATCAAGATTGTTTTTCTTGATGATGTCAGGCTCAATCAGTTGCAACTGCTCTGGAGGTGCAATCATTAATGATTCATCGACCAAAAGCGGCTTCTGATGCTCCACTGGCAGCGAGGTTGTGGAGTTGCATCCACTCAGTATGATCAGGCTGACAAGTAATGACTTTCTCACGGGTAACATAACGAATAACCTCTCTATCAACCGGAATAAAATGCTGCTCCACTCTGACTACGCTATTGGCGGTTTCTTGCTTTGCAACAGACAACGCTTGCATAAGTTGTCGCTCTTTTGTTTGCGCTAGTGTGGCTTGCTCAGTTGCAAGCTCCATGTAATGCAATCTTGTTTTCTCACTTCCAGTTTTATACCCATAAAAATAACTGGCAATCAAAAGAGCAAGAAAAATCAGAGCGACTATTTTTTTCATGCTAAGCCTAAATATTCAAAGTGAGGGCCATCATAACTGCCACGTTGATGCTCATCGGCGCTTGAACCATTTTGGTTCCAATCGCCGCCCCATCGAATGCGAATACCGATGAGTTCGGCAGCCTTAAACATAGCGTCTTTGACTTCAGCGCATCGATCCCAATCAGCTCCGCCACCTTTTTTTAAAGGGATCAAATCGGCAGCATGACCATAACCATCATCTTGCAATAAGTGCTTACTGTTTAATGTCCACGACCGTTTGGGTGTCCCATAAAACAGCTCGCGCTGGCGATCGCTTGTTCGTATAGTTTCACTGACAGAAAAATCTACCGTCGACACCGTAGCCGCAAGAGCAATGCACGCTGCAAACCTGGGGTGCACTTTGTGCAAGTGAGATAAACTTTTTTTCCCTAAGTGATACATGGCTTATCCTTTATTTTTTCCACAGCGCTTTAATGTCTTTGAGCGCTTGTTGTGGGTTAGATACTATTTGAGTGGCCAATCTGTCGAGTAAATCCACGATGTACCGATTGAGATAAGCCGCACCACCAACGCACACAATCCGAATATTCTCTGCAATATCAAAATGAACAAGCAGAAGGTTTACGGAATAAGCAACAAAACCAGACAGAACAACGCCAGTAATAATGGTGAGCAATGAGTGCTTATCAGTCCTTAATAGGCTTGCGACACAAGCCAAAAAGAACATTACAATAAGCGGCAGGCTTTCTTGAATACGCGCAGCAATTGAGTAATCCACCATTTATAGATCCCGCGATAAGTGCTCAATTTCTTTTAAGCTCAAAATAGGCGTGCCATTGATTTTTACAAAATCACGACCACATACTTCATAATCCAGTTTATGCACCAAACCATCTCCGCCTTCCTTTTGGTCAACATCGAGCAAGTTGGTAAGTTTTAATTTGCAATCAAACGCTTCCACTTTTAACTCTAAGTTGGTTTTTGCATACATCATAAAATCAAAGAACGGCAGCTCTCGCCATGAGCCAGCATTATCTGCAGCTTTACTTAAACGATTGAAGTTTTCCGTATTTAACTCAATGCTTCCTTTAGCACCAATACTTCCAGTTAACCAGCCGCTGTTAACGCCGCGAGATTTGGATGCCTTGCCGTTGTCTTCAATATCAAGGGTGATTTTATCGACCGTAATGTCCGTACTGCCAATCGTGACATCAACATCTAAGCCGCTTAAACTTGTACCGCGAGACATGGTTACTCTCCTGTTTTAGATTTACTTAAATCAATGCCAACACCAATCGTGATGTCCTTTTGGCTGTCGATAGGCCGAACGGTGATGTATATTTCCGTTTTCTTATCACTCAGCCAATTGATCTCAACGGCGTTGTCCTTTGGTGGGTGAATTTCACCAGGAAAACGAACGTTATTGATGATCACCGGTGCGCCCATCTGCAGCAGTGGTTTCATGTACAGATTTTTATTTACCGCAATACTGTTGGGTGAGCTATTTAACGAGCGATCAGCAACGGTTGGTATTGCGATCTTGTATACGTTACGACACGCTTTAAGTACGATACGTAAATGCTCAATAACTTTGTAATCACCAGTTTCTAAATCAAGCGTATTGCCATCAGCCCAGTACCATCCGTCTTCACCTGGATAAGTTTGAGGAACTGAGTATCGATTCGCATCAAGAACAGACAGCAACTCTTCAGGGAATGGTTTTCCATCCTTATCAACAAGAGCGGCCCCCATTGAAAGTAGCGGGCCGGTTTTAACGCGCATAGGGCTATCGGCAATCGTTACCGAGCGAATACATAAGCGGCCTGCGAGTATTCCAATGTCATTACTAAATAGCGTAGGGACACACATAATGCGAGCGCTTGTAAAACCCTTTAATAACGCCGTTTGTTTTGCGCTATAGTCACCCCATGCTTCTAGGCCTGTGATAGGCGCAGTACAGGTAATGGCAAACATAAAGCGAGCCTCTTTACTTTCAACCTCAGCCATCTTGCTACTGACAGCCTCTAGATCGGATTTTGTGATCATAAAGTCAGTGAGTACCACCGCTTCAAATGACAACTCTTTATTCGCAGCATCAAGCGCAGCTTTCCAATCACCATTACTCGGTAAACCAACAACGCTTGCGCTCCATCCTGAGCCGCCATTGATTTGCGCAGCAATCAGTACATCACGCAAAAAGGTATCCACGGATGCGACTGATTTTGATTTTTTACTTTCAACCGGTACGGCACTAAAAAGTGCATTAATATCGGTTTGAGCATTAAGAAAAGTAACTTTATTCTGCAACTCTGTTTTTGGGGTTTTACCGATAAAAACAAAACGACGCTCTATTTCATTAATGGTATTTTGATACTGATTTCGGCTACTGACCGTAACGGTTCCTAGCATGAGTTACCCCTTTATCCGCAACACTTCACGGGTGATAATTTGATCTGATTGCTCTCTAGTTAACCCAAGAAACGCTCGTGGGGTATTTCTTATCTCCCACGTTCTAACGGCTTCCTTATCGGTTAACTCTTTCCAAATCGCCCACAGTTGACCTTGCTTTAGGTTCTCCTTAATCCATTTAACTGTTGGGCGCTTCTTTCCTTTGCCGCGTAATTTTTTGATTTTAAACCCGGCATTAAGCAAAATTTTAGCTTGCCTTGCTGTTGCGGGCTTTTTGTAGCTATTAACCGGGCCACGCACTCGCGTCATTCGACGTCCATCCCATGTTTCGCTAGGTGTGCCGTATTGTTGCTTGTGTGCAATCTCGCCTGTTAATCCATTCCCAAAGCCAACATCAACATGATTGGCGTCGGTTTTGCCCCTGAGCTTTTTCGCTATGTTAGGCAGTAATCGACGACGACCTTTTCGCTTTTTGACTCTAGGCGCAAACGCTTGACCGTGAATGTCTCTTTGTTTGCGAATGTTTAGCTTTGCTTGCTTGATAACTGCACGACCAATTCGCCGCAAAATCACTTGCTCTTGCTGATAAGTGAGTCTGCATCGCTCAAGCGCTTTAATGGCCGTATCAACATCTGCTTGTGAAAACTCAACGCTCACCAGGTATTACCTTTGTTGACTCGGCGATATGGATCACATAAGGCTGAATGCTCCAGTGCTTATTGTTGTAAAAAATATCACCCGAAGCCTCATCCACTTCTTTCATCATGACCGGCTCTGAAAATTGAATGGTTACCTCCATGTCACTCATGGGGGTATCACTGTCATTTTCATACGCTTCAACGTCAATTTTTGGCGGCGGGAGTTTCGAGCTTTCTCGATCTTTATCGTTTTCAAATAACCAACACGTTGTTGCTGCCATAAGAATACGAGGATCCATTAATCCTGCTGGCAATCCCTCAAACATAAAGACAGCGGTGTATTCAAACCGGCACGCAATCATGCCATCCCCCATGTCTTTAAATGATGGGAATAAGGTTCCGCCAGTAATGACGCAATCAAACAAGTCTTTACCTGTCGAGCCCATTTTTAATTCAAGAATGCGCTTGTAGTGCTTAGCAAGCTCAGCCATGTAAGTGGTGTTTGCACCAACCACAAGCGCTGTCATAACAATCTCACCGTGGCAATGGGCATGCCTAAAATATTACGAATAGCCAGTTGAGAGAGCGCCATTAATGACTCATGCGTCTCTGTGCTTTCTTTTGCTACATTCTCCGCTTCAGATTTTCTTGATAGCGTAGCGAAGTGAACTAATAAACCCGCCTTAGCGCGTTGGTAAACCGCTTGTCGATAAGAGATCGTGATCATGCTTTCGGTGCCAAGATTGGTACCAATATCATTTGATGAGGAATGACCATTGTTAATTGAGCGCTCTCTAAAGCTGTTTAGCTCAATATTTACTCCAGCCATTGCCATTATCAACATGCTTCGCCCTTGCTCTGCGTTGTAAACCGGTGGAATACGACACGCTTTTACAAAATCAGAAATTGATAAATCAGGCCAAAATTCATCGTTCGCCACATTGTCATCAATAGGGTCATCTAATGTTTTTTTATCTTGAAACATAACGGCATCCTTAGAGTGAGCCGGAGCAGCTCGTCGCAATATTAGCCCCTTGGCCATTGCTAGAGCGTCCGGTCACGGTGTTGCTGTTGAGTCGGTTATTCTTCCGCAGTAAGTGGAAGGTTTAATTTCATTAAGCGCTTGTTAATGGTATCGATGCGAGTGGCCACGCCAACGCTTTTCCATTTTTCATGCGCTTTTTCAAACAGCCCCTTGGCGATATAAAGTGGCTCTGGCTCTGATATATGCTTAACCTCTACACCATAAGCACTTAATGCCATCAAGCCTGCTTGCTTGTAATATTTCGCCTCTACTTGATCGAACATCTTCCATTCAGTCGTAACTAAATTAAACATCTCTTCAAAGTAAGGTGCTGTGCTGTGGCCTTGTTTCCACTGGTTTTCAGACCAATCAAGAGTTGCATCTGCCATGAATGTAGCCACATCTTTCTTATGGCCGCTAGGCATGACTGCGCCGTATTTAACGCAGTACAAACCAAGTGGAATAGCACGTTGTAAATTGCCACTATCGAACAGCCAGATAGTAAGGATGGCTGCCACATCAAGTGGGATATTCTCGCGTAAAAGATACGGCTCGTACTGCAAGAGGCAGCGAGTCTTATACGCAATCTTATCCGCCAGTTGCTTAGTGGTTTTCAATGCAGCGAGGTCTTTGCGAATTGACGCGCGAACCAAGTTCCATTCGTTTTTATTTGCAGGCGACTGGATAACAGCTGGTACGCCACTATCATCCTGAGTGTTAACCAGCTCTTTCTCTTCCTTTGTGCTCAAAGCGATGCGCTGGCGTCTTAGTTGTAGTGGCGAAAGCATGATATATCCCCTTAGCCTGCGTTAACGGTCAGTGTAGCTGCGCTTTGTTTACTTCCCATATCACCGGTGCAGTCAACCGTAACGGCGTACACGCCAGGTTCAAGATCGGTTGTTGTGACCGTACTTGTGCCTGTCGGTGTCATATCAAACACCGCACCATCGAGCGCCCACTGATACTCGTTGGCATTTTCTGCAACAACGGTGAACTCCGCATCAGTCCCTTTCACTACGGTTTTACTCGTTAGTGCGGTCGTGATTTTTGGCTCTTTCGCCACATTAGCTGGCGTTCTGGCACCGATAATTACGCTGTTTTCATCAAAGGCTGCGTACTTAGTTGGCTCTTCAACCATGTACCCTTCAAAACGCCACAAGAACGATTCCACACGACCAAGATCATCATTGTCTTTTGTCTTACGGCGCTTAGTACCTTTTTGCGTATAGATGGATAGATTTTTAAGGCTTGTAACCACCAAGCGCTTACCAGGCATGTAAGGCACAACGTAAGCCGGACGACCCGCAATAGATTTATCCAGTTTTTGCGCAGCATTATGCTCAGTTGGTTTATCCGCTTCGGTATATAAGCGGTATTGAGCGGCAGCAACCAAGTCTTGACCGACAAGAACAACCAAATCAGAGGCGTTACGAAACGCAGGATTAATGTTGTTATTAATAAGATCGGACACCATTGCATCAAGCGTCTTATAGTCAAACAGCTGATTGCCATTCGCATCGCGAGTGCCGTCTGGATCGAAGTAAATCTCAGCCCCATCATCAAGACGAGAGCCTACGATTTGCGCCGGTGCAATACGCAAGATACGAGCGTGCCAACCTTCGTTAATGTCTTCGCCGTTAGGGTATTTTTCTAAATCCGTTACTTTTGCTGCATGCGTACCATTCATGGCCACGCGCAACATGTCATTACCAATCTGTGCGGTAATGTATTCCATGAGTTTTTTCTCAAACTCTTTCTGACCACCCGAGTTCGCCCATTCAGCAAGGCGAGCCCAAGTGATATAAATAACCGTATCCGTCACTGATAGCTTGTATTCATAACCATCAATCTCTGGCGTTGTACCCGCAAAGCGAGTTTTATCACGACCAGTAGAAAGCATATCGCTGCCAACCGTGACGGCTTGACCGACAATTTGCTGCACATCAAACATGTTTACTTTCTTTAGAAAGTCGTTTGACTCCATGATGGCTTTTTTAAGTTTGGTTTCTTTTGGTGCTTCAACCGAGAAGTACATGCCATCTCGCGCTAGGCTGTACGCCTTTTTAGTTTTGGACAGCAGTTTGCTAATGCGCTTACTGGTTGTGCTGTCACAATAAATATCTGACATAATTCACTCTTATAATAAAGAAAAGATACGGCTCAGGGTTTACAGGTATTCGGTATCATCACCGGCACCAAGTTGATCGCTGCCAGGTGTGAAATTAAACTCTGTTGTTTTGGCATCCTTGAATTTCTCAGCAAGCACTTCAAATTCTTTTCGAGTAATGCTTGTTTTACTTTCAAGGCTAAACTCTGCACCTTGCTCGTCGCCATCACTGGCAGGCTCTACAATGCTGAATCCTTTGCCTTTCAGTAATGCTTGAGCAGCTTTCAGCTCGTCGTCACTGGCTTCTTTTTCAACGGAAAAACCTTGCGCTTTCAGCAGCTCTTGTGCTGCCTTTAGCTCATCCGCACTGGCTTCTTTCTGAACCGAGTACCCATTCGCCGCCAATAGTTTTTCAGCAGCAGAGAAATCAGTTGCTGTTGGCTTTTGTGGATCATTCACACCTTGCTGGCTAATGAATGACGACACCTGCTCAGTAAGTGCGTCTACTTTTTTCTCTAATTCTTTGCTCATTTCATTTTCCTGATCATCTGTGGGCTTTTGGTTTTTTTTAAAAAACTCTCTAAGGCCAGCGAACATTTTTTGATCGTCAATATCTTCACTGGTCGATTCGCTAAATGTCAGCTCAACTCGAACAAAGTCGGTGTGCACGCTCTTTTCATCACTACCACCATCAGTCGAGAATAATAGCTGGTCCGTACCTACTGAGGCAGGCTTTGGTGTTACGGCGAGCGCACAAAGGTAGTGCTTACCTGAGCCTCGAAAATCTGGCATTAGTGACATAGAGGTAAACAGCACCTCTTTTTTGCTCATCGCCACCAATTTTTCATTCGGTTCAATATTGGCAAGTAATACAGCTTCACCTTCATCATTTTTTGATAACTTGACGTCCAATACTTTGCCGTAACTTCCTGCCCATACTGGATTCCAGTGATTTAAGTCAATAACGGCGGTGTAAAATTTAGGATCGTAAGAGGCAGCCGCTTCTTTTAGCCAAGACGCTTCGATAACTCGATCGTCTACGGTTTTTCCACTGGTGCCGATATTAATAAATCCACTTTGTAATGACATAAAACCCATCCTTTCGCTTAGGGTTATACAATAAGATGAAAGAGTGAAAAAATGTAGCTATGTCATTGGTTAACATGGGTTTTCACAAACAACAAAAGAGGCGACTAAATGATGAGGTTGGTATGCTAAGGATCTAAATTTGAATAGAGACTAGCGTGTGATTACCGATAGAAAAAGCAGATACGGCGATGAGATAAAAGAAAAAGCCAAAGAGCTGTATTTAGCTAGCCTAACGCCTAAAGAGATCACTGAAAAGCTAAATATCAACAGCGTTAGAACCATTTACAACTGGATAAATAAAGAAGGTTGGAATGATTTACTTAGTGCGTTTAGTACAGAAAACCAATTACAAGCACGTCTTTCTCAGTTAACCAATCGTGATTTAAAAGGCAAAACAGAGCTCGATGAAATCGACCGTCTGGTTGCTAATCTAATTAAACTACAAGACGCAAACATGCGACTTCGTGAGCGCACTTTTGCATTAAAAGAGCGCGAAGCGGGTTTGGCGAACGCTCACAATAGCTCAACAGTGTACGGTGGCACCTCCTCTTCTGGTGAGAATAAGAAACGCAAACGCACTCGTAAAAATGACATTCCAGGTATTGACGATCCTCGTTGGAAAAATTGGATTGATACACTGTATCCTTATCAGCAAGTTCATTTTACAGAGCGTCACCAGAAAGAGCGTTGGACAATCAAATCTCGCCAGATTGGATTTACGTTTGAGGCTGCGGGTGAAGCCCTTTATGTGGCAATGGAGACAGGAAAAAACCAAACATTCCTCTCTGCCTCAAAAGCGCAGTCTCTGGTATTTCGCTCGTACATTGTCCAACTTGCTGAGAAATACTTCGGTATTGAATTAAAGGGTAATCCAATACGATTGCCTAATGGCGCTGAGTTTCGTTTTATTGGCACGAACCGCGCAACGGCTCAATCGTTCAGTTCAGATCTTTATATTGATGAAGCTTGTTGGATAAGTAAGTTTGAGGGGATATACGAAACCGCTGGTGCAATGAGTACGTTAAAGTCTCGCAGGCTAACTGTATTCTCAACACCATCAACTAAGCAACACGGTGCTTATCGTGTGTGGTCTGGGGCGTACTGGAAAAAAGGAAATAAAGATCGCGTTGATGTTCCTTTCCCATCAAAAGATACGCTGAGGAAATACCCACAAGTCTGTCCAGATTTAAAGTGGCGCTACGTGGTCACTTTGCAAGATGCGTACGATGCAGGTAACCCCGATATTGACATCGATGACATCAAAGAGCGCTGCAGTGAAGATGCTTATTTGTATCTTTATGATTGTGAGTTCATGGATGAAGCAGACAGTATATTCACCCTTACAGCTCTGGCTAAGTGCATTCGTGACGATATGCGAAAGGATATTAACCTTTCTGCCATTCTCCCTGTTGGAGATAGTGCTGTTGCTATTGGTTACGATCCTGCAAGAACCACTGATTTTGCGAAATGTATGGTATTGCTAATGCCGAAAGACAAAACAGAAGCATTTGAAGTAATAGAAGAATTTGAGTGGAAAGGTTTTCACTGGTCATGGCAAGCAGAGCAAATTCAAGGCTTACTCAGTCGTTATAATGTCAAGCACATAGGTATTGATTGCAGCGGTGTTGGTAATGGTGTAGCGGAAATGGTTAAGGCGTTTTTCCCTCAAGCGATGCTCATTAGTTATTCGCAACAAGTAAAACAAAACCTAGTTCTTAAAGTAATGGATTTAGTGAGTACAGCAAGAATTAAGTGGCCTGCGGAATATACATCCATAGCGCCCTCTTTCATGGCAATAAAGCGAAAACAAACAGGTCACGGCTCTATGACATTTGCAGCCGATCGTACAGAAGAAACAGGTCATGCGGATAGCTTCTTTGCAATTGCTCACGCCGTTGCTTGTGAAGATCTAAACGTTAACGTTCGACGAGCAAGTACAATTCGGATGAATCTATAATGAAAAAGAAGAAATTCAATAAAAGAAACAAACACCAAGTAACAGAAGAGCATAGTTCGTCATCGTCTGTCTTTGAATTTGGTGGTGTTGAGAGTGTTAAGGTTGATAACCCAGTGGAGTGTAGCGATGTAGAATTTGATGAAGGTGAAGGGTTTTATTCTACGCCTATTTCTCTTTTGTCGTTGTCTGAGCTGCTTACTGCAAACTCATATCATGGTGCGGTAGTTGAGGCGAGAACCCGCATCTTATCTAAAGACTATGTTGAAACGGATTTATTATCCTTTTGTGACATGATGAATATCTGTAAAGACTTAATTACCTTTGGGATGGCTCATGTTCAGATCTTTAAAAATGTATTTGGTGAGCCACTGCGCCTGGGTCATGTTCCAACGTTAACGACAAGGCGTGGCAAGAATAATCGCTTTGTTCGATTAAATAGTGATGAGACTAAAACCTGGTATAAAACCGATGAGATCCATCAAATTAAACTTTACGATACCAGACAAAACATTTATGGCCTGCCGGACTACCTCTCAGGTATTGAGTCGGCGTTATTATCTCAAGATGCAACTCGCTTTCGTCGTCGATACTACAAGAACGGCATGCACATGGGCTTTATTTTATATGTAACCGATCCAAACATGACACCAGAGGCAGAAGATAATCTTGCGGAAGCACTAAAGAAATCTCGCGGTGTGGGTAATTTCTCATCGGCATTGATTAATATTCCTGGCGGTGGTAAAGATGGAGTTCAACTTATTCCGGTTGGTAATATCGGCTCTAAAGATGAGTTTGAGGGCATAAAAAAAGTATCATCCCAAGAGGTGATTGTTGCTCACCGTTTCCCAGCAGGCATTGGTGGCATCTTACCGCCAGAAGGCGCAAGTCTTGGTAATCCGTTGCAATACAGTGAAATGTATTATGAAAATGAAGCAAGGCCACTGCAGAAGCTAATTCTTGGCATTAATCGCATTTTACCTGAGCATAAGCACATAGAATTTGCTGTCCCGAAAAGCAGTGCAGCTTAACTACAAATTAAATGCCAATTGATTTTCAGGGCTATTTTCTTGTGGTTGTGGGTTTGCTTTTTTTTCAAACAGCGTGTGTATTACATGGCCAGTGGTTAAGTCGGCAGTAAAGCGAGTTAGGCAATCCTCATTATTGCAGTCGTAATAAAGAACCTGGTAGGCAGGTGTTATTTTTTTACTTGTGCGTATAGAGGTGTTTCCACTATGGCACATGGGGCATGCGTGCCCTCTGAATTTATAAACGCCCATCAGTAATTTACCTCTAACAAACTTTTGGACATTGTATTGCTAATGATAACAAACGCAAGAAGAACAATTATTGAACACAAAAAATAGACAAGCCAGCCCTAACGTCAAACCAAAGGCGAGTCTTATTTTTGGGCAAAATTAAAGAGTGCGTTCAAGACCTCTTCTTGATAAAGCACCACTCGCTGCTATTGGTGTGCAGAGCTACTGTCATTGCACACCAATTAACAAGGCAAAAACCATGACAACCCAAATAATAAAAGAAAAAATACACCAAGCGACAGAGCTTGCAGATCAATTACGCAATATAATGCTTGAGATAAACAGCGCCGCTTGTGAAGAAATGACGCGAAAAGAAAAAGAAAGCCTATCCGCAACTGAAGAAATGTTACTCAGTGAAATGATAGCCCCAAGCATTCGCAGTGCCTTAGATTTATATGGTCGCCTTGCTTGCCTAGATAACATTTACAATGGGGAGGCATAACATGTTACCCATTAAAAAAGGCCAAGAAGCCACGGTTGAACACATTATGTTAGCCGCCTCTCGTTACCCAATAACCCCTGAAAATATCAAACTTCCAGACCAAAGCAGCAGTCACATTGCCCTTATCTTTGAACAGCTCGCTTTCTTTGGTCATCTTCGACAATTAGATAATGGTGAATATACTCGCGCATAAAAGACTGTATGGATATACAGTTATAATTTAACTTGATATAATCATTCTAGTTTTTATGCCTTGAGTACCTGAGACCCAGATGAATATTTGGAGAGGAAGCATATCAACCCACTCAGCCACTTCATGTGGCTGCGTTTCTTTGCATTCAAGGCTCTTATTTAATTGGAGTAACAAATGCACACTACCACCCTACATAACGGACAACTGCAACTTATTCATGCCGACTGTCTGCATTACCTTAAAGCCTTACCTGATAACTCAATAGATTTAATTTTAACTGACCCACCTTATTTTCAAGTAAAGAAAAACGCATGGGATAACCAGTGGCCAAACGTCGAAACTTTTCTGGCGTGGCTTGATGAGGTATTGGTTGAGTTCTGGCGCGTATTGAAACCCTCTGGCAATTTATACCTGTTCTGCGGTTCAAAGTTAGCGGCTGATACGGAATTGCTTATCCGTGCACGGTTTGATGTGTTTAATCATATCGTATGGGCAAAACCCTCTGGCGTGTGGAAACGAGCGCACAAGCCCCACTTACGTTCGTTCTTTCCGGCAACTGAGCGCATTATCTTTGCAGGTCATTATGATTCGGAAGGGTTCGCGAAAGGATGCAGCCAGTACGCGACTAAATGTACGGAATTAAAGAAGGCCGTGTTTAAACCGTTAATGGATTACTTCAAGAACGCGAAAGATGCACTCAATATTTCAGCAAAAGAAATCAATCAAGCCACCGGCACACAAATGTGCTCTCATTGGTTCTCATCGAGTCAATGGAAACTACCAACGGAAACTCAGTACAAACAACTTCAAACCTTGTTCGCATCAAAGAGTGGCCAACTATCCAAAACGCACACAGAACTCACCAATGAATACCAGGCATTACACAGTGAATATGGAAACCTCGTCAAAGAATACGACGAACTAAAAGCAGAGTATGAAAGTCTGAGGCGACCTTTTTATGTGACTGATGAAGTGCCTTATACCGATGTATGGACGTTCGCACCGGTGCAATATTACCAAGGAAAACACCCATGCGAAAAACCTGCGGATTTACTCGAGCATATTATCTCAAGCAGCAGTCGAGAGAATGCAGTGGTGCTTGATGCGTTTATGGGTTCAGGTTCGACAGGCAAGGCGTGCCTAGCATTAAACAGGAAATTCATTGGAATTGAGATGGAAGAAGATACTTATACAAGCACGATAAACAGCTTTAAATTTACTGAATCAACCGATTAATTTACTGATTTAGCCAAAATTGACCATTTTCATCAAATTAATTTAGTAAC
>NZ_JARACS010000029.1:0-1846 GCF_028765525.1 Aliivibrio sp. S2TY2 | reverse complement strand
TTAATATATTCGGATGAGCAGTCAACTAAAGCGTAGTTGAGTTTTGTATTTCTGCTCTCTCGTTTTGATGTGGCTAGTATAGGAGTTTATTAATAATTGATAATCCCCCTAAAATGAAAATGATTTTTACGGTTATGTAATAATGCTTGGACTTTTAGTTGTTCATGAGGTCTTTATGATTAGAAAAGCAAATAATAAAGGGAGGTATGCGCTAATATCGAATAAAAAGTGTGAAGCATAAAAAAGCCCGCTAGAGGTTATCCAGCGGGCTTTTATAGAGATTATGCGGAGTAAGATGTTTGAGATAATGATTGCTTTTCTGTGAGTGTTTTTTGTTTATTCTGCCATTTATCAATAACTAAAGCAGCAATCATATCGCCCTCAACGTTGACCGCGGTACGGAAAGTATCAAGTGGACGTTCAATGATTAACAGGATCGCGATAGCTTCTAATGGGATCCCAGCAGCTAAAAGCACCAGTTGCATGCCTGACATAGATCCTGAAGGCATTCCGGGTGCACCAACAGAGGAAACCATAGCCATAATGAAAATCATGATTAATCCTGAGGTTGTTAAATCAACCCCAAAAAGTTGAGCTAAGAATATAGCAGCTACTCCTTCGAATAATGCGGTTCCGTCCATATTCATTACCGCACCAAGGGGTAACACCATACTGCTGGTACTTTGCGACACCCCCAGTTTTTCTTGGGCACTTTGCATTGCTAATGGCAAGGTGGCTGAGCTAGAAGAGGTAGCAAAAGCCATCGCCATAGGAGCAGAAATCGCTTTAAATAAGGTTGTGTATTTAATACCAGTCGCTAGTTTTGCAATCGTTGGTAAAACAATAGCGCCATGAATTAAAGTCAAAACAAAAACTAATAGAGCAAATAGAGCTAATTGTTGAAATAAAGATTCTCCACCACGAATAGTAAAATCAAAAACAATCGCAAATACCGCCAATGGAGATAATTTAATTATCCAACCCACTATCGTATTAATGCTTTTATTTAAACCACTGAGTACCTCAAAAATAGGGTGTTTTTCTGGTAATGATGAGAGTAAAGCTAGCCCTAACATAAATGAAAACACAACGATAGCGAGCAAATTACCATTCGTTAATGCAGCAATAGGATTAACAAAAGCCATATTAAGTAGTTTTCCAGCAATGGCAGCGCCGCCAGCAGACTCTTCACTAATAAGCTGAACATTATCACCAACAGGTGCAAACTCAGTCAGAGGTTGCCATGCGGGTAATAATAATGATGCACCTAAACCGAGAGAAATAGCCAATAGAGTAGTGAAACTATAGAACAGTAGGGTATTTCGACCGACTTGCTTTAGATGAGTGATAGAACCAATACTTGTTATGCCCTGAAGTAAAGAAAACATAACGACAAGGCCAACGACCATTTTAAGTAAACCGATATAAGTGACTTTTCCTAACATCACTAATTGATACCAAGAAGTTTGCGTTACGTCAGTTGTCGGAGAAATTAATAGGGTAAAAAGCCATGCAAGTAATGCAGCTAGTAGCAGTTGCAAAGGCAAAGATTGACGAAGTTTAGTCAACATAATAATGGTTTCCAGTAATTTTGGATAAAGTGTTTTATACGTTTATTGAAGGACTTTTCCTTTAATAAACATATGCACCTTTAAAAAATAAAGCCCGCTCGAAATGAATCTAACGGGCTTTACGTTTAGTTAATAATCGTTAAGTTTTAAATGTTAAAACTTATTTATCCATGTGTAGAACAGTACGGATAGATTTACCTTCGTGCATTAGATCGAACGCCGCGTTTACATCCGCAAGACCCATAGTGTGAGTGATGAAATCATCAAGAGCGAAC
>NZ_JARACS010000028.1:0-2374 GCF_028765525.1 Aliivibrio sp. S2TY2 | reverse complement strand
TGGTGTGACTGCGTACCTTTTGTATAATGGGTCAGCGACTTATATTCAGTGGCAAGGTTAACCGTTTAGGGGAGCCGTAGGGAAACCGAGTCTTAACTGGGCGTTCAGTCTCTGGATATAGACCCGAAACCAGGTGATCTAGCCATGGGCAGGTTGAAGATTGAGTAACATCAATTGGAGGACCGAACCGACTAATGTTGAAAAATTAGCGGATGACTTGTGGCTAGGGGTGAAAGGCCAATCAAACCTGGAGATAGCTGGTTCTCCCCGAAATCTATTTAGGTAGAGCCTCGGACGAATACTACTGGGGGTAGAGCACTGTTAAGGCTAGGGGGTCATCCCGACTTACCAACCCTTTGCAAACTCCGAATACCAGTAAGTACTATCCGGGAGACACACGGCGGGTGCTAACGTCCGTCGTGGAGAGGGAAACAACCCAGACCGCCAGCTAAGGTCCCAAAGTTATAGTTAAGTGGGAAACGATGTGGGAAGGCTCAGACAGCCAGGATGTTGGCTTAGAAGCAGCCATCATTTAAAGAAAGCGTAATAGCTCACTGGTCGAGTCGGCCTGCGCGGAAGATGTAACGGGGCTAAACTATACACCGAAGCTGCGGCAATACAGTTTACTGTATTGGGTAGGGGAGCGTTCTGTAAGCGGTTGAAGGTGCGTTGTAAAGCGTGCTGGACGTATCAGAAGTGCGAATGCTGACATGAGTAACGATAAAGCGGGTGAAAAACCCGCTCGCCGGAAGACCAAGGGTTCCTGTCCAACGTTAATCGGGGCAGGGTAAGTCGACCCCTAAGGCGAGGCCGAAAGGCGTAGTCGATGGGAAACGGGTTAATATTCCCGTACTTCTTACAATTGCGATGGGGGGACGGAGAAGGCTAGGTGGGCTTGGCGACGGTCGTCCAAGTTCAAGTGTGTAGGCTGTATTCTTAGGCAAATCCGGGAATACACTAGGCTGAGACACGATGTCGAGCTACTACGGTAGTGAAGCCATTGATGCCATGCTTCCAGGAAAAGCCTCTAAGCTTCAGATTGTAAGGAATCGTACCCCAAACCGACACAGGTGGTCGAGTAGAGAATACTAAGGCGCTTGAGAGAACTCGGGTGAAGGAACTAGGCAAAATGGTACCGTAACTTCGGGAGAAGGTACGCTCCTAGCGGTGATGAGACTTGCTCTCTAAGCTGCCGGGAGTCGCAGATACCAGGTGGCTGCAACTGTTTATTAAAAACATAGCACTGTGCTAAATCGTAAGATGACGTATACGGTGTGACGCCTGCCCGGTGCTTGAAGGTTAATTGATGGGGTTAGACTTCGGTCGAAGCTCTTGATCGAAGCCCAAGTAAACGGCGGCCGTAACTATAACGGTCCTAAGGTAGCGAAATTCCTTGTCGGGTAAGTTCCGACCTGCACGAATGGCGTAATGATGGCCACGCTGTCTCCACCCGAGACTCAGTGAAATTGAAATCGCTGTGAAGATGCAGTGTACCCGCGGCTAGACGGAAAGACCCCGTGAACCTTTACTACAGCTTGGCACTGAACATTGACCCTACATGTGTAGGATAGGTGGGAGCCTTTGAAGCACGTACGCCAGTATGTGTGGAGGCAATCTTGAAATACCACCCTTGTATGCTTGATGTTCTAACGTTGGCCCCTTATCGGGGTTGCGGACAGTGCCTGGTGGGTAGTTTGACTGGGGCGGTCTCCTCCCAAAGAGTAACGGAGGAGCACGAAGGTGGGCTAATCACGGTTGGACATCGTGAGGTTAGTGCAATGGCATAAGCCCGCTTGACTGCGAGAATGACAATTCGAGCAGGTGCGAAAGCAGGTCATAGTGATCCGGTGGTTCTGAATGGAAGGGCCATCGCTCAACGGATAAAAGGTACTCCGGGGATAACAGGCTGATACCGCCCAAGAGTTCATATCGACGGCGGTGTTTGGCACCTCGATGTCGGCTCATCACATCCTGGGGCTGAAGTCGGTCCCAAGGGTATGGCTGTTCGCCATTTAAAGTGGTACGCGAGCTGGGTTTAGAACGTCGTGAGACAGTTCGGTCCCTATCTGCCGTGGGCGTTGGATGATTGAAGGGGGCTGCTCCTAGTACGAGAGGACCGGAGTGGACGAACCTCTGGTGTTCGGGTTGTCACGCCAGTGGCATTGCCCGGTAGCTAAGTTCGGAATCGATAAACGCTGAAAGCATCTAAGCGTGAAGCGAGCCCTGAGATGAGTCATCCCTGATACTTTACGTATCCTAAAGGGTTGTTGGAGACTACGACGTAGATAGGTCAGGTGTGTAAGTGCTGCGAGGCATTGAGCTAACTGATACTAATTGCCCGTGAGGCTTAACCATACAACACCCAAGGGGTTTT
>NZ_JARACS010000027.1:0-2445 GCF_028765525.1 Aliivibrio sp. S2TY2 | reverse complement strand
GCAATAACACGTGCGAAAGACCGACTAACAAAACCAATTATACTCCAAACCGCGAATGCCGAATGTAAATAGCATCGTGTTGATTGCTTTGTTATACGAGCCTTGCTTTCGCTTCGATTAACTTGATAAAGAACTGATTTATCAAGATTTACTGTAAACTGAGTTTAATTAGACTGGCTCAATTAAGCGAGCAAAATATTCAATCAACAGCAATAACTGTGAAACGAAATAATCCTTTTTTCTTACACCATTTGTACGACTTGGTTTCAGAAAGTTTGGTGCTTATAAACCAAATATCCTAACCACAATTGGGATTGAAAATCCTACGAGGAAAACACTAATGCAGGTTAAAATGAGGCATAACCAAAGAACAATTGAAGCTTGAATTAGCCGTTGAAACGCATGAACTTAGGCCGACAATGCTTAATTGCCGAACCTGATGAAACGGACACTAAAAGGCAACAAAGAAAAAGGAAAACCACCCTACTTTCACACCTAAAAAGCTAATGGTTCAATCGCTAAACTGAACCAAAAAACTGCATTTTCAGAGTTCGTATAACGCCGCAATAACACGTGCGAACGACTTATTTACCAAGCCAATTACACTCTAAACCGCGAATGCCGAGTGTAATAGCATCGTGTTGATTGCTTTGTTAAACGTACATCTAACGGCTAGTGCGATACTTAACCAATGACGGACTTTCACAATCGATTGTTTCTATGTAGATATTACGTTCCTTCCACATGACTTCAATATCATAAAGACAAAACGAATATTTAGTTGGATCTACAACCCAAACCCCATTAACTTGAACTGATACTGACGTAAATAATTCATTATCATTACCCCACCAAGCTAAAACCAAATACTTACAACTTGCACCATTATGAAAAATAACGAACGCAGCAGTTTGATCCCATTCGAGAGTTATTTCAGATTTAACCTCTGTTAGTCGTTGATGAAAAGCGGCCATATTGATTGGTTCTTCATTTGCTGAAATAGTATAAATCTTAACTCCATCCGCATCTAGCCAATCTTGCTCACCTTCCAGTTTTCGTAATTTATACATTGTACCTCCTTGTACGATTAACGCCTGCATAACACGTTTACTACTATACAGATCAAGCTGAATTTTACCGCCATAAACACCGAAACTAAAGACAAACCTACAATGCCGAATGTAGTAAATCGTGTTGATGCGATTGTTATGGCGCAACTTGCGACAACCGTAGCAATATACTACAATAATGGAAATTAACTTTAAATAGGACACTTACAATGGCTACAGCAAGCATCAGATTAGACCAAGACCTTGTGCAAAAAGCTACTATTATGGCTAAAGCATTCAGTCGCACCGCACCAAAACAAATTGAACACTGGGCTAAAATTGGTGAAATGATGGAAGATAACCCTGAACTATCATATGAGTTTGTAAAACAAGCAATTATTGCCAAAGCTGAAAAAGAAGCAGGAAAATTGGAGAGCTATAGTTTTGGCTAATATAACTCAAATTTTACAGACACCTACATTTAAGAAAGCAGTAAAAAAGTTACATAAAAATCAAAAGACGGATCTTGATAATGCAATTAAAGAATTAATGAAAGAGCCATTATTAGGAGAGCAAAAGAAAGGTGACTTGTCATTTTTACGTGTCCATAAATTCAAAATGGTTAAGCAATTAACACTGCTTGGTTACAGTTACGAAGATGGCACGGTCACCCTTGAGCTAATGGCATTAGGATCTCATGAAAATTTTTACCGTGATGTTAAAAATATCTTCTGAGCCATAACGCCGCAATAACACGTGCGAAAGACCGACTTACAAAACCAATTATACTCCAAACCGCGAATGCCGAATGTAAATAGCATCGTGTTGATTGCTTTGTTACACGATCTTTGTCAACGCTTCGCTTTAATTGGTAAAGAACTGATTTACCAATAATATTTACAAACCAATTTTAAATTACAAAAGCTAATTTAGCGAACAAAAGAACCGTTCAACTGCAAAAACTGCGAAACGAAACAATCCTTTTTCTAGCACCATTTGAACGATTGGTTTCAGCAAGTTTGGATCTGATAAACCAAATATCTTTGCCACAATTGGGATTGATAATGTTGCGAGGAAAACACTGATGCAGGATAAAATGAGGCAAAACCATGAACAATTGAAGCGTGAATTAGCTTCTGAAATCCATGAACTTGGGGAAATAAGGGCTAACTTGCCGAACCTGATGAAATGAAATCTAAAAGGCAGCAAAGAAAAAGGAAATCCACCCTACTTTCATCCCTAAAAAACTAACGGCTCAATCGCTGAACTGAGCCAAAAAACTGCAATCTTTAGTTCGTGTAACGCCTGCATAACACGTTTACTACTATGCGATTATACTTAATATTGACGGCTTAAAACGAGAAACACCCGGCAAACTGAGATTGCCGAGTGTAGT
>NZ_JARACS010000026.1:0-3221 GCF_028765525.1 Aliivibrio sp. S2TY2 | reverse complement strand
GCAGTTTTTTGGCTCAGTTCAGCGATTGATCCATTAGTTTTTTAGTTGTGAAAGTAAGGTGGGTTTCCCTTTTCTTTGTTGCCTTTTAATATTCGTTTTATCAGGTTCGGCAATTGACCATTATTGCCAAAAGTTCATGGATTTCAGAAACCAATTCAGGCTTCAATTGTTCATGGCCTTGCCTCATTTTAGTCTGCATCAGTGTTTTCCTCTTAGCATTTACAATCCCAATTGGTGTTGGGATATTTGGTTTATCAGCTCAAAACAGGCTGAAACCAAATCGTACAAATGGTGTAAGAAAAAGGGATTGTTTCGTTTCACAGTTATTGCCGTTGATTGGATATTTTGCTCGCTTAATTGAGCCAGTCTAATTAAACTCAGTTTACAGTAAATCTCGGTAAATCAGTTCTTTACCAATTAAAGCGAAGCGTTGACAAAGATCGTGTAACAAATGCATCAACACGATTTGCTACACTCGGCGTTGTCAGTTTGCCTTTAGTTTTAGTGATTAAGGCAGTAAAATTCAGCTATGTCTGTATCGTAGCAAACGTGTTATGCAGGCGTTAAATGAACTGTCTCAATGGATAATTAAGTGATACAATAGTGATACTTTGTTCTTTCGATAATGGAAACTGAATATGAAAGTTGAATTAGTCACTACATTAAAACGTCAAGCAACCAAGATTCTTTCTGAACTTCATGCTTCAAAAGAACCAGTGTTAATTACAGAGCACGGTCAACCGTCTGCTTATTTGTTAGATGTTGATGATTACGAGTTTATGCAAAAACGAATTGCTATTCTTGAAGGTATTGCTCGCGGTGAAAAAGCAATTTCAGATAATCGTGTAGTTTCTCATGAAGCCGCAAAAGAGAAGATGAATAAATGGCTGTAATTAATTGGACTGAATCAGCATTATTAGATTTGGACGAAATTGCAGAATATATCGCTATTAATAATATCTTAGCGGCTAAGGCGTTAGTTCAATCAGTTTTCCATCGTGTTGAGCGTTTAGAGGATTTTCCATTATCAGGCCGTAGTGTTCCTGAGCTTCCTCATTTAGATTATCGTGAAATTGTATTGCCGCCATGCCGTATTTTTTACAAAGTAACCAACGATGATATTGTATATATTCTTTACGTCATGAGGGAAGAGCGCGAGTTACGCCAATTTGTTCTCAATGACCGTGGTTTGCAGTAAGAGTTCATTTAACAATCGCATCAACACGATTTGCTACACTCGGCGTTGTCGGTTTGCCTTTAGTTTCAGTGATTAAGGCAGTAAAATTCAGCTAGGCCTGTATCGTAGCAAACGTGTTATGCAGGCGTTATACGAACTCTGAGAATGCAGTTTTTGGGTTCAGTTCAGCGATAGAACCATTAGCTTTTTAGGTGTGAAAGTAGGGTGGTTTTCCTTTTTCTTTGTTGCCTTTTGGTATTCGTTTCATCAGGTTCGGCATTGAGCTATTATTGACCCAAATTCAGGCGTTTCAGCGGCTAATTTACGCTTCAATTGTTCTTTGGTTATGCCTCATTTTAGTCTGCATCAGTGTTTTGCTCTCAGCATTTTCAATCCCAATTGTGGTTAGGATATTTGGTTTATCAGTTCCAAACTGTCTGAAACCAAGCCGTACAAATAGTGTAAGAAAAAGGGATTGTTTCGTTTCACAATTATTGCTGTTGAATGGATATTTTGCTCGCTTAATTGAGCCAGTCTAATTAAACTCAATTTACAGTAAATCTTGGTAAATCAGTTCTTTACCAATTTAAGCGGAGCGAAAGCAAGGCTCGTATAACAAAGCAATCAACACGATGCTATTTACATTCGGCATTCGCGGTTTAGAGTATAATTGGTTTTGTAAGTCGGTCTTTCGCACGTGTTATTGCGGCGTTATAATTTTTCTTAGTATTGCTGAATATTTATACTTGCACTATAATTGGTACAAAATTAAGTACAACTAAGGTGCTATTATGACTAGACTAAGATTAGACCAAGATATTCAACCACTTTCAGAATTCAGAGCTGCCGTAGCGTCGTTTATTCGTCAAATTAACGAAACTCGTAGACCTTTAGTTATCACTCAGCGTGGTAAAGGTGTCGCTGTTGTTTTAGACGTTGCTGAATATGAAGCAATGCAAGAAAAAATAGAGTTACTGGAAGAGGTGCAACAAGCTGAAGCACAAATCGCTAGTGGTCTAGGTTTATCAAATGATGATGCTCGTTCTAAAATCTTAGGGCGCTTACGTTCATGAATGTTATTTGGTCACCTCTTGCTTTAGACAAAATAGGGCAGACAGCAGAATACATTGCATTAGACAATCCATCAGCAGCAGAGAAGTGGGTTAACGACGTATTCGATAAAGCTGAGAGTTTAGGTTCATTTCCAGAGTTGGGCCGTCTTGTCCCTGAGCTGAATAAAGCCAATTATCGTGAAATCATTTTTGGTAATTACCGCATTACTTATAGCGTAACGTTAAACATAAATATTTTAACGGTTCGTAACTGTAGTCAATTGCTAACTATGGCTGATATATAAAATTATAACAAATGCATCAACACGATTTGCTACACTCGGCGTTGTCAGTTTGCCTTTAGTTTCAGTGATTAAGGCGTTAAAATTCAGCTAGGTCTGCATAGTAGCAAACGTGTTATGCAGGCGTTACACGAACTAAAGATTGCAGTTTTTTGGCTCAGTTCGGCGATAGAACCATTCGATTTTGAGATGTGAAAATAGGGTGGTTTTCCTTCTTCTTTGTTTCCTTTTAGTTTTCATTTCATTAGGTTCGGCAATTGACTATTGTCGGCCTAAGTTCATGCGTTTCAGTGGCATTTTTACGCTTCAATTGTTCTTTGGTATTGCCTCATTTTATCCTGCATCCGTGCTTTGCTCGTAGCATTTTCAATCCCAATTGTGGTAAAGATATTTGGTTTATCAGCTTAAAACTTGCTAAAACCAAATCGTTCAAATGGTGCTAGAAAAAGGATTGCTTCGTTTCGCAGTTTTTGTAGTTGAACGGTTCTTTTGTTCGCTAAATTGGTTTTTGTAATCTAGAATTGGTTTTTAAATATTATTCGTAAATCAGTTCTTTACCAATTAAAGCGAAGCGTTGACAAAGATCATGTAACAAAGCAATCAACACGATGCTAATTACACTCGGCATTCGCGGTTTGGAGTGTAATTGGTTTGGAAAGTCAGTCGTTCGCACGTGTTATTGCGGCGTTA
>NZ_JARACS010000025.1:0-5026 GCF_028765525.1 Aliivibrio sp. S2TY2 | reverse complement strand
TGCATAACACGTTTACTACTATGCAATTATACTTAATATTGACGCCTTAAAACGAGAAACACTCGGCAAACTGAGATTGCCGAGTGTAGTAAATCGTGTTGATGCAATTGTTACATGCGACTCAAAGAATGAGCAGAGACTCTATCTTTAGCCAATTCAATAACTGCATGACCTAATTGAACTAAAGTACCAAAACTTGGTGTCGTTTCAGGTTTTAATGAACGATAAGCACTCGTTCTACTTTTTATTCCTGCACGCTCAATTACAACACTGTGGCCAAATTGTTCAACATAAGAACGAATGGCCGCTTGCAAAATGTCAGCTCGACCTTCTTGCATTGAATCCCATGAAGCCTGCTTTATTACCATTTCCATTTCTTTAACGTCAAAAGGCGTTAAATCAGATTCAGTATAACTACCAACCGTGATTTCTTTTAACGTTGCCGCCGATAATTCAACACCACTCCAATCAAGAGAGCCATCAGCAGTTAATGCAAACTTTTGAAAATTAGTCACATGGCTAAATGCCTCTTTTTGGAAATACTCAGCTAAGTTAGCTTCACCTGTATAACCGTCACTAAAAGTAAGCTCAAGTGTAAAATCAGCTACCAAATCAACATCAATTACTTTCAACATACGTCACCTATAATTTACCCGGATTAATACCAGCAACTGCTTGTTTCCACATTGCCATCAATTTTACTCGATTGCTTTCAATGTGAGCTTCTGCTCGTTTTCGTTGCTTATTTGGTAAATAACCCTCTAAGCACTCTCCTGTTTCAATTGCTATGATTAGCTCATAGCTACCATATTTGACATGAATATGAGGCAATTTATGCTGCTTGTTGTCGAAAAAATACAAACAAAATGAAAGCCCAAGCAATGCATCTATCTCTGGCATAGCAACCTCTAATTATCAAATCTGGTTAAACTATAGCACCGTATCTCAAAAGAGACAACTTTAGCATGTAACGCCTGCATAACACGTTTGCTACTATACAGACCTAGCTGAATTTTAACGCCCTAATCACTGAAACTAAAGGCAAACTGACAACGCCGAGTGTAGCAAATCGTGTTGATGCATTTGTTACACGATCTTTGTCAACGCTTCTATTAACTTGGTAAAGAATTGATTTACCGAGATTTACTGTAAACTGAGTTTAATTAGGCTAGCTCAATTAAGCGAGCAAAATATCATTTCAACGACAATAACTGTGAAACGAAACAATCCCTTTTTCTTACACCATTTGTACGATTTGGTTTCAGCCTGTTTTGAGCTGATAAACCAAATATCCCAACAACAATTGGGATTGAAATTGCTGTGAGCAAAACACTAATGCAAACTGAAATGAGGCAAACCATGAACAATTGAAGCGTTAATTGGTTTCTGAAATCCATGAACTTTTGGCAATAATGGTCAATTGCCGAACCTGATAAAACGAATATTAAAAGGCAACAAAGAAAAAGGAAATCCACCCTACTTTCACGGCTAAAAAACTAATGGCTCAATCGCTGAACTGAGCCAAAAAACTTCGATCTTAGAGTTCGTGTAACGCCTGCATAACACGTTTGCTACCATGCAGATTAAGCCTAAATTTACCACTTAACACGGTAAACCAAAAGAAATCTACGATGCCGAGTGTAGCAAATCGTGTTGATGCATTTGTTATATTTCTAAATCTACTTGATTATTGCCCTATCAGCACTGTGCTCTTTATATAAATACGATAATAACCAATAGCACTACTTATTATAAATAAAATGTCTATTAACACTGCCACTGGCGAGCCAACAATGATGTCATGAGCTCCCCAAACTACTGTCCCAAAAACCATTAGCCAGCGCATAAGTTTATCGTTATGCATGAATGAGGCTTTAGTATGAAATAACGAAGCAATACAACTTAGTACACTAGTGATGCCATTGAACGTTAAAATAGTGCCTAATACTGTCACAAAATAAAACAACCATTTCATTCTTGGATCCGATATAAAGATCCCTGCAAAGTAACGAGATGCACCAATCACAAGTAAGCATGCAGCGGTCCACTCTTCTAGTAAGGCAAAATGGGCAGCAATTAATAACGCTGAAATACTTAGTGCTAATAAAAGTGTCTTACGATTTGTAAATTGAAATGATGCGATATCGAATAAAGCAGCTAAACCTACCAATATCTGAGAAATAATAAAAAAGGACATAAGTCCTCCATCAACAAATAGAAAATTTAATGAGTAAAATTAAGATAATGCACTCAAAGTAATCCTGATATCTTGAGTTATCTTTTTAAAATACTATTTATTGGGGAGATATATTGCTACAGCTTGAACCTGAGGAAGATAATTGAAATAAATTGAGGATATTTGACTGACTAATGAACTCATAGTAATAACCCTCATAGCTGTGGTGATAAATCATTGGGGGTAATTCTATATGTTAAAATTAAAAAAACAAACCTATAATTACCTTTTGTTACGGTTAACCGTTAACATCTTGGAAATATAACGCCTGCATAACACGTTTGTTACTATGCAGATTAAGCTCAAATTTACCACTTAATGCGGTAAACCCAAAGAAATCTAGAATGCCGAATGTAGCAAATCGTGTTGATGCATTTGTTATATTGCCTACTAAAAATTACAGTGTTGACTCTCACAAGGTACACCATCGCCATTACCATCCATTTTTGTATTTGGACAGTTAGCAATGTAGAACTTAGCTTCGTCACATGACTTCATTTCACTGCAATAAGTTTTACCATCACAGCTAAAACCCATATTTTCATACGCTGGAGTTGTATCAAATAAAGGAGCTGAATCATTTTTAGAGACGTTACTTTCTGAGAAAAATTGATAACCAAGTATGCCGATTGTGATAACAGCCAACACCAAAATTTTTGTTACGAAAGAGCTTCTTGATTTAGATGGTTGAACACCAACTAAAGAAATCAGTTTAGCGTTTGTTTTATCATCTTTATACTCAAGTTGAAATTCAACTTCATCGCCTACTTTTGGCCGACGGTAGCCTTTTTTAAACTGAGATATATGAGCAAAAATCTCACCAGCAGCATTATGACTCTGAATAAATCCAAAACCACGGTCATCAACCCATTTTATAATTTTGCCCTTCATACCTTTCCTTTTCGCCGGCAATATAACGCCTGCATAACACGTTTACTACTATGCAATTATATTTAAAATTGACGCCTTAAAACGAGAAACACTCGGCAAACTGAGATTGCCGAGTGTAGTAAATCGTGTTGATGCAATTGTTAGGCCTTTCGTTGAAATTTTGGATTAGGTAAAATTGAACGATATATCGCTATAGGTTGAACCATAATTCTTGGGTATCTACACGTTCGAACCATTGCCTCTAAACCATCAAAACCACGGAACACACCACGAAAACCATTTTCAACAGATAAAGCTTCATTACCTTCTTCGTCAATAGTTTCAGTATCAAACTCTTTTAATGGCTCAAATGTTATACTATCTTTTTTAGGAATAGCTGTAATTACACCTAATAATGATACTTTTATTGTTGGCACTGAACCATAAAGAAAATGAACAGACTCAATGTCTTGTTCCAAGAAAAACTCACGTTTAACATTGCTCATGATATGGAAATTTTCCATATCTGAAAATGGATAAAGCCTTACATTAAAGATATCAGGTAAAAATACATTAACCCATGTTTTTAATCCATCAATTATCCATGGCTCAACTGCACCTACTTTACGTGTTGTGGTTAGTTCTTCTAATTGTGATTCAACAATTTCTAATTGTTTTTTCTTCTGTGTTTTCTGACTACCATTTTTCATTGCCTTAATTTCAAGGCGTGACTCTTCAAGTTGATTATAAATCTCAATATATTCTGGCGTATCTTTTATATTGGATGTAATACTTTTATTAATGAATCCAGTAATTGCTTCATAATTAGCAGCAATTCTTGTTAATCGCTGATAATCTTCAAATACAACATGCCCCTCAGCTTTAATGCATAATACATTCTCAAATGAATTTATAGCTTCACCTGATTCTATTTCATCTTTAGATATATCAACACCTAACTCTGCAGCATAACCATGCTTAAATAATTCAGTTTCTAATTCATTATAGACTTCATGATGACTAACTCTAGTTTCTTTAAGTTGATTTGACTCAGTTTCTGTTCCACCAGCTTCATGCTTAAACACTTTAAAACTGTAATTTCGAAGATTTTTACTATCCTCGCTATTACTTTGAGTAGATTCTATTGATTGCACTAATCCACCTGAAATCTGGCTATACAATGAACTAACTTTATTTGTGTCCAGATATATAAAATCTTTTATTTCGCTCATTTCAACCTCTACCACATATGGGCCTAACGCTTGCATAACACGTTTATTACCATGCAAACCAACCTGAATTTAACCGCCTTAATCACAAAACTAAAGGCAAACCCAGAATGCCGAGTGTAATAAATCGTGTTGATGCGATTGTTGTGCGGACTCTCTTTCGGCTTGGCTAGCTTGGTAAAGAACTGCCTGGCCAGCATTCTCTAAGCCCTGATTCTAATTTACCGATGCCGATTAAGCGAACAAAATATCCTTAAATTGCGAGATGAAGTGCATGGAAAACAGATATATTTTTCACACCATTTGAACGACTTGGTTTCAGCAAGTTTTTAGCTTATAAACCAAATATCCTAATCACCATTGGGATTGAAAATGCTGCGAGTAAAACACGAATGCAGGCTAAAATGAGGCAACAACAAAGAACCATTGAAGCGTAAAAATGCCTCTGAAACGCTTGAACTTAGACCGACAATGCTTAATTGCCGAACCTGATAATACGAATACTAAAAGGCAACAAAGAAAATGAGTTTCGATGACTAAATAGCGTTTACAAAAGTCTCGCTTCCATTGATGAACCGTGAAAAAAATTTCGGGCTCAGTACGCACAACGCCTGCATAACACGTTTGCTACCATGCAGACCTAGCTGAATTTTACCGCCTTAATCACTGAAACTAAAGGAAAACCGACAAC
>NZ_JARACS010000024.1:0-5530 GCF_028765525.1 Aliivibrio sp. S2TY2 | reverse complement strand
ATTCTAGGTTTCTTTGAGTTTAGCGTGTTAAGTGGTAAATTTAGGCTTAATCAGCATAGTAGCAAACGTGTTATGCAGGCGTTATATGCAAGGAGGCATTATGAAAAAAGCTTATCTGTTCGATTGGGGTGACACTTTAATGGTCGATTTTCCAAATGCTCAAGGAAAAATGTGTGCTTGGGAAACAGTTCAAGCCGTAGATGGTGCTTTGGAAATGTTAGCTTCGCTATCCCAGAAAGGACATTTGCTTTATGTGGCAACTGGTGCAGATGATTCCAGTGTTCGGGATATTGAATTGGCATTTGAACGAGTCGAGTTGTCTCAATTCATTTCAGGCTATTTTTGTAAGTCAAATATTGGTTTATCAAAAGGTAGTTCTGAATTTTATCAAAGAATAACGAATAAGTTAGGTGTTGAACCTAGTCAACTTACAATGGTTGGTGATTCACTTGAAAAAGACGTTATTTCAGCGATAGAGGCTGGTTTAAATGCTATTTGGTTTAATCCACTAGGTTTGGAAAAAGAAAGTCACTCCAATTTTAGAACGATCTCTCAGCTTCATGCTAGATCGTAACAATAACCGACACACGCTTACCGTTTAAAAACTCACTCGGACTCAGAAAATTTAATGCCTTTCTAGGCCTCGAATTAATCAAAAACTCTGCCTGTTTAATCTCTTTTGCTGCAAGTTCTCCAATGGCCATTCCCTTTGGGAAAAAACGTCTTAGTAAACCATTGGTATTCTCATTCAAACCTCGCTGCCAGGAATGGTAAGGTTTAGCAAAATAAATGTCACAGTTCAGATGCTTAGCTATCTTAGCATGACCCGCAAACTCTCCGCCATTATCAAATGTGATTGTTTTGCAAAGCCCTTTAAAGGGCTTCATCATGCGATTTATTCCACGAGTAACGGCTTTTTTGGACTTACTGCGTACTTTACAGGTAACTAATAGCTTAGATACTCGCTCTACCATCGTGACTAAATACCCATCTTGGCCATAAACTGTATCACCTTCCCAATGGCCAACTTCTGATTTATCGTCAACAATTGTAGGCCGTTGAGAGATATCAACACGGTTAGGGATTAATCTTTCTCCTGCTTCTACACCTTTACGTAGTTTGTATTTTTTACCTTTTCGAGCAAGCATTCTTTGCCAATGCTCTCTTTTAACTACATTGTAAATCGTACTGCAACATATTGTATTTTCAATTTTTTCTTT
Organism: Aliivibrio sp. S2TY2; assembly: GCF_028765525.1. Classification (NCBI taxonomy): domain Bacteria; kingdom Pseudomonadati; phylum Pseudomonadota; class Gammaproteobacteria; order Vibrionales; family Vibrionaceae; genus Aliivibrio; species Aliivibrio sp. S2TY2. The sequence goes on along the minus strand of NZ_JARACS010000024.1, from coordinate 4,310 downwards.
ACGCATCCGTCCAGATATCTGCTCTGGACTCCAACCAAGTTGCAGGTATGTTTGAATAATTTTCTTATTCTTTTGGTTACATTTTGTATGCTTAATTGAAAGTGTTCTTTTTTGAAAAGCATGTCTATGCGCTTGCTCGGCAGAATAACTTCCAGCAGGACAGCGTCGTAATTCCCTTGAAATGGAACCATTGCTCCATTTTAATTTTTGTCCTATTTCCCGAGCAGAAATACAGTGTGTATTCCAAGCTTCAATCTGGTATCTTTCACTTAGTGTCAGTTGCTTATATTGGTGTCCCATGGGATTACCTTAGTTGATTGTGTGAGAGCTTGAAGCTTATAGGCAACTGACTCTCTAATCTATACCAAAGTGTGTCGGTTATTCTTGGGATCTAGGTTAGTCCTCAGACGATTGCTGCATTTTCTGATAACCAGACGATAATTCAATACACTAAAACTGATAATAGAAGTAAGGTTGGCTCTATGACTGACCTAATATATTTGTATAGCACATGGATTGACTCCGAAGGTGGTTTGTCTGAAATTGACGTTGTTGATCTCGGAATGAAACTTAACAGAGTTCCTCAGACGAATCTTAAATTAACTTATGCAATTAATGAGCTTAAACAGGCGCTTGGAGAAACAACATAACAATCGCATCAACACGATTTGCTACACTCGGCGTTGTCAGTGTAGTGGTCTAATAGTTCCGGACACCTCTATAAGTTTTAGTTATTATGTCACTAGAGGTGAATATCAGGGTAAGAGCGTGAATGCCTGACTTTTAACCACTTCGTTCTGGGTACCTAAAATTTTATCAAGATATGCAGTATCCGCGTATGCTCTGCGTTGTTTACGTCGAATGCTCTTATTTTCACTTTTTTCACTTCTTAACATATTTAATGCAGCATGCCTCAGTGCACCTAGATTTTCTGCGCTATTATCTTTATAAATCTGACACTTATCTTCATTCATTGTAACGTCTAAAACCCAATGGAGTTGATTCTCTATCATCCAATGATTACGAACTGCTTGTGCAAATTTCTCACTCGTTAGGCTTGCTGAACTAATATAATATCTAAACTCGAGTGAGGTCGTCTCTGTGCCTCGAGATTGAAATCCAATGGCAACTCCGACGGTTTTTAAACCGGCCCACTCTGGAAATTGTTTTGATAGTTTTTCAGCGTCTAATACATAATATTCCTTAACGTCTAATCGGCCATGCTGCTCTTCTATAGTCATTGGTGAGCTTGTATTTAAGACCACGTCACTAAGCTGCTCTTTGATCGCGTCATGAAGTTTTCGTTGGTTTCTTTTAACTAAAAGAAGGTAGTCACCACCATTATCAACAATGTTAGTTGCAATTTCTTTTTGACAACCCATCGCATCGATTGTAATTAAACACCCTTTAATATCAAGTTGTTGGAGTAATTTCGGGATTGCAGTAATTTCATTTGATTTCTCATTAGTTTTAATTTGACCTAACACTAATGAGTTTTTTGTAGCAAAAGCGCTAACCATATGAACACAAGAGTTTCTGTCATTACGGTTATATGAACTGCGTAATGTTTTCCCATCAATCGCTATTATTTCTGAATTAAAGGCATGTGATATATCAAGCATCCAATTAATAAAACACTGGTTAAATTCTTCTGGCTCAAGCCTTGCGATTATACGAGCAATGGTTTCGTGAGCAGGTATACCATCTGGCAGTAGATTTTTTGATTGAAGCCAGTTTAAATGTAGATTTCCGAAGTCTTCAATATCTTCCCAGCCTTCAGCACCAGTGATAACGGAGCATAGAGTAAGAAATATGACATCAAAAAGGGAGTAAGTAACTTTAGCTTGTTGGCGAGGGTCATTAATAGAGGAAAAACGTTTAGAAAATGCTGATATCACAGGGAATAACTCCTTAAAAGGAGTATAAGATCATAGTCAGGCTAGCTCGTCAAATAAAATTCAGTTGCTTAAAAAACGTTCGCGATCTCGCCCTGTTTTTCAGTCGACTAAAGGTCGAACTGATTTATGCAGAAGATTATCAGTCGATAAATGAAGCTAGAGCTGGGATCTTCGAGTACATCGAAGTGTTCTATAACCGTATCAGCGTTAGGCTATGTAAGCCCAGTTGAGTATGAAAAGAAGTAAAATAGAGAGTGTCTACTTTTCGTGGGGTACTCCAAATTCAGGGCAAGGGCGTGAATGCAACATTTTATCGAAAAGCAGCGATTTTAGATTATGACAAACTTATTGAGAGCAACATTTTTTATTTAAACGTTATAACATCTCATACTGTTATTCACGGTTCTGATTATAATCAGACATAGCTATTGAGCCTTATGTGTATATTGACTACAATAGCGCACTTTTTATTTTCACAGGCAACAAACATGAACGATATCAAATCTCAACCAGCTTTACCTGATCACCTTTCTGGTAATCCACGCAGCCCGCATCATGTAGCAGAGTGTTTTGAATATCATATTGGTATCAAACTTAACGGCAAAGAACGTACAGATGTTGAAGAATACTGTATCAGTGAAGGTTGGGTTAAAATCCCATCACCAAAAGCATTAGATCGCCGTGGTCAACCAATGCTAATCAAATTAAAAGGTACTGTTGAAGCTTTCTATAAGTAAGCAATTAACTTTACACAGCTCTAAATGAAGAAAGGCGACCTCATAAGAAGTCGCCTTTTTTATAACTATTATGTTATTTACTTAATTAAAAGATTAAGTGTGCCATACCTGCAATCACTGGTAACGTAATTAACGTACGTAGAATGAAGATAGCAAACAATTCAAAAATATTTACAGGGATTTTACTACCAAGAAGTAAAGCACCCACTTCAGACATATAGATAAGTTGAGTCACAGACATAGCCGCGATAACAAAGCGAGTCATCTCACTATCGATAGACGCCGCAATAATTGATGGAATGAACATATCAGCAAAACCAACAACAATCGTTTGAGATGCTTCTACCGCATAAGGAACACCAAGTAATTCTAAAAAAGGAATAAAAGGCTGGCCCAATACAGAAAATACAGAAGTATATTCAGCAATAACTAAAGCGATAGTACCAAGCGCCATAACGACAGGTAATACACCAAAAACCATATCAACTGCGTTTTTAACACCTTCGCCAAACACACTTCGAATAGAAGTTACTTTTGAAGCCTTATTCATTGCTTGCTCAAGGCCCCAAGAAAAAGTCGTATAGCCTTCTGGGATAACTTCAGCATCAACAGCACGTTCAGAACCATCGATAAACAGGTCCTTTTTACGGCTAAGAGGAGGCAGGCGAGGGATGATGATTGCCGCAACAACACCGGCTAGACATACCGTTAAGTAAAATGGTAAGAAATAGCTTTCTAATTCAACTTGCGCAATAACCACTAAGCTAAAGGTAATAGACACAGCAGAGAACGTCGTACCAACAACAGCAGCTTCACGTTGAGTATAAAACTTCTCTTCATATTGCTTACTTGTTAAAAGAATACCAACAGAACCATCACCTAACCAAGAAGCCATACAATCAATAGCTGAACGACCAGGTAAATTGAAAACAGGGCGCATAATTTTACTTAAAAGAGCACCGAACAATTCCAATAAACCAAAGTTAAGCAATAAAGGAAGCAGTAATCCCGCAAAAATAAATACAGAGAAGAGAACAGGTAACAGATCGTTAAGAACTAAACCACCAGTATTTGGTTCCCATATCGCTTCAGGACCAACTTGAAAGAAAACCATTGCAGCAGCGGTGCCGCCAATTAAGCGAACCACAAACCAAAGAGGGGTAGGGTTAAGTAAACCAAATAAAAAGTCGTTATTTGTGATAATGCTAGGCTTAATAATCTTAGCCAGAATGGTAATTACAGACATAAACATAACGATGCCAGTAACTATTGCGACTAGATGCTCACCAAACAAAGCTTGAATTGATTTTGCTAATACAGCAACAGGAATGGTGATATCACCGTTATAAGTGATTGGAGCCATAAATAGGAACAGACCAATCAACGATGGGATAAGAAACATTAGAAGATTCTTCTTCTTGCTCATTTGGGGTATCTCACTTGAATTTTGCATAAATCTCTCAATTACTACTAGTTAATAAAAAGCTAATCCTTAGCATTATTATTCACTAAACTTCCGTATTCATTCAGTTATTATGGAGAGTACACTGTTTTTTTTAAAAGTGGAATACTATTCATTAAAAAAAAGTATTTATTCACTTGTATGTGGTGATAACTATTGGGTAGCATTTAAAACGCAACTGAATTGTTTGTTTTTTGTTACATTCTAAAAATT
>NZ_JARACS010000023.1:0-5880 GCF_028765525.1 Aliivibrio sp. S2TY2 | reverse complement strand
TGATAGTCCCTCTAGGTACGGCATTGGTGGTTATAAATGACCACGTAACCAATAAAATACATTTGAAATATAAAGGAAAATAGGAGATGGAGCGTGCAGCGGGAATCGAACCCGCATCATCAGCTTGGAAGGCTGAGGTAATAGCCATTATACGATGCACGCAATGTAACTCGACTGAGCTATTTTACCTTGAATATGGTGGAGGGGGACGGATTCGAACCATCGAAGCTTTCGCGGCAGATTTACAGTCTGCTCCCTTTGGCCACTCGGGAACCCCTCCAAATTTTAATCTTAAATTCTTTTTGTATTAAATAAAGAAAATAATATGGTGCCGACTACCGGAGTCGAACTGGTGACCTACTGATTACAAGTCAGTTGCTCTACCTACTGAGCTAAGTCGGCACAATTGGTGCGCATTCTAGTTAATCTGGAAATATCATGCAACTGAAAATTCAAATAAAACGTTTTTTTTTGCTTTTTCGCGCCAAAAATTGCCTATATTGTCAAAAGCACACCTGAAAAGTGATGAGACTACTTTTTTCTTATTCCGCCTTATTGTATTGTTCAACACTCATTAATCTACTAGGTAAATCATGTGAACTCTTATTTAACCTTTACTCGTGATCGTTGGGCTGAATTACGGAAATCAACTCCTATGACACTCACAGAAAAAGAGTTAACAAGCTTGCGTGGTATTAATGAAAATATAAATATAGATGAGGTAACCGAAATATATTTACCACTAATACGACTATTACAGCTTCATATTGATAGTCATAGAGAAAAGAACATTATCTTAGAGCAATTTTTATCTCACCAAGATATAAAGTCCCCTTTTATCATTGGGATAGCAGGAAGTGTTGCCGTTGGTAAAAGCACAACCGCTCGTATAATACAAACATTATTAAAGCAGTTGTTACCTAACTTGGATACTCAACTAGTAACAACTGATGGCTTTCTTTATCCAAATGAACATCTTAAAGCAAGAAAGATCATGCATAGAAAAGGATTTCCAGAGTCTTACGATACGCAATCGCTTGTCTCTTTTGTATCAGACGTAAAATCAGGAAAAAAATCAGTCTCTGCGCCTCTGTATTCACATTTAACCTATAATATTACTGGTGAGCGTAAGATTGTTGAATCTCCTGATATATTAATTATAGAAGGATTAAATGTACTGCAAAACAGTAATGATTATCCTGACGAACTTCATCATCGCTTTGTATCTGACTTTTTAAACTTTTCAATTTATGTTGATGCTTCTCACGGACAGCTTAAAGAATGGTACGTAGAGCGTTTTCTAAAATTAAGGGAAAGTGCTTTTAAAGAAAACGGCTCATACTTTTCACACTACACTGAGCTATCTACAAAGGAGTCGATCGATAAGGCTCAGCACATTTGGGATACTATTAATGGTATCAATCTAGAAGAAAATATATTACCAACAAAAAATAGAGCACACTTGATTCTTTCTAAAGGAAAAAACCATTCAATAAATCAGGTATCTATCAGAAAATAACTAGCTTTTTTTTATTGATATTTCACCACCGTTGTATGATTTAATTTCATCATTAACCGTAAGTAAAAGTGCACCTTGAGGATCGATCCCTTCACACACGCCTGTCACTGTACCATTACCTAATTGAAGAGATATTGTCTGTTTTTTGAAATTATCGAGCTCATTCCATCGATGAACAAAACTTGATAAGCCTGAGTATTCAAATTCTTTCATCACATTAAATAATGAAATGAGTAACTCATTCGCTAACGTATTTCGGATATTATTCTTCTCTAGGATAGTATTTAAATCCACCCATGGTTGATCGATCGCAGAATCAAATCTTTCGCTAAGATTTACGTTAATCCCTACCCCAATAACTACATGTGCAGCCCCGCCAGATTGAGCGGATAGCTCAATAAGAACACCCGCTAACTTACGGTTATTCCAGTAAATATCATTAGGCCACTTTAACTTTAAATTGCTACAACCTAGACGTTCTAATGCATCAACTACAGCAACCCCAATAGCTAAACTTAATCCCATAGTTGCAGCAAGACCATCTTCTAAGCGCCAATATAAAGAGAAATAAATATTACAACCAAAAGGAGAAACCCAAGTACGCCCTCGCCTTCCTCGGCCAGCCTCTTGATATTCAGCAAAACAAGATTGGCCACTTTGAATTGTATCCATATTATTAAGAAGATACTGATTAGTAGAGTCAATCACACCAAGCAATTTAGGCGAAGGTAAGTTTGCATGATGAATTAACGCTCCATTCAATAGCTCAATGGGATTAGAAAGTGCATAGCCTTTTCCTTTAACCTTATAAACTTCAAGGCCCCAATCTTGAATGACTGCTATATGTTTACTTATTGCTGCTCGAGAAATCTTTAAAACTTCACCAAGTTCCTCACCTGAATGAAACTGACCATCACTAAGTAAATCGAGTATTGCTAGTTTCTTAGTGTGATCTTTCATGAAATAACTCCGATAAAGATGATTCTTTTCCATCAGCATAAAATCGAACTTCATGCTCAAGCTCAATGTTATACATATTAAGAACAGTTAGTTTTACATGATGGGCTAATTTTAAAATATCATCTGATGTTGCCTGCCCATTATTTATCAAAACTAAAGCCTGTTCTTTATGTACTTGAGCATCATTTATTTTGAATCCTTTGAGGCCCGCATTATCAATTAACCACCCAGCAGGAATCTTCTTCCCATCTTCAACATCGTATGCCGGTAGGTTTGGATAAGATTGAAGTAGAGAACAATACTGTTTACTTGAAATAATCGGATTTTTAAAGAAGCTACCGGCATTTCCTAAAACTTTAGGATCTGGTAATTTTTGGCATCTAATTTCACAAACTTGATTAAATACATCTCGAGTAGTCGTTGTTGTTTTATCGCGTAAAGCACTTAAGGGACCATACGATAAAAGCGGGGTCCATTTTTTTGCTAAGCGGAGAGTTATTGCGGTTATTATGCATTTATCTTTAAGTTCATGTTTAAAGATAGACTCTCGATAACCAAAATGGCAATCAGCATTTTGGAGTGTTTTAATCTGTAAGCTATCGAGATCTAAGTATTCGACAGATTCACACACATCTTTTAATTCAAGGCCGTACGCTCCAATATTTTGAATTGGAGCAGTGCCTGCACAGCCAGGGATCATGGCTAAATTTTCAATACCAGGGAACCCATTATCAACGCACCATTCAACAAGATTAGGCCAATCTTCACCGCTTGACACCTTAAGGAAGTAGTCTCCTTCCGTTTCTATAACAGATCTACCATAAATACGATTCAAGACAACAACACCGTTAAATGCATTACAAAACAATGTATTACTTCCCGCACCTAAAGGAAGCTTTATCATATCTGAGTATTTATCATCAGACCAAATATCAATGAGATCTTGAACTGAATCGGCTTGGAGTATCAATTCTGCATTTTGGTTGATTGAAAAGCTGTTATAAGGCTTAAGTTCTTTGCTTAATAATATTTTCATAGTGCTGTATTTAATTGACTAGATTAAGTACATTCTAACTTAATCCACAAAAACTATATAGAACACAACTAATGAATCTTACCGTTTCTCATTTAGATAAATTGCGCCTTCCTTTACTCCATAAGCTATATAAAGCAAATTACCCTTCAGGAAAACCTAAAGGAAAAGAAGATATTATCGCGCTAGAAAATAACAAAATAATTATTGGGGCAGTACGAATTAAAACATATGAAGATTGCCACTTCCTTACTGGGATGATGATCATTGAAGAAATGAGAGGTAAACAATTAGGTAACTACCTTATCAATGAAACAAAAAAACTTCTTTCTCTAAATCATTGTTACTGCTTATGCGAACCACAGTTAACTGCTTTTTATCTTAAGAATAACTTCACACTTGCTAAAGAGAGTATTCCTCACGTTATTACATCAAAATATGAACGTTATACACATGGAGGAAAAAAGCTGGATATTTTGGTATATAAAAAACATAACAATTAGATATTACTCTCGGCAATAGATTCGAAATTTGCTAAAATCTATCTCCTTATATTGATAATTTAATGACCGGTTATGAATTTAAAACCTCAAGAAAGTAAAGAACAGCTGTCTATGCTTCCAATGTTGTCTCAAAATCCTGAGAATATTAAGATACTTCATACAGCTGCAGATTTTCGGTATGAACTCCTAAAACAAATAGAAAATGCTCAACAGCGTATCTATATCGTTGCACTATATTTAGAAAATGATGATGCTGGTAGAGAAGTATTTACCGCTCTCTATGAAGCGAAACAAAAAAATCCATCGCTAGATATCAATGTTCTTGTTGATTGGCATCGTGCTCAACGAGGCCTTATTGGTGCAGAAAAAAGTGATGGTAATGCCGCTCTATATCGTGAATTCTCTGAAAAATATGAACATTCTATAAATGTTCTTGGTGTACCCGTAAGAAATAAAGAAGTATTTGGTGTATTGCATCTTAAAGGCTTTATTTTCGACGATACCGTTGTTTATAGCGGTGCAAGCTTAAACGATGTGTATCTTGCTCATAAAGATAAATACCGTTTTGACCGATATCACGTTCTAAATAATTCTTTCCTTGCTAATTCAATGGTTTCTTTCATTAAGAAAACATTGATTGCTAGTCCTGCTGTAAATTGTTTGTCTCAACAAAAAAGACCTGAAACAAAGTCATTAAAGCCTGCAATTAAAGAACTAAGAAAGCAATTAGGTTTAGCTAACTATCAATTTATCTCTCAATTAAGAAAAAAGGGTGAGGTTGGTGTTACACCTCTTGTTGGCTTAGGGCGAAAAGGCAATAAGCTAAATAATTATATTCGTCTTCTTCTAGCATCTGCTATATCTGAAATCACGATTTGCACACCTTACTTTAACTTCCCTAAACCTATCGCAAAAGAACTAAAAAAAGCACTTCGACGAGGCGTAAAAGTAACAATCATTGTTGGCGATAAAACAGCAAATGACTTCTACATAGATCCTGAAGAAGAGTTCAAAACAATCGCAGGCTTACCTTATTTATATGAGATGAATTTAAGAAACTTTGCGAAGACTAATGAAACATATATAGCGAGTAGACAATTATCTCTTCACCTTTGGAAACATGAAAAAAACAGTTTTCACCTTAAAGGTATGTGGGTTGATAAAGAATATACTTTAATTACAGGAAGTAACCTGAATCCAAGAGCTTGGAAACTAGATCTTGAAAATGGGTTATTATTACAAGATCCTGAGCAATTACTTGTAGAAACTAAACAAGCTGAACTAGACGTTATCTTAGAGCATACACAGTTGATAGGTTCTTATAAGCAGGTAGATAAACTAAATAGCTACCCAGCGGAAGTAAAACGTTTAATAAAACGTATTAAACGAATTAAAGCCGATCATATTTTAAATCAAATCCTATAATTTTATTATTGGGTATGTTCTGAAATTAGGTACATATCCAATAACCTCCTTCCTATAGAACCCCCTCTCTAATAAAAAGCTAATACTATTAAATAAGTTCAAAACATCACTACAATCCCACTCTGAATTAACACTCATTAAACAAGCATGATAATACAACGAAATTTTATTGATTATAACTGTATTAGTTGTAATACCATTCTGGATAGGTGCTTGTTTAAATAATTGCGTAGGAAAAACACTTGAGAACAAGGCGAAATTTTCGATAAGTCGTTATTCTGTAATCAAAAATTTCAACGGCACTATCGAGTATTTTAACCAGATAGGATGAACACTTATTTACTACGATTGATATTACTTTGGAAAGGGATAATAAACGTTGGAGATTAGGTGTCTGTGAAATTTCAAATGAATAGTAATATTGCATTTTCAATAAACGT
>NZ_JARACS010000022.1:0-27285 GCF_028765525.1 Aliivibrio sp. S2TY2 | reverse complement strand
TTTTTATTTTTAAGACGATACATCATTCGACCAAATTTAAAATGAGATAGTGATGCATAGATAAATAATAAAATTTGAGCAATACCTAATGCTGTACTTGGTACTAAAAGAACAAGTACATACAGTACAACACTAATTGTAGCCATAAAAATGGTAATACTCATAAACCAATCAAGGCTTAGTTCATTAATATTACCTTTATATTCCTTTGCTGCACTTCGTACATTAATAATTGAACTGGAATAGATCATTGCACTTGCTACAGCCCAATCACTAGTAACAAGTAAGTCCCCCCAATTCCCTGTAAAACCCTTAACAAGAATTAGAGCAATGAATGGTAATATTATAAAAACATATGGGATTGCTGCATATCTAATCTCTTCTAAAGAGTTCATTTTGTTCACCGCTGCATTTTATTATGTCTTTAACCCTATTTACCCTCGCGTTCTTTATACAAGTTTCCCCTTTAACCTTCCAAAGTTCATATGTTGAATCAACTAAAAGACTATCTTTTACCTCAATGTTTTGAGCGCCATTTTGGTACTCCTCTAACCATTTTGCATGCTTTATAGGAGCATTATAAATCAATCTTGTATTGGTATTTTGAAAGCGCCATTTAAGATGACCTTTAAAGCAAGGCCTAATCACATTAACAATTTCATCACCGTCATGCTGCCCCATATAATTAGAAAACATCTCACGTGGTCGTTTAGTCAAACGAAAACCAGTATCAATGCTTATAACATTATCAGGAATGCTTAGATCTTCTGTAATAGTTAATTTCTCATCAGGTTCAATCATTCGATTTGCTTCGGATAATTTATCCATAGCTAAAGCTATATCAAGCTCACAAAGTGTCGGTTCAATACGTTCTTTAAATTTACCACTAGCATTTACTTTATCAGCTAATTTTTCGTTATGCGCATCAGTGATTGTTACCAGTTCATCATAAGAATTTACGCTACCAGTTAGATCATTCATTAAATCATTTGGACTAGTTAATAAGTCGAATAATTTTAAAAACTTTAATTTAATTGAGCCACTAGTTATCTCCTCAAGCTCAATAGAGAACTCTAGATCATGACCAATAGCATTTGCAATTGCATTACCAAAAGCTTCATATGCTTCTATATAGTGACCCATTGCATATAAAATATCTGCAACATTTTTTCGGTGTGGATTGTATTCAAAATGGAATTCAAGAGAAGAGTTTTTCATTGCAACCTAAGCCTATATATTTTTTTGGCTAATCATACACTTAGTTTAATATTATGGATAGTTAAGAAAAACACATAACGCCTGCATAACACGTTTGCTACCATGCAGATTAAGCCTAAATTTACCACTTAATACGGTAAACCCAAAGAAATCTAGAATGCCGAATGTAGCAAATCGTGTTGATGCATTTGTTACACGATCTTTGTCAACGCTTCTATTAACTTGGTAAAGAATTGATTTACCAAGATTTACTGTAAACTGAGTTTAATTAGACTGGCTCAATTAAGCGAGCAAAATATCCTACCAACGGCAATAACTGTGATACGAAACAATCCCTTTTTCTTACACCATTTGTACGATTTGGTTTCAGCCTGTTTTGAGCTAATAAACCAAATATCCTCACCACAATTGGGATTGAGAATACTACGAGGAAAACACTGATTCAGGATAAAATGAGGCAAAACCATGAACAATTGAAGCGTGAATTGGTTTCTGAAATCCATGAACTTTTGGCAATAATGGTCAATTGCCGAACCTGATGAAATGAAATCTAAAAGGCAGCAAAGAAAAAGGAAATCCACCCTACTTTCACGCCTAAAAAACTAATGGTTCAATCGCTGGACTGAACCAAAAAAACTGCATTCTCAGAGTTCGTATAACGCCGCAATAACACGTTTACTACTATGCAATTATACTTAACATTGACGCCTTAAAACGAGAAACACCCGGAAAACTGAGATCGCCGAGTGTAGTAAATCGTGTTGATTGCTTTGTTATGTAACTGTTTACTTAAATGCTTTACTGTACTGCTTACCTGCTTCCGTGTGTGCTAAAAGGAGTATTTCACTCTGGAAGCTTCTAAATAATTCATCCAAACTTTTAAATGCCGAGCTGTAATTTGCTAAATCCCCTTTTGGACAATAATACTTCTGCCCACCGATGACTGTGGGTTTATCGTTCATCAAAGTGTCCCAATTACTAATAATTTGAGTTTGTTCTGTACGCGATAATGTTTTGATGAGATCTACGGATAAGAAGCGTTCAAGCTGAAAGAGCTTTTGGTGTTCACCTAAGATATTTTCTATCGACTCAAAAATAAAGTCCTCAACTGTCATCGGATACCCCACACCAGTATTTGGATCAAATTTACTTCTAGATATTGCAGCAATATCAGTTGGCTTTATATTTTTTGCTATTGATTTAAACTCAACCTCATCTAATGGGTTAAGGACGATACTTTCAAATTTCGCCCAATCCCCATATGCAACAATAAAGATCCTAGATATACTGTCTAAAACATTTCTTAGGTGAACTGCAACAATTTCATCAACTTTAACTTGTTCTTCATGTCTCTTACGCTCAATTTCTCGCAAAGGTAAATAACAACTGATGAAGTAGATTATACAGCCAGCTAAACAAGATAAAAATATATTCACTAATACTGATACCAACTCACCCGCACCAGCAAACCACTCAGTACAATCTCTCGCTATCACTTCAAATATTAAAACGAACACTAAGCTAAAAGTCCCTAGTGCAATTAAAATTTTATCGTGTTTTTTCAATTCATTACCCCGATTTCAATTAAGTTACATAACGCCTGCATAACACGTTTACTACTATGCAATTATACTTAAAATTGACGCCTTAAAACGAGAAACACCCGACAACCTGAGATGCCGAGTGTAGTAAATCGTGTTGATGCATTTGTTATAAGCGTTCTTACAGATTAATGGTAAGCAAACCTGGACAAATTTCTACAAACTTAAAATCAGCTAAATCCCAATATTCGAAGCGTCTTTTTTGAGCAATACTCTCCCATCGTTCTGGAAGTAAAAAAGAATTCCCAAGATAAATGCCATAACATTCTTTGTGCTCTTTTATTTCCAATATATGGTAAATTCTATTCGCTCCTACAGGATCTTTAAGCCAATACGGAACTAGATATTTAGTATTTCGACCTTCTAAGTTTGGCTTTCCGAGACTCTTATTGATCCAAACAACATCGTGATGTGAAACGTCCTCAGTAAACTCTTTGGTTTCTGGTACGACTAGCACACTAATTTTTTGCATATTTCCTTCCTAGCTTATAACGCCTGCATAACACGTTTGCTACGATACAGACTTACCTGAATTTTAACGCCTTAATCACTGAAACTAAAGGCAAACTGACAACGCCGAGTGTAGCAAATCGTGTTGATGCAATTGTTATATTGCCTATTGATAAACGACATGAAATCGTTCCAATACAAGAACCATATCCTCACTAGGCTTAATATTTAACTCTGAACATTCAGCAGCAAAGAAACGCCAATGAGCTTCACGCCACCATTTTAATGAACGGTCGCCCTCGCCTTCTGCATGAGCAAACTCAGCCGTAACTTCGTTATATTTACACGTTTCAACTGAATCAACTTCAATGATACAAATTGGGTTCCCATTCCAATCAACGACCACTTGTAAGTGACCAACGGTTGGCATTGGTTCTTCACCAGATTCATACCAAACGTTTAAACTACAAGTTGCTGTCTTTTGACCAATTCGGATTAATTCCGCACATAAATTGGCATTATGCTCATCAGCACAGAAATAGTCTGAACTGAATGATTGATACTTTTCACGCTCAATTTCAGAAAGTGAGCTTAGATACTGATTTAAGTAGGTTTGAGACTGTTCTTCCATGAAATCCTCTTAACTATTTTCGCAATATAACGCCTGCATAACACGTTTACTACTATGCGATTATACTTAATATTGACGCCTAAAACGATAAACACACGACAACCTAAGTTGCCGAGTGTAGTAAATCGTGTTGATGCATTTGTTATGTGCGTATATCTTCATCTAGGACGTAACTGAATGTACATACGATCTGTATTAATCCCTTTACGATAGGACACAATATAATCGCTATATTTATCAGCGAAGTTAGCTCTCATATTAGCCACTACATTAGTTGAAATTCCATGAGTAAATCGAATAATGTATTTACCATTATCTAATATGACTTTATCTATTACCTCAATGCTTGCTAATTCACTATACATATTTGTAACTAATGTTGATGTTGCTTTTGGCAAAGCCTCATAAACGGCGTATGGTTCAACTACCTCTATCCTTGGAATCGGCTTCGGTTTATATCTAGGAGTTACGTCTATATAATCTTTATTAGGTTCTTTTGTTGCATCATCAGCTGCCTTCCAGCAAATATGTGTTATCGCAGCAATTAGCTTACTCAAATTAAAGATTATTGTTATAAGTAAAAAAGGTAATGAAATTAAAGCTTTCAAAGCTTCAAATGCTTGCTTACCTAAACTTTCCTCATTTTCGTTATACATGTTCAATTCACTCAAAATTAATGAGCTAATTTTATACCTAAATTATAAAAACGAATAGACATTTAGCACATAACGCCTGCATAACACGTTTGCTACCGTGCAGATTGAGCCCAAATTTACCACTTAATACGGTAAACTCAAAGAAACCTAGAATGCCGAGTGTAGTAAATCGTGTTGATGCGATTGTTAACTGCGCTTTTCAGCTTTAGTTACACAAACAGAAAACAGCTGTTTCATTGGCACATAATTACAGTGATAACCATGGATATTTGCGGCTACCCACTGCTCAGAAGTAATACCAGAAAAATTAATATTGTAACCACAGTTGATTGCAATATGCTCAAACAACAAACGTTGAGCACGACCATTACCTTCACGGAATGGATGTAGAACATTAATATCGCAATAATACTCAGCTAACTTAGTAAGAAACTCATCGTATGGTAGATCCACTAAATACTTATCTTTCTCTAACATTGAAAATAGATTATTTGCTTCTTTTTCAATCCTAGCTACATTACAGAAACGTGTATTTCCCTTTGAAATATCAATCGCTCTTAACTCGCCAGCCCATTCAAATAGATCGGAAAACAAAACATGATGAATTGAACGCAGATAGCTGAAATCGTAAGGAGGTAATTGAAATTCCACATACATCGCAGCTAACGTTGTTAAATCACGTTCAGCAGCCTCTAGTACAGTTTCATTGCTGATATTGAGCTTATTAACAAGAACCGTACTATTTTCGTAAGTATAAGGATCTTGTGTTGTGCCATATTTATCAGCCATTGAGCGCCTCTAACGAATTAAGGTTTGAATACTTGTTTAACAAAATTTGACGTTGTTGCTCTCTATCGAGTGATAAATCGAAATTACTAGCAACATCATGGCCCTCTAAACGCATACTTTCTTTAAAGTTATCCATTTTAACTTGCTCGAAATAGGCATGTTTTTCTTCGTAAGAAGAAAGCATTGAATTGCTTGGCATAACTAAATCAATGTCATTAAGTTGAGATTGAATCGCTTTCCCTGATTCAAAAACACCCCAGCTACTAATAGAAAAACGGAAGGTTCGGCCCTGGCGCTCTCTTTGAATATTTAAGCCTAAATTTTCAACTAATGAGTTAACTACGGATTGAACTTTACGTTCAGAAATCCCAGTTGCAGCCACTATAGCTTGAGTATTTGGAGATTCCAATCGTGTCATTGCAGCTAAAACTAATAATTCGTACTTCATGCTTACCTCGCACATTTATGCGGAAATAATATTAGTCTACTACTCAAAGAGAATGATTACCATATTTGAAAGCTAAATTAACCAAGAAGCAGTTAACGCCTGCATAACACGTTTACTACTATGCGATTATACTTAAAATTGACGCCTTAAAACGAGAAACACCCGACAACCTGAGATGCCGAGTGTAGTAAATCGTGTTGATGCATTTGTTATAACTATGAAACTCCAGACTAAAAATTAGTATCAATATAAGATGCTAATGTTTCATACTCCTGAGTCATTTCTCCCATTAAATCAATCTGATTTGCTGCCCAAGATCCACGTCCACGCAAACCAGCAGTTGGACGGTGACTGGATAGATATTTAATTGGTATATTTTGGAAAATACTATCCGAAGCCATAACGTTTAAATCTTCAATTCCAGCTACATAATTTGTATTAACAAATGATGGAATTGCTGAATAAGTTGAAATATTAGATAAGCTTGGAATTAACTGAGTAGTAATGGCAGTTTTAATTGATGCATGATGAACGGCATCTGCTGCAACCATTTGTTTTACGCCATTTCTTTTTCTTGTGTCAAAATTATTAAAAACCCATCCACCAAATTTAGGCATACCTTTCGATAAGATTACTGGGTCATTAGGGTTGCTTTGTAAATAACGCTGTTTACCTTGCTCCCAGTCTTGAATAAACAGAGGCAACATTTCACCGATTAATCCAACGCAATAAGATGAAAATAAATCCGGTGTACATGGAACAAGGAAGTAATCCGAGCAATATAAAGATGAACGGACTAAGGTATTAAATGAAGGCGGCAGATCGATTAAGACATAATCATACTCAATGTCATTAATTCTTGATGCTTCTTGTGTTAATAATTCAGGTAAAATGAAACGGTATAAACCCGAACCACCAATTACATCAGTACCAACGTTCAAAACGTCTGAAAATGAGTTTAACCAAAAGTCTCCAGGTACAATGTCTAATCGGCCATTTCGATTAGCTATTTTAGGAGATGAAGTGTATATGTCACCAAATCTATTTTGTTGAATATACGGTAAAGCAAAAGCTTTAACCGTTTTTCCAAATGGGTGCGCTGGTGATGTTTGTAATAAATTTGAAAATTCCTGATCACCTAAACATGCAATGGATAAATTACACTGAGGATCAAAATCTAAAAGTAATACATTTTTATCAAGATCAGCTAAAGAAACGGCCAAGTTCCAAATAATCGATGTTTTACCTACGCCGCCTTTGTTATTAAAGACTGATATTGTTTTAGTCATTTTATTAAACCTATTTATAATTTTCTTTATTTTACACGTATCTAAGTAACTAAGACATAGTTATAACGCCGCAATAACACGTGCGAAAGACCGACTTACAAAGCCAATTATACTCTAAACCGCGAATGCCGAATGTAAATAGCATCGTGTTGATTGCTTTGTTATACGATCTTTGTCAACGCTTCTATTAACTTGGTAAAGAACTGATTTACCAAGATTTACTGTAAACTGAGTTTAATTAGACTGGCTCAATTAAGCGAGCAAAATATCATTTCAACAGCAATAACTGTGAAACGAAACAATCCTTTTTTCTTACGCCATTTGTACGATTTGGTTTCAGCCAGTTTGGAATAGATAAATCAAATATCCTAACCACAATTGGGATTGAAAATGCTGAGAGAAAAACACTGATACAGGCTAAAATGAGGCATAACCAAAGAACAATTGAAGCGTAAATGAGCCGCTGAAACGCCTGAATTTAGGGCAATAATAGTTCAATGCCGAACCAGATGAAACGAATACCAAAAGGAAACAAAGAAGAAGGAAAACCACCCTACTTTCACATCTAAAAATCGAATGGTTCTATCGCCGAACTGAGCCAAAAAACTGCTATCTTTAGTTCGTGTAACGCCTGCATAACACGTTTGCTACCATGCAGATTAAGCCTAAATTTACCACTTAACACGGTAAACTCAAAGAGACCTAGAATGCCGAATGTAGCAAATCGTGTTGATGCATTTGTTAGGCATTACTCACAGAAATCCTCTATACGCATTATTTGATCTTCTTCCTCATCTCTTACGAAACCAGCAAGTTGAACATTAAGAACAATCATCATTAAACAAAATTGATCTTTTAATATTAACTCCTTAAATTTTTGACCTTTTTTAACTCCATTAACTACAAATGACTGAATATCATTTTGAACTTCCGGTTCAAAGCTTTTATATAAGTTATTAATATCAGATTTACTAATCAACATTTGAGGTTTGTGAGCGAACCGATTTCTCAAATTAGTCAACTGTGTAATTGGTTTATAAAAACTTTCATCTAAACCCAAAGCAACACTTAATCTAAGTCGGTCAGAGAAATCTAATCGCATTTTGTCTATATATGCCGGCTCATAAGCCACAAGAGATAAATACTTATCAATATGCTGTTCTAGATATATATGAGCTCGAATGACCATTCCTAACTCATCCTCATTCATAAATATATCAATTAAATCATTACTCATTTACTACCTCTTGATGCCTAACGCCTGCATAACACGTTTACTACTATGCAATTATACTTAAAATTGACATCCTAAAATGAGAAACACCCGGCAATCTGAGATCGCCGAGTGTAGTAAATCGTGTTGATGCATTTGTTAGCCGGCTATATAGCCATCATCACAACAAATATAATTAGCTACTCTTGAAATTTAAAAAATACTTTACGAGTACCTTCTATATGTTCAACATCATTTTGATTAATTATTTTATTCCAAAATAGAACTGATTCAACTGTAGCCTCTACAAATAATTCCTCAGCTCCTATATGTTTCACTGATAACATTACATGATTAAACAATTGTTCAGCAACACCAAAACGTCGATTTGAAGGAATTACGTATAGTTTATACAGCTCAGGACAGTCAATATCTCCACAAACAGTAGCGACAGCAACAGGCTTACTATCCTTTAAGGCGACATAAAATGTTGCCTCCCTTGGTTCAGCCCAAATATCTACGATCCCAACATTAGATTCGTTTTTTAGCTCTAATTGTAATTTTTCTAAAATTTCTTTACTTGGATTATCAATAAACTCCATACTATTCCCTACCTAACGCAACCATAAATTTAATATTATTATTTTGAATGATATTTATAATACTGCATTGTTTCTGCTGGTGTGCCTTCAGCTCCACAATGAGTACAATTAAAACTATCAGATAATCGATGTGCGGAACAACGCTGCCCTGTACAATTATCTCGGTCACACCAGCAACTAACAGAGCCTGAACCATTAGCACTGTTACCACAATTTGTACATTTAACTTTTTGATTCATAATTGTCACCCTTTTAATTATACGCACCCATTATGGCATATCTTTATTTTATCTGCTGAGTGAATATATAAAAGTGTGATAAATAACAAAGCCGGCTAACGCCTGCATAACACGTTTGCTACCATGCAGATTAAGCCAAATTTACCACTTAATACGGTAAACAAAAAGAAATCTAGAATGCCGAATGTAGCAAATCGTGTTGATGCATTTGTTATAACACTTACGCCTACTTATCTAATTACTAACTCGTGAGTCATTGTATCGAATACGCCAATACAAGTTTTATCGAAGGGCAATTGAGCAATAATATTACCATGACTTGAAATTATCTTACTTCCGCCTAACCCATTATCATTGGGGTTATTCAAAGAATTAGGCCAATTACATTGAATAACCATAGCAGAAAGTGATTGAGCTATCTTTTTTGAGTCTTGCTCATAATTTGTACTTTCAGTATTTACTGAGAATTCAGGTTGCCCAATATAGCTTGGCCAGAGAATGTAAGATGGCGATTGAACTGATAATTGTTCAACAACCCAATTAACGTCGCTTGCCTCACGGCACAAATAAGAGCTGAACGTCCCAAGTGGATGTTCCAAAATACTACGCTTATCACCAGATTCAAAAAATGTACACTCACTTTGAGTTAGCCCTACTTTTCGCCAAACTATCTCAAGAGTTCCCTGCTCATTAATAGCAGAGTACACATTATAAACCTTATTATTTTCATTTAATGGGTAGCCGACGAAAACCAATGTATTTGACAGTTGGCATTGAATTGAAATTTCATTCAGTGCATTTTCGACCAAATGTTGCTGTGCCTGGTTTTTAATATCTCGATGAAAGCCAGTAATTGCCAGTTCAGGAAACACAAGAACATCCAGATCATGATTCTTGGTAACGATATTACAAATCGTTTTTGTATTCCCCTCAACAGTCCAATCCATGGGCATTTGAGCTATACCTACTTTCAACGAGCACCTCACTAACTATAAAAAATGAACCGGTGTTATAACGCCGCAATAACACGTGCGAAAGACCGACTTACAAAACCAATTACACTCCAAACCGCGAATGCCGAATGTAAATAGCATCGTGTTGATTGCTTTGTTATACGAGCCTTGCTTTCGCTCCAATTAACTTGGTAAAGAACTGATTTACCAAGATTTGCTGTAAAACGATTTTAATTAGACTGGCTCAATTAAGCGAGCAAAATATCCAATCAGCGACAATAACTGTGAAACGAAACAATCCCTTTTTCTTACACCATTTGAACGATTTGGTTTCAGCCTGTTTGGAACTGATAAACCAAATATCCTAACCACAATTGGGATTAAAAATGCTGAGAGCAAAACACTGATGCAGACTAAAATGAGGCATAACCAAAGAACAATTGAAGCGTAAATGAGCCGCTGAAACGCCTGAATTTGGGGCAAAAATAGTTCAATGCCGAACCTGATGAAATGGAAACCAAAAGGCAACAAAGAAAAAGGAAAACCACCCTACTTTCACACCTAAAAAACTAATGGTTCAATCGCTGAACTGAACCAAAAAACTGTATTCTCAGAGTTCGTATAACGCCTGCATAACACGTTTGCTACGATACAGACCTAACTGAATTTTAACGCCTTAATCACTGAAACTAAAGGCAAACTGACAACGCCGAGTGTAGCAAATCGTGTTGATGCATTTGTTATGTGCGTTTCAATTTAGACAGATGTTTTTGATATTTACGCTCTCGAAAAAACCATGAAATTAAACTTGTTGGTATCAATACACCAATTGCAATTGTGATATAAATCGCTGATTCTTGTATTGATGATAAATACCACGCAGAAGATGGGAAAATAAAACCGGCAAGAATGTGACCGACAAGCAAACCAAATAGAGCAAGACTAGAGCTACGTATCATATAGCTAATCATTCCTCTTTTACGTTCATTTTTCCATTTGTGAAATGCAATATCAGGGTCTTTCATAAAACATAACCTTATATCGTGTACTAGATTTAAATTGAGTAATTAAGAATTTGACGATTTTTCTAACCTTCTTTTCTTACACTCTTTTTCATAAATTGTTTCACTTATTATCCACATAAAATAATTTATGATTAAACCAAAAACGAGTAAAGCAGATACTTGTACATAGAAGTCTAACCAATATTCTTCCCATGTACGTATTTTATCGAAAACAATAAAGCCAATAAATCCACCAAACAAAACAGCGCCACCAATAATCAATGTTTGCTTTAAAACATAGTTTAACTGCCCTTTTTTACGGGTAATTGTCCAACGTTCAAATTGCTTATTTTTCCACTGCTTGATCATAGGTTAATTTTCTCGTTTTAGTCACAATCAAGTATTAAGATTATACCCTTCACGATAAATAAAATGTGCTCTACTTCAATAGAAAAGAAGATGTAAGCCTCACACAGCAAAAAAGCACATAACGCCGCAATAACACGTGCGAACGACTTAATTACCAAACCAATTATACTCTAAACCGCGAATGCCGAGTGTAATTAGCATCGTGTTGATTGCTTTGTTACACGATCTTTGTCAACGCTTCGCTTTAATTGGTAAAGAACTGATTTACCAATAATATTTAAAAACCAATTCTAAATTACAAAAGCTAATTTAGCGAACAAAAGAACCGTTCAACTACAAAAACTGCGAAACGAAACAATCCTCTTTCTAGCACCATTTGTACGATTTGATTTCAGCAAGTTTTGAGCTGATAAACTAAATATCCTAACCACTATTGGGATTGAAAATGCTAAGAGCAAAACACTGCTACTGGATAAAATGAGGCATAACCAAAGAACAATTGAAGCGTAAATTAGTTTCTGAAACGCCTGAATTTGGGGCAATAATAGTTCAATGCCGAACCTGATGAAACGAACACCAAAAGGCAACAAAGAAAAAGGAAAACCACCTTACTTTAACGCCTAAAAAACTAACGGCTCAATCGCTAAACTGAACCAAAAAACTGCGATCTTAGAGTTCGTGTAACGCCTGCATAACACGTTTGCTACGATACAGACTAAACTGAATTTTACTGCCTTAATCACTGAAACTAAAGGCAAACTGACAACGCCGAGTGTAGCAAATCGTGTTGATGCATTTGTTATATGCGCCTTAAATTGTCAGTGCTTTTATTGCCCGTTCAACACCAAGACGTGGACTGCTAATGACTGGAATAGAAACGTTAATATTATTTTGAACCTCAGACATTGAAGCCTGAGCTAATACAATTAAGTCATATTTTGTTTCATTAGAAGTAATTGCAGCACTGATTTGGTCATAATATTGATCCATTTTACCAGCTAGAAAGTACTCCCATGCATTTTCAACACGGCACAAAGTAAGCTTGGATTTTGAGTTGTGTTTGGCTAGCGACTTCAGCAACAGGTCACGAGTTGGTTCTAAAGTACTTTCTAATGCCGCAAGAACCAAAATGTCATTGCCATTCTCAACAGCAAAGTCAGCCATTGCTTGATCGACTCGTTGAACTTTACAACCATTTAGGCTGTCTATTTCTTCAGCAATGCCACCAATCGATGAACAAGTGACCACAATGACTTTACTAATTAAACTCAAAGCTTCCAACTGCACTACAAGGTTAGATTTTAATATCGAATCAACACCAAACTGCTGAGCATGAGTTAACAATGACTCATCAACAATATGATTTATAAGTAAATGGGGAGAAAGTTCAGCGACTAATGAACCAAACTTTTCGATATGAACCTGACCTGTATGTATAAAAGAGATATCGTATTTCACTTTTTTCATCCTTGAAGCATATAACGCCTGCATAACACGTTTGCTACGATACAGACCTAGCTGAATTTTAACGCCTTAATCACTGAGACTAAAGGCAAACTGACAACGCCGAGTGTAGCAAATCGTGTTGATGCATTTGTTAGCTGCGCCTTTCCAGTTTGAATAACAAACTAGCTTTTACGGCCAACCACTCACTATTAATTATCGAAAATACAACGGTATCTCGATAGCTACCATCTGCCATTTGTTGATGATTTCTAATTACACCGTCCTGCTTTGCACCCAAACGAGCTATTGCATTACGTGAAGCGTGATTATGCCAATGAGTTCTAAACTCAATAGCGATTGCTGAAAGGTTTTCAAATGCATGAGAAAGAAGAAGGAACTTACATTCGGTATTTACTGATGTTCTCTGGTAGCTTTTCGCATACCACGTATAACCGATTTCTACCCGTTTATTCACACAATCAGCGTGGCATAAACGAGTTGTACCGATTATGGTTTGAGTTTCATTATCAATGACAGAAAAAGCCAAAGAACGCCCAGCGTCTTGTTCACTTAAAGCCAATTCAATATAACCGTTTACAGTCTCTTTATTTGGTATTTTCGTATACCATAAGTCCCAAAGTTCACCATCAGAAGCCGCTTCAACAAGAGCTGACGCATGCTCTAGTTGTAATGGAATTAATGTGACTATTTTCCCTTTAAGCTCCGTACCTGAGAGCCATTTCTCATCTTGCATACTAAATTCCTTCTTTGAAGCAGCTAACGCCGCAATAACACGTGCGAACACCTTACTTTCCAAACCAATTATACTTCAAACCACAAACGCCGAGTGTAATTAGCATCGTGTTGATTGCTTTGTTACACGATCTTTGTCAACGCTTCACTTTAATTGGTAAAGAACTGATTTACCAAGATTTGTTACTAAACAATTTTAATTAGACTGGCTCAATTAAGCGAGCAAAATATCCAATCAACGACAATAACTGTGAAATGAAACAATCCTTTTGCTAACACCATTTGAACGATTTGGTTTCAGCAAGTTTGGTACATATAAACCAAATATCCTTGCCACAATTGGGATTGAAAATGCTACGAGCAAAGCACGGATGCAGAATAAAATGAGGCAAAACCATGAACAATTGAAGCGTGAATTAGCTTCTGAAATCCATGAACTTTTGGCAATAATAGTAAATTGCCGAACCTGATGAAATGAAAACTAAAAGGAAACAAAGAAGAAGGAAAACCACCTACTTTCACACCTAAAAAACTAACGGCTCAATCGCTGAACTGAGCCAAAAAAACTGCAATCTTTAGTTCGTGTAACGCCTGCATAACACGTTTGCTACCATGCAGATTAAGCTCAAATCTACCACTTAATACGGTAAACTCAAAGAAACCTAGAATGCCGAATGTAGCAAATCGTGTTGATGCATTTGTTATAACGCAGTTCTCAATTTAGACCAATGACTCAGCCAACCCTTCGACGTTACGCGGTCACTGAAGATTTCTAAAGAACGCTTCGGGTTATGTGTAACTTGCAAATTAAACAACGATTCAAAGCCAAATGCAGAAATACATTCATACTTACCATTACCTAATTTACGTATCGCTACCGCCGTTTCTTTTTCTGGCCAATAACTCATTGCGTCGATAATACTTAAATACGGTTTATCACCATTTCTTTTGTGCATGATTGCTTGATTACGCACTTCCCAGTTCAATTCTGGCATCAATACAGAAAGCTGAGATTCGATTAGTTTGTAGTTTTCAGAATTAGATTCAGTTTCATCGAAATAAATAACGTCAACGTCATTCAAAGGCGTTGATATTGATTTCTGATGCAAATGGTCCCACACCAAATTTCGGACGAAACCAGCGGCCAAATAACAATGAGGTAAATTGAGCTGTCGAACACAATCAAGAGCCTTAACCCTCAATTCATCTTTCTCAATTAATGTGATGATTCTATCCATATCCACCCTGCGTTATAACGCCTGCATAACACGTTTGCTACGATACAGACTTAGCTGAATTTTACCGCCTTAATCACTGAAACTAAAGGCAAACCGACAACGCCGAATGTAGCAAATCGTGTTGATGCATTTGTTATGCATTTAATCAAATAAATCACCAGTTTTTTGTTCTAATACATCTAAATGAGAAACAATTAATTTAGGACGTTTAGAGGTTACACGCCCTTTCTCATCTAAACGACTAACCGTACCAACTAAGTTACATCGTAAAAATAACAAAGGCTTATATTTAACTACAGAACCGCAATCAGGATACGCCGTTAATATATGTCCCTGATATTTAAAACCTAAGGAATTTGATGTTTTATTTTCCCTTGTTACCTCACCGTCTATTGATACAGACATTCCATGTTCTAATTCTGGCAACACCAATATATCATCATCCTCTGATTCATCAGGACAAAAAATATATTTTTCAGATCTACCAATAATTACTTCATCCTTCTTACCATTTTTGTATGTACCAATTTTCAGCTCCCTTCCATCCGCAATATTTCGGGAAAGTTCTTCTAATAGTTTTGCGTTAGAGGTTAAGTAAAGATCAAGAGCATATTTTGGCACGTATAGATATTCACCGGACTCATTTGGAATACCAATAAGTTCATTATTATTTTTAAATTTAAGATTGGTAAAATCTTTTTTTCCTACCTGTCCCGTATGTTTACCAATTCGAGCAAACCATTTTATACCCTCTAAAGCTTTTGTGAAAATAGTTGTAAAACCAAAGCTTTCAAAATCATTTTCAGCCATTTTTGATGCTGCTTTACTAAAATATGCTGTAGCTACAATTCCAAAACCCGCTTGAAGCCAACCAGCCACTGTTTCGGGAATCAAAGCCTCCCATGATCCTTTTTGGACTCTCATTGGAATTTCAAAATCAACATTTTTCAATTCAGGTACTTGCTTGATAATAAAATCTCTTAATACATCATCAAATGCCAATAGAGCTTTAGCTTGACGACGAGCATCCATAAGCCCATCAATAACTAACTCTCCATCATATTTGATATAACCTAAGTATTTTTCTTGTTCCATCAATAAACCTTAAAATTATAGAAATGCATAACGCCTGCATAACACGTTTGCTACGATACAGACTTAGCTGAATTTTACTGCCTTAATCACTGAAACTAAAGGCAAACCGACAACGCCGAGTGTAGCAAATCGTGTTGATGCATTTGTTATGTCAAATATCAAATAGACCAATAATATCTTCAATACCTTTAATATCAGAAGGATCTGTATAATTTGATAGAAGTTGTTCTTTAGAAGTGTCCTGAAGCTTTGGTAGCTCTTCACATACCGCTATAGCTAATTCGACTCTAAATTTAGCCATACTAAGGTTTCTATCTGATTGATGACCATTAATCACTTTACTTGGGTCAACGAACTTACCATCTTTCCAGTCTGTATATAGACAGCTATTTTTCCTATTATTAGCACCTTCAATAACTTTAAAAGCAATCTCAGGGTTGAAACCTTCCTCAAGCATCCCTTTACCTAATATCGCAACAGAAAAAGCAGCATCTCCACCTAACTTATTCTTGTGATTTCTAAATCTCCGATTCAACAATTTCCAATCGATTTTAATACCAGCTAATCTCTCAATATATGCCCTTGCCAACATGAGACTTTTCCCGACCTCCTCTCGCGCAAAGTGACTCAATGCATAAGAACGTGCATACATATCATGCTGGTGTAGCAGTTCAGCTTCTTTACACAAATTTTCTGCATTTTTTAATGATAAAAAAACTCCCTCAAGAAGGATTTCGGCTTTAACATTATTCATTTTTATCTGAGTCATAGTTACCACATTCTTTTGACATAACGCCGCAATAACACGTTTATTACTACGACGACTTAGCTGAATTTTACTGCCTTAAACACCGAACCCAAAGACAAACCTACAACGCCGAATGTAATAAATCGTGTTGATTGCTTTGTTATGTGTGTGTTTCCACATCAAACGAAAACTCTCCCCAAGGTAATTCACAATCAGTTGATAAGTTAGCTATTTCAGAAAATGTTTCACTAGCTAGTCCCGCGAATTTTCTGTACGGCAAACCAGATAAGAGATTTCTTTTGGACATAGATTCAAGCATCCAAATTGTACCAATACATTCTTGGTATGCTGCTAATGCAATAAAAAAATAATTTTCTTGAAACTTTTTCAGCTTACTACGCTGTGATGGAGTTGAAGATATAAAATCTCTAACTATTGAGAGCTTATCTCTTTTAAATTGTAACCAATTCTCAAAGCCTTCTGATCGCAAGTCATGTTCAAATAAAGCAAAACGTGCCTCATCAAAGTCAAATTCATCGACAATTTCTTCAACAATACCTTTTAATTCGGAGATGTAACGATCTAAATCCATATTTTTTCCTATAAACACATAACGCCTGCATAACACGTTTGCTGCCATGCAAATGAAGTCAAATTTACCACTTAATACGGGAAACTAAAAGAAACCTAGAATGCCGAATGTAGCAAATCGTGTTGATGCATTTGTTATATGCGCCTTAAATTGTTAGTGCTTTTATTGCTCGTTCGACACCAAGGCGTGGACTGCTAATTACTGGAATAGAGACGTTAACATTATTTTGAACCTCAGACATTGAAGCCTGAGCTAATACGATTAAGTCATACTTTGTCTCATTAGAGGTAATTACGGCACTGATTTGGTCATAATATTGTTCCATTTTGCCAGCTAGAAAGTAATCCCATGCATTTTCAACGCGGCACAAAGTAAGCTTAGATTTTGAGTTGTGTTTGGCTAGCGATTTCAGCAACAGTTCACGAGTTGGTTCTAAAGTACTTTCTAATGCCGCAAGAACCAAAATATTATTTCCATTTTCAACAGCAAAGTCAGCCATTGCCTGATCGACTCGTTGAACTTTACAACCATTTAAGTTATCTATTTCTTCAGCAATGCCACCAATCGATGAACAAGTGATCACAATGACTTTGCTGACTAAACTCAAAGCTTCCAACTGCGCTAGAAGGTTAGATTTTAATATCGAATCAACACCAAACTGCTGAGCGTGAGTTAACAATGACTCATCAACAATATGATTTATAAGTAAATTAGGCGAAAGCTCAGCAACTAATGAACCAAATTTTTCAATATGAACCTGACCTGTATGTATAAAAGAAATATCGTATTTCACTTTTTTCATCCTTGAAGCATATAACGCCTGCATAACACGTTTACTACTATGCAATTATACTTAAAATTGACGCCTTAAAACGAGAAACACCCGACAACCTGAGATGCCGAGTGTAGTAAATCGTGTTGATGCATTTGTTAGCACTATATTCGTGCACAATAACTACGGAAAGTCAGCCCTTTATTTCTTCTTTTCTGCGGATAATCGTAACCTAGATCACTAATACCATCATGATCTCGTACTGTTGGTATTATGTTTTCATACACCAATCGTAAGTAGGTTGGATCTTTGTGCAGCCAAAAGTATTGTCCAGAAAAAACTCGTTTTTCATACTTTTGAAGAGCATTAAGGTATAGAGGGAACAATACTTCCATTGGTTTTCTCGCAATAAAATTAACCACTTCATCGCCATAACCATCACTTATAGATTGGTTACACCAATATTGGTAACTATATCTATATTTTTTCTCTTCATCTGAAAACTTCGAGTTATCAAAATTTTCATGAACTAGTAAGACTTTGCAAACGTCTAAAAAAGTAGCGAAATCATCTTGATTTTCAACTTCAGAACCAATGTCATAGTGAAATACGTCAGCATATAAGCTAGCAAATCTCTTCAGACTTTTTAGCCCCAGCTTATGACTGTATATTTCATCAAGCAATGAAGGGAATACTGAGTAAACTTTTGTAAATATCTTAGCAATAGGAACCTGTGACTTAAGACCATTTTGATGCGGTAAAAATTCTATTGTTTTTGTTGCATCATTTCGGTCAATTTTTGAAATAACGTCCCAAAACAAAGGTTTTGAAATATAGATATTTTCAGTTTCCAGATCAACTGCATACGCAACAACATGGCTTTTAAAACTAAGTTGTGCCCAATAGTTGAGCGTACTTTGTTTAATACCAGATATTGTGGGCACTGAGTCGCTCTTACGAATTACAAGTTTTTCTGAAGCTTTAACTTGTGCCTTAATATAATTCCCGACAACTTTGCCATCCTCGACAAACTCGATTTCAAAGTCAATACCGTAATCATTTTCAGTAACATTACGAAAAATGCCAATATCTCGGAGGTGATAAAGAAGAATAGCATATGAATCTGATTCAGCTTTATGTTGTTTTATTTGATTTGGTAAATCCATAGTATCCTCTTATAGTGCTAACGCCTGCATAACACGTTTACTACTATGCAATTATACTTAATATTGACGCCTTAAAACGAGAAACACCCGGCAAACTGAGATTGCCGAGTGTAGTAAATCGTGTTGATGCATTTGTTATGTGTTGCTAAAGTTGATTCGGGTTCCCATCCGCAGAAAATGATGCCCAAGATGTCACTTCAGAAATCATTAAACCGTCATCATTATCTATAAATTGTTTAAAATAATCCCTTAAGCCAGCAGCCGTAGTGTTTATCCTTTTAAAACACCAAGTAGAATCAAGAATACGAACAGCATTATAACTATTTAATTCTTTATATAGAGATTCATAGTTTTTTGATTTTCTAAGATCGTATGTTAAAAAGTAAAGAGCCATTATATTTATATCCTTTTTATTTGTAAGGTTAAATTACTATACTCTTAACAGGATAACTGGTCAAATAAACACTGTTTTTATAAACAGATTAGGTGAAATGGATACTTTTATACCACCTAATAAATTGATAACATTAGTTTTTTTGCACGCACGCTAAACCTAATATCAACCCAATGGCACCATCCCTACCAATATCATTTCGCAATTTTTGGGCGTTTACAGTTGTTGTACCTAGCACTTTAGCTATACCAGGAGACGCTGTGCCATCAATAAATTTTGTCACATTGCTGGAAGTTGTATTTAACGCGCTTGCTATACCTGGAGATCCTTCACCTCGGATAATTAATTTTTCAATATTGACTGATGTAGTTCCGATCGTTGACGCTATACCGACGTAGCTCATAAAAAATCCTAATTAATAAGTTATACTACCTATATTGGGGTATAAGAATTAAAATTCAACCCATTACACATAACGCCTGCATAACACGTTTGCTACTATACAGACCTAGCTGAATTTTAACGCCTTAATCACTGAAACTAAAGGCAAACTGACAACGCCGAGTGTAGCAAATCGTGTTGATGCATTTGTTATGTGTGTTGTTGAATTTTTTGACTTACCCATTTATTGAAAGCGATTAAATTCGGTATAGAAAGCAGGATAAGTTAGGAATATGATTATCTCACGACTTTAAAACGAATAAAAAACAGACTACTTTCTTTTGAATAAATCTTCCGTAAAAGCCATTTTAAAATGAAAACAAATGGTAAATTTTCAGCCTTAGCGTGCGTTCGATTTAATTCATTAAACTCAACTGGCTCAACGCTAAGTATTTCAATCTGACAAATCTTTTGATTATCCTCATAAGTATAAGCATTCAAAACTTGACCTACTGAGAAGTTACTCTCAGAGTGATCACGAATAGTCGCTGTCTTTTTGCCAGTGATTATTTGAGTTTCCAATCGTGAGAAAAAAGTGATTTTATCCAATAATTTATACCTATTATTCAAGTCAGAACACATAACGCCTGCATAACACGTTTGCTACGATACAGATTAAACTCAATTTACCACTTAATATGGTAAACCCAAAGAAATCTAGAATGCCGAATGTAGCAAATCGTGTTGATGCATTTGTTATAACCGTTTTTCCATGCGTGACAAATCCCAACTCTCACCATCAAATGATAAGCTATTAGTTACCTGCTCAAATTCTACAAAACCCAGTCTTTCGTAACATGAAATAGCTAATTTATTGTGGCTGAAAACACCTAATGTCAGTAAATTAGCTTTGTAATTAACCTGAGCCTTTTCAATAAGTAGCTGTAGCATGGTTTGAGCTAAATTCTGGCCTCGATATTCAGGTGAGATAAATACGCGACAGATACGAAATTCATTAACTGAAACTTGGTAAAGCTCCACAAAACCAACCGGATTATTCTCAACAGTAAATAGAAATGGAAACACCTGTAACTGCTTACAATGAGTTTCAATTTGTTCGTGAGTAAGAGGATATTTATAAGCTGGCCCGCCCCACAAATAACAAAGTTTTTCGCTATCTATCCAGGCAGTAAGCAGATCATAATCCTTATGTTCAAAAGCCTCTAATTCCATCATTTCCTCTTGAGGTTATAACGCCTGCATAACACGTTTATTACTGTGCGATTATACTTAAAATTGATGCCTTAAAACGAGAAACACCCGGCAAACTGAGATTGCCGAGTGTAATAAATCGTGTTGATGCATTTGTTATGTGTTCTATTTACTTGGCATTTCAGCATATGTCACTTTAGCTGCTTTTATTTCACCGTTTGCTTCTTTGGCATCAATATGAAGTTTTATTGGCTTACGCGACCACTCACCTTGCTGCAAAGCTAATAAGAATTTATGGTCTAAAGTTGTATCCTCTACCACTGCAATAAATTCATCTTTTGAGTCAAGACTTCTTAATTTAACTTTAAAAGATTGTGGATTTGATGAATCAACAAACAAAATTCGATAATGACCATCTAATAGTATTGCGTTTGATTTCTTTCGTGCGTTTTTCATCAGTTCAGTCGCACTTTCACCATCAATTACAATTCCTTGAATTTCTAATGACTCACCAACACCTGCTCGTTTTATTAACTCTGATTTTGCATCATTACTAAAGTTTGAGATCGTCTGTAAGCGTGGTTGGCCAGAAAGGACAGATGCCATTATTTTAGCTCTCTCCGTTTCTTGCTCTTGTGCAAACTTCATATGTTCAAAAATTGCTCTTTTTTCTTCACTTTGAACTTCTTGAACACGAGTTTGAACTCTAGTATCAAGATAGTTTTTATAGCTAGAATCTGCAAAATATAATGCAGCAAAGCCCAAAACTGTAATAACTATCGTTTTAGCATCCATTTTCCCCACCAATTCACCAGCTAAATTTTCAAGAATCTCTTGGAAGTCAATTCCAAATAATGAACTTCCTTGCTCAACTTTAATTCTAATAGTTAATAATTCACGTTCATATTGACTAAGTTTAGTTGCTTTTGGTGTGTTATACCTAGCCATTGCATAACTTCGATAAATAGCACTTTGTAACTCAAGAAAGCCTTTCATTAATCCAGGTGTAATTGTCGCATCATAACCATCCCCTACAACTCTCATTGTAAAAGTAGGCCATCCGTCAAAATGTAACTTTGTCCCTTCGACATTTAAAATATCTTCATCTATCCCTTTTAGAATATCAAACAATTGGTCTTCATTTTGAATTGTGATGAGGCTTTGCTCATTCATATTTGTAACCCTAGCATTGTATTAAAATTATCGCAGTATAATATACTAAAAAATGGCTTTATCACTATGATTTAGCGCAAATCTAAGAACACATAACGCCTGCATAACACGTTTGCTACTATGTAAACCTAGCTGAATTTTAACGCCTTAATCACTGAAATTAAAGGCAAACTGACAACGCCGAATGTAGCAAATCGTGTTGATGCATTTGTTAGCTGCTTTTGTTTAAACACTCTGTAATTTCAATTAGTTTATCTTGATTTTTTTTATCGAGCGCATTAAATCTAGAAATTGGTAATTCACTCAAATGATATAATGACTTATTTAGCATACCAAATGGCATTATTTTCAGATCAAATTTATCTACATTCTCTATAGCTTGGAAAAATAATAATTCAAAAGTATCATTACCAATACAGTATTCTTGTAAATGATAGCAGCTCATGATTATTTTCTCTTTGTCTCTTTGAGAGGTTTTCGCACCAAAAATAACCCCCTTAATATGCTTATTTGATACATTTAGAGTTCGTAATTCTGCTGGTACAGGATCAATTGTTGGGAAGAAAGCCCTAATTTCCTTTTCATACCTCCAATCACTAAACTTTACTAAGCCTATTTTATGCTCCTCCATATACTTAGCATCTCCTGGTAATAATAGAGGTACATCGTAATGGTCTTCCATTTCAGAGTAAAAAAACTTACTAATTAGTTTATGAAAAGCATTAACCTTTACTGGTTGTCGAGAATATTCTACGGTTTCTAACCGTATATTTTCTGTTTTATACCTACCTATTTCAATAAATCCATCTTTTTTACGATGTCCATCTAAATTTGAAAACGTTGAGTTAACCTCTAATAAGTTATCATCTGTCTCATAAACAATAACAAACCCTTTTTCAGCATCGGCATAGTGTCCCCACATAGTAGGGTTTATTGCACTCTTAGAAAATGATGTTAAATATTTAGGCTCATGCATAATTGGTATTAATAAAGTATCAAAAAAATGTACTAGGTAATTAATTATTAACTGTTTTTCTCTTTTTTCAAACCCGTCATTCATCAAATCAATTAAAGATGAAATAACTAAATCTTTTACCTCAATCACACTTGCGTGTTTATTTTTTATTTTTGAAAAAATAAAATCACTCAATGATAAGTGTAAATCTATAAGCTTCGAGCCTTCTGAAGAATCGTAAATGCCACACTCACAATACGTATTTACTAATAAATAATGACAGAAGCGTGACCAAATATCTTTTGAGCCTTTAAATAAATATCTTGGCCTACATTCCTGAGCATCATTCAATTCATCAGAAGACGCAAAGAAAATCTCACCTCGTTTTAACATCATTAAAGACAATACATTTGCTCTCTGATATTTATAAAAAAGCATAAAACCCTCTTAATTTCTAAAAATTTCCGCTAGCAGCTAACGCCTGCATAACACGTTTGCTACCATACAGACCTAGCTGAATTTTACTGCCGTAATCACTGAAACTAAAGACAAACTGACAACGCCGAGTGTAGCAAATCGTGTTGATGCATTTGTTATGTTGTTTCTCCAAGCGCCTGTTTAAGCTCATTAATTGCATAGATTAAC
Source organism: Aliivibrio sp. S2TY2 (assembly GCF_028765525.1). NCBI lineage: Bacteria > Pseudomonadati > Pseudomonadota > Gammaproteobacteria > Vibrionales > Vibrionaceae > Aliivibrio > Aliivibrio sp. S2TY2. The sequence continues at coordinate 3,253 of NZ_JARACS010000022.1, read as the reverse complement.
TTAAGATTTGTCTGAGGAACTCTATTCAGTTTCATTCCAATATCAACAACATCAATTTCTGACAAACCACCTTCTGAGTCAATCCATGAACTATACAAATAAATAAGATCAGTCAGAGAGCCAACCTTACTTCTATTGTCAGTTTTGGTGTATTGAATTATCGTTTGATTATCAGAAAATGCAGCGATAGTCTGAGGGCTAATACCTTCCGCTTTCAACTGCAAACACAACCCTTCGAGAAAATGCTTTCTTAACGTTTTTATGTGCTCTTTTCGGACACCAACAATGATAAATGAGAATAGAGTTTTCTCTTCCATAAAGATTAAAACTTTACGGCGATTTTGAGTAAATGAGTTAACAAACCAATTACCAAGCACAAACTTTTCAGGCTCAATTTCACTTAAGTCACTTGGTTTCAGGCTAATGAAATCTTGAACTTTTTTGGTACATTTAAACTGAAACATAACTCACCTCAAGATGCTGAAAAACCTTATTTTACACCAACAACATAACGCCTGCATAACACGTTTACTACTATGCAATTATACTTAATATTGACGCCTTAAAACGAGAAACACCCGGCAAACTGAGATTGCCGAGTGTAGTAAATCGTGTTGATGCATTTGTTATACGAAATTACGCACGGAATCCCCATACTGCATCAATTAGTTTGATCATTAATTCTTTAGATACACCATTTTCATCAAGCTCAGGCATATATTCAACAAAATCAGCGCCTACAAATTTAGGGCTAGAAGATATTGTATGAACTAGATGCAACGCTTCCCTAGCCGTTAAACCACCTACATTTGGAGTTGCACAGGCTCGAAATATACTGCCATCTAAAGCATCATAATCAAATGACAAATAAACATGGTCATAGTCTTGTTCTAATTTTGCCATTAGGATTTCAACAACCGTATTGAAACCGTGTTTTTCAATAAATGGCATATCATAATTAGCAATGCTCAACTCATTAATTAGGTCAAACTCATTACGCATTAAATCTCGCACACCAATATAGTAAACATCTTCGGGCTTAACTTCGAGGTCAGTTGGAATGTTCCATTCATTATGAGGATATTGATTCATTAGCAGAGCAAGTGGCTTACCGTGCAAATTACTATCTAAGCTGTTATTTATGTCGGCATGAGCATCAACCCAAACAACTGCGACTTTCTTACCTTGTTCTTTTTGGTAAAATTCCATCGTTGCTTGTAACGTGCCGACCGCAATAGAGTGGTCGCCACCAATTGTGATAGGAATACGATTATTCTGATAACTATTTAAAAGTGTAGATTTCAAATCATTTGCATAGTTATAAAGTGCTTTATCTTTATCGTCATTATCGATGAAGTTTTTAACTTCAGCCGTTACAGCAACATCGCCTAAATCAACGATATCTGAAGCCCAGCGTTGAGTTCTCACTTGAATCCAATCAGTAAGTCCTACCCATGAACGTTCATCCATTTCACGAAGACCATCAACCGTATTTTGTTCAGTTGTCACACACCCAAGTTTATTAAAAGGTGCGCCTATAATATCAAAGCCTTTTTTCATAAGTATTCCATACACTTAATTAAGTCCATCTCGTATAACGCCTGCATAACACGTTTGCTACTATGCAGATCAAGTCCAAATTTACCACTTAATGCGGTAAACCCAAAGAAATCTAGAATGCCGAATGTAGCAAATCGTGTTGATGCATTTGTTATATGCTACAGACTTAGTTAGCTTGATTTAACTGCAATAAGTCCCATTTTGTACCGTATAAGTCTTTAAATACAACAACTGTGCCGTATTCTTCAACACGTGCCTCTTCAGTAAATTCGACACCTTGAGCTTTCATAAACTCATAGTCACGCCAGAAATCATTAGTTTGAAGAAATAAGAAAACACGACCGCCAGCTTGATTGCCAACTGATTTTAATTGGTCATCATTACTTGCTTGAGCCAATAGTAAATTTGTACCCGTGGAATTAGGTGGAGATATTTGAACCCAACGCTTACCACCGCCTAAATCCGTATCTTCGATAAGCTCAAATTGAAGTTTCTTAGTATAAAATTCAATTGCATCATCATAATTTTCAACAACTAAGGCGATGTTACCAATTCTTTGTTCGATGGGCTTATTCATTTGTGGCTCGCTACAGTTCAAAAGTAGAATTCTACCCTATTTAGCTCATAAACTCATTTTTGCATATAACGCCTGCATAACACGTTTGCTACGATACAGACCTAGCTGAATTTTACTACCTTAATCACTGAAACTAAAGGCAAACCGACAACGCCGAATGTAGTAAATCGTGTTGATGCATTTGTTATGAGCGAACTATCGTAAAACCTTATTAGTAAATTCGTTAACTATTAAACTGCATTACTTTTGTTATTGATTCTATTTTAGGCGGCCATTTATCATGTAAACGATATGCCATTACCTTTTTTAATACTATATCTTCTAAATTATCTAATTCTTCATTTGATAAATTCTCACTATGTTCATTAATGGTATTTATCATCTCAATATCTTGAAGTATCTCAGCCAGAGCTAATAGTAGATTGGATCTTTTAACATTACTCATAATTACACCTATAAAATTCAGCCTGATACCAAGTTATCACATCAACAATGTTAACAGCATAATACATTTCCGATAAAGGCTTTATTAATATAATCGCCTAGCTCATAACGCCTGCATAACACGTTTGCTACGATACAGACTTAGCTGAATTTTACTGCCTTAATCACTGAAACTAAAGACAAACTGACAATGCCGAGTGTAGAAAATCGTGTTGATGCATTTGTTACACGATCTTTGTCAACGCTTCGCTTTAATTGGTAAAGAACTGATTTACCAAGATTTACTGTAAACTAAGTTTAATTAGACTGGCTCAATTTAGCGAGCAAAATATCACTTCAACAGCAATAACTGTGAAACGAAACAATCCTTTTTCTTACACCATTTGTACGATTTGGTTTCAGCTAGTTTGGAACTGATAAACCAAATATCCTAACCACAATTGGGATTGAAAATGCTGAGAGCAAAACACTGATGCTGGATAAAATGAGGCATAACCAAAGAACAATTGAAGCGTAAATTAGCCTCTGAAACGCCTGAATTTGGGGCAATAATTATTCAATGCCGAACCTAATGAAATGAAAACTAAAAGGAAATAAAGAAGAAGGAAAACCACCTACTTTCACACCTAAAAAACTAACGGCTCAATCGCTAAACTGAGCCAAAAAAACTGA